>RFOD01000027.1 GCA_009926865.1 Gammaproteobacteria bacterium | reverse complement strand
CTCTCGCAGAGACCCAAACAGCACATAGCGACGTAAATGCAGGGACAGAGTATCGACCGCTTGCCATGACTCGAAATTCACGAGCTCCGTGCCGCCGCGCCTTTCGATGCGAAATCCAAAGGCGCTACTTCTCGGCCAACGAAACTGACGCTCCGCACTGAACCCATCCATCGATCGATACAACACATCTTGTTGACGCCACCGAAATGCACCGCCGTAAAAGGATGCAAAGCGTGGCCATTGCAGTTGCCAGACGGTGAGCGCCGCCTCAGCGCCCTCGGTCACCTCAAAGCGAGGATCGATGGCTTTAACTTGTTGTCGCACTAATTTCGGTACATATTGCACCGCTCCGGCGTGCATCAGGCGCTGGGCAAACGCTAAATCATGATCGGCCAGGCTCGTCAGTACCTCGAGAGTCGTTAAGCCTGCGCTCAAACTTTGATCAATACCGCTCCAGACACGATCGATCACCCTTAGGGCCTGCCCCAAAAAAGGCACCCACGTGGTCACCGTCGCTGAATTGAGTAACAACTGACTCACGTAGTCGCTGAACGCCCGTAAACTCACGGACTGTGCGATCACGGCTTCATTGGCCATAATGGCGCGGTTCATATAGGCGTCAAAGTTCAGGGTTCGCGCTTGCCAAACGGCGCCACTTAAGGCAGCCATGTCTGCCGCCTGAGTGAGACGACGCTTCTCGCTGACCGCGAGCGCAGCGTCGCTCACCCACCATAAACACATGGCTAGTAGCGCCAGCAATAACAGCCCAAGCGGTAGCACCTGACCCCTTTCAGTGGCGTGCCACCTCATCGAACAGCGATTCCTTAAACGCGCCAAGGGCCCCCTACTCTTCGTAGTCTTCCAAGGATTTGGAGCGCGACTGGGCATTGGCTTGACTACGCCCGGTTGACACCAAGCTACGCCCCGTCGAATTGTCCTCTCCCGAGAGGGCCACCGCCGCCACAGCGGCTTGGCCGCGAACTACATCACCAAAGGCGCTGTAGACACCAATCGCTGCCACGGCAACCAATGCCACAATCACGATGTACTCCGTCATACCTTGACCACGACAACGAGCGCGATGCAGACGACCGCGCCAATACCGACTAACCGGAACTCGAGGGGAAGCTAGCAACATGGGACCTCTCCAGTGAAAACAACGACCGCTTGCCGTTACGGCGCATTCGACCGTCTGGAGTTGGGCGCGTCACTCGACAAAATCATGAGAATCGCGCCAAATACCGATCCTACTGAGATGGATGCTCGATCAGGAGTTGTGAGATGAGAAACCGAATTGCGGTCGTTCTACTGACTGCCTTACTGAGCGCGGCAGCGCACGCTGATGAGGGAATGTGGACCTTTGATAATGTTCCCACTCAACGGATCGCTGAGCAGTATGGGGTGAAGATTGACCAGCCTTGGCTAGACCGAGTGCGTCTCGCAACGGTTAGGCTCGCCGACTGCACCGCCTCGTTCGTCTCAGAGGAAGGCCTCATCCTCACCAATCACCACTGCATTACACGTTGCTTAGCCGAAAACTCTACCAAAGAACAAAGCCTACTCGATGACGGCTTTATCGCCCGTAATCGCGACAATGAAATCAGCTGTCCAACTCAAGTAGCGGATGTTCTAGTCGCCATGACCGATATCACCGCAAAGATTTCAGCTGCGACCGAGGGGCTCGATGAAAAAGCGGCTAACGAGGCACGTAAACAGGCACGCACCCGACTAGAGCAGACCTGCGAAAGCGAGACAGGCCTCAAATGCCAAACCGTTTCTTTGTATAACGGCGGCCAATATTTTCTGTATCAGTACCGTCGTTATACCGACGTACGCTTAGTCTTCGCTCCGGAAGCTGGAATCGCAGCTTTTGGTGGCGATCCCGATAACTTCCAGTTTCCCCGCTGGTGTCTCGACATGGCCTTCCTACGCGCCTATGAAAATGGAGCACCCGTCGCCATTAGCGAACCGCTACGCATCAACTTCGCAGGCCCTGCCGCCGGCGAACTCGTATTCGTCTCGGGCCATCCGGGGTCTACCGATCGACTGCTCACCGTCAGTCAACTGCAAGTGCTACGTGATACCGTCATGCCGCAATCTTTGCTGCGCGCAAGCGAGCTACGTGGCCGGTATATCCAGTTTTCCAAGCAAGGTGACGCCGAGCGACGTATCGTCGCCGATACATTAAGCGGACTTGAGAATGGCATCAAAGTGCGTCGTAAATTACTGGATGCGCTACTCAATGAAGACTTGATGCAAGCGAAACGTGAAGCGGAAGCCGCGCTACGCACCGCCGCGGCTAAAGACCCGACTTTGGCCAACTTAGGCGATCCTTGGGCCGAGATCACCTCGGCTGTGAAAGCCGCGAGCGATACCGAGCTTGACTATACGTTCCTCGAAGGCGGCGCGGGCTTTAACAGCCAACTCTTTCGTATGGCCCGGGCTATCTGGCGGGCTGCCGAAGAGCGCAGCAAACCTAACGAGCAGCGGCTACGTGAATACACCGACGCCTCTCTGCCGCGATTACGCCAACAGTTAGCCGCCTCAGCGCCCATCTACCCTGAACTCGAAACGCTCACCTTGAGCTTTGGATTTGAGCGTATGCGCGAGTGGTTAGGACCTGACCATCCCGTTGTCCGCCAACTTCTGACAAGTGACTCACCGGACGGATTGGCGCAAAAATTAGTCCAGAACACGCGTCTAACCGACCCAACGGAGCGCCTCAAATGGTGGGATGCGTCAATCGAAGCATTGCGCGCCTCCGATGAGCCTTTCATTCAACTGGCCCGCGAGGTCGATCAAACAGCGCGCCGCTTACGTAAACAGCGTGAGGATGAAATCGACGCAGTGATTACCGATGCCGAAGAGCGTATCGCCCGTGCGCGATTTGCGCTTTTTGGTACGGAGGTATACCCGGACGCCACTTTCACCCTCCGCCTAAACTTTGGCACGGTACAGGGCTGGCTGGAACGCGGCCAACAGATTAAGCCATTTACCCGCCTCGAAACGGCCTTTGCTCGCGCGACCGGCGAAGCGCCATTTGCGATTCCATCGAGCTGGCAGGAAAAGCGCGAACGCTTGAACCCCGATACGCCCTTTAACCTCTCGACTAATAACGATATCGTCGGCGGGAACTCGGGTAGTCCATTGCTGAATGCCCAAGGCGAAATCGTTGGTTTAATCTTTGATGGTAACATTCATTCGATCTCGGGCTCCTACGGGTTTGATCCGGTGATGAATCGCTCGGTTGCCGTACATCCTGCGATTATGCAAACCGCGCTCGAGCAGGTTTATCAAGCACAATCCCTACTCAACGAAATCAACGCCCGTTAATGCGACGCCCCGACTGGCAAACATCGCGTATTTATTGCGTTGGGCGTAACTATGCGGACCATGCGCGCGAAATGGGCGCAGACCCATCGCGTGAGGCGCCCTTTTTTTTCTCCAAGCCCGCTGATGCCTTAGTGTCCGGCAACGTACCCTACCCGTCGCTGACCCGCGACTTTCAGCATGAGGTCGAGCTCGTGGTGGCGTTGGGTCGAGGCGGTGCAGATTTATCCCTGACGGATGCTGCGGCCTGCATTGACGCGTATGCCGTGGGGATTGACTGGACGCGGCGCGATTTACAAGCCGAGGCTAAACGCCTTGGTCGACCGTGGGACACCGCCAAGGGATTTGATTATTCCGCCTCGATCGGACCTCTGTGCCCCCGCGAGGCAGCGGGCGACATCAACGACGCCGATATCGAGCTCACCGTCAATGGTGTTCGGCGTCAATCGGGCAACATCCGCCAAATGATTTGGAGTGTGCCAGAGATCATCGCCGAGCTGTCGCGTTACTACTGCCTGAAATCGGGCGATCTCATCTACACGGGCACCCCTGCGGGCGTAGCCGCCGTAAATATCGGCGATGACATCCTCGCTCGAGTGACAGGACTCGAGCCCCTTCAGCTCACCATTGTGGCCCGCTGAGATCGAACTGCGCGCTCAAAAATCGAATAAAAATGCCTCTGGCGCAGTGACCACCAACAAAGCGAGTAGGCTCGAAACGACTAAAGCGATCACGACCGCCCACCCAGTCCGAGAATGAGTAATCCCGTCACTCGCAACACCGGGCTTACGCCCCGACCACATCGGTTTAATAAGATTCTGACGCAGCACCCATAGGTAAAAAAACACCGCCAGCACATGCAATGAAATCGCGGCCCACAGCACATCAAATAACTGTTTGTGTACAGTCGTCAACTGATCACTGAGTGCGACGGAGACATATCCAAATAAGGGACCTGTTTCCAATATTTGATCATTGGCAAATAGGCCTGTGACCGCCTGCATCAGTAGCAGACTCAGCAATACCACGATCATCACAGCCCCCAAGGGATTGTGACCTAGATCACGCGTATCGGCACTAGACCGAGACACTCTTAAGTTTTTGAGATAATTTAAGATCGTGCTGGGACCGCGGACGAAATGAGTAAACCGCGCGTAACGGGTTCCCACCACACCCCACACGACTCGGGTCAATGCCAACACCAAAACCGCATAACCGAATCGGGTGTGCCAGGCGAACCAGTCCCCCTCGAGCTCTCGTGTCAGCCACGCTCCAAATACCGAGACCACGAGCCCCCAGTGAATAACTCGTACCGCCAAATCCCAAACCAGAATTAAGTTCGCTGTCTTTTGATCACTATCATTCATAACTCAGTCACGGCGGTTATATTCAATGAAATAATCATCAGGGTCCCAAAAGCTCAGAGATGTCATGGCAACTTGCCCGCCATCAGCGCCTCGCACCTCAAACCGATGGGGCGCCGCATGAATACGCCCGCCGAGTTGCGGCACGCGCTCATAAACGCCTTCAATATCCTTACCCTGCATAACAAAGACAATATCGCCAATCCCCAAACGCTCGCGCCGTGAGGGTGGCGATAAGCTTGGCTCGGTAAATTGCAGTAGACCAATCATGCCAATCACGGGGTCCTGAGCGCGCATAATGATCAGCCGGGTTTGATCACCGCGCTTACCCGCAGCAAGACCCACACCCGAGAGTTCAATGACGTCGTCATACCAGACGGTCAAACCCAATCCGTCACGATAAAAGGCCATGGAACGCTCAGCGTCGCGCACGATGAGCGTTGTGCGCTTAACTAAAGGCGCCGACTCCGCCACCGAGGGTGTCGCCGAACCAACGTTTGATGTGGCCGCACTCATCCGCGCACCCTACGAATGAGCCACCAGGCCGCAACCGCCATCAGACCAGTCGGCAACCACGCAAACAGAATGGGATGTCCGCCAAATACTGTCACACCACTCTCCAACATTTTCTGTAGCAAAAAGAAACCGATACCGAGTGCGATACCAAGCGCTACCCGCGCACCCGCGCCGCTGTTTCGTAACGCTCCAAACGCAAAGGGCAACGCCAGCCACAATGCCGCAATGGGCGCCAAGGTACGCGCAATACGCGACCAGAAGGCAAAGACGGTCGATTCCACGTCCAATTGATTGCGTGCTAAATGTTGCCAGAGTCGCCATAAGGCCAGTGTGGGTAGCTCAGAGGGCATGGTCGCTGCAATGCCAATGAATTCAGTACTGAGATTGGATTGTAGGGTGCGTGATTCTCTTTCCTCAGCCCGTACACGATCGCTTAAGAACCTCGACTCGCTGTACTGCTCGAGCGACCAGTCCCCAGACGAGTCCACCCGAGCGCTCGCGGCGCGCCCCAATGCCGATAGCCGATGATCGTCGCTAATTTCATAGATCATCATTCCACCGTATAAACCGCTACCGGACTGTCGCTCAATATTGATAATCAAAGAACCGTCTCGAACCCACGCCTCGCCCCGTCCGGCAAAACTAACATCTTCAAACTTACTGAATAACTTTTGCTGGCGCGCGAGTTGCTGCAACGGTGGTGCGAGCCATTCACCGAGCACGCTGCCTACCACCACCAATATCAATCCAGCGATCGTAAGCGGACGCATAAAACGCATCACGGACCAACCGGATGCGCGCATCACAATCAACTCACTGCCTTTGGCGAGCTGCCCTAAGGCCAACATGGCCCCAATCAAGGTTGAGATCGGCAGCAGCTCCCAGAACTGCTGAGGCAGATTCATCAGCGCGAAGGCTACAGCGTCGGTAAACCCATAGCTACCTTGACCGATGTCATCCTGTTGACCCAAGAATAAAAATAATAATCCCAGTGACAATAAAACGAGGGCGACGAGACCCACCCCCTCAAGCACACTGCGGACGATGTAGCGATCCAACCGACTCACGCGCGCCTCCCCGCGAGACCGCCTAAACCGATCAATCGTCGCGGTCTCGGTCCAAGCGAGATCACACCTAAGATTAAAAGTCCGTGTACCCACCATAGCCCAACGGCCGACGGCACTACCCCGCGCTCCAACCAGACCTGTGCGGCTGACAATAAGCTCATGTACACAAAATAGATCACGATGCCTTGCCAGAGTCGTGCGTAACGTCCCTGCCGCGGTTTTAGTTTCGACAAGGGAATTGCCATCCAAGCCAGTAACCAAACACTCAGTGGCAAAGAAAGACGTCGCTGCAGTTCGGCCTGGACATTCGGCGAAGAGTCCCCGAGCAAATCTGCGGTGGCTTTCGCCTCAAGCTCCAAGCCTCTGGGTGCGACCTCAGGCACTCTCACTGGAATCTGGTTCTCGGCGAATCGAATGCGACGGAACTGTGCCGTTCCGGGCACCCCCTCATATCGCTCCCCTGCATACAGGGTGAGGGTGTGCAGCGCGCCATCGGCAGAGATCTCGTGTCGAGCGCGGTCTGCGAGCGCGATTTCATAGCGCTCCTCGCGGGCGCGCTTGACGAAGACATTACGCAACGTGCCATCCGCATCCTTGGACTGAGCGTAAACAACGACCCCACTCGTTCCAAAGCTACGAAACCGACCTGGCGTGATCACCGCGTAGTCACCCGCCTGAACAGCCGCACTTCGCACCTCACGCACCCGCTCGGCGGCCCAAGGTGAAATCCACAAAGACAGCAACGCGACCAATAGCGCCACCGAAGATGCCACCAAGAGAATGGGTCGGCTGATATGCAGAGGAGACACACCACACGCGGTTGCGGCCGTCATTTCACTGTCGTGATACAGACGCCCGAGTGCGAGCATGACGCCCAGCATGAGCCCAATCGGCAGGATGATCTCGGCTTGACGCAGCCCACCGAGCGCCACCAGCTCGCCCAAGACCTCCGCGGGAAAGCCATTGTCTGCGGCACGCTTGAGCACCTGAGCCAATTGATTGGTGATGAGTACCACCATTAGCACCGCCGAGACGCCCAGCGCCGCCACCAGCGTCTCTCGCAGAATGTATTGAGATAGTCGCGCCAAGGCCAGAATTCCGAGAACCCGTTAGAATGCTACGTTAACTGAAATCGCTCAGGCGCGTCTGCGTGCCTGCTGCAACCCGACCCGCGGAGAACACACATGAAGTTCGATCTTTTTACCGGCAGCCTTGCGCAAAGCTCAGCCGAATGTCTCGTCGTTGGTGTCCACGAAGGCGGTCAGTTAACCGCCGCCGCCGTATCGCTCGACCGCAAGTCGGGTGGCGCGCTGTCGCGTCTGATCAAACGCGGCGATTTTTCTGGGCGGCAAGGCGACATGCTCTGGCTGACAGGGGTTCCTAAATTGAAAGCCGCGCGAGTGCTGCTTGTTGGCCAAGGCGCAAGCGCCGTTTCGCGCCGTCATTGGCGCAAACAGGTCATCGCCGCGGTGCAAAGCGTCGCTAAAACACGCGTCAAGACGCTCGCCATGGCCCTGACCCGCCCAGAAGGCCGTGACATGGACGATTACTTACACGCGCGCTCGTGGGTGGAAGCAATTGAGTACGGGCTCTATCGGGTCAACCATTTGAAGTCTAAAGATCCGTCACCAAAGCTCGTTCTCGAGAAGCTCAGCTTCGGTCCCGTGGATCGTCGTCATGTCGCCAAGGCGCGTCGCGGCATCGCCCATGGCGTTGCCTCTGCGCAGGGCAGTCAATTGATGCGTAATCTCGCAAACCTACCCGGGAATGTGTGCACGCCAAGTCACTTGGCCGAACAAGCCTTGCGTTTGGGACAGGACTACCCCGCCCTAAAAGTGCGCATCCTGGATGAAGCCGAGATTCGCGCGGAAAACATGGGCTGCTTTCTGTCGGTCACGCAAGGTAGTGCACAGCCGCCTAAGTTCATCATCATGGAATACCGCTCCCCCAAAGCCGCACGAGCGCCTGTGGTACTCGTCGGCAAAGGCATTACGTTTGATACCGGTGGGATTTCTTTGAAAGATCCGGGTGCGATGGATGAGATGAAGTTTGACATGTCGGGAGCCGCTGCCGTTTTTGGTGCGATCAAGGTGGTGACCGAACTGAATCTCTCGCTCAACGTCACAGCCCTGATTCCCACCTGCGAGAACATGCCGGGCAGCCGGGCCACCAAGCCTGGCGATATCGTGACGAGTGCCGCGGGTTTAACGGTCGAGATCCTCAACACCGATGCCGAGGGACGGTTAATTCTCTGCGATGCGCTTCATTATGCGCGCCGCTACAAACCCCAAGCAGTGATTGATCTGGCAACGCTCACGGGCGCCTGCGTCATTGCACTTGGTCATCATCACACCGGCATCATGGCCAATGATGATGCGCTGGCCGAGGAGCTCGTGAGCTCGGGTCTGCGTGCCGACGATCGCGCCTGGCAGTTGCCACTCACCGAAGAATACGGTGAGCAGCTACGCAGTAATTTTGCAGATTTTGCCAACGTGGCCGGTCGTGACGGCGGGGCCATTACCGCGGCTGCATTTTTGGCTAAATTCACCGAAGGCTTACGCTGGGCGCATATGGACATCGCCGGATCCACCTATGTGGGCGGTGCCCAGAAGGGTAGCACGGGTCGCCCGATCGCCTTGTTGACAGATTTCTTAATCCGCCGAGCTCGCAATCGTTGATACCGAATGGATAAGGTTTACTCACCGGCCTCGATCGAACAGCGCCTTTACCAACAGTGGGAGGGTGCGGGTTATTTTGCCCCGCGCGAGTCCCAAGACGGTACGGATGCGGGTTATTGCATTGTCATCCCGCCGCCCAATGTCACCGGTACGCTGCACATGGGTCATGCCTTCCAAGACACGATCATGGATGCCTTGACTCGCTATCACCGGATGCGCACTGAGCCGACCTTATGGCAGCCCGGTACAGATCATGCGGGTATCGCCACTCAGATGGTGGTGGAGCGTCAACTCGAAGCGCGCGGCGAAAGTCGAGCGGGGCTTGGACGTGAGGCTTTCATTGACCGGGTCTGGGAATGGAAAGCCCAATCAGGTGGCACCATCGCCAACCAAATGCGCCGACTTGGCGCATCGGTCGATTGGAGTCGTGATCGCTTCACCATGGACGAAGGCCTATCGCAGGCGGTCGTAGAGGTCTTTGTTCGCTTGTATGAGGAAGGCCTCATTTACCGAGGCCAAAGATTAGTCAATTGGGATCCGGTTTTGCAAACCGCCGTCTCGGATCTGGAGGTTGCGAGCAGCGAAGAAGACGGCTCGTTATGGCATTTGCGGTATCCGCTAGCCGATGGCAGCGGTCATGTGGTGGTCGCCACCACTCGGCCTGAAACCTTGCTTGGCGACTCAGCGGTAGCGGTCAATCCAGCGGATGAGCGCTATCGTGCGCTGATCGGCCGTGAACTACGTTTACCGATCGCCGATCGACTGATCCCAATCATCGCCGATAATTACGTCGACCCTGAATTTGGATCGGGTTGTGTCAAAATCACACCCGCACATGATTTCAATGATTACGAGGTGGGTCAGCGTCATCACCTACCCTTGATCAATGTATTCACACCCGATGCGCACTTAAACGACACCGCACCGGCCAACTACCGTGGACTCGAGCGCTTTGCGGCGCGTAAAAAAATCATTGCCGAGCTTGAAGCACTCGGCCTGCTTGAGCGAATTGACCCTCACAAGCTGATGGTCCCGCGCGGTGACCGATCGGGCGCGGTCATCGAGCCGTATTTGACGGATCAATGGTATGTCAAAGTCGAACCGCTTGCCGAACCTGCCATTCGGGCGGTTGAAGATGGTCGAATACGGTTTGTCCCTGAAAACTGGTCTAAAACCTACTTCGAGTGGATGCGCAATATCAAAGATTGGTGCATTAGCCGACAGCTTTGGTGGGGCCATCGGATTCCCGCGTGGTATGACGAGAAGGGAACCGTTTACGTCGGACGCACTGAAGCAGAGGCACGCACGCGCCACGGTCTCTCCGATTCAATAGTGCTTCGCCAAGACGAAGATGTCTTGGACACCTGGTTTTCATCAGCGCTTTGGCCGTTCTCAACCTTGGGCTGGCCTGAGAAGACGCCTGAGCTCGCACGCTTCTATCCGACCTCGGTGCTGGTCACCGGCTTCGATATCATTTTCTTTTGGGTCGCCCGAATGATCATGATGGGCTTGAAGTTCATGGACGATGTCCCTTTTCGCGAGGTCTATGTGCACGGTTTGATACGCGATGCCGAAGGACAAAAAATGTCCAAATCTAAAGGCAACGTGCTCGACCCGCTCGATATTGTGGATGGGATTACGCTCGAAGATCTGCTGCGCAAACGTACGACAGGTCTCATGCAACCGCAACTTGCACCTAAAATCGACAAAGCCACGCGTAAGAGCTTCCCCGAAGGGATCGATGCCTATGGCACCGACGCGTTGCGATTCACCTTTGCTTCGTTGGCCACACAAAGCGCAGACCTACGTTTTGACCTCAGCCGTGTTGGCGGCTATCGGAATTTTTGTAACAAACTATGGAACGCGGCCCGTTACGTCCTGATGACCGTCGAGGATGAGCATGGCCAGCTGTTAGACCCCCATTTACTTGAAGGTCCGAGCGAACCTGGGGTCGCGGATCGGTGGATCCGCTCACGCCTCGCTGAGACCTTACGCGAGGTGGACACCGCCTTCGCCGAATACCGTTTCGATTATGCAGCGACCGCTCTCTACAACTTTACGTGGTATGAGTTTTGCGACTGGTACCTAGAACTCACCAAACCCATCCTGCAATCAGACGCGAGCAGTGAATCCGCCAAAAGAGCCGCTCGACGAGGACTGCTCGATACCTTAGAAACCCTGCTTCGGGCGCTACACCCCTTGATGCCTTTCATCACCGAGGAAATCTGGCAACGTATCCAAGTACACCGCGCCTCTTCAAATGTACCGAGCATTATGTTGGCGGCCTGGCCTCGCGCAGAGGATTTATCGAGCGATCAGGCGGCCGAAGCCGACGTGGACTGGATCAAATCCATCGTACTTGGCGTACGCCAAATTCGTGGCGAAATGGATATCAGCCCCTCACGAGGTTTGAACGCCCTGCTCGAGGGCGCAAGCGCCACCGATCTTGAGCGTGCCGCGCGCTATGACACCTACTTAGGTCGTTTGGCGGGGCTTGAGAGTCTGCGTGCGCTCGCCGCCACCGAAACACCCCCGCCTGCTGCAGCTGCGGTCATCGGTGACTTGCGTATTCTCGTGCCGATGCAAGGCTTGATCGACCCCAAGGCCGAGGCTGAGCGCCTACAGAAACGTCTGCAAAAAATTGAATCGGAAATCCAACGCGCCACTCAAAAGCTCGCCAACGAAAACTTCGTTCGTAATGCACCCGCCGAAGTCGTCGAACAAGAGCAACAGCGATTGCGGGAATTTTCGGCCAGTGAAAAAAGCCTACGTGAGCAGCTCGAGCGAGTCTTGAGTCTGATTGACGCCGCTTAGTCGGTCTCAGTACGGCGCGTCTCGGGTACTTGCCAGAGCACCCAGCCGCCGAGCACAAAAAGTATGACTAACGAAGTGATCGACAAGCGCGAGTCACCGGTCAACAGCGCCACAGCAGCGACTAGCAGTGGCCCTAAGAAACTCGCGAATTTACCCATCATATTGTAAAAGCCGAAAAACTCACCGCTTTTCTCCGCCGGCACCAGCCGACCGAACATAGAGCGCGAGAGACTTTGCACCCCGCCCTGCACCAAGCCCACCACAACTGCGAGTGCAAAGAATTCAACTACGGAGTCGAGTACGTAGGCATAGAGCGTTGCAGCCAAATACACGCTTATACAAATCAAAATACCCTGCTTAGCGCCGATGCGATTACCGAGCCAACCCAAGGCTAGCGCTGAGGGAAAGGCAACAAACTGGGTCAATAGCAAGGCCGCCAAAAGACTAGAGCTCGGCAGACCTAAGGCGACGCCGTAGTCGACCGCCATCATATAGATGGTGTGGACGCCATCAATGTAGAGCCAATAGGCGATCAAAAAGAGCACGATCGGCCGATACGCGCTGAGATTTCGCAGCGTGTGACGCAGCTCCACGAGCCCCTCCTTCACCGCTTGGATCATGCCCACGGGCGGTCCCTGTGCGGGCCGCTCGGTCACATTGCGCATTAAGGGCAATGAAAAAACCAGCCACCATAGTGCGACGCTTAAGAATGACCACTGGACCGCCTCGGCCGCGTTTTGGAGCCCAAACCACTGGGGCTTTAACGTCATCACCACATTGAAAGCGAACAGCAATCCCCCGCCGAGATATCCCGCCGAATAACCAAAGGCAGATACTTGATCGAGTTCATGATCAGCCGCTACGTCGAGTAGCAAGGCATCATAAAAAATATTGGACGCGTTGAACCCGATGCAGGCCAAGGCGAAACACACAGCCGCCCACACCCACTCCCCCTGACCAATGAAACCGAGGGCTCCCGTCGATAAGACCCCTAACAAAGTCCACAGCATCAAGAGTTTCTTGCGACCCGCCAAGCGATCCGCCAGGGCGCCCAATACCGGCGCCAACACCGCGACCAGTAGACCCGCCGCACCGTTTGCCAGTCCCAAACGCGAAGTACTGAGTGTCGGGTCAACGCCCGTGCTCCAATACTGTTGAAAGAACACGGGGAAAAAACCCGCTAATACGGTGGTTGCAAAGGCGGAATTGGCCCAGTCATAGAGTGCCCAGGAAACCGTATCTCGTCATCTCAGTTCACCTGCTCACGCGTCTCGCGGAAAACGATGTCTGGCCAACGTTCCATGGTGAGATCCAAATTGACTCGGGTAGGTGCAAGATATACGAGTGCGCCGCCATGATCTACCGCAAGGTGATCATAGGCCTTGCTGCGAAACTCTTCGAGCTTACGCTCATCCTGAGCGTAGACCCAACGCGCGGTATACACATTGATCGGCTCAAACGTGCATTGCACCGCGTACTCATCCTGCAGGCGAAACGCCACAACTTCAAACTGCAAAGGCCCCACGGCACCCAGAATTTGATCGTTATTACGTAGCGGCCTAAAAAGCTGCGTGGCGCCCTCTTCGCAAAGTTGCGCAAGCCCCTTGGAAAGCGCTTTCATTTTGAGCGGGTCACGTAAGACCGCTCGGCGAAACATCTCAGGCGCAAAGCTCGGAATACCCGTGAAGACCAGTGACTCGCCTTCGCTAAACGCATCACCAATATTGATCGTCCCGTGGTTATGTAAGCCAATAATATCGCCTGCATAAGCGTCTTCGGTCGCGCCACGGTCAGAGGCCATAAAGGTCACCGCATCGGCGATACGCATGTCTTTGCCTGAGCGAACATGACGCAACTTCATCCCTTTGGAATATCGACCTGAGCACAGACGTAAGAATGCAATCCGATCGCGATGCATGGGGTCCATATTGGCTTGTATCTTAAAGACGAACCCTGTCATTTTTTCTTCTGCAGGCGCCACCTCTCGCTCACGGGTCTGTCGCGGCCGCGGCGCTGGCGCATAGGCCGTAAAAGCCCGCAGTAACTCCTCGACCCCGAAATTGGCGATTGCCGAGCCGAAGAAGACGGGCGTCAGTCGGCCGGCCAGATATTCCTCAACATCAAAGACACGCGTTGCGCCGCGCACGAGCTCGATTTCGTCGTCGAACTCGGCTGCATACTGACCGAGCAATGCTCGCGCCTCTTCACTATGCAGGCCCTCAATCACTCGGTTGGTGCCCGCTCTACCGCGCTCGGCTGCTTCGTACACAAATATTTTATCTTCGTGTAGATGGTAGATGCCTTTGAGTTCTCGACCCATCCCTATTGGCCAAGTAATGGGCGCAGTCGGCATACCCAACACACGCTCGATCTCATCGAGTAACTCGATCGGCGCGCGTCCATCCCGATCTAATTTATTGATGAAGGTCATGATGGGCGTATCGCGCAGTCTGCATACCTCCATCAACTTGATCGTACGTTCTTCGACACCTTTGGCGCAGTCGATCACCATCAATGCCGAATCCACGGCGGTCAACGTACGGTACGTATCTTCAGAGAAATCCTCGTGGCCCGGGGTATCCAGCAAATTGACAATACAATCTGCAAACGGAAACTGCATGACGGACGACGTCACAGAAATACCACGCTGCTGCTCGAGGCGCATCCAGTCAGAAGTCGCGTGTCGCTCGGCCTTACGGCCTTTGACTGTACCGGCTAACTGAATCGCTCCACCAAATAGCAGGAGCTTTTCGGTGAGCGTTGTCTTACCCGCATCGGGGTGAGAAATGATGGCAAACGTGCGGCGCCGCGCCACCTCTGCGGCAACATGAGTCATAAAAAATCCTTGTGTCTAAACTGTCAGCGCCGTACGCGAAAGATCGAAGCGCAACACCAGCGCATCTTCGCGACCATGAGTCGCCTGATAGTATCCTCGACGTACGCCGACCTGTTGCAGTCCGAGCGACTGATATAGGCGGATTGCGGAAAGGTTGCTGGGTCGTACCTCGAGAAAAAGGGCACGCGCACCCTGTTGACGGGCTTGTGCAAAGAGAAACTGCATCAATTGGCGGCCCAACCCCCGACAACGATAGTCGGGGGCAATACATATATTAAGCACATGAGCCTCATCTGCAGCGAGACTGAGCAGCGCGTAGCCCACACATTGCGTATCTAGCTCCGCCACTGAACACAAATACCCCGCGCGCAAGCAATCGCGAAAAATACCGGCGCTCCAAGGAAAAGGATAAGACGCGACCTCGATCGCATGGACCTCAGGTACATCCTCCGCACGCATGGGCCTGACCATCCACTGCGGCAGCACCCACTCTTCACTTGCAACTGCCATGATCGACCGCTTAAGCCTGCGCAACGCTCTCAAAGCTACGACGGGCGAACTTCAAATCCTCCCAAGCTTTGCGTTTGTCAGCCGGTACCCGCAAAAGATACGCCGGATGGTAAGTCACAATGACCGGAGTTTGCGTGCCCGGCAAGTGATGCACCCGCCCTCGTAACCGAGACAAGGGCTGCTCGACCCCCAGTAAATTTTGTGCAGCGACTCGACCAAACGCCAAAATCATACGGGGTTGGATCCACTCGATCTGACGTCGCAGGTACGGTAAGCACTGCGCGACCTCGGCGGGCTTGGGATCGCGATTCTCAGGTGGACGGCATTTCAAAATATTAGCAATGAATACACTCTCGCGAGGTAAATCAATCGCCGCTAGCATCGCCGTCAGCAACTGCCCTGCAGCGCCCACGAAGGGCTCTCCGCGTTTATCTTCTTCACTCCCGGGTGCCTCACCCACCACCATCCACTGCGCCTTGATATCGCCCACACCGAACACGGCCTGGGTGCGCTCCGCATGCAAACCGCAGCGCGTGCAGGATGCGACCTGCTGACGCAAAGCATCCCAGTCGCCCGCAACAAGTGGCGCTTCGACGATAGGCGCCTCAATCGTCAGCGGCTCTGGAACTTCGACGATGGAGCGTTGCACACGTGGGCTTTGCACACTTGGGCGCTGGTCGCTTGAGCTCTGCGGCAATGATTCGGATGGCTCACCCCGCCGCGAACGCAACTGCCAGGACTCAATACCGAGCGCCGCTAGCGCTCGAGCACGCGTCGCCAGGGAATCAATCCGCATTCGGCCCTGACTCCGAGTGATGCTTTGAGGCGCCGGTCGGCTCCGCTGTAACGACCCGATCCGCCGGCGCTCCACCCTTGCGTAGTTTGCGTAGCATCCAAAGCAAGGGGGCCAAAGAGACGTAAATGGTAAACAGCAGCAACAGCATACCAGGCGGCTCGGCCGCCACTAATGCCAAAGAAATCGGAACGATCACAAAGTAAAAAAACTTGACGCGAGCCGTCCAGTCGATTTGCTTGATACTGGGATACGGTATGCTCGATACCATCAAAGCCCCCGCAATCGCCGTTACCGAAAAGGTTAACGCCAAACCCGGCAACCCCGGCTCACGCCACTCACTCGAAAACCATACAAAGGCCGCGACCAGACCCGCCGCCGACGGGCTCGGTAATCCCTCAAAGAATCGCTTATCCACTGTCGCGGCACGGGAATTAAAGCGCGCCAAGCGCAGCGCCGCACAGACGGCATAGAAAAACGCCGAAATCCAGCCGAAACGCTCCCACGCGTGTCCGTATTCAGCGATCGCCTCGACGCCCCATTGGTAGGCCACCAAAGCCGGTGCGACCCCAAACGACACCATGTCAGCAAGGCTGTCGTATTCCTTGCCAAACACACTCTCCGAGCGCGTCCATCGCGCCACTCGACCATCTAAGCCATCAAAAATCATGGCAAGAAAGATGGCACTCCCCGCGCGCACGAAATCGCCATGAATCGCCGCCACGATCGCGAAAAACCCGCAGGCGAGACAGGCCGTCGTTAAGAGATTCGGCAGGAGATAGATTCCCCTCCTCGGCGGTGGGTCACTGGTAGGGACGCTGGTACTCACAAGCTCAGACTCCGCCCGGGACAAAAGGCCCGACTTTTCACGGGCTGAGATGATAGGCCCCTACGCGGATCACCACAATCGATCACCACACGGAGCCCGCTCAGGCGAGCGTCGCGACTTTGCGCAGGCGACAACTGGCCGTAACATGGCGCACCTTTCTCTTTCCCAGACTGCGGTGAGCCCATATCCATGCGTTGGTCCCGATATCCCATTCAAACCGTTAAGGAAACCCCGGCCGAAGCCGAGGTGATTTCTCATAAGCTCATGCTGCGCGCGGGACTCATCCGACGACTGGCAGCCGGTATTTACACCTGGACCCCCTTCGGCCTGCGCAGTCTGCGTAAAGTCGAGCAGATCATCCGCGAGGAGATGGATCGCGCGGGCGCCCTAGAGGTTCTGATGCCTGCGGTCCAACCCGCAGAGCTATGGCAAGAATCCGGTCGCTGGGAGCAATACGGGCCAGAGTTACTGCGACTCAAAGATCGGCATCAGCGGGATTTTGTGATTGGACCCACCCATGAGGAAGTGATCACAGACCTCGCCCGCCGTGAACTGAAAAGTTATCGCCAATTGCCCGTGAATTTCTATCAAATTCAAGTGAAGTTTCGCGATGAGATTCGACCGCGGTTTGGCGTCATGCGGGGTCGAGAGTTCATCATGAAAGATGCCTACTCGTTTCATGCATCGCCCGAGTGCTTGCAGCAAGGTTACGACATCATGCGCGAAGCGTACGTGCGCATGTTCACGCGCATGGGCTTGGAATTTCGACCGGTCAAAGCCGATACCGGCTCGATCGGGGGCACGGCCTCAGAGGAATTTCAGGTGCTGGCCGACTCAGGCGAAGACGCCATCGCGGTGTCCGATGGGCCCGATAATTATGCCGCGAACTTAGAGCTCGCGCCCGCGCTACCCCCAACGCAAAGTCGCCCAGCGCCGTCTATCGCACTTAAGAAAGTAGCGACACCGAACCGAAAAACGATTCAAGAGGTGTCCGAGTATCTCAAGGTACCAGCACAGCAAACGCTCAAAATATTATTAGTACAAGGCACCGAAACCCGAGTCGTCGCGCTCGCCCTGCGTGGTGATCATGAGCTCAACCTGATCAAGGCCCAAAAGCTGCCGGGTATCGCGCAGCCGATCACCCTCGCTACGGCCGAACAGATCTCAGAGGCCACGGGTTGTGAAAGCGGCTACTTGGGGCCGGTCGGTTTGACCTGCCCGCTCTATGCCGATCACGCTGCGCTCGCCCTTGCGGACTTTGTCTGTGGCGCCAATGAAATCGATCATCATCTCACTGGTGTGAACTGGGGACGCGACGTCGCTGAGCCAACGCCTGCGGACCTGCGCAATGTAGTCGATGGCGATCCCAGCCCGGGCGGTGCCGGACACTTGCGCGTTCGTCGCGGAATCGAGGTGGGCCATATCTTCCAGCTCGGCTGCAAATATAGCGAAGCGATGCAGGCAAGCGTATTGGATGACAGCGGCAAGCCTGTCACGATGTTCATGGGGTGCTACGGTATTGGCGTCACACGAATCGTCGCGGCCGCGATCGAACAAAATCACGATGCCGCTGGGATTATTTGGCCACGAGCCTTAGCTCCCTTTACGGTCGTTGTCGTGCCCTTAAACGCCGGTAAATCCGCGGCGGTGCGCGATCAAGCCGAAAAGCTATATCAAGCGCTTGAGGCAACCGGTATTGAAGTCTTGCTGGATGATCGCGATGCGCGCCCCGGTGTCAAATTTGCGGATGCGGAACTGCTCGGTATTCCACATCGTGTGGTGATTTCTGAGCGAGGTCTCGATGCGGGTACGATCGAGTATCGTCATCGCGCAGCTGAGACCAATGAAAATTGGCCGCTCGATGAGGCGCTACCCCGCTTACAGTCGCTGCTAAACCAATCGGAAAAGACCTCATCATGACCACAACCGATCTGAAACCCAGCGCCGAGATTCTGGTGCTTTTCTATTCGACGCACGGGTCCACCGCTGAGCTGGCTCGATTCCTTTGTCGTGGCGTGGAATCGGTCGCGGGCGCTAAAGCGCGACTGCGCACGGTTCCCTCGCTATCGGCCATCAACGAACGGCCGGTCGTTCAAGTACCCACTGAGGGCGCACCCTTTGCCACCCATGATGAGCTTGCAAACTGCGATGGCTTATTACTCGGCTCACCTACCCGATTCGGCAACATGGCGGCTGCACTGAAATATTTCTTGGATGGCAGCAGCGGCCTATGGGCAAGCGGAGCACTCAGCGGAAAACCCGCGGGTGTCTTCACCGGCAGTAGCAGCTTGCATGGCGGTCAGGAGACCACGCTGCTCAGCATGATGCTGCCCTTACTGCATCACGGCATGTTGATTGTCGGTGTTCCCTACTCAGCGAGCGAATTGGCACGGACCCGCTCGGGCGGAACGCCTTATGGCGCCAGTCACTTTACGCCTCATGGCCAATCGACCTCGTTAACTGAAGATGAAAAAAACATTGCGATCGCGCACGGAAAACGAGTCGCAGAGGTCGCGCTCTCGCTTAAGACTCGCCCAGCACCTCACGCATAAACGGGATCGTAAGTCGACGTTGCGCGGTCAAACTCGCCTCATCGATTTCCTCGAGTACTTCGATCAGGTGAGAGAGATCGCGCGGTAAACGCGTACAAAGATAACGGGCTGTCTCGAGCGGTAAGTCGAGACCTCTTCCCGTCGCATGCCGACGCAAGGCCTCACACTGTCCGTTTTCGTCTAAGTATTGGATTTGGAAAACCTCGCTCGCCCCGAGTCGCGAGCCGATATCGGCAAGCGCCCAGGTGAGCGCCGCGGGCGGTCGATCTGCACTGACCACTAAGCTCGCTCCCCGCTCCTCTAACTCCCGATAGGCCGTGAACACGGCCCGTTCAAAGTCTCGCGAACCCACCGACTGCTGCACATCATCTAGACACAGAATGTCGAGTTGATCCGCGCCATCCAGCAAGTCCACCGCTGTCAGAGCCAGATCAGCTAGCGGCAAATACAAGGCTCGAACACGCTGCGGCGCCGCTGCGCACACCGCTTGTAGCAAATGAGTCTTACCCGTTCCGGCGGGACCCCATAACCAAATCATGCCGCCGGGAGAGACGGCCAGCGTTTGCAGTCGCCGAATCGCTTCCGGCGCTGCTGTCACGACAAAGTTAGAGAAGGTCGCACGCTCACGTAGACGCACGCCCAAGGGTAGTTGCTGCATGGGTCAGACCAAGCCGTTGGCAGTCGCTCGCCAAGCGCGCCAAAAATAACGACCCAAATAATCCAATCCCGAGCCGATGGTCGTAAATAAAGTCAGTAAAACGAGCGCATCAAAAAATGCAAGCGGAACCCAACCGCCGATGGCTTGTAACAATGCGGAAATGAGTACCAAAATTTGCAAGGCGGTATTGAATTTTGAAATTAGCGTGGGATGACCGCGCAACTTCCCAAACCACACGCGAAAGACCAGCGCACCACCCCCGATCATTAAATCCCGAGCGATGGCCGCGACCGCTAACCACTCTGGTACCCAACCTGCCCAAGTCAAGGCGAGAAAGACGCATACAAGCAGTAACTTGTCCGCCAAAGGATCCAGAAAACGACCGAGATCCGAAGTCCATCCAAACCGCTTAGCTAAAAACCCATCGAGCCCGTCTGACAGCGCGGCCAGCGTGAAGAGCGCCAGCGCCAACGTATTTTGACCACTCTCAATCGCTTTCACGGTTGGCCACACCATCGCGATGCGCGCGATACAAATCGCATTGGGCAAATGTCGGAGCAAGCTCATGGCCCCGACCCGTTGGTCTTGAACCGGTACCGCAGCGGACCGTCTACCTTGTCACGCTGCCAGTTGCTATCACCATCAAGTGCCGACACCAAACCGCGCTGACCACCGCTCACCTGTAACCGAAAGCGTACCTGTGAGGCAGCGATCTCAAGCAAATCGATATTTTTGATTGCCACGCGATCGGTCAGTGCTCGTCGTACCGCGCCGTGGGCCGCAAGATCAGAGACGCCACTGACGATCAGCTCAACTTCACTCACGGGCTGCACCGATAAGGCTTGCGAGCCAAGCGCGAAGGCGTCAGCCGCCCCCTCAATGCCCGCCGTGACGTCCCCCTCAAATCGCAAGGGGCTAACCCCGGTGGTGGCTTGATAAAACGTCCATCGCCACTGACTGCCCGCCGACTCGGCGACCAGCGCGGCACTGGCTCCAAGCCGCCTTGCAGCCGCGAGTGCTTCCCCAGCACTGGTTGCCTGACCCGCGGTAAGACCCGCCGCGCTCGCCGATGACAACTCGATGGGTAAGCCGCGTTCGGCTGCTGCCCGCGTCAACGCTTCGCGCACCCCCTGAGGGTCGGCGCCCAATGGTGCGGAGAGGATCACCCCCAACACCACTGGTCGCTCGCGCGGCCAAACAGGCTCGCCGAGCTCATCCAGCACGCGCTCGATAGCGAGATCATCCAAGGTAACTTGCGCAGGACGCTGATCGCCCGCAGGCTGAAAAATCTGCACGTAGCGCTCGGACTGCTGTACCAAAGACTGCAAGGCAGGATCTGACAGAGCTGCGCGTCGACCGGTGAGCCGCACGAGCACCCACTGCATCGCCTCGCCATAGGCTTCGGCCGGCTCAGAGGCCTGCACCTGCACTGTGCCGAGATCTACGGTTCGGGTCGCCGCAACAAGTGCGCTTGAGGCCAGCAGACTGACCCAAGCAAGCACGCAGCGCCATGAGCGGCGGTCAAGCATTGAAGTGGTCATGACAAGTTGCGCGTACAATACCACAGCGACGCAAACTGACTGGTGCGCTGAGATGCCTTCAACTCCCCCCACTACCGGACTGACATATCGCGATGCAGGTGTCGACATCGACGCGGGCGAAGCATTGGTCGAACGAATCAAACCGCATGTCAAACGCAGTCTGCGCCCGGAGGTGTTGGCGGGTGTGGGGGGCTTTGGAGCACTGGTGGAACTGCCGCTGTCGCGATGGAAGCAGCCGGTGCTGGTGTCGGGTACCGATGGCGTGGGGACAAAGCTGCGCTTGGCGATTGAAACAGGTCGACACGGCAGTATCGGAGTCGATCTGGTCGGCATGTGTGTGAACGACGTCGCCGTTCAAGGTGCTGAACCCTTATTCTTCTTAGACTACTACGCGACCGGACGGCTCGACGTCAGCGTCGCCGAGAGCGTCGTGGCGGGTATCGCAGAAGGCTGCGTTCTTGCCGGTTGCGCGCTGGTGGGCGGCGAAACCGCCGAGATGCCCGGCATGTACCAGCAAGGTGACTATGACCTCGCTGGTTTTTGCGTCGGCGTAGTGGAAAAGTCCGCAATCATCGATGGTCGCCAGATTGCCCCTGGGGATGTGGTGCTGGGCTTGAGCTCTTCGGGCGCTCACTCGAATGGTTATTCTTTGATTCGGCGTATTCTGGAAATCTCGCAAGCGGACCTTGAAATGGATCTTGCTGGGCGCTCGCTCATCGAGCGCTTGCTCGCCCCCACTCGTATTTACGTCAAATCCATGCTGGCACTCGCAGCCAAGGTCCCAGTGAAAGGCTTTGCGCACATTACCGGCGGCGGGCTGACCGATAACATTCCTCGCGTACTCCCGGCGGGGACGGCGGTTGCGCTCGAGCGCGAGCGCTGGCCGCGAGATCCGCTCTTTGAGTGGCTACAAACTCAGGGCCAGATTGCCGATGCGGAGATGTATCGAACCTTCAATTGTGGGATCGGTATGGTCGCAATCGTCAGTGCTGACGATGCCGACCAAGCCCAACAACTTTTAGCGGCGCAGGGCGAGTCGGTCTACCGCATCGGCCGTGTAACAGAAGGCGCTGGCGAAGTCGCTATCGACTGACATCCTGATCGACGTATGAGTCGTATCGCTATTTTGATCTCAGGCGCAGGTAGCAACATGCAGGCGCTGATCCACGCTACCCAGCGTGGCGATATCGCCGCGCAGGTCGCACTCGTGCTCGCGGATCGCGATGCCGCGGGCCTCGAGGTTGCGCAAAGCCTAAACATCCCCACCCGCTGTGTGCTCGCCTCGGAATCTCCGGATCGCGAGACCCACGATGCGGCCGTGCTCGCGGC
Organism: Gammaproteobacteria bacterium; assembly: GCA_009926865.1. Taxonomy (GTDB): domain Bacteria; phylum Pseudomonadota; class Gammaproteobacteria; order Steroidobacterales; family Steroidobacteraceae; genus UBA964. Next base: position 8,216 of record RFOD01000027.1, on the reverse strand, counting down.
GCTACGCGATATGGGTATTGAATGGGTGATTCTCGCGGGGTACATGCGCATCCTGACCGCATCATTTGTAACCGAGTGGGCGGGACGTATGCTGAACATCCACCCCTCGTTATTGCCGCGCCACAAAGGCCTACATACTCATCGTCGGGTGCTAGAAGCAGGCGACCCCGAGCACGGGACGACCGTGCATTTCGTCACCCCAGAGCTTGATGGTGGCCCCCCTGTGCTACAGGCGCGATTTGCCATCCAGCCTCACGATGATGAGGTGCGTCTGCGCCGCAAGGTACAGGCCTGCGAGCATCAGATTTATCCCGAGGCGGCCGGCTGGCTGATCGATGCTCGACTAAGATGGCAAGACGGCATCTCGACTCTCGATGGCAAAGCGTTACACGCACCGGTGAACCGATTTTTTGATGAGGATTTCTTTGCCGAGCAAGGAATACCCACTACATGAGTGTTTTTCGATTTCTCACATTGGCGACGCTGGGCGCCCTTGCTCTCTCGTCACCAGCCCCTGCGGCAAATAAAACCCTCCAGCCGTTCTCCGTGGTGCTCTCGGTGACTTATCGGGGGATCCGCGCCGGCAAAAGTGAGCTCCGCTTGGAGCCTCTCTCTGAAGGTCGGTGGCGCTATAGCTCGACCAATCGTGCGCGCGGCTTATTTCGATTGGCCTTCCCTGATGACATTGAGCAATACAGCGAGCTGCAACTAGGTGCGCGCGGGATACAACCGCTTCGATATGTCGCCGATGATGGCAGTGAGGACACCGCTCGCGATATCGCGCTCCAATTTGACTGGAATCAAAGAAAGGTTTCTGGGCTCGCTGAAGATGAACCCGTGGAGATCAACCTCGGCCCCGAAGATCCGCAGGATCCGATGTCCGTGCAACTCGCACTCATGTGGGCCCTGCAAGCAGGACAATCTCCTGATCATTACTGGCTGGCAGATAAGCGCCAATTGAAGCGCTATCTATATCGCGCAGAGGGTCGCGAAACACTCACCGTCGCAGGTGAAGCTATCCAAACCGTGATCTGGTCAAGTCATCGAGAAGGCTCGGACCGTGTCACGCGCGTCTGGTACGCCAAAGATCTCAGCTGGATTCCGCTACGCGCAGAAAGGCGCCGCGGCGAGCGGGTCGAGTGGACGATGCAAGCGGAGCGTTATTCGCTCGAGCATCGTGAGATCGCAGATTAAGTCCGCGGCAAGGTAACGCCACGCTGACCTTGATACTTACCCCCGCGATCGCGATACGAGGTTGAGCAGACCTCATCACTTTCAAGAAATAGCATCTGCGCAACGCCTTCATTGGCATAAATACGCGCTGGCAAAGGCGTCGTGTTAGAAAACTCCAGGGTGACATGCCCCTCCCACTCGGGTTCGAGTGGCGTCACGTTCACAATGATGCCGCAGCGCGCATAGGTCGACTTTCCCAAACAAATCGTCAACACACTGCGCGGAATCCGAAAATATTCAACGGTCCGCGCTAGCGCAAAGGAGTTTGGCGGGATAATGCACACATCGGCGTGCACATCAACGAAACTCTTCTCATCAAAACTTTTGGGATCCACGATCGTGGAGTTGATATTGGTGAAAACTTTAAATTCGCGCGCGCAACGTACATCGTAACCATAGCTTGATGTGCCATAGGAGACGATCTTACGTCCTTGCACTTCACGTACCTGACCCGGTTCAAAGGGCTCGATCATCCCCTCGTTTTCGGCCATCCGACGAATCCACTGATCTGACTTGATGCTCATGTATCCTCAACCACGATCTTAGGAAATGTGAGTGAACGGTCGCGCGCTCGACGGGCGAGTTCGCCGGCCGTGCGTCGTGCCAAATCGAAATACGCCTTGGCGCGCGTCGAGTCAGCCGCCGCCACAACAGTTGGGCAGCCACCATCGGCTTCTTCGCGAATACGCGCATCGAGAGGCAGCTCACCGAGTAACTGAACCCCATACTGCTGCGCCATCTTTGAGCCCCCACCCTGCCCAAATATCGGCTCCACATGCCCACACTGAGAGCAGGTGTGCAAACTCATATTCTCGACGATACCGAGCACTGGGACATTGACCTTCTCAAACATCCGTAAACCCTTGCGTGCATCGGCCAAAGAAATGTCTTGCGGTGTCGTCACAATCACAGCACCGGCCACAGGGACTCGCTGTGACAGGGTCAGTTGAATATCACCGGTCCCGGGCGGCATATCGATCACTAAGTAATCGAGCGTGCCCCAATCTGTCTCGGCCATCAGTTGATTGAGCGCCGAGGTCACCATCGGCCCGCGCCACACCATCGGCTGCTCCACATCGACCAAAAACCCGATCGACATCGCCACCACTCCATGAGCGGCGATCGGAATCAACCGTTTACCATCGCGCGAGCCTGGGCGCTCACCCTGCATACCGAGCATGATGGGCTGGCTCGGACCGTAAATGTCGGCATCCAGCAGGCCGACGCGCGCCCCCTGCGCCGCCCACGCCAGTGCGAGATTCACCGCAACCGTCGACTTACCCACACCACCCTTGCCGGAGGCCACGGCCACCACATTGGCAATGCCCGGTAAGGGTGACAGTCCTCGCTGCACCGAGTGCGCCTCGATCTCTGCATCGAGCGTCAGACTCAAGCCGACCTGATACCCCTCTTCGGCCAGGTGTTGGCGCAAAGCCTGCGATAACGGCGCCTGATAGCCGCCCACGGGAAAGCCGAAGCGCACATGCACGCGTAAATCCATACCGTCGAGCTCACAGACCTCTATCGCTCGCGCGTCACCCAATGTCTGACGCAGATGGGGTTCGTAATAGCGCTCCAAAGCAGCTCGCAGCGCCGCGGCATTCGTCGACTGTGACATAGCACCATTCTAGAACCTATCGCGCCGCCTCGCATGGCTCGCGTGACTAAACCTCCGCATCTTCGCTTAGGGCTTGACGACTGCTATGCGATAATCGTCGCCATGACACGCGAGATTCTCGTCACCAGCGCCCTCCCGTATGCCAACGGACCTTTGCACCTGGGACACATCATTGAAGCGGTGCAAACGGACATCTGGGTACGCTTCCAGAAAATGCAGGGCCACCAGTGTCTGTACGTGTGTGCGGAAGACACCCATGGCACCCCGGTCATGATTAAGGCGCAAGCCGAAGGCCTTGCGCCCGAAGCGCTCATTGCGAAGGTGGCCGCAGAACATCAAGCGGACTACCAAGGCTTTTTAATCGGCCACGATCATTTCCACAGCACCCACTCGGCAGAGAATCGACACTTTACGGATCTCATGTTCACCCGACTGGAGGCAGCCGGACACATTGCGCAGCGTAGCGTCCGCCAAGCCTACGATGAGCAAGCGGGGATGTTCTTACCGGATCGCTACGTGCGCGGTACCTGCCCGCGCTGCGGGGCACTCGACCAATATGGTGATAGCTGCGAGGCCTGTGGGGCCACCTATTCGCCTGCGGATCTGAAAAATCCAAGCTCAACCATCTCGGGCACCACGCCTATCTGGCGTGACTCGGAGCATTTGTTTTTCGCGCTCGGCAACTTTGCCGACATGCTACGCGAGTGGGTCGCGAGCGGTGCGTTACAAACCAGTGTCCGCGCCAAACTGGATGAATGGTTCGAAGCGGGTCTCCAAGATTGGGATATCTCGCGCGATGCCCCCTACTTCGGGTTCGAGATCCCCGGTCATTCGGGTAAATTCTTTTATGTATGGTTCGATGCACCCATCGGCTACCTCGGTAGCCTGAAAGCCTGGTGCGAACGTCATGGCAAATCGGTTGAGCACTACCTTAATCCGGACAGCTCGGTCGAGATGCACCATTTCATTGGCAAAGACATCAGTTATTTCCACACTTTGTTTTGGCCAGCCGTCCTACACGGGTCGGGGTTCCGTCGCCCCACTGCCGTGCATGTCCATGGGTTTTTAACGATCAATGGTCAAAAGATGTCTAAGTCGCGCGGGACGTTTATTACCGCACGACGCTACCTCGAGCTGTTACCCGCCGAGGCTTTACGCTATTACTTTGCCGCAAAGCTTGGCCCCGGCGTTGACGATATTGATCTGTCGCTCGAAGATTTTGTCTCGCGAGTCAACTCAGATCTCGTCGGTAAATTGGTCAACATCGCAAGCCGCTGCGCAGGTTTTATCGCGCGAGGCGGTGGCCAGCTCTCGGCGACTCTACCGGATGAGGCGCTTTACCAAGAGTTCATTGCCGCGCGACCTCGTTTGCAAAGCGCCTATACCGCGCGTGATTACTCGCTAGCCATCCGTGAAATCATGCAGCTAGCAGATCGGGCCAATCAGTACGTCGATAGCCAAAAGCCATGGGCGCTTGCTAAAGACCCGACGCAGGACGAGGCTGTCAAAGCCATTGCTACACAGGGCATCAATCTGTTTCGCGTACTGATGATCTATCTGGCGCCGGTGCTGCCTGCGATGAGCGCGAAAGCAAGCCAATTCTTGGGGGTTCCGCTCAGCCGCTTCGATGAAATTGACCAGCCGCTACTCAATGCGCCCATCCAGAAATACGAGGCGCTCGCGACACGCTTAGACCCGAAAGTGGTTACTCAACTCATCGACACCGCGAGCTCCGCGAACGAGAAGGTCAAGACGGATACGCCACCGGAATCCGGCAAACCGGAAATCAGCATCGAGGATTTCGCAAAGCTAGATTTACGGGTAGCACGGGTGCTCGAGGCAAGCGAGGTCGAAGGCTCCGACAAATTGCTACGCTTAACGCTGGATCTCGGTGACTCGCAGCGCACGGTATTCTCGGGTATTCGCAAACACTATGCCGCCCAAGATTTAGTTGGACGTGACGTCGTGATGGTCGCCAATCTGGCGCCGCGAAAAATGCGCTTTGGAACCTCCGACGGGATGGTGCTCTGCGCCAGTGACGCTCAGGATCAGCTCTTTTTATTGAGCGCTGAAGCCGGTGTTCCACCGGGGTCACCGGTCAGCTGACGGCGTGTCTTGATAGTTGAAGCTCGAGGCATGGATCGCACTCAACGGGTTCAATTAATTGACGACTTGCTGCCCCAGACGCAGTGCCGGCGTTGCGGCTACGACGGCTGTCGTCCGTATGCCGAGGCTATCGCCGATGGCGACGCTAACATCAATCGCTGCCCACCGGGTGGCGACACCACCTTGCACGCTCTCGCAAAACTCCTTGACCGTCCCGTACCCACACCCGATACCGACTGCGGCGAATTTGGTGCTCAAAAAACGGTTTGGATCGATCCTCACAGCTGCATTGGCTGCGCTCGCTGCCTACCCCCCTGTCCCGTTGATGCCATTATTGGCGCCTCGAGACAATTGCATGTCGTTCTGGATGCCGAGTGTACGGGCTGTGAATTATGTATCGCGCACTGCCCCGTAGACTGTATCGTCCTCATGGATCGCAACGAGCGTCCATCACCCACCGTCGCCCCTGCACGAGAGGAGAATCTACAACGCTTTCAAGCGCACGAAAGACGGGTTGTGCAACGTAATGAGCGCCGACAGCAACTTCTCGCAGAGCGTAAAAAACGCGCGGCGAGTCTCATCGCCTAACCCTCCTGCAGCCCGCTGACCCATCTCAATGACCAAAGCTCAACGTCTGGCAATGTTTGAACGGTTACGGGCACGCAACCCGCAGCCGACCACTGAGCTCGAATATCGCTCGAACTTTGAATTGTTGATAGCAGTCATTCTCTCGGCTCAGGCGACCGATCGCAGTGTCAATATCGCCACTCGCAAACTCTTTGCGGTCGCTTCTACGCCCGCCGCGATTCTCGCACTCGGAGAGGCGGGTCTGTGCGAATACATCCGTACGATTGGTCTCTACAAAAGCAAAGCCAAGAATGTGATCGAGACCTGTCGACGACTCCTAGAACAGCATGCAAGTGAAGTCCCCGCCTCACGCGATGCGCTTGAGGCGTTACCTGGCGTAGGACGCAAGACAGCGAATGTGGTTTTGAACACGGCGTTTGGCGAACCGACCATGGCCGTTGACACCCACATCTTTCGCGTTGCCAATCGCACGGGACTCGCGCGCGGCAAAACCCCGCTAGAAGTGGAACGAAAATTACTGAAGGCCGTGCCTAAAGAGTTTTTGCTGAATGCTCATCATTGGCTGATTTTGCACGGTCGATATATTTGTAAGGCTCGTAAGCCAGATTGTCCCGCCTGCCCGATTGCGGACTTATGCGCGTTTAAACCGAAAACGCGAGCGGATGCACGCTGATGCTATTTGACTCATCGCGCGACTCACTGCGCCAACAATGGCTCGATGCTTGGCAACGCGCACAAGCAGGCGCCATTCTCACGCCACTTGAGTCGAGCCTCGCCCAGTTAATTCAGGATCACCCTGAATATCATGCTTGGCTACAGCAGGGCGATCGGGCCGTTCACGCCGATTTTTCTCCGGATGGCGGCGTCGCGAACCCGTTTTTGCACCTCTCTCTGCACCTTGGCATCCGCGAACAAGTCGCCACGGATCGTCCTCCCGGTATCGCAGCGGTACATCGTCAGTTGTCGCAACGGCACGGACAACACGATGCCGAACACCGGATGCTCGAGGTGCTCGCGAAGACGCTGTGGGAGTCACAGCGCGCGCAGCGTGCGCCTGACGAGCAAGCTTATCTTGAAGACCTCCGGCGGCTCTGAGCGCTCGAGAATACGACTAACTCGCGCGTGACTTCGCCGTTTTCTTGGGAATGTACAAATCTGTCAACGTTCCCTCAAAGGCCTCCGCCGCCATCGCCACCGACTCAGACACCGTGGGATGAGGATGAATCGTTAAGCCCACATCTGCCGCATCTGCGCCCATTTCGATGGCGAGTGCGACCTCCGCAATTAACTCTCCCGCATTCGGCCCGACGATACCGCCGCCCAGCACACGATGGGTTTGCGGATCAAAGAGCAGCTTAGTGAGTCCCTCATCGCGCCCCTGTGCCAATGATCGGCCACTGGCCGCCCACGGGAATTGGGCCTTTTCATAGGCGATGCCTTCAGCTTTTGCGCGTGTCTCGGTCAAGCCCACCCAAGCGACTTCTGGATCGGTGTAGGCTACCGAAGGAATCACTCGCGCATCGAAGGCACGCTTTTCTCCCGCGATCACCTCAGCAGCCACTTTGCCTTCATGCGTCGCCTTATGGGCAAGCATGGGCTGACCTACAATGTCGCCAATTGCAAAGATATGCGGCACGTTACTACGCATTTGTGAATCCACAGCGATGAAGCCGCGACTATCGACCTCAACCCCTGCCGCATCAGCACCAATCGTTAAACCATTAGGTTTACGTCCGACCGCCACCAAAATACAGTCAAAGATATCTTCAGCTGGCGCTTTATCGCCCTCATAATGTACGCGCAGGCCTTTTTTAAGGGCCTCAACGGCCGTGACTTTCACCCCGAGCAGAATCGACTCGTAGCGCTTACGCAAGCGCTTCTCGAGAGGTCTCACCAAATCGATATCGGCGCCGGGCATTAACTGGGGAAGCACCTCGACCACTGTGACTTTTGAGCCGAGCGCCTCATAAACACAGGCCATCTCAAGACCAATAATCCCACCGCCAATCACCAGCATGCGCTTGGGGATACTCGCAAGTGCTAACGCGCCCGTTGAATCAATGATCCGTGGGTCATCCGGCAAGAACGGTAATCTCACCGGTTCAGACCCCGCTGCGACAATACAGTGATCAAAACTGATCCGCTGCGCGCCGCCCTCCAGCGCAACCTCGATGACGCGCGGGCCGATGAACTTTCCTGCGCCTTGCAAGACTGTCACCTTGCGCTGCTTGGCCAACGCACCAAGTCCACCCGTCAGCTTGCCGATGACCGAATCTTTCCAGCCCGCCAATTTTTTAAGATTAATCTTAGGTGCGCCAAACTCGACGCCGTGAGCCGCCATCGAGGCGGCTTCATCAATCACCTTCGCCGCGTGCAATAGCGCTTTGGAGGGAATGCAGCCGACGTTTAAGCACACGCCGCCGAGACTCGGCCAGCGCTCGATCAACGCGACCTTCAGGCCAAGATCCGCCGCACGAAAAGCGGCTGTATAGCCGCCCGGCCCCGCTCCCAACACCACCACGGAGAAATGCTGGTCGGCTTGTGGTGTCTCACTCGATGTCGCGCCAGGTGTTGTAACAGCTGTCGCGCCAGATGTAGCGCCAGACGACACGGCGGGCGGTACTGAGACACCCGCGGTCGCACCGGGCGAAGTCGCCGCACTAACCGGTAC
>RFOD01000026.1 GCA_009926865.1 Gammaproteobacteria bacterium | reverse complement strand
GCTGCAACCCCAAAATCTCGTCGTAGAAATCGAGGATGTGCGGGTCATCGTCGGCAATCATGAGGCCGCAATGGGTGTGCTGACTGGTTTTCAGTAGGCTTTGGGGGTCAATCTGTCCGTAGCGGGGGCTGGCATAGTTGAAGCGCTCAAAGAAAACCTGTCGATACTCTGGCTGTAGCAGCACCATCTCACGCACACCGACGATGGGGTCCTTGAATGCTTTGGCAGCGTGCTCGCCGCTCACTTCGCCGATTACCGCCAACTGCGGGGGGAGCAGGGTGAGGATCTCACCCGCCGCGCGCGATCGTTCTGCGTGATTAACGAGATTCATGACGCTCTCGGTGAGTCGCACGCCCCAGCGTGAGCCTGAGGCCCGTAGATTGGCGGTCACACCGAGCCCCGCATTCAGTGGCTGCTCCCAGCAAGCCAGTTGAATCAAACCGTGGTCGGAGTCGAGGTGACCCAAACGTACCGAGTGGACGGCGCTACGCACCCCGTAGAGTTTCTCAGCGTGCTCCGCACTCAGTGAGCCGTGCTCAAGCGGGTAGCAGCCATAGGCTGCGAAGTACGCGAGGCTCGCTTCTAAGTCGCGTACACCCACCACCACCTCATGCAGGCCGCCGACGCAGGCGCCGGGTGCTGTCGATGACGCTCGCGTTCCCGCTTGAGATAAGCTCACGAGCGACGCGTGTCCATAGCGATGAGCTCACTCCGAAAATGCGGTAAGCCCCAACGAAAGAGCCCCGCGGCGAGCACCGCCGCACCCCCCGCTACAATCGCGCTACTGCGACCGACCGCCAGATCATCCGCGAACACATACTGCGTGAGAGCGGCGGTGATATAGGGCGCCAGTCCGATACCAATGAGATTCACAAACAATAAATAAATGGCCGAGGCTTGGGCTCGCATACGCGCAGGGGTCAGGATGACGAGCCCTGTCGCACCGGCACCGAAAGCAAACGCAGTAAAGAAACCGATCGGGATCAAAAATATCGTCGACCAGGTGAGGTTGCCCAGTAGCGTGCACGTCGCCGCAAAGGGGATGAGTCCCACGGCGGCGGTTAACCCTACTCGCATCGCTGCATCGCGATGACCCTGCTCGCGCCAACGGTCTGTGAGCCAACCGCCCGACAGCACGCCGAGCGTGCCAAAGATCCCGATCGCAAGTCCCACACGCATCCCAGCATCGGCAAGGGGTACTTGTAGTTCCCGAACAAAATATTGAACGCCCCAGATTTGAATCACATTGAGCACCATGCCGAGAACCGAGAACCCTAAGATCAGTGCACCATAGGCGCGCCAACGCGCGAGCATGAAGCGGATGGTCACGGGGATGGAGGCTTGCTCGACTTCGCCGGTTTTACGTCGCCGTGTAGGTTCAGGCAGCGTCATAATCCACAGGGCGAGCATGAGCCCTGGAATGCCCACCACTAAGAAAGTGAGCTGCCAGGCGCGAATCGTTCCGATGAAGGGCAGGGTGTACTCGGGCGAAGCCGAGACAAACTGGATGACCGCACCCCCAATGATGAGCGCAAGACCCACGCCGAGCGGCAAGCCAATCACAAACACGGAGAGCGCTCGTCCGAGTCGTTGCTCGGGAAAACTGTCGCCCGCCATGGAATAGGTGGCCGGTGAGAGCACCGCTTCGCCAACGGCGACCCCAATCCGTGCGAGCGCGATCTCCACAAAGCCGCGTGCGACCCCACAGAGTGCGGTCATGCCACTCCATAGGGCGACGCCGGCTGCGATGATATTACGCCGGTTATAGCGGTCGATCGCCCAGGCGATCGGCACACCCACGCCCGTATAAAAGACCGCGAATACGAGACCATAGAGCAAACTCATTTGGGTCTCGCTGATACCAAGATCTGCTCGAATCGGGCCGACGAGTAAACCAATGACGACCCGGTCAATGAACGACAAAATATAAGCCAGCATCAGCACGATCACCATGTACCAGGCGATCGCGGGTCGCGGCCACGCCGGCTCGCTGGCATCGGGAGCGCTCGCGCTCACCTGACTTGTCGCACTCATGGGGGTGTTTGGATTCGCTTCAGTCATGAGAGTAATTCGATTTCGTGGCCATCGGGATCTGTAACGAGGGCAATGATACGACCCCCGGGTCGTAACGCGGCAGCCTCTTGTAATACGGGTACACCCGCGGCGCGTAGCTGCGCGAGGCGCTCGGCAATATCGTTAACGCCAATGCCGACATGCCCGCTTATCGGGCGCACGCTCTGCCCTGGCTCGTGCCAGAGCTCAAGCTGCATCGCCCCGGGATCTGCAGACGCCGCGCCAATAAACACCAGCGTTCGGCTGGGCTGCTCAAGCTCGATACGCCGAATTTCGTAAAAGCCAAAGAATTCAGCATAAAACGCTAAAGAGCGCTCGAGATCGCTCACCGGGAGCATCGCGTGCAATAGTGTGCATTCAGACATTCAGGACCTTGCCGGGATTTAAAATATGATTAGGGTCAAAGCCACGTTTGATTTGCCGCATCAACTCAAGTTCTAACGGCGAACTATAGCGCTCGAGTTCGGTCACCTTGAGTTGACCAATACCATGCTCGGCGCTAAAGCTGCCATCAAAGCTTTGAACGAGATCGTGGATCGCCCGTTTAACGCGATCTTGTTGAGCGAGGAGGGCTCCAGTAGCGCTGCCCGGTGCCTGGCTCAAGTTAAAGTGGAGATTGCCATCGCCTGCGTGGCCGTAACAAATGAGATGGGCTTCGGGAACGTTTTGGGCAACCCAGTCAGCGGCTTGTCGCAAGAATGCGGCTAAGCGATCGATGCTGATCGAGACATCATGCTTGAGGCTCTCGCCTCGGCGTCGTTGCGCTTCCGGAATGTGCTCACGCAGATACCAAAGATTCTGCCGCTCGCGCTCAGACTGCGCGATGACAGCATCGGTGATCCACGCTTGCTCCATGGCCCGCGAGAGACCTTGCTCTAAGATCTCGGTGATGCGATACGCGGCTTGCGAGCTCGTAATCTCAATGAGTACATACCAGTCCGACTCAAGTGCGAGCGGTATCTCCGCAGCTTCAACATATTGCTGGACCAACTCGAGCGCACTGCGCGGAATCAGCTCAAACGAACTCACCTGACCTGCCGAGTCGTGCTTGACCTGCATGAGAAGTTCAATCGCGGCATCGACCGACTGCACGGCGACCAGTGCGGTGGCGGCAAAGGCGGGCGGCGGAAAGAGTTTGAGGCTTGCGGCGGTGATAACGCCGAGCGTGCCCTCGGCGCCAATGAACACATGTTTGAGGTCGTAACCCGTATTGTCTTTACGTAAGCGACTGAGAGTCGAGAGCACGCGGCCATCGGCGAGCACGACCTCGAGCCCCAGCACGAGGTCACGGGTCATTCCGTAACGAAGGACATTCAGTCCGCCCGCATTAGTCGAAAGATTACCCCCAATCTGACAGCTGCCTTCAGAGCCGAGGCTGAGCGGAAAAAAGCGGCCCGCCTCTTCGGCTGCGCGTTGTACGTCGGCGAGGATACAGCCCGCCTCGGCGACCAAAGAATCATTTTCGGGCTCAACCGATCGAATGCGATTGAGCCTACGTAGCGATATTACTAATTGTTGGCCACTCGCATCGGGGGTCGCGCCCCCACAATAGCTCGTGTTACCGCCTTGTGGGACGACTGCGATACGCAGCGCATTGCATAGGGCCAGTAAAGCGCTAACGTCTTCCACCGTGCGCGGTAAGGCGAGCGCGAGCGCTTGACCGCGATAGAGTTGGCGATGATCGACCGAGACGACGGCGAGTTGCGCGGGATCGGTGACAATAAGATCCGCGCCAAATCTTTGTTGTAGTTGACCAAGCGCGCTGCTGGGTCCCTCGCGCATCATGACCTAGCGGTCCAGGCAATCGCGGGTAAGCGACAATCCGGTTTAGTCAGCAATATTTGCACATCACCGAGTTGCCGCTCTGCAAAGCCACCCTCGCAGTAGCATAGATAGTACTCCCACAAACGGATAAAGCTGTCGGGATAGCCTAGTTCACGCACCCGATCGAGCTGTCCCATGAAGTTATGTCGCCACTCGCGCAAGGTTCGCGCGTAATGCGGTCCGATATCTTCCAAGTGGGAGATTTTGAGGTCGGTCGTCCGCGTGAGTGACTCGGCAATCGTCGTGACGCTCGGAATGAAACTGCCTGGGAAAATAAAGCGTTGTATGTAATCGACGGATTTACGCGCTTGTTCGTAGAACTGATCTTGGATGGTGATCGCTTGCAGTAGCATCGCCCCATGGGGTGCTAATAACTGCGAGCATTTTTTGAGATAGGTATCTAAGTATTCGGCACCGACTGCTTCGATCATCTCAATCGACATGGCCTTATCGAATTGCCCGCGTAAGTCGCGATAATCTTCGAGCAGCAAAGTGATGCGATCGTGTAGCCCTAAGCGATCGATTTGTTCGCGAGCATAGTCATGTTGCTCACGCGAGATGGTGGTGGTCGTGACCTTGGCGCCATAGTGCTGTGCCGCGTGAATGGCGAGCCCACCCCAGCCCGTGCCGATCTCCACGACTGAGTCCCCAGGCTGCAGGCGTAACTTGCGACACACCGCATCGAACTTGGCGATCGACGCCTGTTCCAGCGTGCTTTGCTCGTCGTCGAAAATTCCGCAGGAGTAAGCCATGGTGGGATCTAGCATCAATTCATAGAGCGCATTACCCAAATCGTAGTGCGCGGCGATATTACGCGCGCTCCCTTGGCGGCTATTGCGATGCCAGAAATGAAAAAGTTTCAGAAAAGGCCGACTGATCAGGGCCCAGCGACGATCGAGACCGTCCATGACATCGCGATTAGCGACAAAGAGTCGGATTAGGTTGGTCAGATCATCGCACTGCCATAGCCCACGAATGTACGCCTCGCCGGCACCGACGGTACCCCCGAAGGCCGCATCGGCGAATAGCTGTGGGTGATGGACGCGCAGGGTGACCGAGACGTCGAGACGCGCTGTGCGCGCGCCAAATCGATGATGTTGGCCATCGGCTTCGACGAGGTGTAATTCCCCCTCACGTAACTGCTCAAATTGTTTGAGTAGGAGGTGACGACCCAGACGGGCCAGCGCGCTCGGCGTCCCCAACCGCGAGACGACATCGGCCACCGAGCCCGAGTCGAGAGGAATGATGGATGATTTCGTTAGCGGTTCTCGACTCATAGGGGGATCACAAGGGGCAGACAGAGCGGGATCACATCAGAGCTTATCGGGGTGCTTATTGGGGTTGTTTGTCCGGATGAGTAAAAAAAGGTGTTCGTTTGAGCCATAGCTTGAGCGCCTGCCAGTAGATCAGTGCACTGACTTTGACCGTCATCAACGGAAAGGCTAACAAGGCTCGCGCCAAAGCGTAGCTGGTAAGCGGTACTTGACTCAAGGTGAGTGTTGCATCGAAGACTCGCTGTCCATTTTGCGAGTTTTCCATGTGGACGGCGAGCGAGGAGCTCGGAGCCGTAAACCGCCAGTCGTAACGCATGTCCATGGGCAAAAACGGTGACACGTGAAAAGCCTTATCAAACTGCCAGCGCTTTACCTGCGCACCGACGGCTTCTGCATCGGCCAGGCGGAGCACGTAGGCATGACGCTCATCCCAGGGTGTATTGGTGATCTCCGCGACCACATATTCAAGCGCTGTGTCCGCCTCGTCAAAAACGTAGTAAAAATTGACGGGGTTAAAGTTGTAGCCAAAGTAGCGGATATGGGTGAGTAATCGAATAGGTCCGCTCGGTCGTACCCCAAATTCCGTTTCGATTCGATCGCGCACTGCCGTATCGAGCGATTGGGAGGGGTCACCGAGAAAATCGGCTCTTCGAAACCATGCGAGGGCTGGGCGCCGTGCGGACCAAAACCAGTACTTATCGAATAATTGAGGCAACTCAGATAAGTCGAGATACATCAAAAAAAGTTGGTACCGAAAATCATTGACGCGTGGTGTGAAGCGTCGGTGGCGGATGAACCCTTCGTAGAGGCAGCTTTTCATTGCAGCGGGCTTATCGATGCAGGCTACGTCTCACCGGCGCCAATAGGGGTGCCGGCGGGGGTGTCAGTCCGTGCTGGGTGGCGTGATCGGTGAGCGCCCATAACGCGCTCACGACGCCGTCCTCATGAAATCCGTAACGCCAGTAGGCTCCACAAAAGTAGCTGCTACCCCGATTGAGCGCTTCGCGTTGTTGCTGCGCACGGACGGCAGCAGGGGTGTAAACCGGGTGGTGATAACGATAGCGACCGAGAATCTGCGCAGGGTCGATGTCGGATTCTCGATTCAGAGTCACCAAAAAGCGTACGGGCGCCTCAATCGACTGCAGCACGTTCATGTCATAGGTGAGTGCGACGCGCTCCGTATCGGGATCTAGCAGATGGTAGTTCCAGGCGGCTCGGGCGAGCGGTGTGCGTGGCAGTACACGCTCATCGGTGTGTAGCGTCGCATCGTTCAGTTGATACGGAAAGGCCCCGAGCACGTCCCGCTCCAAGGCGGTTGCGTCGGTCAGCATTGATAGGGCTTGATCGCTATGACAGGCGAAGAACACGCGATCAAAGTATTCATCACTTTGACCCTCTGGCCCCTCGCTCTGTAGGCGTACCCGACCATCCTCTAATCGAGTGACTGCCTTGACGGGTGTGTTAAGACGAATCTTTTCTGTAAACGGTGCGATCAGTTTACGAGCGTACTCGCGAGAGCCGCCGCAGATCGTGCGCCAGGTCGGGCGATCATTAATATTCAAAAAGCCGTGGCGATCAAAAAAATCCACAAAAAAGCGTGCGGGGAACTCCAGCATGCCAGAGCCTGTGGCGGACCAAATCGCGCGACCCATGGGAATCACATAACGCTCGATGAACGCGCGAGAATAGCCGCTAGCGCGTAGATATTCACCGAGCGTCAGCGTTTCAAAACGGGTGTCCTCCAGTAGCGCACGGCTACGCGTATTGAAGCGCAGGATATCCACGAGCATACGCAAAAACGCGGGATTAAGTAGGTTACTACGCTGCGCGAAGAGCGAGTTTAGGGAGGTGCCGTTGTACTCAAGGCCCGTGCGCTCGCAGCGCAACGAAAAACTCATATTGGACCATTGCCAGCGAGCACCGATGGCCTCAAGAAGCGAGATGAAGTTGGGATAGGTCCAATCATTGAATACGATGAAGCCGGTATCGATCGCGTAGTGCTGACCGCCATACTCCACATCGACGGTCGCCGTATGGCCGCCTACGTAGTCGTTTGCTTCAAAGAGCGCGATGTCGTGATGTCGGTGTAGATGCCAAGCGCTGGTGAGACCGGCAATTCCGCTACCGACGATGGCGATGCGAGCCATCGTGCTTAGCGCAGCCTACGCGGTGAGTGATCGCGTACTTGCGCTGGGATGGGCTTGAGATCCCAAATAATGCCCATCCAGTTCAGTAATTTGAGGAGGTAGTAGGTGATATCGATCTCCCACCAATAAAAGCCTTGGCGGGTCGCGCTCGGATAAAAGTGATGATTGTTATGCCAGCCTTCGCCAAGCGTTACTAGGGCAAGTAGCCAGTTATTGCGACTGGTATCTCCGGTACGATAGCGCTGCTTACCAAAGACATGCGAGAGCGAGTTGATCGTGTACGTGCCGTGATAGCAGGCAACCGTCGAGATGAAAAACCCCCAGATGAGCATTTGTCCGGCGCTGGTGCCGAGCTCGGGGGCAATCGACTGCAAGAGTCCGCCCAAGCCGAACATGCTGACGGCAAAGAGCACAGGGACCACGATATCGAATCGATCGAGCCATTGAAGTTCCGGGAACTTCAAAAGATCTCGGACTCGGCGCAGATCGGGCTGGAAACCGCGCGCGGTCAAAAACCATCCCATGTGCGAGCGCAGGAATCCGTGCTGGGCGGGCGAGTGCACATCCTCCGGTCGATCCGAATACGCGTGGTGATGGCGATGGTGAGCTGCCCACCAAACCGGGCCGCGCTGCACTGCCGTCGCGCCGATCACGCCAAAGATAAATTGGCCGAGCCGCGACGTTTTAAACGAACGATGTGAGAAGTAACGGTGGTAGAAGCCCGTGATCGCAAACATGCGCACGAAGTAGGCGAGGACGGCCACCAGCACCGCCACCGGACTCCAGCCCACCCAGATCACGCCCAAACAAGCGAGATGCATGCCAATGAAAGGCAGGATCCGCGTCCATTCCACTCGATCCGGAATCGCAGCCAGTGCTACGCCATCGGCTGGCACCTCAAGTGGCCCTGTGTCGAACCAACGGATGAGCGCTTGCCAGCCACGGCGCCAGCGTGGTGTCGAGGGCGAAGACAGAGTGGGCGCGGTCATGACATAAAACCCTAAATCAATCGCCCATCGGGCTCAATCTGGACGAAAAAATCGCGCCGCGCCGTGGTGCAAGGACGGTCGGTGCACCCCAACTGGCGCACCGACCGTCGATGGCAAAGATCACTTGGCCTGAGTTCAGGCGGTCTTAGCTCAGGCGATGCGCTTGCTTGAGCGCCGCGATCCGCTCATCCAGCGGCGGATGGCTCATGAACAAGCGCTTCAAGCCCGAGCCACGACCCGCGTTAATCCCCATGGCCGCCATCTGCTCGGGCATACCCTCAGGGTTATGCACGCGCTTCAATGCCTCGAGTGCACCGATCATGTTGCCGGCGCCAGCGAGCTTGGCTCCTGCCGCATCCGCGCGGAATTCACGCTGTCGCGAGAACCACATCACGATGGTGCTGGCGAGAATACCCAGCACAATTTCCGCCACGATCACGACGACGAAATAGCCCATGCCACCGCCGTTCTCGTTCCGAAAGACCACGCGATCGACAAAGTTACCAATGATGCGGGCGAGGAAAATCACGAAGGTGTTCACGATGCCCTGAATCAGGGTCAGGGTCACCATGTCGCCATTGGCGACGTGACCCACCTCATGGCCGAGCACCGCCTCGACTTCACCGCGGCTCATGCGTTGCAGAAGTCCCGTGGAAACAGCGACTAACGCCTTGTTTTTATTGGCGCCGGTGGCAAAGGCATTGGGCTCAGGCGAGTTGAAGATGCCGACCTCGGGCATGCCGATATTGCACTGCTGAGCTTGCTTACGGACCGTGTCGACCAGCCAGCGCTCATCCGCATTGCGGGGCTCCTGAATGATCTGCACGCCCATCATGCGCTTGGCGCTCCACTTGGACATCGCCAGCGAGATGAAAGCACCGCCAAAACCGAATACCGCCGCGAATACCAGCAGTCCGTAGAGGCTGCCTCCTTGAGCCGCGATGTACTGATCGATGCCCAGGATTCTCATCGTGATCGACAACACCACGATCACGGCCAAGTTAGTGATTAGAAACAACAAAATGCGCTTCATGTGCGGTACCAGCTCCTGCTAAGGGGTCAGTGGGACATCATAACCTACTGCGACTTGGACTCATTCCGAGCGCAGTGGTTCATCGAGCGGGCCGAAAACCGCTCGACTCACCCTGCAAGATAATTTGGCGTCCCTGAGGGCGCTTTTCAAGGCCTCAGCGCAGCGTCAGCACGCCGATATAGGGACTTTCAGCGCCCAGCGTGACTTGCGCTTGCTGGCGCCCGGCTGGCCCAGACACCTCCACCTGATATTCGCCACTGTGGGGTGGGAGATGATCGAGCTTGAACTCGCCAAAGGTGTCGGTGCGCGTGCGAGCGATTTCCACACCTTCACGCGAGAGCACGACCTCTGCCTCGGCCACGCATTCCTCCACGCCTTGACGATTTTCCACCACCGTACCGCTGATGAAGCAGTCGGTGATGAGGTGCATATTCTTGTAGTGCACGCGCGGGCGAGTACCGAGCTCAGGTTGCAGCACCGTGAGATTTTCGGCCTCGGTCAGGCGTTGCATTTCGGCATCGTCGACTTTGAGGGTCCGGAACACGCCGGTGGGGCAGCACTGCTCGGCACGGACCCGATCCCAGCCCTGATCGAGTAGGTGGGCATCGAAAGTCCAAGCCTGCGGGAGTTGCGCCTCTTCGTTCCAGCTGACTGCGCCATAGGGGCAGGCCTCTGCGATCTGCTTTTGCCCTTTGGCTTTAACGGGATCAATGATCACGAGACCATCATCACGCCGCGTGACCGCGCCATTCTCAGCGACTTTCATGCAGGGCGCATCTTCGCAGTGGTTACACATCACCGGGACGAAATGCGCATCGACGATGGGATATCGACCGCGTTCATGCCGACGGATGTCGAGCCAATTGTGGCCCTGCGCAGGTTGGGGTGCGGAGTACCCTGGGAAGTCATTCCCAATGTATTCGTCTTTGACGGCCAGAAAGCAGGCGCGACAGTTATTGCAGCGCTCCACATCGACGATCAAATGCCAGCTCTTGCTCATCAGGCGCTCTCCGCCAACGGTTGCCACGTATCAACTCCCGACCACTTTTCAATTTGGATACGAGTGGTGTTAGGGCGAATACCGTGGGATTTTTGGGTGATGGCCTTACTCGGGCTCAATAAATTGACGCAGCCACCGAGATCTGTCGATTTACCGGGCTCTCCAACGGGGCAATATTGTGCGGAACCGGTCGGTGCACTGACCACGCCTGGACGTAAACGATCGGTGACTTGGGCGGCGCAGACCACCGAGCCACGGTGGTTCCAGAGCCGAATTAAATCGTCATCTTTGATGCCACGCGCGGCCGCGTCCTCGCGATTGAGACGCGCCGTGAGGTAATAGCGACCGTCTTTGAACACGCGGTGTTCGCGAATATCCAAGAGGCTACTGCCCTCATCATCCCCCATCACGTGGAATGGGTAGCGCGAGTGGGGAGACAAGAGCTGTAAGGGGAAGTCCGCGACCTCAGGGTCTCGCGAGGGATCTTCATAGCGCGGCATATATTGATTAAGCGGTGGTCGATCCGGGTCATCAATCCGTTTGAGCGTCTGCGCCACGAACTCAAACTTACCCGATGGGGTTTGCAGGCCTTTGCCGTAGCCATCCACATAGTCTGAGGGCAGCGGGTAGGGCTCGGGGGTGTCTTTTTTGCGGCCCTCGTAGTACCAGCGCTGCGCCGTGGGCGCGCGGGCGGCCTCGGGGTCTGGCGGAATCACGTAATAGCCCTTTTGCAAAAATTCGCGCCAAGAGATGAGCTTAGCGAGATCCGAGGATTCGAACACGCGCTTGCACCAATCGAGCTCGGTGGTACCGCCCTCGGAATACACAGCTCCAAGATCGAGTTTTTCCGCGACCGCCAAAAATATGTCGTAGTCGGATTTCGATTCACCGAGCGGTTCGATGGCCTTGTGCTGCAAGGTCACCACACGGTGATTGTTCATCGAGTACATGTGATGCACATAGCCTGCGCCTACGTTGTACCACTCACTGATATCCCAGCGTTCAAAGACCGTGCACGCGGGCAAGATGATGTCAGCGTAGGGGGTCTCGCCTTCCCACCAAACCGACTGGTTCACTACAAATTTGAGGCTCTCATGCTGGTACATTCGGACCCAGCGGTTGGAGTCCACCATCGTGCCAAAGGATGCGCTGCCGTACTTGTAGAGCATCTCGACCCGGACGTGACCGGGCGAGGGATAGCCGATGGGGAAAAACTGTCCCTGGACCGACGAGACGTCCGTGACGTAGCCGAGTGCGCGGCCTTGGGTGATCGCCTCGGGCAGCCATATTCTTGGGATCGCCTGTCGGACCGAGCTCATGGTCACGATGTGCGGCATACGCTGATAGTTATTGGCGGAGTTCGCGCTGAACTGCAGTTCGCCCGAGAAACTTCCCTCTGAATAACCCGGGAAATAAAAGTTGAAATCGAGCGGTGCGCCAAACTGTAGATTGCCAAAGTTTGACCCCGGACGCCCCGGACCTTGCATGGCGCCGAGGATGGTCATCATGCGTGCCCATTGCACGCCCATCGGGCCGCGGTTGGCGCCGCCGAGGCCCACCCCCCAGCCGCCGGCACCGAGATAGGTCTTTTTGGTGCCCCACTCGCGAGCGAGTGCCCGCACATCCCGCGCGGGGACGCCCGTTTCGGCTTCTTGCCACTCGGGTGTTTTGGCAACACCGTCCGATTCACCCAAGATATAGGCCTTCCACTCATCAAAGCCTGTCGTCCGTTTCTCAACGTATTCTTTGTCGTAGAGACCCTCTGTGATCCAGACATGGCAAATCGCCTGGGCCATCGCGGCATCCGTACCAGGCTTCGGTGAGATCCACTTACCGCCGAGGTGCGCGGCCGTGTGATTGAGGTAGGGATCAATGTGGATCATCTTGATGCCGAGCTGCTTCGCCCACTCGCGTCGCTCGGTACCATCAAAACCATAGGTGGCATCAGGGTCACTCGACCAAAACACCATTAGTTCGGCTTCCTGCAAGCAATCTTCGACAGTCCCATAAAACTCAGGGCAGCCAAGACGTAAGCTATTACCCCAGTGGTGCATGGCGCCCCAGAACCAGCCTTCCCAGCTGTCGGGGTTGTGCACGAGTTTGGTCACGCCAATGAGGTTCCAGAAACGATTAAAGGCGCTTAAGTAGTGTCCGAGATTGCCCCACTGGTGATGCGAGCCGTTGGCGACGCAGATCGCGCCTGGGCCCACTGCCTTCGCGCGTTTAATTTCTTTGCTAACAATCTCTGTCGCTTCTTCCCAGCTGATGCGTACGAATTTGGATTTACCGCGATTTTGGATGTTGCGCTCACCGTCCGGATCAAAGTCCACGCGCTTCATTGGATAGAGAATTCGATTCTTTGAGTAGACCATCGACTTTTGGCACATACCGTGCGAGGCAACCGTCGTACGACGCGAAGGCTTGAAGGTTTGGCCTCGCGCATGCAGCGCCCACGAGGGGGCGTCTTCGTCCGTAAAATCGATCGGTGTCGTGCGGATGATCTTGCCGTCTTTGACATAAACAAAAATGGGGCCCGTGTTGGTGCCGTTGGTGTAACGCTTGACGCCGTCACCCATATCGGTGCCAGATTTCCAAGTCACGGACTCCAGTCGGGCGAGCGTAGCCATGAACCACACGGCCAGATCGTCAGGGCCGTCAAAGCCCAGTTTGAAATTTTTGGCTGCATCGACTCGCTCAAGCAAGTCGAAAGGAGGCGTCAGGAAGCTTTCGGCAATTTCTCTATTTTTGAAGTGAATCACGAGATCCGGCGTAGCATGCAGACCTTTGCCCGTCCGTACTTTTCCGCCCTGTAGCTGAATCCAACGTCCCTCGGGTCGATCACGCAAGCGAAACTGTGCGATGAGATCACGTTCTTTGAGTCGGGCCGCATATTCAGGGTAAATCTTGGCCATGGCGCGCATGGCCTGCGGAATACCCCATAACAGCACGGACAAGTTCATGACGACTCTCCTTACGAATCACAACTGCTTCTATCGAACGATGACTCTCGCAGCGCGACTGGTGCGAGCACAGCGCGCGAGCACGAAGTGCAAAGTTAACCGTGCTAGTGCGGGTCCTTGCAGCACGACACCCGAGGTGGCCCGCACCGCGGTTAACCGTACCGAGCTGATGAGCGAACGACGCGATTTAGGGTTAGCTGAGTAGTCCGCCAACGAGACTGCCAACCGCCCAAGAGAGCGCACCTGCGCCACCTCCAATGAGCACCATACGCAGCGCGCTCTTAACAGCGCTACGACCGGTGAAGAGGCTGATCGTTGCGCCCACGGCAAGCAGGGCGAGGGTGGTGATGGCAACGGTCCAGCCGAGACTGCCATCGCCATGTTGGCCTGCAAAAAACGGAATCAGCGGTAGCACGGCACCGACCGAGAAGGCCAGAAACGACGCGGTGGCGGCACCCCAAGGCGAGCCGAGATCATCGGGGTTGAGTCCCAGTTCTTCGCGCGCGAGGACATCGAGTGCTTGCTCGGGATCAGACAACAAGTCTCGGGCGATGCGGCGTGCCTGTTCCATCTCAAGGCCACGCGCGGCGTAGATGAGCGCCAGCTCTTCGGCTTCTTCGTCTGGATATTCATCGAGTTCTTCTTTCTCGAGCGCGATTTGATATTCGTACATCTCGCGTTGTGATCGCACGGAGACATACTCACCCGCTGCCATCGAAAGCGCACCTGCGAGCAAACCTGCGATACCCGTGATCAGTACGTAGCGCGGTTCGGCGCCGGCGCCTGCCACACCCATCACCAAAGCGGCATTCGAGACAAGCCCGTCATTGATCCCGAACACGGCGGCGCGCAGGTTTCCGCCCGACACACTTTGATGTCGCTCACCAAAGTCGGCGAGCGAGGTCGGCATGTGATGCCCGGGTCGCGATGTGGCACTGTAGATCGAAAGACCGCGCAACTTCATCGCGGCGAGGACCGGCCGCGCGCGTTGCGGGCCGATCTGTGCCACGAGTTTCGCCACAATGCGCGCGCGCATCGAGGGCAAGAAGGGGCGCTCGACGCCGCCTTGCAGGCGTTGCCACGTGAGGGCTTGGTCTTCGGCGGCCTCGCCAAGCTGCCGAAATAAATTGGCGCGTTTAGGATCTCGTTCGCACTCAGCGACACGCGCGTACAACCACGCGGATTCTTTCTCGTGGTACCAGCTATCTGGCGCGTCCGAGTGATGAGGATCTTGTGCGGGCGACTGACTCAACGTTCCCGACCGTCGTCTTCCCAGTCGTCATCACCGTCGTCATCCCAATCGTCGTCGTCGTCGTCCTCGTCGTCCTCGTCGTCCTCGTCGTCCTCGTCGTCCTCATCCTCGTCTTCTTCGTCTTCCTCGTCCTCTGACCAGCCTTCCGGCTCGTCAATCAGTTCGAGATCGAGCTCTTGCCATTCATCGAGATCGAGTTCGTCGAGTTCGCCATCGAGATATTCGATCTCGATGATCTCAGCATCCTCATCCACCGACAGCACGCGGAAGGTTTCTTCGTCATCCACGTTTTCGTACCACTGACCGGTAACGGGTTCGTTATCTCTGCTCACAATGCATACCTCGACAAGTCTTGCGCCGCGACGGGATTTTACTCGGACTCTCGACTATAGTGCCATCGTTCAAGGAATCGATGGCATGACTGCGCACATTTTGTCTGAGTACCCCCCCCATCCCCTGCAAGGTTCACGTCGTTTGGTCGTGAAAGTCGGTTCATCGCTACTCGTGAATGGCGCGACGGGGGAGTTGAATCGTGACTGGCTGGCTGCGCTGATTGAAGATGTCATCGCCTTGCGAGCGGCTGGGCGCGAGGTGCTCCTCGTGTCCTCAGGCGCCATCGCGCTGGGTCGGAGGCACTTACGACTGGCGGCGGGTCCTTTGCGGTTAGAAGACAGTCAGGCCGCCGCCGCAGTTGGGCAGATACGTCTGGCACAGGCCTACCAAACTTTGCTTGAGCAGCATGGTGTACCCGTCGCGCAGATTCTTTTGACGCTTGAGGACAGTGAGCAAAGGCGGCGTTACCTCAACGCCAGAGCGACACTTCAGACTTTGCTGCAACGCGGCGCAGTGCCCGTGATCAATGAAAACGATACGGTGGCGACCGCGGAGATTCGCTATGGCGATAATGATCGCCTCGCCGCGCGCGTCGCACAGATGGTAGAAGCGGATTGTGTCTTGTTGCTGTCGGACATTGATGGCCTTTATACCGCTGACCCACGTCGAGACCCGACGGCGATGTTGATTACACATGTCGCGCAGATCACGCCTGAAATTGAAGCGATGGGTGGCGACACGCTCTCGGATTTTGGACGGGGCGGGATGACGGCAAAGCTAGCGGCTGCACGCATTGCCGTAGCGGCTGGCTGTTACCTCGGGATCGCGGCCGGGACCCACAAGCATCCTCTCAAGAGAGTCTTGGATGGTGCGCCCTGCACGTGGTTTCAGCCCGTCGAGAATCCCGTCACGGCGCGTAAGCAGTGGATCGCGGGGGTGTTGAGGCCCGCGGGCGCGCTCCTCATCGACGATGGCGCCTGTCGCGCATTACAAGCCGGTAAAAGCCTGCTCCCGGCGGGGGTGCGCGAAGTGCAGGGGACTTTTGATCGTGGCGATACGGTGAGTGTGCTCAACCACGAAGGCCGGGAAATCGCTCGCGGTATCGTGGCCTATGATGACGCTGAGGTACGTCAAATTATGGGACGTCGGAGTGATGAAATCCGACAAATTGTGGGTTTTGCAGGGCGTGATGAACTCGTCCATCGAGACGATTTAGTCATGCAATGATGGAGATGGGTTTGGATATCAAAGATTTGATGTTTGACTTGGGGCGTGCAGCCCGACGGGCACAGCCCATTTTGGCGCGCGCGACCAGTGAGCAAAAAAATACGGCGCTGCAAGGGGCTGCGGCTGAGCTACGCGCGCGAGTGGGCGAGATTCTCGCTGCGAACGAGCTTGATTTGCGTGCAGCGACCTCTGGGCAGATGAGTGCTGCGATGCAAGATCGCCTACGTCTTGATGCAAAGCGGGTGGAGGCGATGGCGCGAGGTGTCGAAGAGGTCGCGACACTCGCGAATCCGGTGGGTCGAGTGTTAGCGGCCTGGGAGCGTCCCAATGGCCTACAAATCTCTCGGGTGGCGGTGCCGCTTGGTGTCATCGGCATCATCTACGAAAGCCGCCCGAACGTAACGGCGGATGCGGCAGCGCTGTGTTTGAAGTCGGGTAATGCCGCAATCCTACGCGGTGGCTCAGAGAGTGCGCAGTCGAGTGCTGCCATCCATGCAGCGATGATCGCGGGTATCGAGGCTGCTGGATTGCCCGCTGGCGCTGTGCAGCGTGTGCCAGTGATCGATCGTGAAGCCGTAGGCGTGATGCTGTCCGAGATGCGGGAATTCATTGATGTCGTCGTGCCACGGGGCGGCAAAAGTCTGGTGGAGCGCGTGCAGCGCGAGGCCCGTGTCCCCGTCATTGGTCACTTAGATGGCAACTGTCATGTCTATGTGGATCGCGATGCGACGCTCGCCATGGCCGAATCCATTGTGCTCAATGCCAAGCTGCGACGGACGGGGATTTGCGGGGCGGCAGAAACCTTGTTGGTAGATCGCGCGGCCGTCTCATCCCAGCTTGCGCCTCTCGTTCGGGCCTTGCTCGAGGCAGGCTGTGCTGTGCGCGGTGATGCCGAGACTCAGGCGGTCGATGCGCGCGTTGCAGCGGCCAATGAGGCGGATTGGGGGACGGAATATTTGGATGCCATCCTTGCGGTGAAAGTCGTTGATGGCGTGGAGGGGGCCATCGAGCATATCGCCCGATATGGCTCGGGGCATACGGAAAGTATCGTCACCGACAATGCCGCCACCGCAGAACTCTTTTTGTCGCGGGTGGATAGCGCCATCGTGCTCCATAACGCCTCGACGCAGTATGCCGATGGTGGAGAATTTGGCATGGGTGCCGAGATCGGTATTTCGACTGATCGGTTTCATGCGCGCGGCCCAGTCGGGGTCGAGCAGCTGACAAGCTACAAATATGTCGTCCGTGGATCGGGTCAGGTGCGGCCCTGAGAAATCCGCTCAGGTCGTGAGCGAAGGGCGCCCCACGAGGCCCGGTTCTTTAATCAAGATTGCCAGCGTACCGCGCCCCCTTTAAGGGAATAGGCTTCGAGACCGCGCTCCCGTAGGCGTCTGGCGGCCGTGAGACTGCGTTGGCCACGACTGCAAATAAGTAGGTAGCGTCCCGCCTGCGGTAAGTTGTCGCCTGAAAGTAACTCCAGCATGGGGCGGTGAGGGATACTCGCAAGCGGTAAGGGCGCTTGTCCGATTTCTTTGTGATCACGGATATCGATCAGCTGTAGACCCTGTTGCTCTGCAATACGTAAATCATCAAAGAAAAGCTCGAGATCTGCCGCGTTATCGGTCATGGCCGAGGTGGCTTGTGCCGCTTCCTTCGCTGCCTCAAGCCCCTCCATAGATAGCGCACAGCGATCTTGGCAGCCTGATCGGCGTCGGCTACGCAGGCGCTGGGTGCCCAGGTGCAGTAAGTCCACGAGCAGGACTTCATCGCCGAGCGAACCTGGCATATCCAGAATCAATTTCAATGCCTCGAGTGCCTGCAGGCTACCGAGTACGCCGGGCGTGGGGCCAAGTACACCTGCTTCGGCGCAAGTGCCCACGACACCATCTTCGGTGGCCCGTGGCCATTGGCAGCGTAGACAACTGCTACGGCGTCTCGGGTCAATGACCTGTAGCTGACCCTCAAACTGGTGGACACTCGCGGTCACGAGGGGCACACCGTGGGTTTGCGCCCAATCATTGAGTAAAAATTTGCAGCGAAAATTATCCGAGCAATCGATCAGTACGTCATGTTCCACTAGTAAGGTGTCGATGTTTTGAGCGGAAAGTCGCTCGAGGTGACTTTTGATCGATACCTCTGGGTTTAAGGCTCGAATACGTGCTTCGGCGAGCTGCGCTTTGGGTTGCCCGCACTCACTTAAGGCGTACCAGGTCTGCCGATGCAGATTAGAGGCCTGAAGCGCATCGCCATCGATGACGGTGAGATGGCCGATACCCGCACCCGCTAAATATTGCATCACTGGGACCCCAAGTCCGCCGGCCCCAATGACGGCGACACGACTCGCGCGTAGCTTTGCCTGACCGGGCTCACCCACCTGCGCAAGCGCGCGCTGACGGCTGTAGTCCACGGACGGTGACACGGTCGCCGGGCTCTGTGCTTGGGCGTGGTGATGGTCGTGATCGTGATCGTGATCGTGGGAGTGATCGTGGGCGTGCACGGCGCAACGCTCGCAATTCACCCAGCCCGAATCCCCATCGACGTAATGCTCTTTTTTCCAGATCGGGACACGATGTTTAACTTCGTCAATGATATAGCGTGCCGCCTTGAACGCTTCATCCCGATGGCCGGCGCTGACACCTACCCAAACAGCCATCTCGCCTAGATCGAGATCGCCAACTCGGTGCACGCAAAGCGCCCGCGTGACCCCAAAACGCTCACAGGCCTCGGCGATAATGCGTTCGCCCTCGGTGACGGCGAGCGCTTCGAAGGCCTCATATTCAAGGCGACGGACGGCTCGACCTTCGTTGTGGTCGCGTACCCAGCCCTCAAAGGCACAAAATCCACCGCAGCGTACATCGGTCAGGCGCTCTCTGAGGGCTGCGCCATCGAGGGGACTTTGGCTAAATGTAAAGCGCGCCGCGGACACTTAGCCTCCCGCAACGGGTGGAATAAAGACCACTTCATCGCCGTCGGCGAGTGGTGTGCTCCAATCGGTAAACTCGCCGTTGATGGCTACCTTCAGCATTGCCTCGGGTAGCGTGAAATCGTACTTGGCGCGCAGCTCTGCATAGAGCGCAGCGGCCGAGCTCGTCTCGGTCTCAATGGTTTCGCTACTGCGACCGGCTTGCTCGCGCAGCACGGCAAAGTATTTGAGCGTTAAGCGACGCGCAGGGGCGTGGTGTAAGCGACTATCTTGCATGGCTTGCCAATATTCATCTGCGGAATTGATGTTGTCGAGAGCCTCGGGTGAAAACGGCTCTAGCGTGCAGACAGGGTGCGTCAGAAGAAACTTACGTGGACATCGACCGCCGTTTCGCGCGTATTGCTCTAATGCGGGTGCCGAGGCCGGTTCATAGAGGGTGCACAACGGCTCCGGTAAGCCATCATGAGCAGACAGATAGCAGGTCGCGAATTGACTTGAATCACGTTTGGCAAGCAAATGTTCTAAGGCCGCAGGCTCGAGTCGCGGTAAATCGCAAGCGAGCACCCACCAAGCCGCATGAGGTGCGTAGGCCTGCGCGGCGCGGATGCCTGCCAGAGGGCCGCTCTCCCCTTCGCGATCAATGATTTGGGGCCATTGCGCGCGCAATGGCTCATTAACTTGGTCGGGCCGAACGGAGACAAAGCACTGATCCGTGAGGGATGCGAGTTGCGCCATCGCGCGGGTCAATTGAGGTTGCCCAGCGTAGGCGAGTGCCGCTTTATCGCGCTGCATCCGCCGGCTGTGGCCACCCGCCAATACTAAGCCGAAGAGGGGTCTCTCAGCGCTCAAAGTCACGCTTACCCCCGGTTTTTTTCCGCAAGCGCACCGACTCGATCACGATATCGTGGGACAGCGCTTTGCACATATCATAGATCGTGAGCGCTGCGACACTCGCTCCGGTTAACGCTTCCATTTCCACGCCCGTGGTGTGCTGTGTTTTCACAGTGCACACGATCTGGAGAGCGCCCCCTCGTTGGGGTGTGATATCGATCTCGATATGCTCAAGCGGCAGCGGGTGACAGAGCGGAATCAGTTCCGCCGTTCGCTTGACCGCTTGCACGCCGGCAATGATCGCCGTCGCAAAGACGGGTCCTTTTTTGGATTGATGTCCCGACGCTTTCAAAGCCCGTTGTACCGGTGTCGGTAGCACCACGCGAGCCTCGGCGGTCGCTGTGCGCAGGCTGACCGATTTACTGGACACATCGACCATTTGGGGTCGATTCTTGGGGTCTAAATGCGTTAGGCCTGAGCGACTGACTTTTTTCTTTGGCTGCACAGTTTGCGAACGGGCTACGGGTTTACGCGGGCTCATATGCCTTATCCACCAATGTGAAACATTTCCACTTTGTCGGTATGCCTCTCACGCATGACCAAGCGTTGCTCACTGTAGCGATCACTGCGTCCGCTCCAAATGCTGATGAGTTGTTCGAGGAGCTGTTCATCGCTGGCCCCAGTCCGCAGAGCGGTGCGAAGGTCGACGCCTTGCTCAGCAAAGAGACAGGTATAGAGCCGTCCCTCCGAAGAGAGTCTCGCGCGCGAGCAACTGCCGCAAAAGGGTTGTGAGACCGAGGAAATGAAGCCCACTTCGCCAAGCCCGTCTCGAAAGCCATAGCGCTCGGCGACTTCACCGACATAGTCGCGTTGCAGCGGCTCTAGCGGCCACTGCGCATTAATGCGCTCAAAGAGTTCTGCAGAGGGGACCACGCGCTCAGCTTGCCAGTTGTTACGGTTACCGACATCCATGTATTCGATAAAACGCACGATTACACCGGTGCCGCGGAAGTGGCGTACTAGGTCGAGCGCACCGTTATCATTAATGCCACGCTGAATGACCGCGTTAATTTTGAGCGGTGTGAGACCTGCTCGAAGCGCGGCGTCAATGCCTTCTAATACTTGTTGTACGCCGTCGAAGCCACCACTCAAACTTTGAAAGATCTCGCGATCGAGACTATCGAGACTCACGGTAATACGCGAAAGACCTGCGGCTTTGAGCTCGGTCGCGTATTTGGCGAGCAGAATGCCATTCGTGGTCAAGGCAATATCTTCGATCCCCGTCATTGTGGACAAATCACCAATCAAGTCGGCGAGGTTAGGGCGTAGCAGGGGTTCGCCGCCCGTGATGCGTAGTTTGCGTAGCCCCATACGCGTGGCGATGCGCGTTAATCGGGTGATTTCTTCGAAGCTCAGGCGTTCGCTAGATTTTAAAAAACGATAACCTTCATGGAAGGTGTGCGCGGGCATGCAATACGGGCAGCGAAAGTTGCAGCGATCCATGACCGAGATCCGAAGATCGCGCATCGGGCGGCCCAAGGTATCTCGTGGGGTGGCGTTCACGTTCTATTCCATCGATATAGGCGGCTCACAAAACCTTTGGCGTAGGCCTGAGGTCCTGGGGGCAGTTCCAAAAATCCGTCGGTCCCGCTAAGTGAACTGAAATCACCCGACCCATTGGTGGGCCGCGGCTCGGCCCAAAACCGACCCCAATCATCCTGCACAACTCGTACTGGTAAAAAATAGGTGAGTGCGGGTTTGACTTCAAACTCGGCCGCTAAGGCGATGCGCTCGGGTGGCATAGTGTTTTCACCCATCGCCTGATAGAGCCCCGGTATCACGTAGCGGGTGAGACAGACGAGACTCGAGACGGGGTTACCCGGCAACGCGAATACCGCCGTACCGGCAGGCCCGATGCCAAACCACAGAGGTTTACCGGGTCGCTGCGTGATCTTGTGAAAGACCTGACGCACGCCCAATTCCTCTAAGACTTTGGGAATCAAATCGAGCTTACCCATCGAGACCCCGCCTGAGAGGATCAGCACGTCATGGGTATCGAGGTGGACTCGCAGGCGCGTCTTCAAGGTATCGAAATCATCAGGTAGATGATCATCTGCAATTCTTTGAAAGCCGTTTTGTCTGAGACTCGCGACCATGCCGTAAGCGTTGGAGCGGCGAATCTGATGTGGCTCGATCGCTTCACCGGGTTCGATGAGTTCATTACCCGTGGAGACCACCAACATGCGCGGTTGAGCGCTGACGCGGATACGCGCCATACCTGCGCCCGCCGCGATGGCGATATCCGGTCCGCCCAGTTTCAACCCCGCCGTCAATAGTTGAGTGCCCTGCAGACCGTCGCTACCTCGCGCATGCACATTCTGTCGGGCTTTGACGAGTAGATCCGGGTTGAGCAGGATCTTCTCCTGTATGCGTTGCAGCTGCTCGACCGGGACGATGGCGTCCGCACCGGCGGGTAGCACGGCCCCCGTCATGATCTCGATCGCCGAGGCGTCATTTTGCAGGGTCAGTGGCGGATCACCGGCTGCCTGCATGGCCTGCCATATGAACTCGCGTCGACCCGCTCGCACAGCCTCGCTCGATAACGCAACGCCGTCCATCGCGACTCGGTCAAACGGGGGTTGATCCCGTTCGGCGTAGATGTTTTCACGCAAGATCGAGCCAAAGCACTGCACGAGTGGCAAGGACTCGATGGGCAGGCAGGTCAAATGCTCGGCAATGAGCTGATCGGCTTCAGCAGGAGAAATCATGCCGGGAGTGTATCCCGGCATGCGTAGACAACAAGCCGCAGCGTGGCGCCGATCGCCCGAGCGGCGTAAAAATTATTTCTTGGCGTTAGCTTCGCGGTAGACACGAATCTGGGCATTAAGCTGATCTGCCCAGCGCTGGGCCTCATCCACCGCCGCATTTTGCTTCTGGACGAGGATTTTCATGCGCTCGTTCTTTTGATCGTCCGTCATATCAGGGTTGGCTGCGAGCGCATCATCGTGCTCTTTCTGCAGACAGGCCTGATAGTCGGTAATGCTGGAATCGAAACCCTTGACCTGCTTTTGGCTGGCGAGCATTTCTTCTAGCGAGGCTTTTGACCCATCCGGCACGCTGTCAGGCGATTGGGGGTAGGTGCAAGCCGCGTGGGCCGTACCGGCAAGCAAGGTGGCCGCAGCGGCCAAGGCAAGCATCGTCTTCATGGCAGAACATTCCTCACTGAACGAAAACCCATCGAATGGACATCCCAATAGTAAGTGCATGCGCCGTGTTGTGCCACCTTGCGCGTGAGGGGGCTGGTCGATGCTAGACTCAGCACTGACGTAAGCGCCCGTAGCTCAGTTGGATAGAGCATCAGGCTTCGAACCTGAGGGTCGGGAGTTCGAATCTCTCCGGGCGCGCCAGCATTTCGTATGTCCGTGCGCCGCGACGCGCGGCTGGTAACAGGAGGATGACGATGCTGCGCTCGATTCGGCTTGGGATGCTCTTGCTTATTACGGCCTCGAGCCTGTGGGGAGCAATGGCATTCGGTGCGGAGCGCATTTTTCACCGGGTGGGGACGGATGATCCGGCCACTATCGACCCGCATAAAGTCTCCCTGCCAGGCGAACAGTTGGTGGTACTTGATCTCTTCATGAGTTTAACGACGCCGGGTATGACCGGTCGGCCAATCCCGGGTAGTGCCGAATCTTGGACCTTGAGTGCCGATGGCCGCCGATACGACTTCAAGCTGCGTCGTAATTTGAAATGGTCAGACGGACGGGCGCTCACCAGCGAGGATTGGGTGTACTCCTTCCGTCGAATGCTGGATCCGGCGACCGCTTTTCCGTTGGCGTCGCGTTTATTTCCGATCCGTAATGCCCGTGCTATCGCGACCGGTGCCATGCCGGTCACGGCGCTTGCGGTATCCGCACCCGATCCTCAGACGGTACGGATCGAGCTGGAAAATCCGACGCCTTATTTTATTGATGTGATCGCCGCGGCAGCGATGCCCGTACCGCGCCATGTGATCGAAAAACATGGCAATGAGTGGTTGCGGCCCGAAAACATTGTCAGCAACGGCCCGTTTGTCTTGGAGGAGTGGCGACCTAACGCTTATGTACGAGCGCGGGTGAATCCCAATTTTTGGGGTGCCGATCAAGTCAAGCTCGATGGCGTCGTGCACTATCCGCTTGGAAATCCTGGAACCTTGGTTCGACGTTTTAATGCCGGTGAGCTCGACTTGATCATGGTGGTGCCCCCTGAGCGAACGGACGAGCTAAGAGCGCAGCACGGGGAGTCGTTACGACTCGGTCGTGGGATCGCCAACGAGGTTGTGGTCTTCAATACGCGCAGTGGACCCACCGCGGATGTGCGTGTCCGTCGAGCACTGGCGATGGCGATTGAGCGCGAGGTGATCGCGCGTAATGTGCTGGGTTTCCCGGGGGTGGGTGCCTACTCCATCGTGCCACCGGGGGTCCTCAACTACGACCGCGGCGCGCAACCGGATTACGCCACCTGGGGCTCGGCTAAGCGTTTGGCCGAAGCCAAGCGATTACTGGCGGAAGCCGGATACGGGCCGGGTAAGCCGCTACGAATTCGCCTAGCGTTTCCAAGCACCGATCTTAACCGCAAGGTGGCGGTCGCGATCGGTGCGATGTGGAGTCAGGTGGGGGTGCGGGCTGATTTGCAGCAAAAAGAAACTAAAGCTCTGGTGACAGAAGTGGGCGTAGGTAATTTTGATGCGGCCCGATTTGTTTGGCTCGCCTCATTCAGCGACCCGTATGCCTACCTTGAGCGGATGCTTTCAGTCGGCTCGGCGGTGGGTATGAATACTGCAGGTTATCGTAATCCGCAGTTTGATGGTC
This sequence comes from Gammaproteobacteria bacterium, assembly GCA_009926865.1. Lineage (GTDB taxonomy): Bacteria > Pseudomonadota > Gammaproteobacteria > Steroidobacterales > Steroidobacteraceae > UBA964. Next base: position 7,364 of record RFOD01000026.1, on the reverse strand, counting down.
TTCTTGCGAAAGCCGCCCAAGAAGTCGATGTCACGCAGCGTTCGGCTATCCTGCGCCAAGCAGAGTCAATGGTACTCAAAGATCAGCCGGTTGCCCCCGTCTATTATTTGGTGGGTCGCCGGCTTGTGTCCAAGCGTGTCAGTGGATTTGCGGATAATCCGCGCGGCTTGTATCCCACGTGGTTGATGAGTGTCGGGTCTCGCTGAGTGGCGCCACAATAGCCCATTTGAAAGAGAGCAGTATGAGTGAGCAAAGTGTTTATACGGTCAACGCCATAGAGCAGGCGCGACAAGATTTTATCTTGGGCCTCAAATATTTGGCGAACGGTTCGGCGCAACAAAAAGTACGCGAGGCCTATCAGAGCCGAGTGGCGCCCCAGCTCACCACGATGCGCGGCGTCACGCCTAGCCGACGCGACGATGTCCAATCGGCGCTTGAGCAAACCCCCGAGTTTCGTCGTTGGGCCGTGCTCACGCATCACTCACAAACGATGATGTGGGATGCCATTGAGGCGACGACGCAACGCGTGGCGGCCGATGCGCGCCAGCGTTTTGCAGCTGCGCCAGCCGTGGGCAGTCTGCATTTAGATCCGACGCTTACCATTCCGACGCCCATTAGCGACACCGAGATTCATCGTCAGCCGGGGGGCTATGTCGGAGCCATCGATAAAGATGATCTCACCCCGGGCCTTCGCTACATCGGCGCTTCGTTGATTTATGGCGTCGGCAAGGGCCAGCGGCATGCGACCGGCGATGGACGCGCGAACTTATTGTTGAACGAACTCAAGCAGCGCTTCCCGGATTTACGTCCACGCCGCATTTTGGATTTGGGTTGTGGAATCGGCGTACATTCGCAGGCGATTGCGCGAGCTTACCCCGAGGCGCAATACGTGGCGGTGGATGTCGCTGCGGGCTTGCTGCGTTTTGGTCATCTCATTGCTGCAGAGCGCGGTATTCCCATCGAGTTTCGTCAGGCCGATGCCGCAGCGACGGGGCTTGATTCAGCCAGTTTTGATTTGGTCGTGTCTAATATTTTCTTCCACGAGACCAATGCTACCCATCTACCCGCCATTCTTCGCGAGTGCCGTCGAGTTCTAGCGCCGGGTGGCGCCATGCTGCATGTCGATGTGGCGACGCAAGTAACGCGACTTGGGCTGGATGATCAGGTCATGAACGATTGGCAGGTGCGTTGGAACGGTGAGCCGTTCTGGACGGGTTTTGCGGAGACGGATATGTTGAAGGCGATGCAACAGGCGGACTTTCCTGCTGAGCACTGTTTTGCCGATTACGCACGTCGTCCCGGTGGCGCCACCTACGTATTCGGTGCGAGTCTGCCTAATCCATGATCGCCGCGGGCGGGGAGACGGCGTATCCCCATCTCTTTTCGCCGTTTAAGTTAGCGGGCTTTGAGCTGCGTAATCGCATCGTGCACGCCTCGATGTCGACCCGCTACGTGACAGCGGGCAAAGTGACCGAGCGTCTGATCACTTATCACCGAACACGAGCACGGGGTGGCGCGTCCTTGTTGGTGACCGAGCCGCTGAATCTTTTGCCGCGCCAAAGAAATCCACAAAAAGTGATGGTGTTGGATGAGACGAATCGTGAGGGCTTGGCGCGCTGGGCGGCAGCCGTGCGTGCGGAGGGCTCGCATCTGCTCGGTCAAATCCAAGATCCGGGTCGGGGGCGTCACCAAAGTGGCCGTAGCCATGATGCAATAGGCCCATCCCCTTTGCCGGATGACCTCAGTTGGACGGTTCCACACGCGCTCAGTACCGAGGAAGTCTTACGGCTCATCAAAGATTTTGCGCATGCCGCAGTCATTTTACGAGATGCCGGTTTTTCGGGTGTTGAGATCTCAGCTGGCCATGGGCATTTATTCCATCAATTTTTAGCAGCGCGCTCGAATCAACGTCAGGATCAGTTCGGCGGTGATTTGTCTGGGCGGGCGCGTTTACTGACCGAGCTCTGTTTGGCCTTGCGCGAGGCCTGCGGTGAGCAGTTCATCATTGGGGTCAAATTGCCGGGTGAAGACGGGATGCCCGATGGCATCGACCTAGAGACTGCCGCTGCGATTACGCGCGAAGTCCATGCCACCGGTGTCCCGAATTATTTGACCTGGTGTTGGGGCGCGCACTCGCACACGCTTGGCTGGCATTTGCCAGACATGCACGGTCCGCGCGCGCCGTTCGTAGAGCGGATTGCCTCGCTGGCGCAGTCGGCGCCCGGCGTGGCGATTGGAGCGCTCGGGCTGATCACCGATCCGAATGAGGGCGAGCGATTTGTCCGCGATGGGCTGGCCGATTTGGTGATGCTCGGTCGACCGCTTGTGACGGATCCGGCGTGGGGGCTTAAAGCCGCGACAGGTCGCGAGGCGGAAATTCGTTATTGCGTCTCCTGCAATACCTGTTGGGGGGCGATCGTCGCGGGAGGCCTCTTGGCCTGCGATAACAACCCACGCGTGGGTTTGGAGGACGAGTGTGATTGGCAGCCCGCCGCCGCTTCGACTCGACAGCGCGTAGCGATTGTCGGCGCAGGGCCCGCAGGCTTGGAGGCGGCGTGGGTGGCGGCAGCCCGTGGCCATGAGGTTGTGGTCTGGAGCGCTTCGACCGAAGTGGGCGGCAAGGCGCGAATACACGCAGCATTACCGGGCGGCGAGAGCTTAAGTAGTGTTTACGATTACCAAAAATTACGCGCGGATTTCTATGGTGTGCGGTTTGAACTCGGTGTGCGCGCAACGATCGCCGAAATCCTCGCCTTCAAGCCAGATCAGGTCGTGCTCGCCACAGGGTCAACACCCGCATGGCCGAGCTGGTTGCCAGAGGAGTGGCGCGATGAGGAATTCTTTGCTGATATTCGGACAGTGGCAGCGCGTTTCGTGGGTCGTAAACAGCGAGAGTCGGGTACCGCTGTGATCTACGATCACGATCACACGGTGTTCACCTATTCCACCGCCGAGTTATTAACCCGTTTTTACGATCGCGTGGTGATTGTGACTCCGCGTGAGGGGGTGGCGGCTGAAGAACCATTGGTGAATCGTCAAGGTATTCATCAACGTTTAGCCGATCGTAAGATCGAGGTGGCCCCCTGGCACGAGATGGTCTTTGATGAGGGCTTGCTGGAGGGTCGAGTCACGCTCCGTGAGGTACGTGGCCTCGGCGAGTGTGTGATCGAGGATGTCACCCTGCTCACCCACGCGACGCCGCGATTCCCGAACGATGCGCTCGTTGTGCCGCTACGCGAAGCGGGTGTGAAAGTCTCGATGATCGGTGATGCCCATGCGCCTCGCTCGCTACTCGTCGCGACGGCCGAGGGCTATCGTTGCGCGATGGCGCTCTGAGCCGACCTCCCTGCGGATGATCGGGGGTTACCCGCCCCGCGAACTTGCCGCCGAGGCGGATAATCGTCGCTATGACTAAGAGTCTTGGCCTCTTGTGGTTAGTGGTGTTTATCAGTCTTGCCGGCTTTGGCATCACCACCATTCCCTTTCCGATCGTCGTCGAGCAGATGGGGGCGTCTGATTTTTGGAAGACATTCGGCGGCGCCGGTGTCTTTTCTCTCTTTCAATTAGTCGCCACACCTTTCTGGGGTCGCTGCAGTGACGCGTGGGGCCGTAAGCCGATTCTCGTGTTCAGTTTAGCGGGTAGTGTGCTCGCCTACCTGTGGCTCGCTTATGCCCCGAGTCTTGAGTCACTACTCGTGTCACGCGCATTTGGCGGCATCATGTCGGGTAATTTGGCTGCTGCCTTTGCGTATGCCACCGATGTAACGGAACCCAAAGATCGCGCCAAAGGCTTGGGGATTGTCGCGTCGGCATTTGGGGTGGGTTTTGCCATCGGCCCTGCGCTCGGAGGGTTCTTGGGCACGATCGGGGGTGAGGCAAGCTTGCATTGGCCGGGCTTGGCCTCAGCAGCGCTGTCATTACTGGCTTTGGTCGGCACGATGATTTGGTTGCCAGAGAGTTTGCCCGAGTCGCTGCGTCGTCCGTTTGGTCGGGCTTCGCAGGCGGGTCAGCCCACTAACTCTTCTTTAGGAGAGGATGCGGGACAGACGTCCGAGCAAGCACCTACAAAGAAAAAATCCATGTTCGACACGTTGTTCAGTCGACCGGTCTTACTCGGTCTGGTCGGAACATCACTGATTGTCGCAGTTGCCGCGGGCACGATGCAGTCGGTGTATCAGTTCTGGGCACGGGATTTATTTGGTTATTCGTTAGTGGAAGTCGGTCTGCATTTCACGGTGTTCGCCTTGTTGTCGGCGGTGGGACAAGCAGGATTGATTGGGCCGCTGACGCGACGGTTTGGTGAGCGGCCGATTGCTATCGCGTCCGTGATTGGTGTCGTGATCGGTCTTGTGTTGTTTGCAACGGCTGTTAACCCGCTCATGGTTTGGTTGGCGATAGGGGTTTTTGGGCTGGCCAATGGTCTCTATTTACCCGCGATCAGTAGTTTGGTGTCGTTTGAAGCCGATCCTCGCTCGCGAGGGTCGGTGATGGGGGCGTTCAATGCCTCGAGCAGTGCAGGGCGCATCATTGGTCCGGCGCTCTCAGGTCCCGTGTATTTCAAGTTGGGTCCTGCTGCGCCCTTTGTGATGTCAGCAGGTCTGACGGCGCTCGGTGCCATATTGTTGGTAGTGGCTCGCGCCAAGTCGCGTTAAGACCCAGCAACTGCGGTCACGCCTCTAGCTTGTTAACATGTCGACATGCGTCGACGTGATTTTGTGACTGGGACCGCCGTCGGTCTAGCGGGATGGCCAATTCTCGAAAGTGGTGCCGCTCAAATATCGCGTTCCAGCGCCTCGGTCAGTGATCCGAAGGGTGAATTCATCTTGCGCCGTTCGCGCGGCGGTAATTTGACCAGTCTGGATCCACACCGACCGCTGTCTTCAGCGGATATGGAAATCGCAGCCGATTTATTCCTAGGGTTGACCGCCATCGATGGCGCGGGGCTTTTGGTTCCAGGCTGCGCCGAGCGTTGGCAAATCGACGCAGACGGCCAGCGTTATCGGTTCATCTTACACCCGGATTTATTTTGGTCTGATGGTCGAGCCTTAAGTGCCGATGACGTGCAATTCAGTTTGCGGCGCTTGCTAGATCCCGCCACAGGGGCGCTATTGTCGTATCGCTATGACGCCATCCGTAACGCGCGCGCTATCCGTACAGGTAACAAAGACCCCAAAGAATTAGGAGTACGGATCGAGCGCGAGCGCGAGATTGTCATTGAGCTCGAACGCGCTGAGACGGATCTTTTGAAGCTGCTGGCTGTCGCTTACATCGTCCCGCAGCATGCACTTTTACGATGGGGGCAGGATTGGGCAAAGCCGCCACAGATGATCGTCAACGGCGCTTATCGGCCCATCGCCTGGCGACAAAATGGCCGGTTGCAACTCGTGCGTAATGAGCGTTTTCAGCAACGACTCGTAGGCGCTCGTGCTGCGAACGTGCGTGGTGCGCCGCCGTCGGGCGTGCATTGGCTGTTTGGTATTGATGATGCGACTCGACTACGTTTGTTTCGCGCCGGCGAGCTGGATATCGCTCAGATTAGCGAGGGTTCGGCCTTACAGCTCGCGCGCGAGGAGTTACCAACGCAGCTCAAGAGTGCACCGACCCACACCGGCGGGTGGGTGGGGTTCAACTTGCGACGCCAAACGGTCGCAGACCCTCGGCTGCGCAGGATGTTAGCGCTGGCGGTGGACCGGGAGACCTTGTGCAGTAAGGTTCGCGCGCTCGGGGAAGAGCCGAGCGAGAGTTTAGTCCCTATGGCGGCGACGGATTATCTCGAACGCAAACTCCCTGTATCCTCTCGGGCGCAACGCTCTACGCGTCTTGCTCGTGCTCAGGCGCTGTCTCGCGAGTTGGGGTTATCGCGTCAACAACCTTTGCGTTTACAGGCTATTTTTTCTTCCAATTCTTTGACTCAGCGTACCTTTCTCGCGTTGGATGCGATGTGGGCGCCATTCGGTGTACGAGTCGATGCGCAAGGTTTAGAGTCGCGTGCCTATAGCGAGGCACTCAATGCACGCCGATTTGATTTGATGGACTACAGCGTCTTCTCCGTGGTGCAGGGCCCCGCGAGTTTCATTAATCGCTTTCGCAGCGACTCTTTCTTAAATTACTTTGGCTATGCCGAGCCTGAGGTCGATGCGCTGATCAACAAGGCGGAGCGCGAACGCACGATTGAAGCCCGCGCACGTGGGTATTACGCGGCCGAGGAACGCATCTTGCGCGACCTGCCTGTCATTCCGCTTTATTCCGGAGTGGCGCACCGCTTGGTCGCGACATCCATCACCGGTTGGGTCCGTAACGTGGGCTTGGCAACGCCGTCTTATTACCTCGGGAGGCCCTAGAGGGAGACCCTAGAAGGAGTGTCTTAGACGAGGGACGCGCGGGGTTGGCGTCGGGTGTTTTGACCCGTCACGAAGTCCTGGGCTTGCGTCGGCACGAGGCAGGGCGGAACATGCTCTATCGGAATCAAGATGGCCATCGGGTTGGGGGTGCTCATGACACAACTGATAGTGGGGCTATGCCTTTTTCTCGGGATTCACTCGGTCAGCATGGTCGCGCCGAAGCAGCGTGATCAATGGGTAGAACGATTTGGGGTGTGGGCGTGGAAAGCGGCCTACTCTGCGATCGCCTTGGCGGGGTTTTTATTGATTTGGTCGGGCTATAGCCTGGCTCGGTTGGAGCCTACGTTTCTTTACCTGCCACCGGCTGGCTTACGCCACGTAACGGCGCTTCTCATGTTGCCGGTCTTCCCATTGCTGCTCGCCGCTTATCTACCGGGACGTATCTCTCGGGTCGCGAAGCATCCGATGCTGGTGGCCATTAAGCTCTGGGCACTCGCGCATTTGCTCGCGAATGGCATGCTAGCCGATGTATTACTTTTCGGTTCGTTACTCGTATGGGCAGTCGCGGATCGTATTTCTTTGAAGTATCGTCCATCTCGGGTCAATCCGCGGACTCCTGCTTGGCGGTTCAATGACGTATTGGTGGTGGGCTTGGGTTTGGCGCTCTATGTTCACTTTGTTACTCAAGCGCATTTGAGACTATTCGGCGTCGCGCCGTTTTCTATGGGATGAAAGCTATGTCGATTTACGAAATGACTGCCAAAGATATCGAGGGCCGTGAACTGTCGCTCGCCAGTCTTCAGGGCCGCGTCCTCGTCGTCGTGAATGTGGCGAGCCGCTGCGGGTTTACCCCGCAATATGCGGGGCTTGAGGCGCTACAGCGCCAGTACGGGGATCGCGGTTTGACGGTGCTTGGGTTTCCCTGTGATCAATTTGGTCATCAGGAGCCAGGGGATGAGGCGGAGATCCGTAACTTCTGTCAGACCCAATACGACGTCAGTTTTCCGATGTTTTCAAAGATTG
>RFOD01000025.1 GCA_009926865.1 Gammaproteobacteria bacterium | reverse complement strand
AGCCAGCAGTCCCAGTTCTTTTGATTTCGGCTGCTTTGCCGCAAGAACCGATTGGTTGGAATCATTCTGTTCGTTTTGCGGCGACATTTTTGCGTCCCTTGAAACACACACACTTACTACAAAGGTTGGGAGATCTGCTCGATCTACAGTGGCTATTTGATGTCAACCCCTCGTCGGGTTTGACAGGGTCGTTGCTTCGACCGGGCGATGACGATCTCGCGGAACTGCGTCAACTGGTCGCCTTCGGCGAGGTGACCGCGATTCGTGAGTGGGCGCAGGCCTTGCGCGGACGCGAGCCGCGCTTTGCGTCGTTCGCCGACGCAGTAGAAGAGGCGGTCATTGAAGTCGATTTTGGTCGGTTGGAGCTATTGGTGGTCGAAGCATGAGCATGAATCACCCGCGTGCGTCGCGCGCGGACCTATTACTCATCGATGACTCCATCACGGATCTACGCGTCTTGCTAGATTTTCTGGCTTTACGCGCCCTGCGTATCAGTGTGGCTACACAGGGTGAGCGAGGCTACGAACAATCGGTGGCACTACAACCAGGTTTGATATTGCTGGATGTTCACATGCCCGATATGGATGGTTACGCGGTGTGTCGCTTGCTCAAAGCGAATGCTCGCACGGCTGACATTCCAGTCATCTTCCTGACATCCGCGACGGATTTAGATGATCGCTTAACTGGATTTTCTTTGGGGGCGGTGGATTACATCACTAAGCCGTTCGACCCCGAGGAGGTGCTCGCGCGAGTCGGGGTGCATTTACGTTTAGCGGAGCGGCGTGCGGCCGATGCGACTCATCCTGCGGTATCGCCCTCGGAGGCCACGCGGGATGCGGTCTTGGTGAGAAGTGCACAGCGTGTATTGCTCGATCTCATTCATTCACCTCCCAGTCTCGATGAACTCGCGCGAATGGTGGGGAGTAATCGTAGGCGTCTAAACGAGGCGTTTCAGTTGTTATGTGGTCAGCCGGTGTTTAGTTGGTTTCGGGAGGAACGACTACGACGAGCGCACGACTTATTAATGAAGTCCGATGTCAGCGTGTCGGTCATCGCAGATAACCTCGGTTATTCCACGCCGGCGAATTTTACCAAGGCGTTTCGGGAGCGTTATGGATGCTCACCGAGTGAGTTGCGTGCTAGTTTGGCGGATCGCTTGCTGCTAAACCAAGACCAGCATCCCAAGACTGAGTAGCCAACGCGTCCCCTCAAGTATCTTTGCATAGGCGCGCTGCTCAAGTAGTGCGCCAAGCGACCAGACGGAGCCTATGATCCAGAGCGCATAGCCCGTGCGCGAAAGAGCATTCAGCGTCTCAGTGATTGCAAAGAAATAGGTTGCGATGACGGCGAGTAACGCATACTGCACGACCACATAATATTGAAGGCGATCGGGGGCTCGCGACTGCAAGCGCTCACGATGGATGGGTTCTTGCTGCAGCGCCGCGACAGTGGTCGGTCGAGCAAACCACACTTGGATAGCCTGCCACAGGCTGCTCGCGTGACGACAGCGACGCCAAAGAGCATCAAAGACATTCAGATTGCCCCAGATCGCATTGAAACTATTGAGCGGTTTGCGAATTCCATAAACCACAGGCTCTAGGTCACGCTCCTCGGCGAAGGTGCCAAACAGTCGATCCCAAATAATGAGGATCCCGCCGTAGTTACGATCAATGCAGTAATCATTTTGCCCATGATGGACGCGGTGATTGGAGGGCGTGACGAGAATGCGATCGAGTGTCCCAAGTTTTCCGACCAATTCGGTGTGCACCCAGTACTGATACAAGAGATCAATCAGCGCGACGACAGCAAATACAACGGGGGGTACGCCGAGTAAGGCCATCGGCAAATAAAATGGCCAAGAAAACAGCACCCCGGTGGAAGTCTGCCTCAATGCGGTCGATAGGTTGAAGTACTCAGAGGAGTGGTGCACTTGGTGAGCGGCCCACATGAGTTCAACCTCGTGTCCGCACCGATGCACCCAGTAGTAGAGAAAGTCATAGGCGATGAGTGCTGCGACCCAGACCCAAAGGGCATCGGAGGGAAGGGTGAGCCAACGTCCGTGTTCAAAGACCCACATGTAAACACCCAAGCCGAGCACCCGCGAGAATGCGGCCGAGACTTGACTGAGGATGCCGAAGTTCAGGCTGGTGATGGCATCTGCCAAGTTATAGACCCGTCGGCCAAGACCGTGGGCGATCGCCGCCTCGGCGAGGATCGTCAGCATAAAGATCGGAATGGCGTAGACGATTGGGTTCACAAGCGCGATTCGATCACAGGCTGCCGGGGTTTGGGTAGCCATTCGGGGCTCAGGGGTCGTGGCTTTCAGGCTGGCCCTTACCTTCGGCCCTCGTACCTTCGGCCCTCGGAGCGGCGAGGCGGGGTCGTCGCAGGGGAAGGCACAAGCAGTGCTAGAATCGCCGCCCTTGTGTGGGGCGGTAGCTCAGCTGGGAGAGCGTCGCGTTCGCAATGCGAAGGTCGGGAGTTCGATCCTCCTCCGCTCCACCATTTTCCCGTTCGTCTTCCCGGGCCCCCGTAGCTCAGTGGATAGAGCGACCGCCTCCTAAGCGGTAGGTCGTAGGTTCAACTCCTGCCGGGGGCACCATATAAATCAATCGATAACCCCGCATAGATGGGTTGTTGTGGTTTTCACGGTGTGTTTAGCATCGCGAACAACTTAGGGTTTTTAGGGTTTCTTACCTAACCGCTCCTCAAGTTCAGTCACCGTAGTCGTATATCTTTTGAGACCTGAAGATAAGATCAAAAAAGCGACAATGCTGAAGGAAAACACTGCAAGAGATAGGCTGTAACGTAGCGCTTTCGGGTCGGCAAAAATGAAGTCAGTCAGTCCTGCTACGGTGGTCGGACCGAGAAATTGACCTAATCCGCTAGCGATTAGTAAGGATAGAGCGATCATTTGACCACGGTACTCATTGGGCGTGACGAGCATGGTGGCGGTGGACCCAGCAGAACTACCTGCGCCAGCCGCAACGAGTGCAGGTATGAATAACGCGATCGCGAGTTCTCCCGAGGGCATCAGCGGAGCGACCGCGTGTAGCGGTATCGTGATCAGCAACGCGAGCCACATCGTGCGGATCGCTGCCTCTTTTCGGCCGTTACGGTACCAGTAATCACTCAACCAACCGCCTATGAGAACTCCGGTAAGTCCCGACAAGAGTAACGTGGTACCCCATATAGCGCCCGTACGCGCCGGGCTCCAGCCCCAAGTTCTAGCGAACATCGGTACGATCCAGAAATGAGCATAAGCGATCAGGTTAAAAGCAGATTTTCCAAAGAAAAGAGGTATATACACTCGCCTATTTTTACTCAAAAATTGAGCTGTCTGAAAAAACGAGATTGTATGAATATCCGTTAATCGCTCCCTTCGAGCCGGCTCTTTGGCCCAAAGTAAAAGAGGCAGCAGTAGTAGACCTGGTAGACCAACTAGGAGAAAAGTTTCTCGCCACGTAGTGCTGATGCCAAAAAAATAAAACGGATCGTGATCGCCACGCTCCAACCATAGAATAAGTGCACCACCCAAAATGAATGCAAGACTTGAGCCGAGCGCTACTCCAGATGAATATACGCCGATCGGCTTGCCCACTTTGTCTCTCGCGAACATGTCGCTGATCAGTGACAAGGCGCAAGGCGTGAGAACCGCTTCACCTACCCCAACTCCCATGCGAGCGACGAACATTTCGAGGGCGGTCTCGGCGAATGCACAGGCGGCCGTCATGCCGCACCACAGTGCTAACCCGAGCGCGATCAATCTGAGGCGTCCGAATCGATCGGCTAAATTACCAAACACTAATCCAAAAAATAAAAAACAAATAGCGAAGGCTGGAGGACCGATCCATGACATCTGGAAGTCGCTGAGTCCCATTTCTTGTCGGATCGGCTCAATCAACAAGCTGAGAATTTGGCGATCGATAAATGAGACGATATAGACCGCCGTCAGCAGACCGACCACGTACCATGCAGTCGTGACTGGATATTCATCGCGTGCTTGGGTCATATTGTCACTCTAGCCTAGTTCTTAGTGTCGTTTCGTACCGATTAAACGAGCAGTTGACCTCTTGCGTGTCGGCTCAGGAGAAACTCAAGTGACGAGCTATTCCTCAACGGTGATTCAGTCTAGGGTGCGCCCTGTTGTACGGGCTGGCCAGTCGGTACGCCGCGAGGTGCTGCTAGAAAATGCTCGGCACTGCGCGGACCTCGTGAATCGTGGGGCTAACGCGTTTGGGAGTCGGCTATTCGTGTTACCCGAGTTTTGTATCCACGGGTTCGAATTAGGCGTCTCCACGTCAGCGTGGATCGAGGCATCAGTGGAATTACCGGGTCCCGAGATCGAGCCCTTGATGCGAGCGGCGCAGGATCACAAGGCTTATATCGCAGGGATGGTTTATGAGAGGTTAGCAGCCTTCCCCGGGCGATTTTTTAACACAGCTTTTATTATTGATCCGTCCGGAGAGGTGGCTTTGCGTTACCGAAAGATGTATTCCGTAACGGGTAAGACGACGCCGCAGGACGTATATACCGAGTATTGCCGCTTGTTCGGAGGACCGGAATCGCTATTCCCTGTATTGGACACGCCGCTGGGTCGCCTTGGGGTACTGGTGTGTTATGACATCCATTTTCCAGAGGTTGCGCGTTGTCTGACGATGCGGGGGGCCGAGGTCTTACTTCATGTCACCAGCGAGGCGCGCGGGCCAGAACATTTCGATGAGGGGGGTGGCGCGTGGTCTGCGGTTCGAAAGGCTCGTGCTTGGGAGAATAATTGCTATTTATTGATGGCGAACTCCGGACCTAATATTGATTCAGACTTGCCACCCAACGTGTGTCATGGGGAATCGCAAATTATCGATTTCACTGGCCGCGTACTTAATAAGGCTTTTGGAACCGAGGAGTGTCTCATCACGGCCTCCATCGATCTTGAGGCCCTACGCCGTCGTCGAGCGGGTAGTCGCTTTTCGTTTCTGAGTGAATTATGTCCTGCCGCGCATGCTCCGATTTACGACGCGGCTCAGGGCTGGCCCTTAGATGCTTTCGCGACGCGCCCGAGTGCGTCAGTGGCCGAGAATAAAGCGATGCAATCATCGGTGTTTGCGTCTTTGGTAGCGACGGGAAAAGTCATTAGTCCTGAATGACAGTTCTGTCAGGGGGTATCGCTGTAAAGTGTCGGCTGCGCCTCACTCAGATTTGCCATGGGTAGACGCTATCGCGCCCCACTTGTCGTCATCCACTAGCGATAGAAAGGCTATATATTTCAGTTAGTTGCGCTTTGTATCAGGTTGCAGGTTTTTGCACGCACCGTCGCCTCCTAAGCGGTAGGTCGTAGGTTCAACTCCTGCCGGGGGCGCCATCCCCTCGTGTATAATGCGCGGTTTTACGTTTGGCGATTCGGGGGCCATTTTTCCATCATGGGCGCTACGCGCAGCGATCAGGTCGACACCTCCCTTCCATTCGGCAGCAATGCCGAGTACATCGAAACCCTCTATGAGCAGTTCCTGCACGATCCAGCGAGCGTTGATCGTCGCTGGCAGGAATACTTTGAAAAACTGCCGCGAGCCAATGGCGCGAGCCGTATCGGCGATGAGCCGTCGCACCAGTCGATTCGGGCCGCCATCGCCCAGCGTGCCAAGGCTGCGCGAGAAGCCGGTGGCGCGCGAGCGATCCCGATTGAGAGTGAGGCCAGCGCCAAACAAGGAGCGGTTTCACGATTGGTGCAGATTTACGCCAACCGTGGACACTTGGTCGCTCAGCTTGACCCCTTGGGACTGTCTCGCCGCGATCGTCCTCGGGTGCTCGATCTCGATTACTTCGGGTTGTCGGATGCGGATCTCGATACCGAGTTTTTTACGGGGAGTCGCCAACGCGAGATCCCGCAGCGCACCACGCTGCGCGAGATCATTGCCACTCTCAAGAAAATCTACTGTGGCTCGGTGGGAGCGGAATTCGCTCATGTCTCCAACACCGAAGAGCGCCTCTGGTTGCAGGATGAATTTCAGGTGGGGCGCCTCAATCAGGTTTTCGTCACGGAAGAGCGGCGCAATATTCTTTGGCAGTTGACGGCAGCCGAAGGTCTCGAGCGCTATTTGCACACCAAATATGTGGGGCAAAAGCGATTCTCATTGGAAGGCGGCGAAGCACTCATTGCGCTTTTGGACGATGCCATTCAAACCGGTGGCGATTTGGGCGCCGAAGAATTCGTGATCGGTATGGCCCACCGCGGTCGACTAAACGTGCTCGTCAATGTGCTCGGTAAATCACCTTCCGTTTTGTTCTCGGAATTTGAAGGCCGTTACGATACAACCGAGCTTAAGGGTTCGGGTGACGTCAAATATCACAAGGGCTTTTCTGCAGATTTGCGTACCTCGGGCGGTAATGTACACGTGGCACTCGCCTTTAACCCCTCACACCTGGAGGTGGTCAACCCTGTGGTTGAGGGCTCGGTTCGGGCTCGCCAAGAGCGCCGTAACGATCAGTTCGGTGAGCGGGTGGTGCCGATTTTGATCCATGGTGATGCCGCCTTCGCCGGTCAGGGCGTGGTGATGGAAACCATGCAGTTATCGCAGGCGCGTGGTTATTCCACCGGTGGCACCGTTCACGTCGTGATTAATAATCAGGTTGGGTTTACCACGTCACGGCCGGATGATGCGCGCTCGACCATGTACTGCTCAGACGTGGCTAAGATCCTCGAAGCGCCGATTTTCCACGTCAATGGCGATGATCCAGAGTCAGTGGTATTTGTCACGCGACTTGCGATGCGCTATCGCCAAAAATTTCACAAAGATGTTGTGATTGATCTCGTGTGTTATCGGCGTTTGGGTCACAACGAAGCGGATGAGCCGTCGGCGACGCAGCCTGTGATGTATCAGGCCATCCGCCAGCACGCGAGCGCCCGTAAGCAATATGCCGATCGCTTGGTAGGCGAAGGAGTGCTGAGCGCGGACGAAGCGGAAGCCATGATGAACGATTATCGATCGGGCCTTGATGAGGGGCGGCCGCTGGCGCGCGCTTCGCTCGGCATGATTGGTAATAAATTCACCGTCGACTGGAGCCCCTACATGGAGGTCGACTGGTCGGCGCGTGTGACCACGGGTGTTGAGCCGCGACGTATGCAGGCGCTCGGTGCGCGGATTACCGAAGTTCCCGACGGCTTTGTGTTGAACCCTCGCGTGGCACAGGTGGTTGAGAACCGCAAAAAAATGTTGGCAGGTGACATGCTCCTTGACTGGGGCTGCGCGGAAACGCTGGCCTATGCGAGTTTGTTGGAAGAGGGCTACGCAGTGCGTTTGTCTGGCCAAGACTGCGGTCGCGGTACGTTCTTCCATCGTCACGCCGTGTGGCACCACCAAGAGTCGGGTGCGACTCATATCCCGCTGCAGCACATCGCTGAGCGTCAGCCGCGATTTCAGGTGATTGATTCGGTGCTATCAGAAGAAGCCGTCATGGGCTTCGAGTACGGCTTTTCGACCACGGATCCCGGCGTGCTGGTGATCTGGGAAGGCCAGTTTGGGGATTTTGCTAACGGCGCTCAGGTCATCATTGATCAGTTCATCAGCTCGGGCGAATCCAAGTGGGGTCGATACTGCGGTCTGACGCTCTTTTTGCCGCATGGTTATGAAGGGCAGGGACCGGAGCATTCCTCCGCCCGTCTTGAGCGTTTCTTGCAACTCTGCGCCGAACTCAATATGCAGGTGTGCGTGCCCTCAACCCCTGCGCAAATGTTTCATATGTTGCGTCGGCAGATGCTCAGGCGGTTCCGTAAGCCGCTCGTGGTAATGACGCCGAAAAGCTTGTTGCGACACCCCATGAGTGTGTCCTCGTTGGAGGAATTGCAGCAAGGGAGCTTCCGCACGCTTATCGATGATGTGGATGAAGTAGAGCCTAAAACGGTGCGCCGCATCGTGCTCTCAAGCGGCAAGGTGTACTTTGATCTCCTTAAAGAGCAACGCGAGTCACAAATCAAAGATATTGCCTTGGTTCGTCTGGAGCAGTTGTATCCATTCCCAGTTGAAGAATACGACGCCATCATCAGTCGCTACCCGAACGCGCGTGAGATCGTTTGGTGCCAAGAGGAGCCGCAGAATCAAGGCGCGTGGTACCAAATCCGCCATCAGCTCGAGCGTCCCTTATCGGCAGACCATGAACTTCTGTATGCGGGGCGTGCGCCGGCCGCAGCACCCGCCACGGGGATTGCCAAGATCCACGATGCAGAGCAGAAATCACTGGTTGGTGCTGCACTACGTGCGCAAGCGCGCGAAGAGAGTGCGCGCAAAACTAAGCGCCTAGCCAGTGACGAAGTCGCTGATTCAGTCACTCGCAAATCTACGGTACCGAAGAAGGCGACTACGACGACCGCTCGGCGGAGCCGAGGCTAGCGTCACGCGATTGTGATTCGAAGAATTGATTTTGCCCTGATTTTTTTGAGGACGATCCGAACATGAGCACTGAGATCCGAGTACCCCAACTGCCCGAGTCGGTAGCCGATGCGACCCTGGTAGCCTGGCGAAAAAAGCCCGGCGAGGCCGTCTCGCGTGATGAAAACCTGGCGGATCTTGAGACCGATAAGGTGGTTCTCGAGGTGCCTGCGCCAGCCAATGGCGTCATCAAGGAGTATCGAGTGAGCGAAGGTGCCACTGTCAAAAGTGGCGACTTACTGGCGATTTTTGAAGCCGGCGGTAAGGTCACAGCCAGTCCGGCAGTCGCTTCGCCCGTCGCAGCTTCGGCACCGGTTGCGGCGGTTGCGTCCTCCGCAGCTTCCGCCACCAAGGTCAGCCCCGCTGCGCGTCGGGTGCTCGAAGAGCAGGGTATTTCCGCTGGCGACGTTGCGACGGCTGATGGTCGTGTGACTAAGGCTGCGGTTAATACTCATTTGTCGCAACAGGCAGCGGCCACTAAACCTGGTGCGGCGCCGTTGCCCGGTGCGCGTAGTGAGCAGCGCGTGCCCATGTCCCGGCTGCGTCAACGCATTGCGCAACGTTTGGTGGAAGCTCAGCACACCGCTGCGCTCTTAACCACTTTCAATGAAATCGATTTGTCGGCCATCAACGGCTTGCGTCAGCGTTACAAGACGACCTTTGAAAAAGAGCATGGGGTGAAGCTAGGCTTCATGTCGTTCTTTGTGCGCGCTGCGATCGAAGCGTTGCGCAAATTCCCAGTGATGAATGCCTCGGTCGATGGTAGCGATATTCTTTATCACGAGTACTACGATATTGGAGTCGCGGTCTCCACGGATCGCGGTTTGGTGGTGCCGGTGCTGCGCAATGCGGAGACCATGAGCTTTGCCGAGATCGAGCGGCAGATCAATGATTTCGGTGCGCGGGCGCGAGCGGGCTCGCTTTCGATTGAGGAGCTACAGGGTGGTAGCTTTACTATTACGAACGGTGGGGTATTCGGCTCCTTGCTATCGACTCCGATCGTGAATGCACCACAGAGTGCCATCCTAGGGATGCACAAGATTCAGGATCGCGCGGTGGTGGTCGATGGGCAGATCGTCGTACGGCCAATGATGTATCTCGCGGTGAGCTATGACCATCGGATCATTGATGGACGCGAGGCAGTGCAGTTCTTGGTCGCCATCAAAGATGGTTTAGAAGACCCGGGCCGCTTGCTGATCGGCTTGTAAGTCATGTGCGGGAGCGGTCGCGGCGGCTCCTATGGAGAGAGAAGTAATGGACTTTGATGTGATTGTCATTGGTGGTGGCCCGGCCGGTTATCCAGCAGCGATTCGCGCGGCTCAGAACGGCTTGAAAGTCGCCTGTATGGACGGTTGGAAAAACTACGACGGGAGTCGTGCGTTTGGCGGGACGTGCCTGAATGCAGGCTGTATTCCGAGTAAAGCCCTTTTAGAGTCCACCGAGCTTTTGCACCGTGCACAGGTTGAGTTTGCGGCTCACGGTATCGAGACGGGCAAGGTCTCATTCGATCTCAGTAAGATGCAAAAGCGTAAGGCAAGCATCGTCAAAAATATGACTGGTGGTATTCAGCAGTTATTGAAGGCCGCTGGAGTCACGGCGCTACAGGGCCACGGGCAATTACTGCCTGGACGAGAGGTGGAATTCACCGCAGTAGATGGCAGCGTGCAGCGTTTGAAAGCGCAGCATGTCGTGCTCGCGAGCGGCTCGCAGCCCACAGCGCTACCGACCGCGCCCTTTGATGGCGAACACATTGTCGACAGCTGGGGTGCACTGGAGATGTCCTCGGTGCCCAAGCGTCTCGGAATCATTGGTGCCGGCGTGATCGGCTTGGAGCTCGGCAGTGTCTGGAGACGCCTAGGGTCCGAGGTCGTTATGCTCGAAGCGATGCCGGATTTCTTGCCGATGGCCGATAGCCAAGTGGCTAAAGAAGCACTCAAGCATTTTAAAAAGCTCGGGCTTGATGTGCGCTTGGGCGCCAAAGTGACGGCCGCCAAGGTGGTCAAGGGCGCCGTCGAGGTGAGCTATACCGATGGCGATGGCGCCGCGCAGTCACTGAAGGTGGATAAGCTGATTGTCGCGATCGGACGTCGTCCGCACACCACGGGGCTTTTGGCAGAGGGTACGGGCGTGACGCTGGATCAGCGAGGGTTCATTCAAGTCGATGAGCATTGCCATACCGGTGTCGAAAATGTCTGGGCGGTCGGTGACTGCGTCCGTGGGGCGATGCTCGCACACAAGGCCAAAGAAGAAGGCGTGGCGGTGGCTGACCGAATCGCCGGTCAGTATGCACATGTCAACTATGCGGTGATCCCCTCAGTGATTTATACCGCGCCCGAAATTGCCTGGGTAGGCTTGAGCGAGCAACAGGCGAAGGCGAGTGGACGTGAGGTGAAAGTCGGGACCTTCCCGTTTCTCGCAAGCGGCCGCGCCCGGGCGATGGAAGCGTCGCAGGGGTTTGCGAAAGTGGTGAGCGATGCGGCCGATGACACGCTGCTCGGCGTCCATATTATTGGACCCATGGCGGGCGAGCTGATTGGTGAGGCGGTACTCGCCATGGAGTACGGGTCCAGCACGGAAGATCTGCAGCGCACGATTCACGCGCATCCGACGTTGTCGGAGGCGGTGCATGAGGCGGCCCTAGCGGCAGATAAGCGTGCGATCGATATGCCGAACCGCTGAGTGCTCGTCAGAGCTGCCTGCGCGTTCGGTTGGCTTTACCGCTATGATCGGCACGATTAGAGGCCGTTGAGGCGCAAAGCATGGCGCGGTTTGGCTCAAAAGCCTGGCGCAATTTCGATCCGTCCGTGCAGCCGGTCGCGGAGGTGGTCGGTTCGGCGACCGTGCAAGGTCCGTTGCGTATTCTGGGCTTGGACCCCGGGTCGCGACGAACGGGGTTCGGTTTGATCGAAATCTTTGAAGGTGAGTGGCGATGTCTCGAACATGGTCGGATCGAGGTGGAGCGGTTACCGGTTGCGGTACGGCTCAGTGCCATTTATAACGGCGTCAGTCGCGTGCTTGAGCAATACAAGCCGCAAGAAGCGGCGATCGAGCGAGTCTTTGTCAGTCGCAATGTCGACAGTGCGCTCAAGCTCGGCCAAGCGCGGGGCGCCGCCTTAGCGGCACTGGGCGATCGTGTTCAGCTTGCCGAATACGCGCCGCGCGCTATCAAGCTCGCGACCGTCGGCTTCGGTGCAGCCGACAAATTACAGGTTGCGCACATGATGCACAGTTTGCTGAAGCCCGTGGGTCGCTTGTCGGCCGATGCCGCAGATGCGCTCGCGGTGGCTGTCTGTCACGCGCAGCACCGCAAGCTCGCGCGGCTCGTCTCGGGAGTAGCAGGATGATCGGCTCCTTACGCGGACGACTCGTGGCAAAAACCCCGCCCGGCTTATTGCTGGAAGTGGCGGGGGTCGGTTACGAGCTCGAAGCGCCTATGTCCACATTCTTTGATTTGCCAGCGGTGGGTGAGGAAGTTTACTTACTGACTCATCTCGTGGTGCGAGAAGACGCGCATGTTCTATACGGATTTTTGACCGAGAGTGAGCGCAAGCTGTTTCGCGGTTTACTCAAAGTGTCGGGTGTCGGGCCCAAGCTCGCCTTGGCGATTCTTTCAGGTATTAGCGCTGAGGGTTTCGCAGCCTGTGTGACCGCGCAAGATGTCAGCGCTTTGACCCGTATTCCCGGGGTCGGTCGTAAAACGGCTGAGCGCTTAGTGATTGAAATGCGTGATCGTCTACAAAGCTCGGCAGAGCTTGGTATCACGCTCGGTGGGTGGGGTTCGGCTGCGCCAGAGACCGAGGCGCAGGCTGCGCTCGTGGCGCTCGGCTATAAGCCCGCTGAGGTGACTCGGATGCTCAAGGCTGCGAGCGGTAGCGAGTCAGAATCTTTGTCCACAGAAGAGTGGATTCGCCGCGCCTTGCAAGGAGTCGCTCGCGAGCGGGGAGGGGCGACATGAACGAGCGCGTTGTGACCGGCGCTGCGGGCGGTGAGGATGAGGCGATTGAACGCGCGATTCGTCCAAAACGTCTCGCCGACTACACGGGACAACGACCCGTCAAAGAGCAGTTAGAAATCTTTGTTGGTGCGGCGAGAGCTCGCGCTGAGGCGCTTGATCATGTTTTAATATTTGGGCCGCCCGGCTTAGGTAAAACTACCTTGGCCAATATTTTGGCAGCCGAGCTCGGCGTCAACTTACGCCAAACCTCGGGGCCCGTACTTGAGCGGGCAGGGGATCTGGCTGCCATCCTCACCAATTTACAGCCGCGCGATGTGCTCTTTGTTGATGAGATCCATCGCCTTTCGCCGGTGGTCGAGGAAGTGCTGTATCCCGCGATGGAGGACTATCAGCTCGATATCATGATTGGTGAGGGCCCTGCCGCGCGCTCGATCAAGTTGTCTTTGCCGCCCTTTACCTTGGTCGGCGCAACGACACGCGCAGGCTTATTAACCTCGCCGCTACGGGATCGCTTTGGGATTGTGCAGCGTCTAGAGTTTTACGATGCCGCTGATTTAACGTTGATTGTGCAGCGCTCTGCCGGAATCCTCGGCGTGCCCATTGATGAGCTCGGCGCGCGACGCATCGCTGAACGCTCGCGGGGGACCCCCCGTATCGCAAATCGTTTATTGCGGCGTGCGCGCGATTACGCTGAGGTACGTGGTAACGGCCAGATCGATGAGGCGCTCGCCATCGCTGCTTTGGATTTGCTGGATGTTGATCCGCAGGGCTTCGATACTCTAGATCGAAAACTATTGACGACCATCATTGATAAGTTTGACGGTGGTCCAGTCGGTATCGAAAGTTTGGCGGCGGCGGTGGGTGAGGAGCGCGGGACCCTCGAAGATGTGATCGAGCCTTATCTGATCCAGCAGGGATACATCATGCGTACGGCGCGTGGACGTGTCGTCACCAAGACCGCGTACGCCCACTTTGGTCTAACGCCTCCGGTACGCACTGATGCGGCGCTACCGCTGTTTGATGGGCCCGGAGAGAGCGCGTGAGTGAGCGTATGAATGAGGGGCTCTCATTCTCGTATCCTATCCGCGTGTATTGGGAAGATACCGACGGCGGCGGCGTGGTGTACTACGCGAATTATTTGAAGTTCCTCGAGCGTTGTCGGACTGAATGGCTGCGTACCAAAGGCTACTCCCAACAGGCCTTAGCGATCGACCCGGGGGTGCTGTTTATGGTGTTACGCGTAGAAGTCGACTATCGCGGCCCAGCTCGACTCGACGATGAGCTGCGAGTGAGCTGCCGATACCGCCCCGATAGTCGCACCACTGCATGGTTTGATCAGACGATTCATCGCGGGGATGACTTGCTAGTCGAGGCGCAAGTGCGGGTCGTCTGCGTCGATGCGCAGAGTCTGCGTCCAAAGCGAATTGCGGAGTATCTTCATGAATGACTTGTCAATTCTGCGATTGATTCTCGAGGCGACGCTGATCGTGCAGTTGGTGATGCTGCTCTTGGTGGGAGCTTCGGTTTTTTCTTGGAGTGTGATCTTTCGTAAGCGCAGTATCTTGGCGACGATCAAAGCGGATTTAGAGCGTTTTGAGAGTGAATTCTGGGCAAGTGGTGATTTGGGCGCGCTTTACCGCGGTATCGACTCGCGCGGAGCATCGCGCGGCATCGAAAGTATTTTCCGCGCCGGGTTTCGCGAGTTCGCACGCTTGAAGCAACAGGGAAACAATCCGTCAGACACGCTACTTGAGGGCGCTCGTCGCGCGATGAAGGCGCAGCAGATCAAAGAAATGGAACACATGGAGCACAGTCTGTCGGCCTTGGCGACGGTGGGCTCAACCAGTCCCTATGTCGGTTTGTTCGGCACCGTATGGGGCATCATGCATGCCTTTATTGGTCTCGGTAGTGTGCAGCAGGCGAGTCTGCAGACCGTGGCCCCCGGCATTGCCGAGGCCCTGATCGCCACGGCGATGGGTCTTTTTGCGGCGATCCCCGCGGTGATTGCTTACAACCGATTCGCCGATCAGGTGTGGCGACTCGAGATGCGCTTTGATGCGTTCATTGAAGAGTTCTCGACGATATTGCAGCGTCACGCCTCACGCGGCGAGCACTGAGGATCGAGGCGATGAGTCAAGCTTCGCGTCGACGCCGCCGGCCGATGGGCGACATTAACGTCGTACCGTATATCGACGTCATGCTGGTGCTATTGATCATCTTCATGGTCACGGCGCCGCTGTTGACGCAAGGTGTGAACGTCGATCTACCAGATGCGGATGCGCCAGCGATTGATCTCGCACAGGATCAGAACCGAGAGCCGTTGGTGGTATCCATTGATCGAGCCGGTGTTCGATATCTTAATCGCGGGGAGACACCGGAGTCGCCGGTTGATGAGGATGAGTTAGCTGAACGGATCGCGGCCGAGCTATTGATCGCGCCGAATATCAATGTATTCATTAAGGCTGATCAACAGGTCGCCTATGGGCAGATTGTGGCGACGATGCTGGTACTACAAACGGCCGGTGCCAAACGCGTGGGATTTTTGACCGAACCGGGCGTGCGCGAGTCACGCCAACCCTGACGGTCGCGGCATGCAACGCTGGCAAGCGTACGGACTGTCTATCGCCATTCATCTGGGTTTGGCGATTGCGATCCTGATTGCAGGGTTTCTTTTTGATCGTCCCGTGATCGCGCCCGCATCGAGTGTGTCGATCGAGGCGGTGGTCATGTTGGAGGCTCCCTCGCGACCGTCGCCGGTTGTTCCGGCGCCGATGCCTATGCCGAGCGAAGAGGCGCCTTCGCCCGTAGAGGCGGTGTCAGAGGATTCGGAAGCAGAGCGCGAAGCGTTGGAAGCGCGTAAAGCGCAGGCCGAGCTCGAAGCACAAGCAGCGCGAGAAGCGGCCGAGCGAATCGCGCGTGAAAAGGCAGCTCAAGAAGCACAGGCCGCCGAGGAAAAACGACGTGCGCAAGCCCAGCGAATCGCTGACGAGAAGCGCCGCGTTGAAGAAAAGCGCATCGCCGAGGAGAAGCGTCGTGCGGAGGAGATGCGTGTCGCGGAGGAAAAACGCCGCGCCGAAGAAAAGCGACTCGCAGAACAAAAGCGCCGTGCAGAGATTGATGCGCAGATCAAGGCGGCCCGCGAGCAGGAGTTGGCGCGCCAGCGTGAGAGCGAGGAGCGGCAGCAGGCGCAGCGTCGGTTGCAGCAATCGGCCGAATGGGCGGCTGCCATTCAGTCAAAAGTGGAGCGCGCGTGGATCCGGCCGCCGACTACCCAAGCGGGACTCGATTGTTTGGTGCGGGTGACCCAGGTACCGGGTGGCGCGGTGGTGGGCGTGGAGGTGCGTGTATGCAATGCAGACGCGGTGGTGCGACAATCCATTGAGGCAGCGGCCTTTCGGGCATCACCCTTACCGCCGCCACCGGATCCTGCCCTGTTTGAACGTATTGTGGAGTTGAGGTTCAAGCCCCGTGATCAATGAGTCACTGAGTCATCGCATCGCCTTCAGGCGTCTAATATTGTTGAGTCTGTGGGTTTTATGTGCGGTTCTTGGGGCGCGTTTGGCTAACGCGCAATTACGCGTCGATATTACCTCGGGTGTCACAGACCCGATCCCCGTTGCGGTCGCCCCCTTTGTGGGAGATCCCCGTGATACCGCCGGCGTGATCGCAGCAGACCTTGGGGGCAGCGGGCGTTTTCGCACCACTTCGCGTTCGGCAGCGGATTATTTGGTAACTGGTCAAGTTATAGCGGCTGATGCAAAATCTTTGACGATCCAATTTGAATTACGTAATTTATTGACTAACCAGGTGGTGTTGCGTGAGCGCGTTGATGCGACGCCGAGTATCTGGCGTCAGGCAGCGCATCGAATCAGTGATCGGGTACACCTGAAAATCCTTGGGATCCGCTCTGCATTTGCGACGCGGATTGCGTATGTCTCGGTCGATGGTCCGGTGACGCAGCGTCGCTACCGTTTGGTGGTGGCGGATTCCGATGGCGAGAGTCCTAGAATCATTCTCGAATCTAAGCAGCCGCTCATGTCACCTGTTTGGTCGCCGGATGGTCAAAGTCTCGCCTATGTCTCATTCGAGTCCCAGCGATCAGCAGTGTATGTACAGACCTTACGGACGGCCGAGCGTCGTCGGGTGTCTTCCCGAGCGGGTGTGAACGGTGCGCCCGCGTTTTCTCCCGATGGTCGACGTCTGGCGCTGACGCTGTCCTCGCGTGACGGGAACCTCGATATTCACGTGCTCGATTTGCAGACCGGCGCGCTCGAGCGTTTGACGGATCATCCGGCTATCGATACCGAGCCGGCTTGGTCGGTGGATGGGAGTCGTATCCTCTTTACCTCTGATCGGGCAGGCGGACCGCAGATCTATGAAATGGAGGCGAGGCCACAGGCGAGAGCGCGACGGCTGAGCTTTCAAGGGGCGTATAACGCGCGACCCCGCGTGAGTCCAGATGGACGAACTCTGGCCTTTGTGACCCGTGAGGGTGCGGCCTATCGGATCGCCAAGCAAGATGTGCAGTCCGGTACCCTGCAAATCCTGACAACGGGCTCGCAGGATGAGTCACCGAGTTTTTCCCCGGCGGGATCTATGCTGATTTATGCCACGCGGGAAGCTGGGCGCAGCGTGTTGGCGACAGTCAGCGTCGATGGACTCACGCGCGCCCGATTGCAGAGTGAGCGCGGCGAGGTGCGCGAACCGACTTGGGGGCCGCTGCCGGCAGAGTGATCGGCTGCGGCGCGCGTGAGATAATAGGCAGGCTTTGGCAGGAGATACCGGCATGAACAGGCTGCAAATATGGGTAACTTTGGCGCTCGTGCTCACGCTGAGTGCGTGTGCTTCGACAGATCGACAAGCCGATGAGGCAGAGGCCGCTGCACGCGAAGCGGCCGCACGTGCTGCGGCGCAAGCACAGGCAGAGGCCGCCGCGGCTGCGGCCGCCGCGCAAGCGGATGAGACGGGGGTCGCGACCGTGACGAGCGTGGTCGGCCAAGGAGAAGATGGGGATATCGGCTTGCCCGAGGTCCTGCGTCAACGTCTGGTCATTTATTTTGCTTTCGATAGCGCGGAGCTATCCGCTGAGTCGCAGTCGACGCTGACCGATCATGCAAATTTTTTGAGCAGTCGAACCGACCTGAAATTGCGTTTAGAGGGTCATACCGATCCGCGTGGAACGCCGGAGTACAACATCGGCTTGGGCGAGCGTCGGGCGCAGAGCGTGCGACGCGCCTTAGGGCTGCTTGGCATCGCAGATCTGCGGATCGAGACGGTCAGTTACGGTGAAGAGCGCTTGGCCGCTGCTGGCGAAGATGAGGCGTCATTGGCCTTAAATCGTCGAGTGGAATTGGTGTACGGACGGTGATTCGTCCGCTTAGTGTCGCGCTCCTATTACTGAGTCCGCTCGTGGCTCAGGCGCAGTCGACTCGAACTTTGGTCGAAGAAATGGGACTGCGTGTCGAGCGTCTCGAGCAGATCGTGCAAGGACAAGCTCTAATTGAGATGTTGCAGCGCATTGAGACCTTATCGGCCTTGAGTCGTGAGCAACGCGGTGAGATAGAGTTGCTCACAAGGGAGCTTGAAACCCTACGCGAACAACACCGTGCCGTGACCGTAGATCAGGAGCGTCGCCTGGCCGCACTCGAGCGTGAGTGGGCAGAGCTGCGGGTTGAACGCTCAACGGTCGTCGCCGCGGAGTCGGGTAGCACAGAGACGACTGCCTCGCCCGCGGTATCGGCTGAGACGTCTGCAGTCGAGGCTGCTGCGGTCGAAACCCCTGAGGTGTTGTACGCTCGGGCGCTCGCATCACTGAACGCGGGAGACTACCCCGCGTCCATCGCGGCCTTCGAGGTTTTTCTACAGCAGCATGCAACGCATGCGCTGACCGACAACGCACGCTACTGGATCGGCCAAGCCTATTTTTTGTTACGCGATTACGCGCGTGCGCTCGAATACTTTGAGAAAGTGAGTAGCGAAATAGCCGATGTGGGTAAAGCGGCGGACACTTGGTTAAAGCGCGGACTATGTGAGTTAGAACTTGAGCGCTTTAATGCGGCTCGGAAGAGTTTTGAAACGGTGTCGAGTCGCTACCCTGATTCGGCGGCGGCGCCACTTGCGCGACAGGCACTTGGCCGAATGGGGGATGCCGCATCGGGCTCGGAGTCGCCATGAGCGGCACGCCGCGACTCAAGCTCACAGAAATATTTCGCTCTTTGCAGGGTGAAGCCGACACAGCGGGGATTCCTACGGTTTTTATTCGGCTCACGGGTTGTCCTTTGCGCTGTGTGTATTGCGACACGGCCTATGCATTCAGTGGCGGACAATGGTGGACGTTGCCCGATATCTTGGCGCGGGTCGCCGAGCTCAAGACTCGTCATGTGTGTGTCACCGGGGGCGAGCCGTTGGCGCAGGCGGCGGTGCATGCCTTGCTCAGCGCCTTGTGTGAGGCGGGCTATCGCGTGTCGCTCGAAACGAGTGGTGCAATGTCACTGGCGCAAGTCGATTCCCGCGTAGTGAAAGTGGTGGATGTCAAAACACCTGCCTCAGGTGAGGAGCGACGTAATCGCTACGAGGAGCTCGAGCGTTTAACTCCAGCAGATTTATTGAAGTTTGTGATCGCCGATCGGGCTGATTATGAGTGGAGCCGTGAACAGGTCAGATCGCGCGCGCTCGATCGACGCTGTGGGGTGTTATTTTCACCCAGCCACGAGATTCTCGCCCCCGGC
Source organism: Gammaproteobacteria bacterium (assembly GCA_009926865.1). Taxonomy (GTDB): domain Bacteria; phylum Pseudomonadota; class Gammaproteobacteria; order Steroidobacterales; family Steroidobacteraceae; genus UBA964. The sequence goes on along the minus strand of RFOD01000025.1, from coordinate 13,176 downwards.
GAGCTCGCCGATTGGATGTTAGCGGACGGTCTGAACGTGCGTTTGCAGGTTCAGTTACATAAATATCTTTGGGGTAATGCGCCAGGACGATGAGTCGCTCTCATCAAAAAGCGGTGGTCTTGCTTTCGGGCGGGCTGGATTCTGCCACGGTAGTCGCCATGGCCCAAGAGCGCGGCTTTGAGTGCTATGCCTTGTCTGTGCATTACGGGCAGCGCCACTCAGCCGAGCTTGCGGCTGCGGCGAGGGTGGCGCAAGTGTTTGGTGTGGTGGAGCATCGGGTGATGGGGGTCGATCTCGCAGGGATTGGCGGCTCGTCTCTAACTGATTTGGCGCTTGTAGTGCCGACGAGTCCCACCGAAGGGATACCGAGCACGTATGTGCCCGCACGTAATACGTTGATGCTCTCGCTCGCGCTCGGCTGGGCGGAGGTAATTGGAGCGAAACATATTTTTATGGGGGTGAATGCTGTCGATTATTCGGGATATCCCGACTGTCGGCCCGAATTCATTGAGGCCTATCAGCGCTTGGCGATGCTAGCCACCAAAGCGGGTGTGGAGGGGCAGGCTCTAAAGATCGAAGCGCCATTAATCTCGCTGAGCAAGGCCGAGATCATCCGCGAGGGGTTGCGCCTTGGCGTGGATTACTCGCTGACGGTGTCCTGTTATCAGGCCGACGCTGAGGGCAGAGCCTGCGGCGTGTGTGACTCCTGTCGCCTGCGTGCCGAGGGATTTACCGCAGCAGGTGTGACCGATCCGACGCGATATGTATAAAATAGCGGCTCCTCCCCACGGATGGGTCCTTAGCTCAGTCGGTAGAGCAGCTGGCTTTTAACCAGTTGGTCGACAGTTCGAATCTGTCAGGACCCACCATTCCCCGCTTACGCCGCGCTTAGGCATTTCCCGATTGGCACGGTGACGGGCTGTGTGTTATGGTGATGTATAACACTCAACTTAAGGCTAGGGACGTTCCATGACTCACCATCATTTCCCGCACCAGCCCGCTGGCATTGCACGCTGGACGAGCGGATTCATACTCGGCGTGCTAGCGCTCGTCATGACGCCGACGTCAGCACAGTCTGGCGATAAACAAGCGACCAGCCGTGTCACGCGTGCTCATAGTCTGGAGTGGGGGAGCACGACGCGACTCACGGTCGTCAATAGCGTCGGTGAGATGGTGGTTCGTCTCGGCGAGACGGAAAAGATTGAGGTGCAGGTGAAGATCCGGGGGGACCGAAGCTGGTTTGGCGGGCGGCGTGACGTTGCTGAGGTGGATATCGAGATCGAGCGACGAGGGGATCAACTTCGTCTCGCACTCGAGGAGGAAAAAATCTCGGGTGATTGGCAGATTACCTTGCCCCGAAGAATGCTCGGTTTGTTGGAAGTGAACTCGGGTGTGGGTGAACTGACGATTGAGGCGATGACCGCCAAGCTCGAAGTTGATCTCGGCGTCGGCGAAGTCGAAGCCAGGATCGCCAACGGGATCATTGATGTCGATGTCGGTGTAGGCGATATCGAAATCGTCACTCAACAAGCCACGGCCGGCGCAGTGCGCGGCAGTGTGGGGGTAGGTCAAGTGACGATCTCCGGTGAGGGTGTGAGTTCTCGGGGTCGTGGCGTCGTACGAGTCGGCGCGGCCGGCAAGGGCGACAAAGAAATTGTCGCCGCTGCCGGTGTGGGTGATATCACTATCCGCTTGCAGTGAAGCGACGATCGATGCGCTCTGCAATCACTTGGCCGTTCGATCAGCTGACCTTGATGTCGACACGCTTGGTTGCAGCCTTGGCGGTTTTCGGGATGTGTACGGTAAGTGTGCCATCGTGCGATTCAGCGTGAATGCGTGATGTATCAGCGGCTTCCGGCAAAGAAAAGCTGCGGGCGAAACAGCCTTGAAAGCGCTCGATGCGATGAAAGCGTTCGGTTTTGTCCTCTTTTTCGTGCTGTCTTTCGCCCGACAAGGTCAGTACCCCATCTTCGATTGAGAGTTTGACATCCTCTCGGGCAATACCCGGTAGTTCTGCGCAAATGAGGAATTCTTTGTCGGTCTCGCTGATATCAGCGGTGGGCGACCATTGAATGGCAGCGCTGCCGTTGGTTTCGCGACGCCAGCGCGTCAACGCAGGTGTCATACGGCTCATGAATTCTTCGACCTCGCGAAAGGGTTCCCATTGGCTTAGGTTCATGTGAACAGCTCCTCAATAAAAATGAATACGAGGAGCCATTGTCGTCGTCACGGAGCTCGCGCCAATCGCGATCAGCCCTTAAGGCGGTGGCGGTTTGTCACAACCGCAGCGTGCGAGAACAAACTCGGCCGCCTCACTACCAGAATCAGTGAGGTGCACGAGCTCTTGGTCGGCGAGGTCTATGAAGCCCTCGGTGGCGAGGTAATCCAGATCCAGCACTCGCTGCCAGTACTCTCGCCCCACCAAGACGATTGGCATAACCTCGATGGTGCGTGTGAGTACTAGATTCAGCGCCTCAAAGACTTCATCTAACGTGCCAAAGCCGCCCGGTAGGGCAACGAGCGCTCGAGCGCGAAACATGAAGTGCATTTTACGCAGCGCAAAGTAGCGGAAACTGAACGCGAGTCCCGGCGTGATATACGGATTCGGAAACTGCTCGTGCGGTAATCGAATGTTAAAGCCAATGCTCGGTGCACCGGCTTCATATGCGCCGCGATTTGCCGCTTCCATCAGTCCGGGTCCACCCCCTGTGGCCACAACGAGCTGATGACAGCCCTGGGTGTGCAGCGCCTTTGAGCTCAGCTCAAAGCCAAACCGCCGACCCTCTTCGTAGTAGCCAACTTGTCGGGGGGTTGCCAAACCGCTTTCGGGGGCGGGGACCCGAGCGCTACCAAACACCACCACGGTGGATTCGATGCCCGCTGCCTGCAGATAGGTCTCTGTACGGTGAAATTCTAGGGCGAGCCTGACCGCCCGTGCGGCATCGCTTTCAAGAAACTCGAGATCGTCTTCGGCCAGCCGATAGCTGGGATGCGCGGTAATTTGCGCTCGAAGTTGCTCAATTTGGGCGTCAGTGGGTGTCACGAGAGATGGCGCTCCTTACGGGATTCGAACCCGTGTTACAGCCTTGAGAGGGCTATGTCCTGGGCCTCTAGACGAAAGGAGCGCAGAGCCAAGTCATGTCCGACGAGGCGCGCTATTATATTCCTACCGTCCCATTGCTCAAGCAGAACGCAAACACTTTGAACGCTCCCCACGGACACCGGCTTTGGCTCGCATCATTCCGCGTGACGCGCACCCCATATCTCGCTCGAAAATCTCGCCCGAGGCCTTACGTGTGCTCTATCGCTTGCGCGAAGCGGGCTTCCAGGCATTTTTGGTGGGTGGCTGTGTTCGCGACCTCATGTTGGGTCTCGAGCCGAAAGATTTTGATGTCGCGACCGATGCATTGCCCGAGCAAGTGCGAGGATTATTTCGTAACTGTCGGTTGATCGGTCGACGTTTTCGCTTGGCCCATGTTTATTTTGGACGCGAGATCATTGAGGTCGCGACCTTTAGAGCGTCGACCGCTCCCTCGCAAGGCGAAGAGGTTGAGGTGCTCGATGGGGCTTTGGAAGGTGATTTTGTTGACACCTCTGAGTCGCAAGCGCCTATGTCTGAATCTTCGGCACCAGAAATCTTCGATCGCAATGATGAAGATCGACTAATCGATGAGAGCGGGCGGATCTTGCGCGATAACGTCTACGGCAGCATTGATGACGATATTTGGCGGCGGGATTTCACTTGCAATGCGCTCTACTACAATATCGCTGATTTCTCGGTATGGGACTACTGCGGTGGGTTTGAAGATGTTCAGGCTCGACGATTGCGACTGATTGGAGACCCTGAAACGCGCTATCGAGAAGATCCGGTGCGAATGCTGCGCGCTGCGCGTTTTGAAGCGAAGCTTGGCTTTTCATTGGAACCATCGACAGCGGAGCCTATTCGTTCTCTACAATATTTATTGCAGGGCGTGCCCGCAGCCCGATTATTTGATGAGTCACTGAAGCTTTTTTTGACGGGTCATGGGCTACAAAGCTTCGATGTCCTGCGCGCAAGAGGCTTGCTAGCGAGCCTCTTGCCAAATGTCGCTGAGTTTTTCCAGCAGTACCCCGGTAGTGCGCCTGAGCGCTTATTGCGAGAAGGGCTCAAAAATACCGATGAGCGAGTGCACGCGGGTAAGTCTGTCACGCCCGGTTTTTTGTTTGCCATCTTACTGTATGGGCCAATTGGTCGGACGATCGAAAAAGCGCCACCTACCCAGTGGCGTGAGATTGGAACGATTCTCGATGCGGTCGATTTGGAGGTGCGTCGGATACAGGAGCGGGTGGCCATTCATCGGCGCTTCATACTCGGGATACGCGATATGTATGCCTTGCAGAGTCGGCTTGAGCAACCGCGGGGCAGACGAGCGCTGCGGACGCTTGAGCATCCAAAGTTTCGGGCCGCTTTCGATCTTTTTGAATTACGTGGTGAGTTCGGCATGGCCGATAGGCGTTGGGTCGAGTGGTGGCGTCGTCTGCAGACGGTCGGGCCCGAAGAGCGCGAGGCCATGTGCGCGGCGACGGCAGGGGGCTCGGAGCGAGGTCATTCGTCGCGTCGCCGAGGAGGACGTCGTCGCCCCCGTCGGGGGCCTGGTGTGATCGCCCGTGGCGGCGCTGATGGCGCAAGCTGATCGGCCCCGTTGGCAACCGGTCTACATTGGACTCGGTAGTAATGTGGGCGATTCGCCAGCGTTGATAGAGCAAGCTATCGTGCTGCTGGCGGGCTTAGAACGCACTCGCCTCATGTGTCGATCGCCGCTATACCGCAGCCAACCTTGGGGGCCTGTTGCGCAAGCGGAATTTTGTAACGCAGCTGCGGGTTTTTTGAGTGAACTCAGCCCCGAGCGATGGCTACAGGCGCTACAGGGGATCGAGAGAGCGCTCGGCAGAACGAGATCCGAGCTGCGCTGGGGACCGCGAGAAATTGATCTCGATCTTTTAGCGCATGGGACCCACGTCAGTCAGAGCGATCAGCTCTCGTTACCGCACCCTGGCATACCCGAACGCGAATTCGTTTTGTATCCTCTTCGGGATATCGCTGAGGATTTATGCCTGCCATGGGGACGCGTGCGCGAGTTGGCCGCACGGGTCGCACCGCGCGGCATTCAGCGGTGGTCTTGATCAGATATGAAGACGCAGTACCAACGGGCAGGGGCGAGCTAAGGCCGCAGGTCGAGTCATGGCGGAGACATCCACAGCACATCGCTACGTCGTGATCGAGGGGCCGATAGGTGTCGGCAAGACCTCGCTGGCACGGCGTCTGGCAGAGCTCTGGTCAGCCGACTTGATCCTGGAGCAGGCGGAGCAAAACCCCTTTCTCGAAAAGTTTTATCGCGATCCTGTCGGCACCGCCTTGCCAGTGCAGTTGCATTTTTTATTTCAACGCACGCAACAGCTGGCAGGTCTTAAGCAGCAGGATCTTTTTTCAAGCGTACGCGTTGCGGACTACCTACTCGAGAAAGATCGATTGTTCGCACGGGTAACCTTGGATGATGCCGAGTTTGGTCTCTACGATCAGGTCTATGATCGCCTGGTCATTGAGCCGCCTAAACCTGATCTGGTGATTTATTTGCAGGCACCGGTTGATGTGCTTTTGCAGCGAATCAGTCGTCGCGGTTTGCGTATGGAGTCTTTGATAGATCGGCCCTATCTCGAAAAGCTTAACGAGGCCTACGCACGATTTTTTCATGATTATGATGCCGCGCCCCTATTGATCGTGAACGCGGCCACCTTAGATCCACTCGCCAATGAAGCGGATTTTGCGGAGCTACTCTCGGCGATTGCCCGAATGAAACGTGGTCGCCTGTATTTCAATCCCGTCAGACCGAGCATGCTCTGAGGCGGTTACGCCGAGCGGAGAAGAACGTACCTATGTATACCCATTTACAACTACGCGACTCTGCGCGCCCACCCGTTTCGCTCGCCACGCTGCATAAAATGAAGGCGGACGGTGAGAAGATCGCCTCTTTAACCTGTTATGACGCGAGCTTCGCCGTGTTGGTCGATGAGGCGGATGCTGATCTCGTGCTGGTGGGTGATTCGCTCGGTATGGTGATTCAGGGTCATGACACGACGGTGCCCGTCACGATGGATGACATGGTGTATCACTGTCGAGCGGTATCGCGCGGGCTCCATAGGCCCTTATTGATGGCGGATTTGCCGTTTGCAAGCTATCCCACCAAAGATATTGCACTGGCAAATTCCGTTCGTCTAATGCAAGAGGGTGGTGCGGAAATCGTCAAGCTCGAGAGTGGGCCGTCACAACTGGAGATCGTTGAATTTTTGGCAACGCATGACATCGCAGTGTGCGCGCATCTAGGCCTGAAACCTCAATCAGTACACAAGACGGGAGGCTTTCGCGTCCAAGGGCGTAGTGATGATGCCGCTGAGCGTATGTTGCAGAACGCGATCGATCTCGAGGCGGCAGGTGCGGATATGATTCTCTTGGAATGTATCCCGACGAGCCTAGGTCAAAAAATTACTGAAGCACTGCGGGTGCCCGTGATCGGGATTGGTGCAGGCCCGCACACCGATGGGCAGATTTTGGTGTTGTACGACGTGCTTGGGATCACGACCGGTCGTCAGCCCCGCTTTGTGCTCAATTGTATGGCGGAGGCGGGCGACAACCTTACGGCGATGCGTCAGTTTGTGCAGGCCGTCAAGGCAGGGTCGTATCCCGCGCCCGAACATTGTTTTGACTGAGCCAAATTTTTGACTGAAAAAGTGGATATGCAGATCATCACCACAACCGCTGAGGTACGTGCTGCAGCGTGCAAATGGCGGGCCGCGGGCGAGCGTATCGCTTTTGTCCCAACGATGGGCAATTTGCACGAGGGACATATCAGTCTCATCGAGCGAGCCCGAGCGCACGGCCAGCGTTTTATCGCGAGTATTTTCGTCAACCCCATGCAGTTTGGTCCCAACGAGGACTTTAACCATTACCCGCGAACGCCAGAGCGCGATGCCGAGATGCTGGAGGCCGCGGGGTGCGATATGCTGTTTATCCCTGATGCCAAAGAAATCTATCCTGCTGGTCAGGAGCAGGCGACTCGTGTGTCGGTGCCGGCGATTTCCGATGAGCTCTGTGGCGCTGTGAGACCCGGTCATTTCGTGGGCGTCACGAGTGTGGTTGCGCGCTTATTTGGTATCGTGCAGCCGGATGCCGCCGTGTTTGGGCGCAAAGACTTTCAGCAGTTGGCGATCATTCGTCGTATGGCGCAGGATTTATGTATGCCCATCGAGATCATCGGGGCACCGACCGTACGCGCCGAGGATGGCTTGGCCTTGAGCTCGCGCAACCAATATTTGAGTGTAGAGGAGCGAGCACAGGCGCCAGCGCTTTATCGCAGCCTACAACAAGCGGTGAAAGCGTTACAGGCGCTTAGCCCAAAGGGGATCTCGAGCGAGGCGATCGCAGCGATCGAGGACGAGAGCCGAGCGTATTTGCAAGGCTTGGGTTTTAAGGTGGATTATTTTGTGGTGCGCGATGCGGCGAGCTTGTTACCGTATGTGTACGCGGCCGAGGTCCCTGGTGTGGTGCTCGCTGCGGCTCGACTCGGTCGCGCCCGACTCATTGATAACTTGGAGTTCGACGGGATTTAGGCGCTCGAGGCGTGCTCCAGTTTTCGCTTGGCGAGTGTCTCAAGCGCCCAGGTGACATGTTCTCTGACGAGTGCGGAAGGATGTTGAACGCGGGTGTTGAGAGCCGCCAGTGCATCGTCGGTCGGCGGGCCATTACCCAGCGCGACGGCGAGATTTCTGAGCCAACGCTGATAGCCGATGCGGCGGATCGCTGAGCCTTCGGTGCGGAGTAAAAAATCTTCTTCAGTCCAAAGAAAAAGCTCACAGAGGCTCGCCCGGTCGAGATGATGGCGCGGCATCCGAAAGTCCGGGTGACTCGCGTCACGTGCGAATTTGTTCCAAGGACAGACGAGCTGACAATCATCGCAACCGTAAATGCGATTACCTATCAGCGGTCGTAGCTCTATCGGAATGGCGCCTTTGAGCTCGATCGTCAAATAAGAAATGCATCGTCGGGCATCCAGCTGCCAAGGCGCAACGATAGCCCCAGTCGGGCAGGCTGGAAGACAGGCTTCACAAGTGCCGCAGTGCGCGCTCGCCGGTACATCGATGGGAAGGGGTAGGTCGGTCAATAATTCACCGAGAAAAAACCAAGAACCCTCGCTCGAATGAATGAGATTGGTGTGTTTACCAATCCAGCCGAGTCCGGCTTTTCGAGCGACCGCTTTTTCCAGCACGGGTGCAGAATCCACGCAGACGCGATAGCCGAACGGACCGATGCGTTCGGCCAAGGCTTCACCGAGACGATGCAGAGCGCGACGTAACACTTTGTGATAATCCCGTCCGAGCGCGTAACGCGATACATAGGCTCGCTCGGGATCATCCAGGATCGCTTGAGCCGGATACGCTTCAGCGGGCCAATAATCCATGCGTACGCTGATCACGCGTATGGCACCCGGAACCCATTCAGCCGGATGCGCACGCAGATGGCCGTGGCGCTCCATGTACTGCATCTCACCGTGAAACCCCTGCTGCAGCCAGCGGATCAAGTGGGTTTCGTCCTCTTTGAGCGTAAGATCACTGACGCCGACCGCGGCGAAGCCCAATCCTTTCGCTAAAGGGGTGAGCTCGCGACGCAGTGCTGCGAGGTCGGGATGATCCATGCGCGCGAGTATACTCAGGCCTATGCAGGATCTGCGCGATGTGGCGGGGGGCGAGCTTTTTACGGCTGAGCAGGCTAGGTCGATCGATACGCGTGCGATCCAAGACTACGGTTGCCCCAGTTACTCGTTAATGCAGCAGGCCGCCGCCGCAGCTTTGATCTCGCTTCGTGCCGAGTGGCCAGCGGCGCGCGAGCTGCTTGTGTGCTGTGGGGCTGGCAATAATGGCGGTGACGGCTATGTGCTCGCACGCGATGCTTCGCGGCAAGGCTGGCGAGTGAAGGTCATCGCGGTAGCGGAGCCTTCGAGGCTGACGGGGGACGCTGCGCTGGCCGCCAAAGATTGTCAGGCAGCGAGTGTTGAGATTGTTTCTTTGTCTTCACTAACCGAGTCAGGTGAGGGCCTTGCGAAGGTCTGTGAAAAATATTGTGCCCAAGCGGATGTCATCATTGATGCCTTGCTGGGCACCGGGCTTAGCTCAGCGGTGCGCGAGCCGTTCGCCACCGTAATCGCGGCGATGAATGCCGTCGGGCGTCCCGTCCTCGCGCTCGATGTACCGTCGGGGCTGTGTGCCGATAGCGGGCGCGTCCGGGGTGTTGCCGTACGCGCATCACGAACCGTGACATTCATTGTGGATAAGGTGGGTCTTTGGTTGAACGAAGGGCCACGGTACGCAGGGGGGTGTCGTTTGGCGCCGCTGCATATTCCCTCCGCGGCGCGAAGTGCGCGACCACGGGTACGGCGATTGACCGGCGCGGCGTTGGCGCAGGACTGGCGGGCACGTGACCGTGAGGCGCATAAGGGGCAAGCCGGTCACGTCATTGTCGTCGGTGGCGGTGAGGGGATGCCTGGGGCGGCTCGGATGACCGCCGAAGCCGCCTTAGCGGTGGGTGCGGGGCGGGTGACGGTGCTCTGCGCGCGTAGCTCAGCCGCAGCCATTGCCAGCGGCCCTGCTGAAGTCATGGTCTCGGCGCTTGATAAAGCGAGCGATGCCTTGCCTGGACTCACTAAAGCCGATGTGATTGCGCTAGGCCCCGGGTTGGGTCTCGATGAGTGGGCACAAGCACTATTTTCTTTGGTGATATCTTTGAATAAAACCATGGTGGTCGATGCAGATGCGTTGACGCTGCTTGCGGCGCATGGGGCGGATTTGAAGCAGTCAGATTATGTGTTGACGCCTCACCCTGGAGAGGCTGCACGGTTGCTCGGCGTGACTAGCGCGCAGATACAAGCCGACAGAATCGCGGCACTGGCCGAGCTTTGTACGCGCTATGCAGGGGTGAGTGTGCTCAAAGGTGCCGGTACGCTCATTGGTCAGTCCACCGAGCCGCCCGCGTTGTGTACAGCAGGTAACCCTGCGATGGCGACCGCAGGGATGGGGGATGTCCTGACGGGTATCATTGCGGGCTTGCGCGCGCAGGGCGTCTCGGCATGGCAAGCGGCTTGCACTGGCGTGTGGTTGCACGCCGAGGCAGGCGATCGGCTCGCAGCGCGCCAAAAAATCGATCGTGGCTTAAGAGCGAGTCAACTGGTGACCGAGTTGCCCGGTTTGTTAGGCGAGCTTATTCGAGGTCGTAGGTGATCGCGCTCAGCGATGAAACCGCAACGCTCGCGCTCGCCGGAGACTACGCGCGCGCGATGTTGAGCGTGATTGCGGGCAGTTCGGGCGCGCTTAAACTTTCTTTGCGTGGGGATCTGGGTGCAGGTAAAACCTGTTTCGCCCGCGGCTTTCTCCAGGCGCTCGATGTTCAGCGGGTGGTCAAAAGTCCGACCTATGCGTTGCTGGAAATTTACCCTGCTACAGAACTTGGAGAGCCAGTAACGCAGCCTGGGCGCAAGTCCGCTGCGGCCTTAGCGGGTGTCGTGCACCTTGACCTCTATCGGCTCGCAGAGCCAGAAGAATTGGATAGCTTGGGTTTGGCGGATCTCGATCAAGCGGGCTGGGTGTGGCTCATCGAATGGCCTGAGCGCGGTGGATCGCTCTTGCCGCCTGCCGATGTCGTGTGCAGCTTAGCGGTGCTGGAGGCGGGTCGTAGCGCTCAGCTCGAGGCAAAGACGCCACACGGCAGGCGTTGGATGGAGGCCGTAAACCTCCACAAAGTCCCTAAGTGACCCGCGGTAGATCGTTAATTTTGTGGAATTTATTGGGTCTTTCGACGTACCCTTCGCGCATGCTGAGCGCGCAGGGTTCTCACGCGATGTCGAGTTCGCGGGTGGTGTGGAAATATGGGGTGGTCGTGATCGGGGCGTTGCTCGCGTCTCTCGTGAGCCTGCGTACTCCTGCCGCTGAACTTCGAGAGATCGCCTTGCGTGCCGAGGGCACTCAGACTCAGGTGAACGTGCGTCTCAATCAAGCGACGACGGTCCGTTTCTTTGGGTTGAGTCAACCCAATCGTGCGGTGATCGATTTGGCCTCAACCTCCGCACGCACGCTGAAGTTGCCAGCGGCTACCGGCGCCGTCCTCAATATTCGTCAGGCGGCGCGTCCCGACGGTGGGTGGCGCGTGGTCCTCGAGCTCCCCGAAGGGGCGAGTGTCCGTTGGCAGCAGCCGACGACCTCAGGTTCGCGGACCGCCGAGGTGATCTTGAGTATTCAAGGCGAGGCACCCTCGGACGCTTCTCTCTCTGCGTCCGCGCCCGAGCCACTCAAGGCGGTGAAGGCCGCTGATTCGTCACCCTTTGCTGGGCAAGACGTGGTGATCGCCATTGATGCGGGGCATGGGGGCAAGGACCCCGGTGCGATTGGTCGTGGTGGCACACGCGAGAAAGATGTGGTGCTTGAGATATCGCGCCTACTTGCCGCACGGATCAATCGCGAGCCCGGGATGCGAGCGTTTTTGACGCGTGATGGCGATTATTTTTTGACCTTGCGACAACGGATTCGCCGGGCGCGAGATTCGGGCGCACAGTTATTTGTCTCGGTCCACGCCGACGCAGTACTCGATGCGCGCGTCTCAGGCTCTTCGGTCTATGTCTTGTCTCTGAAAGGGGCGAGCGATGAGCAGGCGCGTCTACTGGCCGATCGTGAAAACGCCGCTGACTTGATCGGCGGGGGTGCCATCGATGAGCAAGAGCCCGCCTTGGCCTCGGTACTGGTCGATTTAGTGCAGTCGGCACAGATTGGTAACAGCATGGAGGCGGCGCAGCGGGTGCTCGATTCGCTCGGTAAGGTGGCTGAGGTGCGAAAGCCCAAAGTCCAGCAAGCGGGCTTTGTGGTGTTAAAGAGTCCGGATATCCCCTCCATGTTGGTGGAGACGGCTTTCATCTCCAATCCCGCGGATGAGCGCCGATTGACGAGCGCGAGCCATCGCCAAAAGCTCTCCGAGGCGATCTTTCAAGGGGTGCGTCAGTATTTCATTGACCATCCTCCCGACGGGTCGCGTTTGGCGTCTGAGCGTAAATCATCACCTGTCGTGGCGGAGCGCGAGGGTGTGACACGCGGCGGTCAGCTTTGATTGAGCGCGCCCCCATCCGCCAGCTTCAGGGTGAGCTGGTCGATCAAATTGCAGCCGGTGAGGTCGTCGAGCGACCGGCCTCGCTCGTCAAAGAATTAATTGAAAATAGTCTCGATGCGGGAGCGACCCGAATTGATGTGGATATCGAGGCGGGTGGTGCGCAACTCGTACGTGTGCTCGATAACGGTGCGGGGATTCCAGCGGATGAACTCGCGCTGGCGATTGCGCGACACGCAACCAGTAAGATCGTAACCGTTGAGGATTTGGCGGCGATCGAAACCTTGGGCTTTAGGGGTGAAGCCCTGCCATCGATAGCCTCGGTATCGCGTCTAAAGCTCATTTCGAGGCCAAAAGCCGTCGAGCATGCGATGGGTTTGTCCGTCGAAGGGGGCCGCGTGGGTGAGCTCACGCCGGCCGCACTCGCAGCAGGCACGTTGGTGGAAGTGCGAGATTTGTTCTTTAACACGCCCGCACGCCGTAAATTTTTGCGCGCGGAGAGTACCGAGACCGGTCATATCCTGCGTTTGATTCAGCGTTATGCATTGCTGCGCTTTGATGTGGCCTTTCGGCTACGCCAGGGTTCAAAAACCTTAATCGATGTACCGGTCGCAGCCTCTTCCGAGGCTCAGCGTCAACGAATTGGACTCATCATGGGGCGCGATTTCATTGAAGCAGCGTTACCTATCGACATGCGTTCAGGCTCGGTCCGTCTCTGGGGTTGGTTGGGTCAACCGGAGGCTGCGCGCACCAGCAGCGACCAACAATATTGGTACGTAAATGGCCGGGCGGTGCGAGATAAGCTACTCGGAAGCGCATTGCGCCTCGGGTATCGTGATGTGCTCTATCACGGACGGCAGCCCGCCTGCTTGCTGTACTTGGAGCTCGAGCCGCGCTCTGTGGATGTCAATGCCCATCCTCAGAAATTGGAATTGCGTTTTCGCGATTCACGACAGGTGCATGATTTTGTGATGCGCGCCGTACAGCGTGCGCTAGCCGTC
>RFOD01000024.1 GCA_009926865.1 Gammaproteobacteria bacterium | reverse complement strand
TGGGCGCGTATCGTGAGGGCGCAGATTCTGAGCTCGATGAGGCGATTCGTCGACGCACGGCGATGCGAGATTTTTTGATGCAAGATCTCGATGAGCAAGTCACCTTGGGGCAAGCCTTTAATCAGTTGTCAGTGGTCATGAAATGAGTGACCGGTCCCGTCGACGCGCGATGCGCATGGGCCGTATTGCCAAGGTCGGTGATACGTTTGCGCGGGTGGCTGAGGCAGGTTGGGCGGCCCGCTTGGCGACATTACGCGCCGAGCAGCAGCGCTTGAGTGCGGTGGCCGATTACTGTCAGGATTACGCCGCGCTCTCAATCGAGCGCGAGGCGCAGGTTCGCCATGTGCTCGCCTGGCGACAGACGCGCGATTTCTCGAACTGGTTGGCGCAGTTGTCGGTCGAGCAGGAGCGTAAAGTTGCGCAGGCGGAGTTTTTGGTAGAAGCGGCTGCCGAAGAGGTGGCGAAGAAGCGTGGCTTTGCGAAGGCCTTAAATATGATTGCTGATAAAGCAGCAGCGGAGGTCAGGCGGGATGTGGCTAGACGCGAACAGCGAGAGCTCGAAGCGCTTTGGCGCCCCGCTGAGCGCACGGATTTGGCATCCTAGTTGCAGAACAGATTGGCATCGAACGAAATAGCCGAGCTGTCAACACACCATGAGCGCGCCAGAGTCCATTTTTTTAACCACTGGAATCCAGGGTCCGACCCAAAATACCAGCGCAGAAAGTCTTGATAATAAGACTAATGCCGCTAATGCGGCGCTTTTTGTATCCATAATGGAACAATATGCGCCGTCCCAGAGTTCCAAAATGGAGCCATGGGCAGCGCGATTACGCGCTGCGGCGACCGGGGATCAGAGTGACCTGACCGGCAAGAATTTGCCGGCATTGCCGGAGGATCTGCCGCTTATCGGTGACTCAGGCGCCGGTGAGGGCGCCTGGTGGGGCGCGATGGTTGATGGGAAGGTGGTGCGTGCACCCTGGGTGTCAGATGCCGCTTTGGAAGAGTTTGCGGTCGACCTGGGCATCGATCGGTCCTTGGCGCAACTCTTATTGCGTGAAACGACCGCGGCAGCGGCTGATCTCCATCTAGCCTCCGAGGGCGATTCGGGCGAGACCGTAGCGACAGCTGGGCTCCCGTCGGAGGAACTGCCCTCGATCGGGTTGCCGACAGCTGGGCTCGTCGCCCACACCGACGATCTGAACGGGGTGGATGGCGCTTCGCGGCAGGGCACCGCCCCCGAGCGCGCAGGACTCGGCGCCTTGTCGGGTGCTTCGGCGGTGAACGGCCAGATCTTGCCCACCCTGAATCCACGCGCGAACCCGCCGGGTAACGTTAACGCGTTAGCACCGCTGACCGACTCGACCGTTGCCGAATCGTCTCTGAGTCAGCCTGACGGCGAGTCCGAATTCGTTGCGCAGCCGGGCGCCGAGAGTCCGCTCGCTGATGAGGACGTCTTACGCTGGCGCGCGGCGAGCGCTCGCAGCGGTCCGCCAGAGTCTGCGTTCAAACCTTTGGGAATCGAGGCTTTTCGGGCGCCGGAAGCCGTGTCCACGCGCACTTCGTCGACGCCCGTTGCGGAGGCGACGCGTGCAGCCATGCCGAGTGCCATCGAGACGTCGAATACACTTGCGAATGGCCCGAGCGCGAGTGTGGCGATCCTGCCCTCGGTGGGCCTGTTCGGTAAAGACGGGCTCGCACGCAAGGAGTCGCTCGGCAGCAAAGAAATCTCCGCGTCGATCAAGGCGATACAGGTTGAGTCCTCGATACTCCCAGAGTCGATCGATGTCGAATCTTTGGGAGAAGTGTTACCCGCACCTTTAAGCTCTGACACTTGGCTGTCACTGAGCGCCAGTAGTTTGCGCCAACAGAGTGAAGCGCCTGCCCCTTCGGTAACCACGACGGGCGCATGGATCAACACGAGTACCGTGGGTGCCCCAGCAGGATCTTTGAATATTCTGGATCCTGCGACGGTCTTGGGTCGTCCGTTGCCCTTGCCCGCCAATACGCTCGATTACGACACCCGGGTTGAGCAATTTGCAGAGCAGGTGGGTCAACGTTTGATTCAGCAGATGCGTGCGGAGCGTTGGACTGTCTCGCTACAACTGGATCCACAAAATTTAGGTCCACTCGATATCGCTCTCGAAATTGATGGCGCTGATGTGCGTGCCACCTTAGCGGTGATGAACCCAGAGGTACGCGCCTTGCTCGACGCTGGAATGCCGCGTCTGCGCGATACGCTCGAAGCTGCGGGTTACCAATTGAGTGGCTGGTCGCTCGCTGATTCCGCCGGACGTGATGCCGCCGCACAGCAGCACTTTGCGCAGGGTGAGGTGAGTCGTGGTGCGTACGGAGCAGCGCGCAAGCAGGGACTCGATGATCGCGAGCTCGGCGCTGGCGTCGTCCCGCAAGGGCTCGATCACGAGCGTGGAATTGATCTTTACGTCTGAGCCGCTGGCGGCCAGAACCGTTTGAGCAAATAGGAAGACTGACATGGCAGACAAAGACGACAAAAAACCGGCAGAGGGTGAAGCAGGCGAAGAGGGTGCGCCAAAGAAAAAATCCCCATTGATTATGATCCTCATCATCTTTGCGGGCGCTTTGGTCCTAATCGGCGGTTCCGTCGGTGCGACCCTATTTTTGACGGGGTTCTTTGATCCGAAGCCCACGCCTGAGGAAATTGAGGCCGCAAAAGCGGCAGAAGAGCTGGCTGCTGCGACGGCGGTTCCCGACGGTCCTCAGCTCGAAACCAAGGAAATTCCCGCCGACCAGCGTTTCGAGGCGACCTACAGCCCCGTGGAGCGTGACTTTACCCTCAATGTGCCCAATAGCCGTCGTTTTGTGCAGTTCCGTATCGCCTTCAAAACGTTTTATGGCGAGCAGATTGTTGAGCGGGTGGCCAAGCACCAGATCGCGATCGAGGCTTCCATCATCCAGACAATGGCTTTTTATGGTGAGGAAGAGCTCACTTCGATCGAAGGCCGTACTCGGGTGGCCGCTGCGCTACGCGATGCCATGAATGATGTTCTCATCCGTAACGAAGACTTCGGCGGTATCGAAGAAGTCATGTTCACTCACTTCGTCTTTCAATAAGGCAGCAGCATGTCCGGTCAGAAACAACTGCTCTCGAGTGACGAAATCGACGCGTTAGTTGAGGGGATGCAGCGCGGCGACGTCGATACGTCCGCCGCGCAGGGCGACGCGGATACCGCGGTGAAGCCCTACAGCTTGGTCGCAACCGATACCGTGTCGCGAGGGCAGCTCGCCGCACTCGAAATGATCAATGATCGCTTCGCGCGGCAGTTGCGTACCAGCATGCTGAATTTGCTTCGTCAGGGAGTCAAAATCAGCGTGGTGCCGTACACGGTGACAACCTTTGGTGAATACATCCAAAGCGTCCCATCCCCTTGTAACGTCAATATCGTGCGCTTTCCGCCCTTGCGCGGTTATGGCCTCGTGACGCTTGAGCCCTCAGTCGTTTACGGTGCCGTGGATAGTTTCTTTGGGGGAAGTGGTGAGGGTCTCACCAATCCGCCTGCCTCGCGTGTGTTTACTCCCACCGAAGAGCGCATCATTCAATTGTTACTGGATTCCATCTTCACCGATCTCAAAGAAGCTTGGCAGCCGGTTTATAGTTTGAATCCTGAATACGTGAGTCGCGAGATTAATCCCGCGTTCGCGCAGGTGGGTGAAGAGCGCGAGACGGTCGTCGTCAGTCGTTTTGAACTTGAACTCGGCATGGGCGTGCGCGGTCAGCTCACGATCATGTACCCTTTTTCGGCACTCAAGCCGATTCGACTCTTGTTACGAGGGCGCCTGCAATCTGGAGAGCGCGATGAAAAGCTCGCCGCTCGCTGGAGTGCGCAGCTCAAAGATGCTGTGGAAGATGCTGAGCTGGAGTTAATCGTTCAGCTTGCGCAATTACGCGTGTCGGCGCTCGATCTTGCGTCCATCACTCCGGGTGATACCTTGTGGTTCAAGCCGCCCGAAGACGTCAAAGTATTGGTGCAATCTAATCACTTATATAACGCTGAATACGGCTCAGTCGACAACAACATGGCTGTGCGGATCACTCAGGTCATTGATCCGATCGCCAGCGATAGCGATGCGGATCTCGACATGGGCGAGGACATCGTGCTCGACAGTGATGATGAAGAAGATAGTGGTTTTTTGATGTCGAAAGCCGGTTGAGCTTTCGCCTAATTAGGAGTTAGACCGTCATGAATGAACCAACGCGAGCCACACTGGGGAAAGCTGATGGCGCTTCAGCCGATGTGCAGCTCGATCTGATCCAAAATGTCGCCGTTAATATTTCGGTGGAAGTGGGTCGGTCTTCGCTACGCATTCGAGATCTGCTGCGACTGGGCCAGGGGAGTGTGGTCGAGCTCGATCGCGTGGCCGGTGAACCGCTCGATGTGTGCGTTAACAACACGGTGATCGCCCGCGGCGAAGTGGTTCTGGTCAACGACCGTTATGGCATCCGTCTGACGCAAGTCGTGGATCCCGAAGATCGCGTCAAGCATCTGTAAAGGTCGAGATTAGATGGATCCTGCCCGTTACATCATCGCCGTACTCTTTGTTACTGCGCTCTTAGTGGGGGCGATTTGGTGGCTGCGGCGAATGAATTTGGTTGGGGTCAAGAGTGCAGGTATTCGTGTGATCGCCACCCAAAATATTGGGACTCGTGAGCGTTTGTTGGTCGTGCGCTTTGGGGGTGAAGACGTGCTGCTTGGGGTGACCGCGCATTCGATTACGCGCTTGGCGGTGTCGCCGGTGGATGCATCTCGCAGTGCTGATGAGTCTGTCACGGTGGGTGAGTCGACGCCCAAAGCGTCACAGGGGGACTGAATGCGTCGTGTCGCGTGGTGGGCGGCTTTAACCGGGATCGCACTGGCGGTGATGCCGGTTGCGTTCTCGCAGGATGCCGCTGTCGAAATTTTACGCACTACCCCCGCTGCTGGGGGAGGGCAATCTTATAGTTTGACGTTGCAGACCTTGGGTCTCATTACGCTGCTGACCCTGCTGCCGGCGATCGTTCTTTCGATGACCGCGTTTACGCGTGTCATCATCGTCCTGTCTTTGTTACGCCAAGCGATCGGCGCTCCGCAAACGCCACCTAACCAGATCTTGGTTGGCTTGGCGTTATTTTTGACGATGTTCATCATGGCGCCGACCTTCCAGGAAGTGCAACGTGTTGCGCTCGACCCGTATGTCGAAGAGCGGATTCCTTTTGAGCAGGCGGTACAAGAGGCGATCGTACCGATGAAAAAATTCATGCTCGCGCAGACCCGCGAGTCTGATCTCAAACTCTTTATGGATCTTGGGCAAATGGAGCCCGTCGCAGCCCCTCTGGATACGCCCTTGACGGTGTTGTTGCCTTCGTTTTTGACGAGTGAATTACGCACCGCCTTCACGATCGGTTTTTTGATCTATATCCCTTTTCTCATCATTGATCTCATCGTGGCGAGTGTGCTCATGTCCATGGGTATGATGATGGTTTCGCCGATCGTCATTAGTTTGCCCTTCAAGTTTCTCCTTTTCGTGCTCGTCGATGGCTGGGCGCTGATCGTGGGCTCGCTGGCGGCGAGCTTTGGAGCGCCGCTACCGTGAACGAGCTAGAGGTTGTCGATTTAGCGACGGAGGCCATGTGGACCGGTGCGCTGATCGCAGGGCCCATTCTGATTGCGGTACTCATCGTCGGCGTGGCCGTCGGTATTTTCCAGGCGGCTACCTCTATCAACGAAATGACTTTGAGTTTTTTGCCAAAGCTCGTCGTCGTGACTTTATTGATCGCCTTGCTAGGGAGTTGGCAGCTTCAGTATCTCGTCGATTTTACTCGTCGAGTTTTTGAGCGGATCCCGGATCTCGGGGGATAGGCATGCTAGAGCTTGGTGTACTCACCCTGGGATGGCTCGAAGCGTTGCTGTTACCCTTAACTCGGTTGACAGCGTTTTTTTTGGCTGCCCCGCTCTTCCCACAGGTGATCTCCAACGTACGCGTACGAATTGTCTATGCGCTCGTTTTATGCATTCTCGTCTTACCGTTCGTGCCTGACCTGAACGCGCCTGCGACGACGAGCTTTCCCCAGCCCAACCTTATTTTGGTCATTAACGAAGCCTTGATCGGGGTGTCGATGGGGCTCATTCTGCAATTCGTGCTCGCGGCAGTTGTGGTGGCTGGTGAGCAAATCTCACTCTCCTTGGGCATTGGCTTTGCGCAGTCTTTCGATCCCACAATCGGCTCCACGCCGGTTTTGTCTCAATTTTTTAATGTGCTCGCGCTCTTGATTTTTTTGACAACCGGCGGTCATGTGCTGGTTGTCGGGATGCTCGTCGAGAGCTTGCGCGAGCTGCCACCCGGCTCGTTTAGCGTGCTCGATTTAGAGCAGCTGATCCAGTTTTCGAGCATTGTCTTTACGGGGGCTGCCTTATTAGCAGCGCCGTTACTGCTCGCTTTACTCGCGGTCAACGTTGGGGTGGGCGCGCTCTCGCGAGCCACCCCCTCGCTGAATGTGTTTGCTGTGGGGTTTGCCATCGCCTTGTTGGTCGGGTTCGCATTGCTATTTGTTCTCTTGCCGGCGATGAGCGAGCGAATCGTGGATTTGTGGGAGCAAGCGGAGAGTTACCTCGCACGGCGCTTGTTGGGATTCGGGTGAGTCATGGCAGAGAACGAAGACGGCCAAGAAAAAACCGAAGAACCCACCGCGCGTAAATTAGAGCAAGCGCGAGAGCGGGGTGAATTACCGCGATCGCCCGACTTTGGCGGCGCGTTTGTTGTGGTGGGTCTGTGTGTACTGATGTTGCTCGCGGGCGGATCTTTGATCGGGGCACTCAAGGCCATGGTGGCTCGGAGCCTGACTTTCGATCAGGGAACGATCGGCGACACCCAGTTGGTTCGGTTCAATGTGGCTTGAGGGTTTGAATGGCGTTAAGTGGCTACTGCTGCTGGCGTTTGTACTTGCCTTGGTCGCGCCCATTTTCAATGGGGGCTTTAATGTGTCCGCTAAAGCGGCAGCGCCCAAGTTGTCGAAGCTCAATCCGCTGAATGGCTTAAAGCGGATGTTCGGCACTCAGGCTTTGATGGGTTTACTGCGTAATCTGCTGAAATTCTTTGCCATTGCAATCGTGTTGAGCTTAGTGCTCTGGGAGCGGCGAGATGAGCTCATCGCCTCGGCGCGCTTTGCGCTTGAGCCTATGGTCAATACCGGCGCATCGATTGCGTTATTGGTATTCACTTTAGTATCGATTGCAGTGGCGGCTATTTCGTTCTTGGATGTCCCGTATCAAAAGTGGTCGTATCTGCGACGGCTGCGTATGACTAAGCAAGAAGTTCGCGACGAAATGAAGGACATCGAAGGGCGTCCCGAAGTTAAACAGCAGATCCGTCGTAAGCAGCGCGAACGGAGTCGCGCGCGTATGATGGACAACGTCAAAGAAGCCGACGTCATTATTGTCAACCCCACCGAGTTTGCGGTCGCGCTCCGACATGATGAGATGTCGAACGGCGCGCCGGTGGTGTTGGCGAAGGGCCGTGGTGAAATTGCTCGTGCGATCAAAGAAAGAGGCGAAACCGCAGGTGTGCCACGGATCGAAGCCCCTGCTTTGGCGCGCGCGCTTTACTACACGACAGATTTGGATGACATGATTCCAGAGGGACTCTATCGGCCTGTCGCGGCCGTCTTGGCGTATGTCTATCGAATGAGCGCCTTGGCGCCGGATCTTACGCGGCCTGAGTTTGAGGCGCCCGATGTGCCGCCGGAATTCCGCTTTGATGAAAACGGTCAATCCGAGCTCGCGCGAGGAGGTAGAGCATGAGTTCGCAGGTACTATTTAGCGGCGATGCGGCCTTAGAGGACGTGGTCAGTTTTGTACAGGACACGCCACCCGAAGCGCTCATCGTTTGCGCGCAGTCCGCCGAAGAGTTATCACGGATCACGGTACACCTTGTACGTCGCTTACGAGGGTCGCAGGGGCGTATTGAGTTTCATCAACCGGCGAGTCCCGAGGCGATGCTGCAGGCCGTCAATCGGTTGATGCAAGACGTTCCCATCGATGAGCTGACATCCACGCGGCCTGGCGATGGCTATCGGATGCTGATCGTCGAGCGCGCCGAGAGCGCAGGGGAGAGCGAAATTTTAGCCTTGCGGCGTCTCGCCTCAGCGCTACGCGGGAGCGCGTTTCAGTTAGTGGTGCTCGCGCAAACGAATGCGGCGCCGCTTGATCACCCAACGCTCTGTCACTTAGCCCCACAGGCGGCGGTATGGCTGGTGGATTTTTCGGTCGGTTTTGATCGCTTTGAAAGCGCATCGAGCGTGGTACTTCGACGCGAGGCGATGCAGGCGGGAGTCCATCGCGGCGAGACACCCGTAGCGGCGCCTGCACTGGCTAAGCAATCCACGCCGGTAGCGCTGTCCCCGCCTGCTGTAGCAGCACCCGAGCCCGCTAAGCGTTCGGCCCCTCGTCGTCCGCCCGCCAATAATCGCGAACTTGCTGACATTCTTATGCAGTTAGCGCAAGAGCGCGATAAGAGCCAAAAGCAATGAGCCCGATTTTCGGTAAATTCTTTGATCATATAAATCAAAGTCAGATTGTCAATTTGGATAGGAAAGAGTGCCCATGAGCGAAGAGACCTCTACTGATAAACCCCAGTCCAGCGAACCAGGCTCGGCTGCGCCGAGCTCGGCTACGCCAGGTCCCGCTGCTTCGGGCACGGCTACCCGCAAAGACGGCTCGGGCGTCTTCAAGTCGCAGGATATTGCGCCGCAAAAGATGAGCAAGTTTGCCAACTCGGCAGTCTCCAGTAAGGCGGTCGAGCGTGGCGATCAACCGGCTCCAGTTGACGGTCGATACATCGGTCCTGAGCAAAAAGCCGCCGATGGCGGCGTTTATGTGGGGCCCGAGCAGGCGGCAGGGCAGGGAGGAGTCTACGTGGGTCCCGCTCAAGCGGGGCCCGATGGGGGCGTTTATATCGGGCCGACCGATGAGCCTGGCGCGAATAGCGTACACATTGGTGCGGAGCCCGAGGTGCCGCAAGGCGATCCCGTTGAGTCGCAGATGGAAGAGCTGCGGGAGTCGATGGAGCAGGTAGAGGAAATGCGCCAAAGTATTGAACAGCGACAGGCTGAGGTCGATCAAAAAATGCGAGAAGCCGAGGCTATGCTCGCCAAAGTAGCAAAGATCAATGAATCCTTGACCGTGGACGATGCACTTCGAAAACGCATTGAGGCCACGATGGCAAGGACCCGTGGACTACGTCGAAACGTCAAAAATTAAGGCCACCGGATTGCAGCGGTGGAGGTAAGAGGTAAGGGAAGATGAGCGAGAATGACAAGACTGCCGTGACTGAGGGCACGACAGAGCAAGAGGCGCCGGTTGAGACCGCTTCGGAAGCGGAGTCATCAGCTGTCGAGACAGAAGGGTCTGCAGCAGAGACCCCAGAGGCCGACGATTCACCCGGTGAAAACCCACTGGCGACGCTGACCTCTTTGGTGCTCGATGCCGCCGATGCGGCGAACGACAGCGCGCAGAGCGCGAGCGATGCGATCGCGAAGCTGAGCACAGTGGTCGAGGCAAACGAATCGGCCGTCAAAGCCGTACGTAATGCCCCCGCCATCTTTGGCGCGATCATGTTGAGCGTCGGTGTGGTGATGGCCGTGGTCGTTGCGATCGTATCGACCAATGTCACGAGTAAGAGCGATGAGCTTCAGGCAGTGGTCCTTAAGCAGGCCGCGCAGTTAGAGGAAGTGAACAAGGCCCTCAAGTCACTCGAAATGTTTGGTGAGGAATTACGGAAATTCGAGAATATCGCAGAGGATACGACCCAACGCGCCATCGTCACCCTGCGTGAGCAGATCAAGGCGGATCGTGCGGTGATGCAGGAAATCGAGGCCAAGCGTTTGCAAGATCTCTTTCGTTCGGTCAGTGGTGAAGGGGGGCGAGTCGCAGCGGCTAACGCCAAAGCGCGTGATGAGCAAGCCGCGCAAATGGGCACGTTCGATCAGCGTTTGAGCAAGCTCGAGGGGCAACTCAGCGAAACGCTCGCACTGCTCAAGGCGCGACCAGCCGCCTCGAGCACCCGTACCACGGCAGTCTTATCTGATGCACAAGCCAAAGATATGCGAACGACACTCGCTGAAGTCGGTGCGCTGAAGCAGGAGGTCGCGGCGTTACGGGCTTCGCTCGAGCGCAACTCCGCGGCGTTGGAGCCAGGTATGCCCGTGTTTCGGCGCGATGGGGAGTGAGTGCGGTTGCGCGCGGACACAGGTCGCCACATGTCACCACATGTCACCGTGAGTGATCGGTTAGCGTCAGTGACTCGTCAGCGCGGAATCGCAACGCAGGCTTGGCGCTGACACAGTTCTTCATCGCCACCGTTCAGGATGGCGAGCTGACCTGTCGTTTGGCCCGCTGCAGTGACACGGGCCTCAGGCCATAGCGCGGCGGGGAGCTGGCCATCTGCAGGAATCAGCACGACTTGAAATTCGCCCTGATTGGCTCGCAGCCTTAAGTCCCCAAAACTGACGGCAAGACCCTCGCGCGTCGCCGGCTGGACGGTGAGCACATCGGGTTCACAGCCGAGGGTATCAAGCATTTCTTGGGTAGCCGTGCGAACGCCTTGCTCTAGCTCGAGCATCCAACGCGCGCCGGCCGTGTCGGTATCTCGCGCTCGCAACCGCGGGGGGAATGATAATTTGAGGTCGCGGATATCTTTGACGGTACCGCTTGAGGTCTCGCGTACACGCAGCGACAACTCTAACGAGCGAGGCTGTCGAACCCAGTCATCAAGATCGCGTTGTGACCAACCGGAGCCTGCGTAGCGCAGCTGGACATCGAGCGATAGGGGCTCCACCGAACGCGAGTGGGCAGACCCGTGAATACGTGGATGCTGTTGCACCACATCATCAATCCAGCGTGGTAACTGATCCGCTAAGCGCGCGCGATCATTGGAGCTCCAGGTGGGATGGGGCTCCCCGATCGTCAGTGCGACAGATAAACCCCGGCTAAAGTGCGGGGCGGGGCAGGCGGGCGACGCAAAGGCACCACGTAGACAGCTGGCCGTATTTTGTCGTAACTCGTTAGCGCTCCACTCGCGCTGGCCAAAGCCTGCGCGATCTAGACAGCTTTGCAAACGCTCAAGGTCCATTGGACCGAGTTGAGCGGTCGCGGGTGCCGATAAGCTCAAACCGGCGAGCGCCGTCGCCACCGCTGCGGCGGATACGGTTGATCGCGAGGCTCGCATCAGCGCACCTGTGCGCGCAAGCTGGCCACTTGTGCGGCTGAGAGCCTCAGGGTGGTTTGGTAGGTGTCATTACCGAGTGGCTCCATCGCGACGAGTTCTGCGCCGCTGATAAATCCCATCAGTTGCGCGCGCAGTCGGTCATCGCGGAGCAAATCATTGTTGACAGAGGTTTCGGCGAGGACGGTGAGTCCATACACCTGCTCCGCTAAATTGCGATAGGCATCCAGTCGAGAGGCGCGCGCGGCCATCAATCTTTGTTGCGCCGCGTCGCTGGAGCGTTGCGCGGTAATCGAAGCATAGCCAATCGCAATCAAGTCCTGATCGAGTAGGGGTGCCGGATCTCGCATGCTGAGTGCGTCGCGGCGCTCGGCCTCCTCGATGTCTCGCGTATCACTTTGCGCGGCCGCCTCGGCGGCACGGCGCAGGGGATGAAAGCTCGGGTAGCGCTCCATGTCGAACGCGAGCATCTCACCAGTACGCTCGACGGGTGTCGCGACGCGCAGGGGGCGCTGCTCCATCGAGAGCTGTGCGCAACCCGTGGTCAGGAGCAAGCCGACCGAGAGTGCGGCGAAGCGAGTGATCGTTTTCATCATGAATGTGTTTCCCAGGGTCAGAGCAGAAGCATCGAAAGGTAAGTCGACGCCAGATGAGTGGACTTTACGTTCCCGCGCCGACGTGGACGAGATCTCGAACGGCCCCATCAAATTAAAGCGCACTCGCTGTCGGATCTTCGCTGGCATGAGCCTTGCAGTCTCCCTCCTAGCAATCCGATAGACGTGTCGGATCGAGATAGTGAAAACTTCAAGTGCTTGAATTATAAATGAATATTTCTACGATATCGACCAACTTGCCGTCGAACATCCGACAGTGGGGTGAAAAAATCCCGCTGCAGGCGCTCGCCATCCCGGTCGGTTTCTTGCTGCTCCTCGGCATGCTGATCCTGCCGATGCCGGTGTTGATGCTGGACTTACTGTTCGCGTTCAACATCTCACTCTCTCTGGTCATCATCTTCCTATCGATCGCGGCCGCTCGGCCGCTATCGTTCTCGGTGTTCCCAACGGTGCTCCTCTTTGCGACCTTGCTACGTCTGGCCCTCAATGTGGCCTCGACCCGCATCGTGCTCTCGGCAGGTCATGAGGGTACGGATGCAGCGGGCAAGGTCATCGAAGCCTTCGGTTCGGTCTTGGTCGGCGGTAACTACATCGTCGGAATCGTGGTGTTCGCGATCTTGGTGATCATCAACTTTGTGGTGGTGACGAAAGGTGCGGGTCGCGTGTCGGAAGTGACCGCGCGCTTCACCTTGGATGCCATGCCGGGTAAGCAAATGGCGGTGGATGCGGATCTGGCAGCCGGCCTTATTACCCAAGATCAGGCGCGCGCACGGCGCAAAGAAATCTCCTCTGAGGCGGATTTCTATGGCTCGATGGATGGTGCCAGCAAGTTCGTGCGAGGCGATGCGATTGCCGGTCTCTTGATTTTATTGATCAATATCGTTGGCGGCACGCTAGTGGGGGCGTTGCAGCATGACATGAGCGTTGGCGTGTCGCTTGAGCGCTACGCTTTACTCTCCGTCGGTGATGGTCTTGTCGCGCAGGTGCCAGCGCTCTTATTGAGCGTCGCGACTGCGATCATCGTGACCCGTGTATCGGGTGAAGAGACGCTGAATGAGCAAACCGCGAGCCAGTTTAATAATGCTGAGGCGTGGTGGTTAGCTGCGTGTATCTTGGCGCTACTTGGCGTCATTCCGGGGATGCCACATTTGGCGTTTCTTGCGCTCGCCGCGGTCACGGCTGCGGGGGCTTATATGCTCAGTCAACATCGGGAAAAAGAGGCAGCGGCCATCGCGCAAAGCGAAGCCGAAGAGCCACAGGCCCCGCGTGAGTTAACTTGGGGGGATGTGCAGCAAGCTGATCGGATTGGGCTAGAAGTCGGCTACGCGCTCGTCGCGCTGATTGATGCGCAGCAAGCCGGATCGCTCGTGACGCGCGTACGCGGGGTGCGTAAGAAACTCACTCATGAGCTTGGATTTTTGATCCCGCAGGTGCATATCCGCGATAACTTGGATCTACGCCCTGAGGGCTATCAAATTTTGATCAACGGCGTCGTGATCGGCCGCGGTATGGTGAAGCCTGCCCGCGAGCTAGCGATTCATAGCGGCATGGTACACGGCGAGCTCGATGGGCTCGCGACCAAAGATCCGACCTTCGGTCTGGACGCGGTGTGGATTGATCCAGCGCAACGCGATTACGCACGATCACTCGGCTATACGGTCGTCGACGCGAGCACCACGATTGCCACACATTTGAACAAGGTGTTGATGGATCAATGTCATCTCTTACTGGGACACGATGAGACTCAACAATTGGTCGATAAGCTTGCAGAGACGTCACCGAAGCTGGTCGAAGATTTGGTACCCAAAAAATTACCGATCGGCAAGCTCTCGCAAATTCTGCAGAGTCTTTTGGCCGAGGGCGTCGCGATCCGCGACATGCGTGGTGTGCTCTCAGCGTTGGCGCCGCTCGTTGAAAAAGTCGATGACGTGGATGAGTTAACTGGGATCGCCCGCATTGCACTCGGACGCATGATCGTGCAGCAGTTCATTCCGAACGGTGAGGAGCTTGGGGTGATGACCTTGGCTCCAGAACTTGAGCAGGTTCTGCATGGCACGGTGTCTCGTCGCCAGGGCGGGAATGTGCCGATCGAGCCAGAGTTGGCCGAAGGGTTGCTGCGCTCCGTGAACAGCGCTGCGCAGGAAGAAATGAACGCGGATCGACCTGCGGTTCTCGTGACCTCACCGACGCTGCGACCTTGGTTATCACGCATTTTGCGCCCTCGGGTACCGGGACTGGCCGTGTTGTCCTACGCCGAGCTGCCTGAAGAGTTGAATTTGAGGGTCAATCGTAGTGTGACGGTGCAGTTGCGCCAGAATGCTGCCTGACATCAAAGATTGAGGAATCGTCATGAAGATTGAAAGAATTGTGGCCGGTAGTTTCGCAGAAGCCAGTGAGCAGACCAAAGAGCGCTTTGGACGCGATGCAATTTTGCTTTCGACTCATCAGGTCGGTGAGATGACCGAATTGTTGGTGGGCGTGGATGAGTCACAGATCATTCGGTCAGCGAGTGTGCGCTCTACGAGTGCATTACCGGACTTTGATTCCATATTGCGCGAAGAGATCGTCGTGACTCCGCCCTCGATGACCCCATCGGCCACACGTGCTCCTGCAGCGGTCACCGCGAAACCTGCAGCCGTCGCGCCAAGCGAGCGACCTTCAGCGGACGACGGCGAGGCCTTAGTTCGCACGATCCGCAAAGAATTGCAGGCTTTAGAGCGACGTTTGGCCGCCTCGGGCACGGTGTCTCGGGCGACCCCCGACAGTATTTTTGCTCTGCTTGAGCAGGGCGTCTCGGCAAGCTATGCGCATCGCTTATTGGAAGAGGGCGAGGAGAGCGCGGCCATGGCGGCTACCCTCATGAAGGATTTGTCCCCTCAGTCTGTGATGTCACGTTGCGAGGGACGGCCCGTATTGCTCGTGGGACCGCCGGGTTCGGGTAAGACCACGCTCGCCGTGCAGCTCGCACAGCGTTACGCGCAAACGGGCAGTGTCATTGGCAGCGTACGGGATCGTCGAGCCGGCGCCCGCGAACGTTTTTTTGCCCTCGCCGATGAAGCCGGTCTTGAAGCGCGATGGGGCGAGGCTGCGCGTCAGGCGCCTGTACTTGATGGCAGTGGCGTCACGGTGACGGGGGAGATTGTCCAGGGGGAGATCGCCCAAGGTGAGTGGAGGAAATGGTCGGCGGATCGCGCGGTGCTACTGTGCTTATCCGCCACTGTGTCGCGTAACGCCGCCGCGCGCTGGTTGAAGGACACAGCCGCTGAGGGTGTCTTAATCAGTCACTGGGACCCGATGCAGTTGCCGCTCGGTTTACTGAGTCTGCTCGCGGAACTCAAAGTCCCACTCTGCGGTGTCTCCGCTTCAGCGGACCCTCAGGCGGCCATCGAGTTACCGGACAATGCGACACTTGAGCGCGACCTTTCACACCTGATTCAGTTATCTTTGCACGATATCCCGCCGCTCACGGAGTGACCCGCTGATCATGGACGCCAAGCACACCACTCGCATCATCGCCGTTTCGAGCGGCAAAGGCGGCGTAGGCAAGACTTTTTTGAGCTTGCAGCTAGCGGCCTCGCTTGCCTCGCGCGGCAAGCAGGTAGTGTTGTTTGACGGAGATCTGGGTCTCGCCAATGTGCATGTGCTGTTGGGTTTGAAACCCGAGTTTGATCTCGCAGATGTGGTCGCGGGTCGTCAAGCTTTGCGCGATATCTTGTTGGAAGGTCCACGAGGACTACGCATCGTCCCCGGCGCCTCGGGTCAACGCGAAATTGCGGAGCTCGATGCGGTCGCGATCGCGGGTGTACTACGCGGTTTTGATGAAGTCGATCCAGTACCCGACTACCTCATCATTGATACCGGTGCTGGGATTGGCTCGCAGGTCACGACGCTCGCGCGATTAGCGGATGTGCTCGTGGTCGTGGCGCAAGATGAGCCTGCGTCTTTAGCGGATGCCTACGGGCTGATCAAAGTCATGCATCTGGATTTTAACTTTCAAAAATTTGAGATCGTCATCAACGGTGGCAATAACCTGCGGCGCTCAGAAACGATCTTCCAGCGCTTGGACGATGTCTGTCGTAAGTTCATGGGCTTACCGCTCGAGATGGCCGGGGCGATACCGTATGACGAGACGGTGGCGCAAGCGGCCCGTCAGCGAAAATTATTGATGGATGTCTCGGAAATTTGCCCTGCGATGACGGCCATTCGACAAATCAGTTTGCGTCTGGAGAGTCTGCCGCTACAGAGTGAGTCCTGGGACTTTTTGATTGATCGGCTGAAGCTCGGCAAGGTGACTGCGTCATGATTCGAGCCTCATCTTCCTACGAGACGATCGCCGGCTGCACGGGCAGCGCGGGCGCGGGCGAGGTTCGCCCAGATGTCTCGCAGCACTTGGGCTTGGTGAAACGAGTCGCTTCACATTTCCACTCGCGTTTACCGGCAGCGATCGAGCAGTCTGATTTGATTCAGGCGGGGATAGTGGGGCTCCTAGAAGCGCTAGAGTCCTACGACCCTGAGCGCGGCAATGATTTTGAAACCTTTGCCAAGTTGCGCATTCGCGGTGCGATGCTCGATGAAATCCGACGTGCAGCCTGGGCGCCGCGCAGCACAGTGAAATTGGCAGTGCAGGCGCGCGAAGCCGAAGAAAAAATCGTTAATGAAACGGGCTCTCCGGCCAGTCATCGTCAGATCGCCGATGCGCTGGGGTTAGATGTCGAGCGCTACCATACGCTGCGCGCGCGCAATCAAGGCTTAGCGCTCTCGACGACCTTGGAAGAAATTGAATTTGCGAGCGACGCGCCGACACCCGATCAGTTAGTCGACGAGGAGTCGCAGGTCCGCGAGCTGCGCGCAGCCATCGGCGGGCTAAAAGAGCGCGAGCGGCTCATCTTGGCGCTCTATTACGATGAAGAAATGACACTAAAGGAAATTGGTGCCGTACTCTCGATCAGCGAGTCTCGAGCCAGCCAAATTCTCTCAGCGGTTGCAAAAAAATTGCGTTCAGCGATGGAGCCTGAGGTCGATTGACGCGCCCTCGGGCGGCGATGCACCCGAGTTCTCCCAAGAAGACGTGTTAGAAGCCGCTGATCTCAAGAAAACGGCTGGATTGTCACATGAATGGGCGATGACAGCCCGCTGTCAATGGCCTGTACCTCTTGCGCATGTCAACCGGATTTGATATCTCCTATAGGAGCTAAACAAAAACTTTTAATAATATTCATTAATCAGGGGGGTTCGTGGCAAGAAACATCCGTTTCGGTGAATACCTGCAAAAGGTCACCGTAGACACGACCTCCATTGGCTACGAGAAGCTGGTACCCAAGCCTCAACTCGACGCCGAGGGGCGCGAAATCCCGCGTAAACCTGAGAAGTTACAGATGTCGGGCGGCGACATCGTCAACCTCTTACAGCCCTATCTCAGCGTTCGATTTATGGAACAGGCGCGAGCGGTGATTCCGCTTGCGGTATTCCTCGCTTTGTTTCAGTGGCTCGTCCTGCAGCGTAGCGTCGCCGACGCCACCCTGATTGGCGCGGGTCTGCTGGCCGTCATGGTGGGCCTGATGATTTTCATGGAAGGCCTCAAGCTCGGTTTGATGCCCTTCGGCGACATTATCGGTAGTAATTTGCCACGCAAATTGCCCTTACCGGGCGTGTTGACGATCGCTTTATTGCTGGGTATCGGCGTGACCTACGCGGAGCCTGCGATCGGTACCCTGCAGGTCGCAGGTCAAATCGTGGACCCCGAGAAAGCGCCCTATCTCTACACCATGCTCAATGATCGCGCGGGCTCAACCGTGCTGGTGGTGGGGATTGGCGTCGGTATCGCGGCGGTCCTTGGGACGGTGCGCTTTTTGTACGATTGGAGCTTAAAGCCCCTTATTTATTTGACCCTCCTACCTGTGGTGTTACTGACGGCGTTCTGCTCGCTCGATCAGGATCTCAAAACGGTCGTCGGTCTGGCGTGGGACTGCGGTGCCGTGACCACCGGTCCCGTGACCGTGCCTTTGGTGCTCGCACTCGGTATCGGTGTTGCGAACTCCGGTGGTAAGGGTGAATCACAGTTATCGGGGTTCGGTATCGTGACCTTGGCGTCACTGTTCCCAATCATGGCGGTGTTGGCGCTTGCGATCTTTTGGAAGTTCACGGTGCCAGTGGACATGATCCTCGCAGAAGTCGCGGCCAAGAGCGCAGCGGCTGCCGCGGTGTCGACGCCGCAGTGGTACGAAGTGTCACCGGGCGTCGAAGTGAAGCTCGGCGTACAGGCCATCGTACCCTTGGTCATTTTCTTGATGGTCGTGCTCTTTGGCATCCTCCGCGAGAAGTTACCGAATGCCTTCATCATCGTGTGGGGACTGTTCCTCGCGGTGGTGGGTATGTGCGTGTTTAACGTCGGCCTGACCTATGGCTTGGCGGCACTTGGCGCTCAAACGGGCTCCTTGATTCCTGGCGCGTTCGTTGGGATCGAAGCCATGCCAGAGGCACCGCTTTATCCTGCAGCGCTCGGCATTTTCTTAGCCGCAGCATTTGCCTGGTTCTTAGGTTACAGCGCGACGATGGCCGAGCCTGCACTCAATGCGCTTGGTTTGACGGTACAGAACCTGACGAACGGTGCCTTCAAAAAATCCATGCTGATGTATTCGGTTGCGATCGGGGTGTCGACCGGAATCATGCTCGGTGTCTGCAAGCTGATCTTTGATTTCAACTTGCTATACATCCTAGTGCCGGGATATCTCGCAGCGATCATTCTGACCTATCTCTCAACCGAAGAATTCGTCAACGTCGGGTGGGATAGCGCGGGCGTCACCACGGGCCCTGTGACCGTGCCGCTCGTGCTTGCGATGGGTCTTGGATTTGGTGAAGCGGTGGGCGCCTTGGAAGGCTTTGGCATTCTCGCCGCCGCCTCCATCGCGCCGATCGTGGCGGTGCTCAGTTTGGGTGTCTACGTTCAGTGGAAGACCAAAAAAGAGCTCGCTGCTGCCTCGGGCGAAGCCGCCTAATTTGTGACTCGCACTCCTTTCAAAGAAAAAGCGCCGGGAGACCTTCATGGCCAAGCGTAGAATGACAAACCTGATCGATGTGTCGCTGATGACCTGCGTCATCCAGAAGGGCATGGCGGACACGATCAATACCGCCCTGCTCGATCTGGGCGTCCAAGGCGCCACCGTACACATGGGGGTGGGGACCGGTGTGCGTGAGCGCATGGGCTTGCTCGGTGTCGCCGTCGACGTCGAGCGCGAAATTATCAGCTTTATGGTGCCGAACGATCAGGTCGATCGGATTTTTGAGCGGGTATTCATCATCGGCCGACTCGATACGCCGGGGATGGGTTATCTGTACGTGACGCCGCTGCTACAAGCGGCCACCTACATCCCGCCCAATCTTGCCGATCGGGCCTGAGCGGATCTTAGGGGGTCTCCATGAGTACCACTGAGACAACAGCGGCCGATGTGCCAAAGATTGATTACACGCGGCTTTTGACCTGTGTGATGTACCAAGGCGGTGCCGAGGCCATCATGGAGGAGTTGTATCGCCGCGGGATCAATGAGGCGTATTTTTACTCGGTTCGGGGTAAGCCCATCGGGCGCGCCTCCGAGGCGGGTAACTTGCCCGAGATTCCGCGCACGGAAGTGCTACATGCCGTGGTGTCAGCCGACCAGGCTGACTACATCTATTCCATGATCTACCACGACTTCAAGCTGAATGAGCCTGGGGTGGGGATGATCAATGTCAATCGACTTACTCGTTCGTCACGACTGATGTTGCCCGTGATCCATGAGTGACGAACTGAAGAACCGGGCCCAACGAAACCGGCGTTTGATTTTTGACGCAGAAGCTTTCGTCCAATACAACGTGGGTCTCGTGTCAATGGCACGCGGTCGGGCTGACGAAAACCTGACGGACGCCACCCGCTTGTATCATCTGGCCTCCACCAGCAACCGTGAACTCGTGATGCGGATGACGGACGACGTCTACCGTAATCGATTTGCGATTTTGGAAGCCTTGGAGCCGGCGACGCCCGAGCAGACCGTGTTTAAAACCTCGATGACCAATCGGAGTCGGATTGAATATCTGAATCATCGCTCTGCGATGAACCGTGAGCTCATTGATGCAAGCGACAAGATGA
This sequence comes from Gammaproteobacteria bacterium, assembly GCA_009926865.1. Lineage (GTDB taxonomy): Bacteria > Pseudomonadota > Gammaproteobacteria > Steroidobacterales > Steroidobacteraceae > UBA964. Next base: position 12,669 of record RFOD01000024.1, on the reverse strand, counting down.
TCGAAGCGATGCAAGCCATGAAGCAGGCTGCGACCTCATTTGCGAACATCATCGATAAGATGGTGGAACATTGTGACGATGCAGCCGATCTCAACGCCGAATACTTTGATGGTGAGCTCGCGACTCAGATGCAAGCAGCCACCAGCGAGGCGAACACCGAGCGCGTCAATCAGAACCTCGAGCTGATTGCTGCGGTGCGAGAGCGCGCGCAGGGTAACCGCGAGAGTCTGATGTCACGGTTTGCAGCCGCAACGGGTGAGAATGATGCGCTGACCTCGCTGAATGATCGGCTGGAAAGCCAGCGCTCGGAAATCATGGCGCTGCGCGAAAAAATCGATGCGAATCAACACAGAGTGGCCGATACGATCTACAAGCTCTGAGGTTTTCGTCGATTTGGGTCCGTAATGGATCGGAAAGCTGGTAAGGTTTAGGCTTGCCTTACCTGCCTTGGAAGACTGGAACAAGCTGATGGGACGACCCGCATCCACCGCCAAATGGCGACGGGCGCTCGACTGGACTCTGCTCTCTTTGGGCGGAGTGGTGGTTGCGGTGTTCATGCTGGGGTTCGACGCAGGCGAGAAAGCGGCGACGGAGATCCGCGCATTTCTGTTCGGGCTGTCACCATGGGTGTTTTTGCTGATCACTCCGATCACCTTCGGAGTGATCCGCTATTTGACCTTGCGTTACGCCCCGTTTGCGGGCGGCAGCGGTATTCCGCAGGTGCTTGGCGTGATTCGCTCGACGCGTCGTACTCGCGACTACGCCGGCAATTTTTTACTGTCACCCCTCAAATCGCTCTTCAAGGGCGTGGCAGTCGTGACCGCGATGGCGGCCGGCGGCACCGTTGGACGCGAGGGGCCTGCGATTCAAATCGGCGCTTCTTTGATGAGCGCTTGGTGCGCGCGCTGGGTACCCCGCATGCGAGTGTCGCCGCGCATGATCGTGACCGCGGGCGCTGCAACGGGTCTCGCAGCGGCATTCTCTACACCGGTGGCAGCGGTCCTCTACGCGTTCGAAGATTTATCAGCTGGGCGCAAGCTGCGTTCGCACGGATTTCTCTTGTTACCCATTCTCGTCTCCTTTCTCTGTGTCTGGGCCTTAGGTCACCACGTCCCCTTCTTTGCTCTCGAGCAAGTTGGCGAGACTTGGCCGCCGTTGTGGGCGGGGATCGGGGTCACGGTGCTCTGCGGGCTCGTCGCGGGCGTGATGGGCTGGGCGATGGTGATTGGGCTTCCGCGACTTTTGCCGGTCACACGGACACCGCTAGAGGGCGCATTTTTGGCGGCTGCGATCGGACTGGTTTTGGCGATTTTTGGGATTTGGACAGCCGGCTTATCGATGGGCAGCGGCAACGATACGAGCGCGGCCTTACTCAATGCGGCAGGCGAGTTCGATCAAACCACTTCAGTCGGGCTGATCAAAACCTTATCGATGACGCTGACGTTCGCGAGCGGCATCCCAGCGGGCATTCTCACGCCGTCGCTCGCGGCGGGGGCCGGATTTGGCAACGATTTCGCCGTATTCTTTGCACTCGAAACACATCGACAGGCTCTAGTTGCGATTGGGATGGCGGCTTTCATGTCGGGTGTGATTCGCGCACCGGTGACCTGTGCCGTATTGATCGCCGAGCTCACAGGACTTTATGGCTTGCTGACGCATTTCTTAGTCGCCGCCTTACTGGGGACGGGCGCAGCGAGCTTGATCATGCGAGAGAGTCTTTACGAAGTGCTCTTCAAGCGCTTGCTCGATCCGTTGGCGAATATCAAGATAGAGCAAACAAAGAAATAACCCGAACGAGTTCCGTTCTGCTCACCGCATCGTGGGCGATAAGTCAATTTCCTATCTTCTGGCCCTTTAGCGCCGCATTGCGGCAGGACTGAGTCATGTCTACGCGTTTTGCTTCCCTAAACGAACAACTGAATCGGCCGAGTACTCCGCTCGCAAAGGGATACATGGGCTTCATGATTGCGACTATTTTTGGGTCGATCTTTTTCATGTTCCTCATGGAGGAGTACCCCAAGTACTACACCCACGATAGCGCCATCGTCATCGCCGTGGAGTCGTTTCTGTTCATCGCGTTTTCGACGGACTTTATTCTTCGTCTCATCTCCACCCGGTTAACGGATTGGCGTGGCCAGCTATTTTTGCTGGGCGATGGCTTAGCGATCGTACCGTCGGCCATGGTGGTGGTCATGGCGCTCGGCTGGGACGTACACCCAGAGAACGTCCTCGTGTTTACCCTTCTGCGACTCTTTCGCTTGCTTCGGGTGCTGAAGCTACTACGTATGGGGAATCTCTTAATTGAGATTCTGGGTGTATCGGTATTCACCCTTGTCTTTGGTACTGTGGCGGTACACTTAGGGATTCGCGTCTTTGTGCAGCTTTTTGAGCCACTTTTCGGGTTTGATGTCCACGACTTTCTCGATGGACCGTTGTTGTTAATGGCGGTCACCGCGGTGGGCTCAGCGTTTGGTATTTCGATGGCGATTACCTTCGGCATGGTAAATCGCAAGCGCGAAGATATTACTGAGCGACATCGTGCTGCACTCGATTCAGTCGATGCCTTTGAGCGCGATATTCGGGATCTGTTTGGTGATACGGTCAGCGAGCCGATGCGTAAGCAGATGTTCGATCCGTGGCGTGAAGAGATGGATCGCTATCTCAACGCAGAGTCGAGTTATGAAAAGATCAAGGCCCGTACTGTCCAAATGTTTGATGAAGTTCGTGCCGTCACTAAAAGCCGCCCGAGCATGGATGTGGTGTTCCACTCTGTACTCGTCCAGCGCATGAGTGCCTTTTTGGTACGTGCAGAACTGACGTTCCCACCCGCCTTCTATGATTGGATGAAGTTACTGGCCAATCTCTATTTTGTGCTTGTCATGCTTGCGGCGCCTGGCGTCGTCGGGCTGGTGATCCAAGTCGTCGTTATCTTCGTATTCTATGGCTTGCTCGCCATTATTCAGGATATGGATTTCGCCATTGATCAGTACGCGACTATCTTCAATGCTCGGATCATGAAGACCTAAGCACGGCGGTCAACAGAGACGCTATTGACAGGATACGAGTCTCAATGCGCTGGAGGTTTGAGCGAGGGGAGTATCGATTCGGCTAGTTCATTGGTTGCCGTACTTGCGCGCAAGCTTGCGAGAAATGGTTGTATATAGCGACGATCAAAATCAAAGAAATGTTCAGCACCGAAGACAAGCACCATCCATACCGCGCGCCCGCGTTGGAAGCGAACTAGAAATTCTTCGCGCCCTGCATGTGAGGGCAGTGCCAGCAGTGTCAGGCGGTCGATGAGCGCGTCCGGTGCCAACTCAGACATCTTAAGACCGACCGGCAAATAATCGCCGATAACGGCGACTTTACTGCGCTGGACATCCAGATCTTCAGCCAGTAGGGCGCGTAAACGATCGGGAATGAGTGCGACAGAGACACGGCCCTCGGTATAGGTCAGGACTTGAACCACGCGGCATCAGCTCTTTGGCAGTTGTACTTCGATTTCAATACGGCGATTCAGTGCACGGTTAGGTGCTGAATCATTGGGTGCGAGAGGCTGCGTATCTGCAAACCCTTGCGCCTGAATCTGCGTCGGACTAAAGCCGCGTTTAGCAACGAGCTCTCGCACTACCGAGACGGCTCGGGCAGCCGATAAGTCCCAGTTGTCACGATAGCGCACCGTGCTGATCGGGACGTTATCGGTGTGACCACCGATCACGATCTTGGCGTCATTTTGTTGGGCGACTTCACCGATCTTATCGATTAAATTGACTGCAAGAGGCGTGAGAGTGGCGTCACCACTGGCAAACGCGCCACCGGAGCCAATCTTAACGACCACTGCGCCGTCCTTGCGCTCCACTGAGATCAAGCCATCTTTAATCTCGCCGGCGAATGCTTTCTCGAGCGTTTCGGCAGTTTGGTCTCGTTTTTCATTGGTCGAACCCGGCGTACCACCGCCGGAAGTGCCCGTCTGACCGCCGCCAGTGGGTGGATTTTGAGCGGCGCCCGTCGCACTTTCGACCGCTGCCAATAAGGTGCTCGTCGCGCCTGTGACGGCCACTTCGCTTGAGAGCTGCGGTGTGATATCGCTGAGCTTACGCATCCCACTCGCGACCGCTTGTGCTGCGACCATGCGTTCTGCCGCTGGTGCATTAGGATCGTTTTGAAATTGCACGGTGACTCGGGTGCTGGTCGCCTTCACTTCAACTTGACCCATCGCCACTTGCGTCGCGAGCGCCTGACGGATCGCAGCGGCATCCTGTTCGATCTGTTCCGGTGCGCCCGAGCCTTCGCCCTGACTTTGACCCTGCGCCTGACTTTGACCTTGCCCTTGGCCCTGTTGCCCCGGGCTTTGACCTTGACCGTCAGCTTGTCCGCTCGCACCCTGACCGCCCGGTCGATCGGTATCTTGCGGCTTGCGTCCTGCAGCCTCAAAGACTTGATCGGTCGTCATATCGGCGTCTTTTTCGCGAACCTCGATATCCTGTTTGGTCGTGTCGGTGGTTTCTTGTTTAAGGTTGTCGACCAACGCCACAGTGGGGGAGGGTGAGAAATTGAGGGTGAGGATCGTCGTGCCCTTGGGTTGCTCGACGACCGGTACTTCGCGCTGCACACCAAAAGAGTTTTTCATGCTGCCGGAGATTTGCTTGAACTTCGGAACGTTCATCTCAGCGAACGACAGAATCAGCACGAAAAAGCACAGCAGCAGCGTCGCCATGTCCGAGAAGGTTGCCATCCACATCGGGGCACCCGGCACACACTCAGGGCATTTTTTTTCTTTGGGTGGATCAGCCGCAGGCGGCGGCGCCGGCGGCGCCTCTTCGGCACCGGGCTCAAGCTCTTCTGCCACCGCTTCGCTACTTGCCGCCATTACCTAGTCACGCCTCACTTACGCGGATACGCTACAGCGCCTTAGGCCTTGACGAGCTTCGCCTGCACGGCAGGCGGTAGCAGTGCCAAGATTCCATCGCCGATGACGCGCGGATTATCACCGCGAGCAATGCCTTGTAGACCCGTTAGCACAGCCTCGCGATAAATCATCTCTTCTGCGTGGTATAGCTTTAATTTGTTGGTAATGGGGCCGGCGATCACGTTAGCGATGAACGCGCCATAGAGTGTGGTCAGCAATGCAACCGCCATCGCGGGACCGATCGACTTCGGATCGGACATATTACCGAGCATCTGCACGAGACCCACCAAGGTGCCGATCATACCCATAGCGGGGGCAACGTCGATCCAGCCCTGCCAAGCCGCGATGATTGCTCCGTGCCGGCGATCCATGGCATCCATCTCGGTGCGTAGTCGGCTCGAGAGCTTGGCCTCATCGGTGCCATCGACCAGCATCATTAAGCCTTGCTTCAAAAATCGTTCACTCGCTTCAGCCGCTTTGGGTTCGAGTGCCAACATACCCTCGCGTCGGGCGAGGGTACCGAGTTCAGGAAACATTTCTACGAGCGGCTCAAGCGGTTGTGATTTAGGCATGAACGCTTTCACAGCACCGGTCAAATGCCCAATGAACTCAGCCATGGTGTGCCGTGAGAGGATGACGGCGATGGTGCCACCGACGACGATGATGAGCGAAGGAACATCGACAAACGCGCCCAAATTGCCGGCCGAGCCCATCGCCCAGATGATAAGACCCGACGCGCCGACGAGGCCGATTAACGTTGCAATATCCATGGTCTGTGAGCCGCCCCAGGAAATAGTTCAAACTGGAAGGATTATCCTCTGTGCGGAACCAAGTCGACAGCAAAAAGCGTTTCGTTATACTGAGTTATCGATTTTTGATCGTCCGCATGGTGGACAAATCTATGTTCGTAATGAAGATGTCGAGATGCAGCGCCATTTTCCACGCGTTATTCAGCCTGACGCTGCTGGCGGTGATAGCGAGCGCGTCTGTCCCTGTGAGTGCCCAAGGCTCGGCGTCTTCGGCCGCGCGCTCGGCGGAGCCGGCGACACCTACCCAGTTGCGACAATTTACCATCCGGGATCGGGACAACGGGGTCGAGTGGTTACGTTGTTCGGTCGGCCAAGTGTGGAATGGTTTTACCTGTATGGGCGAGGCCATAATGCTGACGTTAGATGAGGCGCGTTCGGCCGCTGCGATGGCACGCGTAGAGCTCGGTGGCCAATGGCGTCTGCCCACGCTCGATGAACTCGAGAGACTCGTTTGCGAAGATTGTGAGCCCCCGAAGATCGACGCGCGTTTGTTTCCGCGGACAACGGCGGCACCCTATTGGACCGACTCGAAAAATCGTTGGTCTGTGGGGCGCTACTGGACGGTTAATTTTTATACCGGGTATACCTTTGGGCGTAATGCACCCATGATGGTCCGTTACGTGCGACTGGTGCAGAATTTCCCGCCGCCCGCGGCGTCATCGCCGCCGGCCCCTCGTCCCGCTGCTCCACGATAAGGTCACGCAGATGTTTGGCTTATTTGGTCAACGCAAAGATCGTCCACCCTGTCGCGTCTGTGCAATCGCCCGTATCCATATTTTTTTGGTGGTATCGGTCTTAGCGTTCTGGCGCTTTCAGCCAGAACTATTTAACGCATGGGTGGGGGGCGTTGATCGCTACTCGGTGCCCTACGCCATCGTTGCACTAGTATCAGTCCTCTTCGCCTATAAGCTCTGGCGTCATTGGCGCGATGAGCGCTAGCTTTTGGATTTCAGATACTCACTGTCCTCGAAGAGAAACTCCGTCCAGTTCGCAGTATCAAAGATTTCAGGGACAAGTCGCCGAGCGCCTTGTTTGACGCTGTCAGGTAGCGCATCGAGATCTTTCACCTTGCCGCCAAAACCCCGTGCGACCGTGCCACCCGGGCGCCCTTCGAGGCCCATCCACGGCTGCCAGCGATTTTTGTTCTGCAACTGCAGGTGAACATCCGCCGACAGCACGTTGGGATCGAGTACTTGGGCTAACGGCGCTGAAAATGTCATAAAAGAATTGGTGTAGTTGGTTTCACCGGGTCGCACCATATCTGGACGGCTCTCGATGGATTCGGTCGCGAGAAAGACGCGATCGCCAATGACCTCGATCGGTAGGAGTTTCGGCGTATAGCCCATCGCCATGACACCGTCCGGGGTATAAAGCCTCGGCACGGGACCGAGCTTGAATACGTGGATGGGGACGCGCTGCTCTGTTAGCGGGTTATCAAATTCTTCGAGGATTTCATGGCTGTCATAACGCGTGTAGAAACCGACCTCGAATTTTCGCATCTCATGATGGTTGTCTTCTTTGGGTTCCCAGTAGTCCACCAAAATATTATTCATGGTGAAAAAGGGGACGAAGTTACCTTCCCCAAGATCGGCATAAATGTTTAACCGCATGAAAGAACAGATCACTTCACGACCAAGGCTCCCGACCATCTTCACGTGGGTGCGCAGAGCGAGCACGGGGTCGGTAAAATCCGCTGCAGGGGTGGTGCCGGCAGTCGCCGTACGAAGGCTCGCTGCACTTAAGCTTGCAGTGCCTAAAGCCATCGCTCCCCAACCCATGGCATGACGTCGCGTAATCATGGTTCGACCCCCCCTGCAACAAACCTCTGAAAGACCGTCAGGCTAACGCCTTCGCATATTCTGATCGAGTCCGATACGCACGCGTGACCAGATTCGGCTATAACCCATAACAAGGGGGTATGGCATGTCAACATCCACTAAGTCGGGCCGGGTGCACGTGGGCTGGGGAGTCGGCACCTTAGGGGCGGCACTGTTGCTGAATAGTTTCGCGGCCTTGCAGCTTTACTATCTGACGTCAGTGCTCTCGGTGCCAATCGCGACCGCGTCGCTCTTACTCTTCGTCGCGAAGCTTTGGGATTGGGTTGCCAATCCTTTGATGGGTCTGATCAGTGATCGGACTCGTTCGCGTTGGGGGCGTCGTCGGCCGTATCTCATCCTGGGTGGCGCGGTGTCTGCTCTGGGATTACTGGCCTATTTTACGAGCGCACTCACCCCAGTTGGCGATTCTTTGGTGTTGATCACCTTATCGCTCGCGGTGGTGGGGACGGGCTACACTATCTTCAACGTGCCCTATATGGCGATGCCCTCTGAGCTCGAAGAGGATTACAAGGCGCGAACGCGGATGTTTCGTTGGCGTGTGCTTTTTATCGGCATCGGGACGGTATTGGGCACCGGGGCGCAACGCTTGGCGGAAATACTCGGCGGGGGTGCCGAAGGCTATGCGCGCATGAGTTTATTCGTTGCGGCCGGGGTCTTTATCTTTATGGCCTGGCCATTTTTTGGCACTGCAGGCGGACGACAACTAAGCGTTGAGCGATCGTCAATGAGCTTTGGTGAGCAGCTACGGACAGGGCTTGCGAACCGACCGTTTCTTGCGCTGTTAGGCGCGAAATTCACGCAGCTTTTTGGTTTATTCACCATCACGGCGATGACGATTTTTGTGATCCGGTATGTCCTCGACAAAGAAAATCCCGGCGCCTGGATGTTGTATTACACGGTGATCGCTTTCATCGTGCAGACGCTTACGATCCCGATTTGGACACGCGTCACTGAGATCTTGGAAAAGCGCCAGACCTACATGCTTTCGACCCTAGTATTGGTTTTTGTGTCACTCAGTTGGCTGCTCGCAGGCCCGGACGAGGCATTTTGGATATTTGCCTTGCGTGCGGCCTTCAAAGGGTTTGCACTCAGTGGCATTTTATTGATGGGCCAGTCGATGCTGCCCGATACCATCGAGTATGACTATCGCTTGAATGGCGTTCGCCGAGAGGGCGTCTTCGCGGGGCTCTACAGTATTGTGGAGAAAGTCGCGGCGAGTTTTGCGCCGACGCTGCTGGGTCTCGGCTACGCGTGGTTCGGCTTTCAGTCGGCCGCGCAGGTGCAAACCATCGAGGCCGTCGATGGCATTCGATACAGCGCCGCGTTTCTGCCCGCGCTCTATTTTGGACTTTCGCTGATCCCCATATATTTTTATCGTCTCACCGAGCAATCCTTGGCGACGACGGGCTCCGGCGTACCGAGATCGCTATGACGACCGACCGAAACGACTCCAGCCCTGAGAGTGAAGGACTCATTTTTGAACCGGGCGCGACGGCTCGCATTCATGGCTCACAGCCTGATATCGCCATGCTGCTGCGGATGGTGGCCGCGTTGACTGAAGAGGTGAACGTGCTCCGTACGCGACTCGATACCCATGAGCGCCTCGCTGAAGCGGGACACGCGCCGACACCCCTCTCGGTGGAGTCGCATGTCCCTTCGCCTGAGGTCGTCGCTGAGCGTATCGCCGAGGGTGAAGCCTTAATCGCCCGCGTGATGCACAGTGTGGTTGAGGATGCCGATGGGCTCTTGCAGGATGAGCAGCGAATTCGCGCCTTGTGGCAGGATTCACAGCGAGGTGATTCATGAGCACGATGCCAAAAACGATGCCGAAGACAGAATTCGCGACAGATTTGAGCGTGACGCAAGCGGGCGATCCTTCACGGGCGCACCCCATGATGCCGTTTACCCGACATGATGAGGCAGCCCGTCACGCGCACGTCGTGGCGTTCAAGAATTTTCTGATGCGCCAGCTCGAACCGCGATGGCGCACGCTCATTGATGAGAAGGTGGCCCCGCAAATGGCGCAGTCGGGGCGTGATGCGGCCACGGAGTATCGTGAGCTTGAGAAAAATCTCGGTACCGTTCCCGCCTATCGAGCTTGGCAAACCTTGATGGTCGCGGCACAGGATGAAATGTGGCGGAGTGTGACCGAGAGCGTCGATCACTCTTTGCCTGAGTTGCAGCGGATTGAGGCGGCAAACGCCGCGCTCGGCTCAGTGCGGATTAATCCTGAGTTCAAAGCCCCTCGTTACTTGACGGCGGTCGATATCCATCGCATGCCCGGTGGCTACCACGCCGATCAAGGTGAGGGCGATCTGCGTCAGGGCGCGATCTTTGATAAAGCGGCTGCGCTCTATCACATGGGGCGCAATGGCGGCGCCATGAACGATCTACGCGGGCACACGATTGCGCAGCATTTCTTTGATCGTTTTGAGTCAATGAACGCCGAAAACCCGCCGAAGCGGATTCTCGATTTGGGGTGTACGGTGGGACATAGCACCGTCGCCTTGGCGCAAAATTTTCCGCATGCCGAGGTGCACGGGGTCGATGTGGGTGCGGCGCTACTGCGTTATGCACGAGCGCGCTCTGCGTCGCTCGGCGTCTCAATTCACTACTCTCAGCAAAGTGCGGAACGCACTGATTTCGCCGATGGTTATTTCGATATGGTGGTCTCTTCCGCTGTGCTACATGAGACCTCTGCGAAAGCGGCGCCTGCAATCATGCGAGAGTGTTGGCGCTTATTACGCCCCGGTGGCGTGATGATTCATCTCGAGGTGCCTTTGCGTTTCGATGCGTCAGCGTGGAATCGGGTGCGCGGCTGGTTCGAATCCGTGCACAACAACGAGCCTTTTTGGATCGGCGCGCAAAAAACTGATTTTGCGGGTCTCGCTGCGCAAGCAGGGTTTGCGGAGGTCTGTGCGGGTTATCAACCTTCGGTCCGTCAGGCAGACCCCACCGCGATACCGCGTTTCACGAGCACACCGGGGCCTGTGCATGTGGTGTGGTACATGATTTCCGGCATCAAGCCTCAGGCTTAACAGACTCTGCGCGCCAAGCGCGTAGATCTTGTCCGGTCGGCTCTTGGAATACCCGAAGATCAAACTCACGCACGATCGCGTAGAGATGGTCAAAGATATCGGCCTGGATACCCTCGTAAGCCACCCATTCAGTGGTATTGGTGAAGCAGTAGATTTCAAGCGGTAGACCCGTGGCGCCCGGTTGTAGCTGGCGCACCATCAAAGTCATGCCCTGATGGACACCGGGATGGGCACGTAGATATTCGGCGATATAAGCGCGGAACGTGCCGAGATTGGTCACGCGGCGAGTGTTGACGGGATCCTTACCCTCACTCAGCAGCACTTCATTATAGGCTTCAAGTTGCGCTCGCTTGCGCTCGAGGTAGTCATCAATCAGCGCAAACCGTCGTAAACGCTGGCGTTCCTCCTCGGTCAGAAATCGTACGGATGTTTGATCGATATAGAGTGAACGCTTGATACGTCGCCCACCCGACTCGCTCATCCCGCGCCAATTTTTGAAAGGTTCGTTGATCAGGCGCCAGGTCGGGATCGTGGTGATGGTCTTATCCCAGTTTTGGACCTTGACGGTATGCAACGCGATATCGATGACATCGCCATCGGCATTGAGCGAAGGCATTTCGAGCCAATCGCCGACTCTCGCAGCATATCGTTGCTCGAGAGCTGCACCGCCGCCACAAATGACAAGATCGTATCTTTGAAGACGAGCATCACGACGGCCGTCATGGCGCCGAGCCCGGAGAGCAAGAGCAGCGGTGAGCGATCAATAAGTACGGCAATGCCAAGAATAATTGCGACGATATAGACAATGATTTTGATCAGCTGCAAATAGCCTTTAATCGGCTTTTGTCTTGCCCGCTCAGGGTCGAGTCTTTCGTAGACATTGTCGATCGCACCGAGCAAAGCGCCGGCTGCTAACGCAATAGTCAAAATCATGTAGGCGCTTGCGACATTGCGCGTCACGGTGACGATCGATTCTGCGAGTCCCGGTACTTGCGGGATGCCGAGATAGATCACCAAGGCGGGTACCACATGCGCGATACGACTAATTACGCCCATATCGAGTAGCGCTTCCTCGAAGCGATTGGGAGTCGCGAGGACCGTCCTACGGATGAACTGTAATAATCCTCGCCGCGTCACCCGATCCGCGAGTGACGCCGCGAGCAACAAAATCGCCAAGGCAAGCAGCGAATCGGCCCATTCTGGCAGGCCCCAGCTCAAGATCTCGGTATGTAAGCGATCGATAAAATTCATGACCGTTATTTTACGTCGTTTGTCCTTGCCTTGACCGCACTAGAGTACGCACTGATACTGCCGAACGACAAGAATTTGACGTTTTGCGGCCTGTGAGTCGGGGGGGGATATATGAGTCGAGCATCGGATGTGATGATTGCCTGCCTTGAGCAGGAGGGCGTGGAGTACGTGTTTGGTGTGCCAGGTGAGGAAAATCTCGATTTTCTCGATAGCCTCTCGCGCTCCAAAAAGATCAAGTTGATCCTGACTCGACATGAACAGGGTGCGGGCTTCATGGCCTCCACGTATGGCCGACATACCGGTAAAGCGGGCGTGTGTCTGGCGACCTTAGGCCCGGGTGCCACCAACTTTGTGACCGCAGCAGCCTACGCCCAACTCGGTGGCATGCCGATGGTGATGATCACAGGTCAAAAGCCGATCAAAAAATCGAAGCAAGGACGGTTCCAAATTTTAGATGTGGTCGACATGATGCGACCCATCACGAAATACACTCATCAGATCGCCTCGGGCGAAAATATCCCTTCGCGAGTGCGTGAGGCGTTTCGGTTGGCTGAAGAGGAGAAGCCTGGCGCGGCTCATCTTGAGTTGCCTGAAGATATCGCAGCCGAAGAAGTGAGTGCGCAGCCGCTCGCTCGTAGTGTCGTGCGACGACCTGTGCCCGAAGAAAAAGCGATTCGTGCAGCTGTAGCCCGCCTTGAGCAAGCGCGAGCGCCTCTCCTTGTGATTGGCGCCGGGGCGAACCGCACCATGACCCGTCGCATGCTGCTGCAATTCATTGATAAGACCAAGATTCCCTTTGTGACCACTCAGCTCGGTAAGGGCGT
>RFOD01000023.1 GCA_009926865.1 Gammaproteobacteria bacterium | reverse complement strand
TCGATCCGTCAGCCGGCGGCACTCTGCGGCGTGACTGGGGTCAAGCCCACTTATGGGCGAGCGAGTCGCTACGGCATGATTGCTTTTGCTTCGAGTCTTGATCAGGCAGGGCTGATTACCGTCAGCGCGGAGGATGCCGCCTTATTGCTCGGGCCGATGTCAGGCTTTGATCCTCGAGATTCGACCAGCGTTGATCAGCCTGTCCCCGATTACACCGCGACTCTGAATGACTCTCTTGAGGGCTTAACACTCGGAGTCGTCACCGAATTCTTTGATAAAGGTCTCGATACGGGGTGCGAAGCGCGGGTGCGCGAAGCAATCGCCGTTTATCAGAAATTAGGCGCCAAAGTTAAAGAGATCAGCTGCCCCAATCTGCCGCTCTCCGTGCCGACCTATTATGTCGTCGCGCCAGCGGAGTGCTCGTCAAATCTCGCGCGGTTTGACGGGGTTCGCTTTGGGCACCGTTGCGAGAATCCAAAAAATCTCGCAGATCTTTATCGCCGTTCGCGCGGTGAAGGTTTTGGCGCAGAGGTTAAGCGCCGTATCATGACCGGGACCTACGTACTCTCGGCCGGTTACTACGATGCGTACTACCTCAAGGCACAACAAGTTCGTCAACTCATTAGTGCGGATTTCGCTCGCGCGTTCTCAGAGGTCGATATGCTGATCGGGCCCACCGCGCCCACCACGGCGTTTGGGTTGGGCGCTAAGAGCGACGATCCGATCACGATGTACTTGAACGACATCTACACCATTGGTGCCAATTTGGCTGGTTTACCCGCTATGTCTTTACCGTGTGGCTTTGCCGAGGGTTTGCCCGTGGGCTTGCAATTGATCGGGCCTCATTTTTCAGAGGCCCGCATGCTGAATATCGCTCATCGCTACCAGCAAGAGACCGCATGGCATCTTGAACGCCCTGCGGCATTCGCCTGAGGTCGCTGTCATGGAGTGGGAAACGGTCATTGGCCTTGAGATCCACGCGCAGTTGGCCACGCGCTCAAAGATATTCTCGGGTTCGGCGACGGCCTACGGCGCCGAGCCGAATACGCAAGCCAACCTCGTGGATTTGGGTTATCCCGGTGTGCTGCCGGTGCTCAATGGCGAAGCGGTCCGGATGGCGGTGCGATTTGGTTTGGCGATCGGCGCAAAGATTGCCCCGTATTCTGTGTTTGCGCGAAAAAATTACTTCTACCCGGATCTGCCCAAGGGGTATCAGATCAGCCAGTACGAGTTGCCGATCGTGGCCGAAGGGACGCTCGATATTTTGTTGGACGACGGCACACACAAGCGAGTCGGGATTACGCGCGCACATCTCGAAGAAGACGCGGGTAAGTCCTTACATGAGGGGCTGCCAGGATTGACGGGGATTGATCTGAATCGCGCAGGCACCCCCCTAATCGAGATCGTTAGTGAGCCGGATTTGCGCTCCGCGAAAGAAGCGGTGGCGTACATGAAAAAGGTTCACACGCTGGTGCGTTATCTCGATATCTGTGATGGCAACATGCAAGAGGGTTCGTTCCGGTGTGATGCCAACGTATCGATCCGCCCCAAGGGCAGTGATCGCTTTGGTACGCGAGCCGAAATCAAGAACCTCAATTCGTTTCGTTACGTTGAAAAAGCCATCAACTATGAGATCGCTCGCCAGATTGATGTGATCGAAGGTGGCGGGAAGGTGGTCCAGGAAACGCGACTCTATGACCCGGATAAGGGTGAGACGCGTTCGATGCGCTCCAAAGAAGAAGCGAACGATTACCGCTATTTTCCGGACCCAGACTTGTTACCCGTGGTGCTCGAGTCGGACTATATCGAGGCAGTGCGAGCGGCTTTACCAGAATTGCCCGACGATAAAGCTGCGCGTTTTGTGCGCGATTATGGTTTGTCGGAGTATGACGCAGGCGTGCTGACCGCCAGTCGTGAGCTCGCAGAATTCTATGAGCAGGTGGTCCGCGAAGTCGGCAGCGAGCCGAAGTTGTGCGCCAACTGGGTCATGGGCGATCTGTCGGGCTTCCTCAACAAGGACGGGTTGGACATCGAGCATACGCGGGTCGATACGGCGGCGTTAGCGGGACTCATTCGTCGCATCGTTGATGCGACCATTTCGGGCAAGATCGCGAAAGAAGTCTTTGAGGCGATGTGGCAATCCGGCGATAGCGCCGATGCCATTATTGAGCAGCGCGGGTTACGTCAGATCACCGATACGTCGGCAATCGAAGCAGCCATAGACGACGTGATGAATCGCAACCCTCAGCAGCTGGCCGATTATCGCAGCGGCAAAGATAAGCTTTTTGGTTTCTTTGTGGGTCAAGTCATGAAGGCCACACAAGGTAAAGCCAATCCAGCTCAGCTCAACGAACTCCTCAAGAAAAAGCTTGCGGGCTGATGTTTGAAGTTGACTGCGTCCGTCGATTTACCGTCGAGGGCGAGGCCTTGCGAGGCGAGTTTGTGCGCCTGGGTCCTGCGTGGCTCGCACTGCGTGAATATGCGGATTACCCGCCACCGGTACGGCAGCTCTTGGGCGAAGTGGCTACCGCCGCGGTGCTGTTGGCAGCCAGCTTGAAATTTGAGGGTGAGCTCACCTTACAGCTGCAGGGAGACGGGCCGGTCAGCCTATTAGTGGCGCAATGTACCCACGATTTTCGGTTACGTGCCGTGGCACGCTTCAAGGCTGAGCGGGTCGAGTCCGAACACGGCTTTCGAGAGTTGGCAGGTGATGGTCGAATTGTGGTGTCTATTGAATCCGCGCGTACGCCCACCTATCAGGGCATTGTCGCGCTGACCGGGCAGACATTAGCAGAGTCCCTAGAGCATTATTTTGATTCATCCGAACAACTGCAGACTGCCGTGCGTTTGACAGCGGATGAGATGGGCACAGCGGGCTTACTGGTGCAACGGCTGCCGTTGACCCGTGAGGTAACCAACGATCCGACGGCGAGACTAGCGGCTGCCCGCGTGAGTATGGCGAGTATTGGTGCCGATGAATTGCTGGCCCGGCGAGTCCCCGATATTTTGCAGCGCGCGGTCGTGGGCGTAGATCTTCGTCTATTTGATGCGCAGGCTGTGAGCTTCCAATGCCGATGTAGTCTCGAACGAGTGCAAGGCATGCTGAAAGTATTGGGTGAGGCCGAGTGCCGTGATTTACTGGCGGAGCGTGGGGGTATCGATATTACCTGTGAATTCTGTCATCGGCCGTGGCACTTTGACCCCGTCGATGTCGAGCAAATCTTTGCGCCCGCTCTCGATATGCCGCCGGGATCGACGGTCGTTAATTGAGTTTTTTTGATTACGCCAGGTGTTCGCTAGCGAGATAACTTTCGCTTTGCATTTCGATTAGACGGCTTGCGGTCCGTTCAAATTCAAACTTCAAACGTTCGCCTCGGTAAAGTTGACTCGGCTCGGCTGCCGCCGAGAGGATCAGATTGACGCGTCGATCATAAAATTCATCCACCAGTGCGATGAATCGTCGAGCAGCATTCTCATCCTGCATGCTCATGACCGGTACATCCGATAACAGAATCGTTTGGAATTCTTTCGCGAGGCTCACATAGTCGTTCTGGCTACGAGGGCCCTCGCAGAGTGCAGAAAAATTAAACCAAGCCACGGTATCGGCGAGTGCGCGACAGGGGATACTGCGACCTTCGACCTGCACGGCGACATCGTATCGACCGTCACCATCGCTGAGGTCATTAAAAAAAGCGCGTAGGGGCTCATCGCAGTCGGATCCGGTACCCAAAAGATACACCGGTCGTCGAATGAGATGGCGTAAGCGATAGTCGATCGGACCGTCGACGCAGACCACCTGACAATGCTGCTCGAGCAGGGCGATCGCCGGTAAAAATCGTTGTCGTTGCAAGCCGTCGCGATAAAGACTGGCGGGCGGTAAATTGGATGTAAAGACCAATGCAGTTCCGCAGGCTAATAGATGTTCAAAGAGACCGCCTAGCAGCATCGCATCGGCGATATCGCTAACATAGAGCTCATCCAGACAGATGACATCGGCCCGACGAGCCAGCGATTCCGCGACGATGGCTAAGGGGTCGGCTTGCTGTTGCTGTGTCTTAAGCTCGGCGTGGACACTCTGCATAAAGCGATGGAAATGCGCACGAATTTTCGGTGTTTCTTGCAGAGAGTCAAAAAACAAATCCATCAACCAGGTTTTTCCGCGACCGACACCTCCCCAAAGATAGACGCCTTGAAGTGGGGATCGATGACGCCGTCGACGTGTGAGCAAAGTGCGCAGCCAGTTAACGCGGCTTGCTGAGTCTCGCTGTTCAGTGAGCTCGCGGCGTAGGCGTTCGAGTGAGTCGAGCGCGAGGCTTTGATGAGGGTCAGCGGTATGGTTACCCGTGAGCGCGGCAGCATAGCGCTCAGGGAGCGTGATCGCGTGCGCGGTGGATGCGGAGACGGTGGGTGCGGTCACGGTGGGTGCGGGTGTTAAGAGGCGAGTTCTGGGCGGTTACGAAATTCTTCGAGCGCAGCGGGGTTCGCAAGGGCATCCGTGCGCGCGACAACTCGACCATGAATGACATCGCTCACTGCGAGTTCCACAATTTTTCCGCTCAAGGTTCGTGGGATGTCATTGACCGCTAATATCTTGGAAGGTACGTGTCGTGGGCTCGTTTGTTCGCGGATACTTTGACGGATCGTCGCTTGCAGCGAATCATTGAGCGCAAGACCAGGTCGTAGTTTGACAAACAGCACCACCCGAACATCATCTTGCCAGCGCTGCCCGACACAGACCGACTCCAATATTTCTGGGAGCGTATCGACCACTCGATAGATTTCCGCCGTACCGATTCGCACACCACCTGGGTTCAAGACCGCATCCGAACGGCCATGAATGAGGTAGCCCCCATGCACCGTGCGCTCGGCGTAATCGCCGTGATGCCAGAGCCCCGGATAGTGTGCAAAGTAAGCGCGGTGAAGACGGGTTCCGTCCGTATCATTCCAAAATCCAAGGGGGACGGAGGGAAAGCTTTGTCGGCAGACCAGTTCGCCTTTCTCACCTGGAGGCAAAGATTGACCGTCTGCATCCACTACATCCACCGCCATGCCGAGGGCGGCGCACTGTAGTTCGCCGGCGTACACGGGCGCGAGCGGATCGCCGATGATAAAGCAGCCGAGTAAATCGGTTCCGCCTGATATCGAGGCCAGATGGACATCGCGCTTAATCGATTCATAGACGAAATGAAAGCTCGAAGCGGGCAGCGGAGAGCCTGTGCTGAGCAGCATTCTCAAGGCGGGTAGGGCGACTTCTTGAGCAGGGTGGAAACCCGCTTTCTCCAAGCTTGCCAGGTACTTGGGGCTCGTGCCGAAATGCGTGACGCCTAAAGATTCTGCCATGCGCCAAAGCACCCCCTCATCTGGATGGAAGGGCGAGCCGTCAAAGAGCACGAGCGCCGCTCCACTCGCCAGAGCACTCACCAACCAATTCCACATCATCCAACCACAGGTGGTGAAATAGAACAAATCGGTCATCGCGCTGCAGATCCGCGTGCAACTGATGTTCTTTGAGATGCATAAGTAGCGCGCCGCCTGCGGCGTGCACGATACATTTTGGTACTCCGGTGGTGCCTGAGGAATACAGAATGAAGAGCGGATGATCAAAGGGCAGGCGATTAAATTCGAGCTTGGCTTGTGCGTTACCAAAGTTTTGCCAAGGGATACTCTGTCGTCCGTCGTTTGAGAGACTCTCGATCCAGGGGTCGAGCTCAGCGGTGGGGTCGAGCAAGGGGATGATCAGCACCTGACGCACTGAGGGCAGTTGCGTCAACATATTCTCGACCGCGGCACGTGAGTCAATCCGTTTGCCGGCATAACGATAGCCATCCACGGCCAGCAACATCGTTGGCTCAATCTGACCAAACCGATCGATGACGCCGCGCAAGCCGAAGTCAGGGGAGCAGGATGACCAAATGGCGCCGATACTGCTCGCAGCTAACATGGCCACCACCGTCTCGGCGAGGTTCGGTAGAAAAGCGGCGACCCGATCGCCGGGCTGGAGTCCTGCAGCACGCATACCCGCAGCGATACGCGCGACTTCTTGGCGCAATTGTCGATGTGAGAGCGTGCGCTCATGGCCTTGTTCATCGCAGGCGATTAGGGCTGGGTGATCGTCATCGTGCCTGAGCAAATTCTCAGCGTAATTGAGCCGCGCGCCCGGAAACCATTTGGCGCCTGGTAGGCGCTCTCCGTGCTGTAGCACGGGTGCATCCGCCCAATCAGCAAGCACGTGAGTGAAGTGCGCGACTTCGAACCAGAACCGATCCGGCTCGTCGATCGACCATCGATGCAACTCGGCATAATCTTTGAATTCACGACCTTGCCGGGCTCGCAGACACTCCATAAATCGATACAGGTGGCTGCGCGCTTGGCGCTCAGCGCTTGGCTGCCAGAGAGGCTGCTCGGGTGAGTGCTCAGCTGCCATAGCGATGATGGGTTACGCGACCGTCGAGTGCGCTTAGAGCGATTGGTAAATCGGCCCCGAACCACCTTCGGGAGTCGTCCAGTCAATCACCTGGTAGGGGTCTTTGATATCACAGGCTTTACAGTGCACGCAGTTCGCAGAATTAATCTGTAGCCGTTTGCCGCCCACACCATCCTCTACCATTTCATACACATTGGCAGGGCAGAAATTTTGACAGGGATTGCCATATTCCTCAGCGCAGCGAGTCGCGCATAGATCGGGTTCGCGTACCTTGAGGTGTATGGGTTGATTTTCCTCATGGGAATTGTTGGCGTAAAAAACCGATGCCAGTCGATCGCGCGGCGGTAATTCGCGTTCTATCCACTGACGGTCTGGTGATTCGAATTCTTTGAGTTGGCGAGTTTCTGCATAGGCCGCACGATTACGCAGAGTCCATGGGGTACGCCCGCGTAGCGCCGTCTCCAGTGCGCCATTCAATAGGGCAAACCACAGACCTCGCTTGAAGCCAGGTTTGATATTGCGCACCGCTTTGAGTTCCTGACCGCCTGCCGAGGCACGCCATTTCGCATCAAAGCCAACCGGAGAACCCGTTTCGACAAGGTGCTCAGCCGCGAGCATGCCAGAGCGTATCGCTTGGTGGATGCCTTTGATTTTGGCGACATTGAGCGTACCTGCGGAGTCCCCAATCAACATCGCACCCGGCATCTCCATCTTCGGTAGCGATTGCCAGCCACCGGCGGCGATGGTGCGCGCTCCAGCCGCGACGATCTCGCCGCCTTCCAGCAGACGTTTGATACTCGGATGATGCTTAAATTGTTGGAAAGCCTCGAACGGCTTCAATCGGGGGTCTTGGTAGTCAAGGCCCACCACATAGCCGACATACACCCGATCGTCATTCAGATGATAAAGAAAGCTCCCGCCGTAAGTATGGGTATCAAGAGGCCAGCCAATACTGTGCTGAATGAGGCCCGGCTCCGTACGCCCTGGGGGTAGCTGCCACAATTCTTTGAATCCGAGACCGTATGTTTGCGGATCGCAATCGGCATCTAGTGAAAATTCTTTGATCAGCTGCTTCGAGACGCTGCCGCGGCAGCCTTCAGCGAGGATGGTCGTTTTGGCTAACACCTGCGGACCTGGTGCGAAATTAGGGCCGGGTTCGCCTGATTTTTCGATTCCCATGTCGCCAATCTGTACGCCGATCACAGCGCCATCCTCGCCGAGTAGCGGCTTGGCAGCTGCAAATCCAGCGAATACATCGACCCCTAAGGACTCGGCCTCTTGGGCGAGCAGCGGCATCAATTGACCGAGCGATACGATGAGATTGCCGTGATTATGCTGCTGCGGCGGTACGGGTAGACGCCATTGGCCGGTGGCAGTCAGTAGCGCAAACTCATCGCGCTTGGCAGGTACGCAGATCGCTGGCGCGCGTTCGCGCCAGGTGGGCATGAGGGTGTCAAGCGGCCCGGGCTCAAGGACTGCACCGGAGAGAGAGTGCGCACCGATTTCCGAGGCTTTCTCCAATACGCAGACATTGAGGTCGGCATTGATTTGTTTGAGACGGATGGCGCAGGCGAGACCCCCAGGGCCACCCCCCACAATCACCACGTCGTATTCCATGACATCGCGCTCAATGTCGCTCGACATTCGCTCTTCCCCTTATCGTTATCGATTGCAGATCACAATGGCTGTATGAGACGGCTTAGAGCCTCTCACAGCATCTCAAGGGCGATGGCCGTCGCTTCGCCTCCGCCGATACAGAGCGCTGCAATCCCCCGACGCAAACCGCGCGCTTTCAGGGCGTGAGCGAGGGTCGCAACAATACGTGCGCCCGTGGCACCGACCGGATGACCCAGAGCGCATGCACCGCCGTTCACGTTCAGCTTGTCGCGTGGGATACCGATATCATGCGCAGCGGCCATCGCGACCGTGGCAAAGGCTTCATTGACTTCAAAGAGATCAACCTCTGCCGCTGACCAACCGCTTTTCTCGAGTACTTTTTGAATCGCGCCCACGGGTGCAATGGTGAACCACTCGGGTTCTTGCGAGTGGCTGGCATAGGCGACGATACGGGCGAGTGGCTGCAAGCCACGGCTCGCCGCCACCGACTCACGGGCTAAGACCACTGCCGCCGCACCATCGGAAATTGAGGATGAGCTTGCTGCGGTGACCGTGCCGTCTTTGCGGAACGCCGCTTTCAGTTGTGGGATTTTTTCAATGTTGCAGGTAAAGGGTGTCTCATCCCGCTCAAGCACACTCTCGCCTTTACGAGTTTTGATCGTGACCGGCACGATTTCTTGGGTGAACGCACCGGATTCCACAGCAGCCAGAGCCCGACGTACTGACTCGGTGGCAAATTCGTCTTGGGATTGGCGGCTAAATTGGTAGCGATCCGCCGTGTTTTCGGCAAAGCAACCCATGAGTTGCCCATCCCAAGGGCTCTGCAGACCATCGTAAAACATGTGATCCAGAACTTCGCCGTGGCCCATGCGATAGCCGCTGCGCGCTTTCAAAAGAAGGTAGGGCGCGTTGCTCATGGACTCCAGTCCACCCGCTACCGCAACGTCGGTATCACCGGCACGCAGCTGATCCGCGGCCATCATGATGGCTTTCAGACCCGAGCCACACATTTTATTGATCGTCGTTGAGGGGGTGGCCGTCGGAATACCTGCGCCGATCGCCGCTTGTCGAGCCGGCGCTTGTCCGAGCCCCGCGGGCAACACGCAACCCATGATGACTTCATCGATATCGCTCGGCGTGAGCTTCGCCGATTCAATCGCAGCGGCAATCGCCGCGCTGCCAAGGGCCGTCGCACTCACCGATGACAGCGCGCCTTGGAATGCACCGATCGGGGTTCGACGTGCCGAGAGGAGAACTACAGATTCGCTCATGGGGAGGGTCCTTGGATCACAACATCGTCACAGGAACTTCGAAGTGTAGCCAAGGCCCTGCCACCTCGCATCCTTAAGCGCGGGTTTTCTTTAGGCCGGTTTTCGTCACGCTCGGTCGGGCTCTCCGAGATGCTCAAGGATGCGCTGGCGCGTGATATCGCGCAGTGCTCTGGCCGAGTTTTCTTCCTCCTTACCGGCCTCAATGGTCACGGGCTCAAGCAGTATGACCTCGATTCGACCCGGCTGTGGGAAGAAACGCGGAGTGGGCAGGATGTCCCGAGTGCCTCGGATGATGCAAGGAACCACGGGGCAGCGAGCGTGTACCGCGCTTTTAAACGCACCCGTATGAAAGCGCAGGAGTCCGGGTTCTGCTTCAAAGGTCCCTTCTGGAAAAAACAGCAGCGATTCCCCGTTCGAGGCGGTACGTAGTACGCGACGGGTATCCAAGGCTCCGCGGTGGCGATTAAAGCGCTCGACGAACTGCGTACCGAGTCGACGCAGTAGCAAGCCTGCGAGCGGCACCTCGGCCATCTCGCGTTTGACTACATAGGCGAATTGTTCGGGCAACACAGCTTTGATCACCAGCGCATCGATGTAGCTCGCATGGTTAGCCGCCACGACACATTGACGATTAGGCAGATGCTCGCGACCAACGATCTGCAAGGGCATGCCGAGCATCCGCAAAATGCCACGTGAGGCGACCGCGGCCAGTCGACGACGTCGATGCATCCCAGGGATCAGGATCAAGCCCAGTAGCGTCCACAACGCAACGATCGTGAATACCGCCCAGGCATAGCTGCCGTAGACCACTCTCTTCAGCAGGCCCAGCGGGTCTTCACCAGCGGAGTGGTGGCTAAGCGGTGGCATCTTCTGCGACATCTTGAGCGCGGTATCCTTGTAGTCCCTACTATGAAAGTCAATCACCGACCGACATTGTCGCCAGCCCTTCATCATGACCGCCGCGCCACCTGATATCGATCCGCTGATCAGTCGTTTTCTCGACGTGCTGTGGATGGAGCGCGGCTTATCGGCGCACACGCTGGCGGCCTACCGCGCAGATCTCCTGCTCTTGCAACGGTGGCTGGCCTCCCAGAAGAAAAGCCTACAGGATGCAACGCGCGCCGATGTGCTGGCGTTCATGGCCGAGCGTGTCGCGCAGGGGGCAAAACCGCGCTCTACGGCGCGTCAATTGTCGTCTTTGAGGCGTTTTTATCGGCAACTCCATCGGGACGGCACTCGTCAGGACGATCCGAGCGTGGACATTGCGACCCCTCGCATCGGTCGGGGGTTGCCGAAGTCCTTAACCGAGGAAGAAGTGGAGCGTTTGCTCGCAGCCCCTTCGCGCGATACCCCGCTCGGTTTGCGCGATCGAGCGATGCTCGAGGTGTTATACGCGACGGGCGTGCGAGTCTCGGAGCTTGTGACGCTGCGGTTTACTGAGATCAATCTTAATCAGGGGGTCCTGCGCGTGACCGGTAAGGGGAATCGACAAAGATTAGTTCCCTTGGGAGCCGCGGCGATCGAGTCTTTGCAGCGTTTCTTGCAGACTGCTCGGGGGGAGATTCTGGGTCCTCGGCGCTGCGATGAATTGTTTCCCACCCAGCGCGGCGCACATATGACCCGACAGGCTTTTTGGCATCTGATTAAGCGTTATGCACGACAGGTGGGGATCACGAAGTCACTCTCTCCCCACACTCTACGACACGCCTTCGCCACCCATTTGCTCAATCATGGCGCGGATTTACGGGTGGTGCAGATGCTCTTGGGGCATAGCGATTTATCCACCACCCAGATTTATACGCATGTGGCGCGGGAGCGACTAAAGAGCTTGCATGCGGCACATCACCCGCGCGGCTGATTCGCTCTGCTACCATCTACCCCATGAAAAATCGTTATCGATTGCATGGATTTGTCGTGCTGTTCGTGCTGTTTGCGCTTTTTAATTATGTGCAGGCGCAAACTGGTGGCGAGGATTCGAAGTCGCCAGCCAAGTCCGCGTCCGGGTCGGCGGTGGGGGTCTCGACTGCCTTACTGGAACGTTGGCCGGGCAGCACCGCCAAAGATTTTAAGCCGACTCCGATGCCTGGAATCTTTGAGTATACGCAGGGCGCCGACATCATTTACGTGACAGCCGATGGGCGCTATGCCTTTGATGGCGATCTCTACGATCTGGAGGGCGAGCGCAATGTGACCGACGCACGCCGGCGCGAGCAGCGTTTGGCGATACTCGCAAGCATCCCCGAAAAAGACATGCTGATCTATGGGCCTAGCAAGGCGAAGCACACCGTCACAGTCTTTACTGATGTCGATTGCACTTATTGCCGAAAGCTTCATTCGGAGATGAAAGACTACAACGCTCGCGGTATTCGGGTGCGGTATCTCTTGTATCCGCGGATGGGCCCCGATAGCGAAGGCTGGGAGAAGGCGGTTTCAGTCGCCTGTTCGCCCAATCGTAATGCAGCGCTAGATCGCGCCAAACGCGGCGAAATCATTGACAAGCGCAAATGCGCCTCTAAGGTGCCGCGTGATTTTGAGATCGGCCAGCAAATGGGCCTGCGTGGCACCCCAGCAATTATCCTGCCAGACGGGGAGTTGCTCGGCGGATACTTGCCTCCGGCGATGTTGGCGCAGCGTCTCGATAACCTCGATCGCTAGCGCGTCCGTCGTGACGGGCGTTCTGGCCTCGCGGTCGGGTTAACGCTCTAGCAGCTCGCGCTTACCTGGTTTGCCGTCCCAATCTTTGGCGTCGGCGGGTGATTCGCGCTTTTCTGTCAGCACCGGCCATTGACGCGACAGTTCCGCATTAAGGGCTTTGAAGTCTTCTTGGCCTGGCGGCAGCTCGTCTTCGGAATAAATGGCCTCAGCTGGGCACTCCGGCTCGCAAAGCGTGCAATCGATGCACTCATCCGGATCAATGACCAGAAAATTAGGGCCCTCGTGGAAGCAGTCGACCGGACACACTTCCACACAATCCATGTATTTGCACTTGATGCAGTTTTCAGTGACGACGAACGTCATGCGCTTCCCCGTGATGAAGTTCCCGCCGACTCTAGCGCGCTGCGCTTATGATCGCCAGCCTCGGCGCTCATAGCTCGTCATATGATACGTCTCTTGGCCCGCATGTCGGTCTGCCAGAAAAACCCGTAGGGCATATTCGGTGCTGGCAAATGCCACCTCATCCCAAGGGATCTGCTCTTCGTCGACGAGCTTGACCTCCAAGCTTTCGGGGCCGGCGCCGTAGCGATTATTTAGAAGGCGCGCCCGAAAAAAGACGTGTACCTGCTGCGCGTGCAGAATATTGACGATCGCGAGCAGCGAACCCATTTCCACTTCTGCAAGCGCTTCTTCGTAGCATTCGCGTGCCGCACCTTGCTCTAGACTTTCGTTGTTTTCCATGAAGCCTGCGGGAATGGTCCAAAACCCGTGGCGCGGCTCGATCGCGCGTTTGCAGATCAATATTTTGCCTTGCTCGTCGACAGGAACGCAGCCCACTACGATCTTGGGATTTTGGTAATGGACCGTATGGCAGGCGGGACACACGTGCCGAGGCAGATGTTCGCCTTCCGGCACGCGCAGCACCACACTGCTGCCACATTCACTGCAATATTTCATGCGTATAGATCATTGGTGCCGGGAGAGGGAATCGAACCCACACTCTGTCGCCAGAACCGGATTTTGAGTCCGGCGCGTCTACCAGTTCCGCCATCCCGGCCGGTGTCTATCGAGACTGCTAAGGCCGTAAGTATACGTGATATCGGGATAGGTTCTAACATGCGCGTCCATGTCGACCTTGACCGCCCACGACTTTGAGTTCGCGCTGCCTCCCGAACTGATCGCGCAGTACCCCCTAGCCGAGCGGAGTGCCTCGCGTCTTTTGGTGGTTGAGCCCAGGGCGTACGTCGATAGCCAGATGCAGTCCTTTCCAGACTGGTTGCAGCGCGGCGATTTGCTCGTTTTTAATGACACTCGGGTCATCCCCGCGCGTCTAAAGGGTCGTAAACCCAGTGGCGGCGTCGTTGAGATGCTGCTTGAGCGGGCGCTGGAACAAGATCAGGCGCTCTTACACATGCGCGCGAGCAAAGCTCTTCGACCCGGCCAAGCGATACTGACGGAGGGGGGAGTGGTGACGGTGCTTGGGCGCGAGGAAGATCTTTTTCGGGTGCAATTACCCGCACCGGCCCTCGCGTTTTTTACCGCGCACGGGCAAATACCCTTGCCGCCGTACATTGATCGGGAACTCAACGCGAGTGATGGAGAGCGGTATCAGAGCGTGCTCGCTCGCCACCCCGGGGCCGTGGCGGCTCCGACGGCCAGCCTTCACTTCGATGCGGGATTGCTGTCTGCGCTGGACGCGCGCGGCATTGAGCGCACGACGCTCACCTTGCATGTGGGCGCCGGGACTTTTCAGCCGCTCAGAAGCGCGGATATCGAAGCTCATGTCATGCACGCCGAATGGGCCGAGGTACCGGCTGCGACCATTGAGCGTATCGAGGCCGCTCGCGCCCGAGGGGGTCGAGTGATTGCGGTGGGCACCACCGTGGTACGCGCGTTGGAGTCGGCCGCCTGTGCCGACCAATCGTCATCCTCGGACGCGCCCAGCGTTTTATCGGCCTGGTCGGGTGAGACTCGAATCTTTATTCGACCCGGGCATCGTTGGCAGGTTGTGGATGCTTTGCTGACCAACTTTCATTTGCCGCGTTCGACGCTTTTGATGTTGGTGGCGGCCTTTGCGGGCCGGGAGCGTATCTTGTCGGCTTATGAACATGCCGTGGCGCAGCAATATCGATTTTTTAGCTATGGCGATGCGATGTTTTTGACCACGAGGATGGGCGGGTGAGACTGACTTTCGAATGTTTGGCTGTAAACGGTGCGGCGAGACGCGGGCGCGTCCAAGCCCGTCATGGCAGTTTTGAAACCCCCGCATTCATGCCCGTGGGGACCTATGGCACGGTCAAAGCGATGACCCCTGAGGAACTCGTTGGGATCGGCGCGGAAATCATTCTCGGCAACACCTTCCATCTGATGTTGCGACCGGGCGAACAGTTGATCGCAGAGCTCGGTGGGCTCCATGGTTTCATGCATTGGTCGCGCCCGATTCTCACCGACTCGGGCGGCTTTCAGGTTTTTAGTCTCGCGAAGATGCGGAAAATCACTGAGGAAGGCGTGCGTTTTCGCTCGCCTGTCGATGGCAGCGAGGTACATCTGACGCCAGAGCGCTCTATGCGGGTGCAGCGCGCACTGGGCTCGGATATTGCGATGGCCTTTGATGATTGCACCGCCTGGCCGGCGACCCATGCCGAGGCCGAGGCGTCCATGCTGCGCTCCATGCGTTGGGCCCGACGGTGTCGCGACGCGTATTACGGTGAGGATTCGTCGGACGCTGCCGAGACGCCTGGGGATCTTTTTGGCATCGTGCAAGGCGGGATGTATGCCGATCTACGTCAAAGATCGCTCGAGGCACTATTGGAGCTAGATTTACCGGGACTTGCCGTTGGAGGGCTGGCGGTCGGCGAGCCCGAGCCCGAACGCTTAGCGGTGCTCGATGCCTTAATGCCGCAAATGCCGCAGGATCGTCCGCGCTATTTAATGGGCGTGGGACGGCCCGAGGACATTGTTCGCGCGGTGCAGCGGGGGATCGATATGTTTGATTGCGTGATGCCCACCCGGCACGCGCGTAATGGCCATCTCTTTACGTCAACCGGGGTGATTAACATTCGCAACGCCCGTCACCAACGCGACCCGTCGCCGATTGATCCAGCTTGCGATTGCTACACCTGTCGCCACTATTCCCGCGCCTACCTGCGGCATCTCGATCGCTGCAACGAGATCTTGGGGGCGCGTCTCAATACCATCCATAACCTGTATTTTTACCTTGATTTAATGCGCCAACTGCGCGAGGCCATCGCCGAGGGTCGCTTGGACGCGTTCGCCGCGGACTTTTTCGCCCGCCGGGCAGCCGTTGAGCCTGTGGCATAATTGCGCACCTTTTTCCCGTGGACTTTTCCCTTGGAGATGAGCTGATGAACGGATTGATTCCCGAGGCCTATGCACAGGCGGGTGGAGCCGCTCCCGGCGGGCAGCTGGCGCCGCTGTTGATGATGGTGCTCTTTATCGTGATTTTTTATTTTCTGCTGATTCGTCCTCAGCAGAAAAAAGCCAAAGAGCATCAGGCCATGCTCGGCAACCTTTCCAATGGCGATGAAGTCCTGACAGCCGGTGGACTCGTCGGCAAGGTGGTCGACATCTCCGAAGGCTTTGTCACGCTTGAGATCGCGGAAAATGTGCGTGTCAAAGTTCAAAAATTTCAGGTGAGCTCGCTCGTTCCGAAGGGTACGCTCAAAGGTTGATCCATGCTCGAGTTCGCACGCTGGAAATATTGGTTGGTGGCTGTGGTGCTGGTGGCGGGCGCCATTCTCGCGTTACCGAATGTCTTCGGTGAGGATGCCGCACTGCAGGTGGTTCGCAAAGACCGCTCCGTCATGACTGAGGATGGCGAGCGTGCCGTACTCGATCTACTGCGCGGTGAGGAGGTTGCGTACTCACGAGCCTATGTGGACGAAGGGCGTTTGATGGTGCACTTTGATGCGGTACCCGAGCAGCTCAAGGCGCGCGATATCGTCAATGAAAACTTAGGGCGTGATTATCTCACCGCGTTGTCCTTTGCATCGCGCGCGCCGGATATCATCCGTAATCTGGGCTTGCGTCCGATGCCGCTTGGGCTTGATTTGCGTGGTGGCTTGTATCTGCTCTACCAAGTCGATATCAACGGTGCCGTCAACCAAATTCTTGAGGTCTACGAGCAAGATCTACGTCGTGCGCTGACCCAAGCCAACGTGGTGTTCGGTGATGTCGCGGTGATTGCCGATGAGAGCGTCATCAATAACGGGTTACGGATTGCCCTGCCGGCGCAGAGCGATGCGGATGCGGCGCGCGATGTGGTACGACGCATTCTGCCGGATCTCACTGTGTCGATGCTTGAAACCGGATCGGGCAGTGCGTTGCAGGTCGTTCTGCCGCCCGCGCTTATTCGCGAGCGTCAAGACTATGCTATTCAGCAAAACCTCACGACCTTGCGCAATCGCGTCAATGAATTGGGTGTGGCTGAGCCGGTGGTCCAACGCCAGGGTCTTGATCGGATCGTGGTGCAGCTGCCGGGTGTGCAAAACTCAGCCGAAGTCAAAGATATTTTAGGCAAAGTTGCGACCCTGGAATTCCGACTCGTCGATACACAAAACAGCATTAGCGAGGCGGTACAGCGGGGTCGAGCGCCCCTTGGCTCAAAGTTATATGAAACCCGTGAGGGACAGCCGACGCTACTCAAGCGCGACATCATCGTGACTGGTGACCAGTTGATTGATGCAGTCACCACAGCGACCGAGCAAGGGCCAGGCGTCTCGGTCACGTTGGATGCCGCCGGGGGTGAGGAAATGCTGCGAACCACTCGCAGTAATCTCGGCAAGCCCATGGGGGTCGTGTTCATCGAGCAACGACGCGAAGAGATTGAGGTGGCGGGCGAGAAGGTCTTGCGCGACATCAAAGAGGAAGTGGTCATCAATACGGCCACCATTCAAGGCGTATTTTCCAATAAGTTTCAGATCACCGGACTCGGTGTGAACGAAGCGCGTGATCTGGCTTTGCTGCTACGCGCGGGTGCCTTGGCGGCGCCCATTTTTGTAATCGAAGAGCGCGTCATCGGCCCGGCGTTGGGTAAAGAGAATATCCGTATGGGTATCACCGCGCTGACTATCGGTATGGCCTTATTGTTCGTTTTCATGATGACGTATTACCGGATCTTTGGCGTCGTCGCGAATGTGATTTTGTTGGCCAATATCATGCTGCTCGCAGCGTTATTGACGCTATTTAAGGCATCCCTTTCGTTGCCGGGTATTGCCGGTATGATTTTGACGGTCGGTATGGCGGTCGATGCCAACGTGCTGATCTATGAACGTATTCGCGAAGAGCTGCGAAACGGGGTGACGCCGCAGACGGCGATCGCCAAGGGTTTTGATAAGGCTTTTTCAGCCATTGCCGATGCGAATATCACCACCTTGATCGCGGGCATTGTGTTGTGGGCGTTTGGTACAGGACCCATTCGAGGCTTCGCGGTGGTGCTCTCACTTGGCATCCTTACCTCCATGTTTACGGCGGTGCTGGGTGGACGCGCCATCTTGACGGCCATGTATGGCGGAACCCGTCGACCAGAGCGGCTGGCGATCTGAGTATCGGCTAGGGTTACACCGAGCAGGAACACACGATGGAATTTTTCAAAACTCAAAGTCGAATCGGTTTCATGCGCGTACGTAAGGGTGCTTACGTGTTGTCGGTTGCGCTATTTGTGATTTCCTTGGGAGCCATTATTTTTAAAGGCTTGAACCTCGGCGTGGATTTCACCGGTGGGGTGACGATCGAAGCAAAGTTTTCGACTGAGGCGGATCTCGATCGGTTGCGGCGCGATATGGCCGCTGATGGCTTTACGGATGTACAGGTCCAAAACTTTGGTTCCTCGCGCGATGTGGCGATCCGCCTGCCTCCGCCAGAGACCCAAACAGCGGATGAAATTCGAGCCAAAGTAGAAGCCGTACTGCGCAGCGAAGATTCGGCGGTCGTGATCAGTCGGGTGGATGTCGTAGGGCCACAGGTCGGCGCGGAGCTGCGCAATTCTGCGATCGTGGCGCTTGCGAGCACACTGGTGCTGATCTTCATTTACGTTTTCATCCGTTTTCACGCCTGGCAGCTCTCGATGGGAGCCATCATGGCGGCAATCCACGATCCCATCATCGTGATTGGTTTTTTTGCTCTGACCGGTGTGGTGTTTGATTTGTCGGTCATTGCCGCGACCTTGGCGGTCATCGGCTATTCGCTGAATGATACTGTGGTGGTGTTTGATCGTATTCGTGAACGCTTTGACGCGAACAAGCGTCTCGCACCCACCGAGGTGCTCGATCAGTCGGTTAATCAGACACTCTCGCGCACCATCATGACGAGCGGCACGACGTTGATCGTGGTGTTAACGCTACTGTTGATTGGCGGCCCTGCATTACAAGGCTTCTCGATCGCGTTGGTCGTCGGTATTTTGGTCGGTACCTATTCGTCTATCTACATTGCGAGTGCGTCGGCGCTCGATGCAGGTCTGACCGCAGAGAGCCTATTTCCGCCACGTAAGAAACTCGCGATCGACGACTTACCCTAAAGGGGGCGTTCACTCATGGCCGATTTTGATCCTAGGCTTGCGAATCGAATTCTTTGGGGTCTAGTGTTCGGCGCAGTCGCCGGTGCGCTCGTCTTATTGGTGGGTGCGGCCGCTCCCCAGGTGCTCGATGCCGCCCGCTGGCTTTCGGTGCAGGTGCTCGATCCACTCGGCCAGGTCTTTTTGCGCTTGCTCTTCTTCGTGGTCATGCCTTTGGTTTTTGCCTCGCTGGCCTTAGGCGTCGCGCAGCTCAGTGACCTATCCCGACTCGGACCCCTCGCGGGTAAGACCTTTGGTCTCTTTGCGATCAACATGTCGATCGGCGTCGCGCTCGGTCTTGTCATGATGAACGTGGTCCAGCCGGGCGCCACACTGGATACGGGGACCAAAGATCGTTTGATCGAAGAGTATGGTGGGCTCTCGGCCGGGCACATCGAGCGTCAGGCGCAGCAACCCGACATGAATTTGCAGACCTTGGTCGACATGTTCATGCCGCGTAATTTGCTCGGGGCTGTAGCCGGCTTCGATCGAGGCGGACTCGGTGAGGTCTTGCCGCTGATTCTATTTTCGATTTTGGTGGGGGCGGCGGCGCTGCGCCTGACCGATACCCGACGCGCTCGTCTGCACGATGGACTGGAGGTCATCTCCGAGCTCATGACCGGCATCGTACGCTTTGCTCTGAAGCTTGCGCCCTATGCGGTGCCCGCCATGATTTTCAGCGTGGTGGTCAAGATCGGTTGGGATATTTTGATTGCCCTCGGTGTGTTCGTCGTAGGCTGCATTACCGTCATGCTGCTACATCTCTTTGGTGTCATGAGTCTTTGGGTGAAGCTGTTCTCTAAGGTATCGGTCAAGGATTTTTGGCAGGCGATACGACCGGCGATGATCACCGCGTTCTCAACGAGCTCCAGTAGCGCCACCTTGCCCACGTCTTTGGCGGCTGCGCGGATGGGATTGGGGGTGAGCGCACCGACAGCGGGGTTTGTCTTGCCGCTCGGGGCCACCATGAACATGGCTGGGACCGCGCTCTATGAGGGTTGTGTCGTACTCTTTGTGGCTCAAGTATTTGGCGTGCCGCTCGATTTATTTCAACAGCTGACGTTGCTGGTCTTGGCCGTGCTCGGCGCGGTTGCGGTCGCCAGTATTCCGGGCGGCTCTTTGCCCATCATTGCCGGCCTGCTGATCACCTTTGGTGTGCCCGCTGAAGGGATCGGTATCGTGCTCGGTGCAGATCGATTACTCGATATGACGCGCACGATGGTGAATGTCGGTGCGGATCTAGCGATCTGTACGGTCGTCGATCAAGACGAGCGAGTCAGTCCCTCAGTGCAGGGGTAAGATGCGGCGCCAATAATTGCACGAGCGCAGTATGTACTCGCGGCGTGCCGGCGATGATATTGCCACCTTGTTTATAGTCGTCGCCCGCGAGCGTGCTCACAATCCCACCGGCTTCTTCGATCAGGAGTGATCCCGCGGCCGTGTCCCAAGGCCCCAGTCCGATCTCAAAGAAACCATCCGTGCGGCCAGCGGCTACATAGGCCAAATCCAGCGCGGCAGAGCCTGGGCGACGGACGCCCGCAGTGCTCAGCATGACATCTCGTAGCATCGCCATGTAAGCATCAATGTGATCGGTGTTGGCGCGATAGGGGAAACCTGTGCCGATCAACGCACCCTCCAATCCTCGCTGTTGGGTGACACGGATACGTCGATTTTCGAGTTGCGCCCCCTCGCCCCGGGAGGCTGTGAACACTTCTTGTCGCATGGGGTCATAGATCACGCCATGCTCGATCCGCCCGCGGATACTGCAGGCAATCGAGACCGAAAACTGCGGAAACCCGTGCAGAAAGTTGGTGGTGCCATCGAGTGGATCAATGATCCACTGAAAAGGGCTGTCGCCGATGGCGCCGCTTTCCTCACCGAGGAAGGCGTGATCAGGATAGGCCCGACGAATGATTTGGATGATCTCGGCTTCGGCCGTTCGATCGATTTCGGTCACAAAGTCATTACGACCCTTACTTGTGACTTCCAAGGAGTCGAGGCGATTGAGGCTGCGAACGATAACGTCTGCGGCGCGTCGTGCGGCGCGCACGGCGATATTGAGAAGTGCTTGCATGCTGTCAAAGAGCGAAACCGAAAGAGGGCTAGAATATCACGCGCCATGACCGCACCCACTGACATTCATCCCCCCGCGCAGATTCGCATCGTGTTGGTGGAAACCTCTCACCCCGGCAACATCGGCGCGGTGGCGCGTGCGATGAAGAATATGGGGCTGCGGGATTTGGTCCTAGTCCGACCGAAAAGCTTTCCGCACAGTGAGGCGAGCGCGCGGGCTTCGGGTGCGACGGATCTGCTGACCAGCGCCCGGGTGGTTGATTCAGTCGAGGCCGCGATCGCCGATTGTGCCTTGGTGATCGGGACGACCTCGCGCGAGCGTGAACATAATTTCCGCGTCTGGGACGTCAAGGAGGCTGCGGAACGAGCCCACGATGTGGGGCGTCAAAGTCCCGTGGCTTTTTTGTTTGGTAACGAACGCGCGGGGTTATCCAACGAGGAGTTGGCTCAGGCGAACGCGTTATTGCGTATTCCTACCAGCGAGGAATACGCGTCCTTGAATTTAGCGATGGCAGTACAGATCGTGAGCTACGAAATCTTGCGTGCGCGAGGCACTAAGATTTCCGCTGCGCCTACGGTTGTTCCGCCGGCGACAGCCGAGCAGATCGAACAGTTCTATGCGCATCTGCAAGAAGTCATGAACGACGTGGGCTTTCGTGATCGCACGCAAGGCGGCACCAGTCTCATGACGCGATTGCGTCGGCTCTTTGGTCGCACGGATATGGATCAAAACGAGGTCAATATTTTGCGTGGCTTCTTGACGGCGGTGCAGCAAAAACGACGGATGGCCGGCCAACGCGCGACCGAGACCGGCCGAGCACAGGATGATCCATCATGATTTATCT
The DNA here is from genome assembly GCA_009926865.1 of Gammaproteobacteria bacterium. Taxonomy (GTDB): domain Bacteria; phylum Pseudomonadota; class Gammaproteobacteria; order Steroidobacterales; family Steroidobacteraceae; genus UBA964. Next base: position 14,409 of record RFOD01000023.1, on the reverse strand, counting down.
TGATCATGCGGCGAGCACGCCGCTGGACCCTGAGGTCATCACCGCAATGCAAGCCTGTTGGGCGAGTCCAGCGGGCATCGGCAATCCTTCGGCGGTGACGCATGCGTATGGGCGCGCAGCGGCCGAGGCGATTGAGGAGGCGAGGGTTGAACTGGCAGCGCTCATTGGGGTGGATCCACAAGGCATCATTTTTACCTCTGGTGCGACTGAGGCGAATAACCTCGCCTTGCAGGGCCTTGCGCGCGGCAGAGCGGATTTTGGTCGCCATGGCATCAGTTCGCGCACCGAACACAAAGCGGTGCTTGAAGTCTTGCAATCTTTGAGTAAGCAGGGGCATACCATCAGTTGGATTGAGCCGCAGCGCGATGGACGGATCAGTTCCATGGATCTTGTGTCGCGTTTGCGAGCCGATACCCAGTGGGTGTCGATCATGCATGCCAACAACGAGACAGGCGTAGTGCAGGATATTGCGCAATTCGCGACGCTCTGTCGCGAGCGCGACATTTTTTTTCATTGTGATGCCGCCCAGTCGGTCGGCAAGATCCCGATCGAGGCGGGGAAATGGGGGGTCGATTTATTATCGATCTCGGCGCACAAGTTTTACGGTCCCAAAGGAATCGGTGCGCTCTATGTGTCTGAGCGAGTTCGGCCCTGGCTCGTTCCGCTCATGCGCGGTGGTAGTCAAGAGCGTGGACTACGCCCCGGCACGCTACCCACCGCGCAGATTGTCGGGCTGGGGGTGGCGGCGCGCCGAGCGAGATCCTTGCGTGAGACCGATACTGCGCATCTCAAGACGCTCGTCAAAGAATTCAAGCAAGCCTTAGCCGCACTCGCGGGCTTACAGTTCAATGATCATCCCCTATACGCGCTACCAGGCTTAGTGTCTTTGACTGTAGAGGGCGTACAGGGAGAGAGCTTACTGGCCGCCTTACCGCAGCTTGCGCTCAGCACGGGAGCGGCCTGCGATTCGACGAGCGGTGAGCCGTCCTATGTCTTGCGGGCGCAGGGCATCGCCCCGGAGTGGGCGCAATCGACCTTGAGAGTGAGTTTTGGTCGCGGTAACACCCGTGAGGAGGCGCTCGAGGCCGCTCGCGCAATCAGTGAGGTGGTGCCCCGTCTGCGCAAGCGTGACCAGCCAGGCGAGCCTCCGGCGCGCGGATCCATCCCATGGCAGGTGGGCGAGGCCGGTTCTATCCGCGAGGGCTGTCGTGTGCGCTGCTACGTCCAGCGCGATGTAGCGGGGAAAGTCCACGCGATCGAATTTCGCGCCTTCGTATGTCCCGACGTGCAGCGTGTGCTCGATGAGCTCGCCGAGGTCTTACCGGGTCAATGGGTCGAGTCGCTCAAAGTGGGCACGCCTGCCGACTGGGCCGAACGCCACCATATCTCCGCCGAGAAGCTTGGGCGGCTATTGCGGGTGGAAGATGCGTTGCGTCAGGCCTGCAAGCAAGCTTGATCTTGCTGTATTCTTCGTCCGTTACCGCTAAGGAGTTGAGAGACAGCCGATGGCCATTTCCCTGACCGATAGTGCCGCCGCCCGAGTCCGCAGTCACCTGCAGGACCGTGGTCATGGCGAGGGCTTGCGGCTGGGGGTCCGTAAGACCGGTTGCTCGGGGTTTGCCTACGTGATCGACTACGCCGATGAGGCCAGAGCGGACGATCAGGTGTTTGAGGATCGTGGGGTCAAGGTGTTTGTCGATCCGGACAGTCTGACCCTGATTGACGGCACCGAGGTGGATTTCATCAAGCAGGGCCTCAACGAGGCGTTCAAGTTCCGTAATCCGAATGTCACAGGCGAATGCGGCTGTGGCGAGAGTTTCACGGTCGACCCCACTGCCTGACTCCACCGCCTGAGTTTTTGCCCGGGGCCTATCCGGCTCGTTACAATAGCGGGCTTTACTTTATTCACCCAACGGAAGGATGACTGCCATGGCGCTCGAGCGCACTTTTTCAATTGTTAAGCCTGATGGTGTGGCCCGTAATTTGATTGGCGAGGTGTACCGTCGCTTTGAGCAAGCCGGCCTACGTATTGTGGCTGCCCGGATGGTTCACCTGTCTAAAGCCGAAGCCGAGGGCTTCTACGCGGTGCATCGTGAGCGTCCGTTCTTCAACGACCTCGTGACGTACATGACCTCGGGTCCCGTGATGTTGCAAGTGCTCGAGGGCGACAACGCCATCGCCAAAAATCGCGAGATCATGGGCGCAACCGATCCTAAGAAAGCCGATCCGGGTACGATTCGTGCGGATCTCGCCGAGAGCATCGAAGCGAACACCGTGCACGGTTCGGATGGTCCCGAGACGGCGGCCGCCGAGATCGCGTATTTCTTCCGTGGCATCGAGATCTGCCCACGCAGCGACGCATGAGGCATGACGGCCCCCGCCTCGACTGACGCGCGTACCAATCTTCTCGGGCTCGAGCGGCCGGAGTTGGAAGCGTTTGTCGTGGCGCAGGGCAACAAGCCCTTTCGCGCGCGCCAATTAATGCACTGGTTGTACAAGCGTGGCGAGGGCGACTTCAACGCGATGACGGATCTTGCGCGCGATTTTCGTGCGCAACTTTTGACGACGGCGGATGTGCGTTTGCCGGAGGTGTTAAGTCGGCACGACTCCGCTGACGGTACGCGTAAGTGGCTCTTGCGCGCGGACGCATCGCAAGCCTTTGAGATGGTGTTCATCCCAGAGACGGAGCGGGGAACGCTTTGCATTTCTTCGCAAGTCGGTTGTGCGCTCGATTGTGCATTTTGCTCGACGGCACAACAGGGTTTTAATCGCAATCTTACCGCTGCCGAAATCATTGGTCAGGTCTGGCTTGCGCAACGTGAGCTGGGCTTTACGCCAGGTGGTGAGCGCCCGATCACCAATGTCGTTTTTATGGGCATGGGTGAACCACTCGCGAACTTTCGCCAAGTCGTACCGGCCATCCGGATTTTGATGGACGATCTCGGCTTTGATATTTCGCGACGTCGAGTCACCCTGTCGACTTCAGGCTTGGTGCCTCAGATGTATAAATTAGCCGAGGAGGTCAATTGCGCTTTGGCGGTTTCTTTGCACGCACCGAATGATGCGCTGCGCGATGAGTTAGTGCCTATCAATCGTCTGCACCCCATCGCCGAGTTACTCGAGGCCTGCTGGCATTACATTGATGAGCAGAACGGGCGCAGCGTGACCTTTGAATACGTCATGTTGGACGGTGTCAATGATCAGCGCGCCCATGCGCGCGAGCTCGTTCGCCTTTTGAAGGGTCGACCGGCCAAACTGAATCTCATTCCCTTCAATCCTTTCCCCGGCACGCGCTATCAGCGTTCGCCTCAGGCGGTGGTACAGGCTTTTCGCGACGAATTATTACGAGGCGGCTTGATGGCCACCATTCGTCGTACCCGGGGTGATGACATTGATGCGGCCTGTGGCCAGCTGGCTGGTCGCGTCAACGATCGGACTCGCATACGATTAGGTCATAAGTTGGCCCAGGCCGTGGCTGTTGCACCGGTCACGCCTGAGCCACGAGCCAGTCGGTAACAGGCACATCCTCGAGGGGGCAGGCGCATGAGCACCGAAGAGGGCGGATTAGAAGGTTCAACGGAGACCACCGAGATCTCGGTGGGCGCACGTTTGGTCGCAGCGCGTAGCGCCTCTGGCTTGACCGTGGCGCAGGTTGCCCAGCGCCTGCATTGCGGCCGCGATTTGATCGAGGCCTTAGAGGCGGATCGCTTTGCTGACCTCGGCGCGCCGGTGTTTTCTCGCGGTCATTTGCGTCGTTACGCGGAGCTCTTGGGTTTGTCGGTCGATGACATGCTCGCGCATTTGGCGCGTCAGGAAACGGGCGAGCCGCCGTTACCCGATCTCACGAAAGTACCACGTGTCGAGTCGCAGCCCATGGATTGGCGTGCTTTAAGGCCCGCGGCAGTAGGCGCCGCCGCGGTGGCGGTATTTGCGCTAGCGATTTGGCTGGTGCTGACCCGCACCCCATCGGCGGACGATCCGTCGAGCGTAACGACGGCCTCGACTGCGGTATCGCCAACACCCGCATCGCCAGGCACCGCGTCATCGACCCCGGTCGCCTCGCCGAGCGCGACGGAACTTGCGCCCGTGCCCACGCCTTCCGTATCTGAGGACGTCACGTCAACTGCCACGGCGGCTGTAATCGCTGAGACAACGACCGATTCGCGCTGGCCTGCACGACCGACAGTGATCTCGCAACGTGGCGGTTTTTCTTTGGCAGTAAGCGTCGATGAGGCCTGCTGGATTGAGATTTACGATAAGGATGGTAATGCGCTTTTTTATGATATGGCGCAGCCAGAGCGTCGTATCCAGGTGTCGGGCTCCGCACCCGTGCGCGTGCGGCTCGGTTTAGCGCCCGCCGTAACTTTGGAATTTTTGGGTCGGCGTATGCCTGTGCCCGCTGAGTTGATTCGAGAATCTTTGGCGCATTTCACGCTGTCGGCAGACGGGCGATTTACGCGCTACCGTCCCCCACCCACCACGCGATCGCCCAGCGAGACACGCGCTTCCGGAACCTAATATGCAGATGATTGCTCCCATACGCGGCATGAACGACGTGCTGCCGAACGAGATTGCGCGTTGGCAACGGTTGGAGTCCGTCGCGCGCGAGCTTCTGCACGCGTACGGTTATGACGAGATGCGCGTGCCGATCGTGGAGCAGACCGATCTTTTTAAACGCGCGATCGGTGAATACACCGATGTCGTCGAAAAAGAAATGTACAGCTTCGAGGATAAGGGCGGCGAACGTCTGACGCTGCGCCCTGAAGCGACCGCTGGGTTAGTACGAGCAGTGATTTCTAACGGGATGTTGCGCGGTGCCCGTCATAAATTGTGGTGCGTCGGGCCGATGTTTCGACACGAGAAACCCCAGAAAGGCCGGTTTCGGCAGTTTCATCAGATTGACGTCGAGGCCATCGGTTTTGCAGGGCCAGATATTGATGCGGAGTTGATCGCCTTATCGGCATCCTTTTGGCGCCGGCTCAACATTGATCGTGTGCGACTGCAAATTAATTCTTTGGGAACTGCGGAATCACGACGCGAATACCGAGCGCAGTTGACGGAGTACTTCCGCGCGCATTACGACGTGCTTGATGAGGATAGCCGACGACGCTTGGAGGGTAATCCGCTACGTATCTTGGATAGTAAGAACCCCGAGCTACAATCTTTGATCGTATCGGCGCCTTCGTTGCCAGATTATCTGGATGAGGAATCTCGAGACCACTTTGCGGGCCTCTGTGATCGGCTGCAGGCGCTCGATATTTCCTACGAGATCAATCCGCGCTTAGTGCGCGGGCTCGATTATTACTCGCGTACGGTTTTTGAGTGGGTCACCGATGCGCTGGGCGCACAAGATGCCGTGTGTTCTGGGGGGCGTTATGACGGTCTCATCAGCCAACTCGGTGGTGAGGCAACCCCGGCGATCGGCTTTGCCATGGGCGTTGAGCGAGTGGTGGCGTTGCTCGAGCAACAAACGGCTGAGGCCGATGGCCCGGCAGCCGATGTGTACTTGATCGCCCAAGGCGAGGCGGCGCAGCGCGCCGCGCTAGTATTGGCTGAATCGATCCGCGAGCATTCGCCCGGCCGACGGATCGAACTCAATTTAGGGGGCGGTAATTTCAAAGCACAATTTCGTCGCGCGGATCGGAGCGGAGCCGCATTGGCGGTCGTCATCGGTGAAGATGAGCTCTCTCGAGGCGTGGTGCAGATCAAGCCCCTCAGAGAGGGCGCCGGGGAGACTTGCGAGCAAACACTCGCCACGGCAGCGGCCAGCGTCGCACAATGGTTTAAGAACTCCGGTCAGTCATGATCAGAGCATCAGGATTTCTAAGGAGACAGCAGCGTGATTGATGACTTCTATAACGAAGAAGAGCAGTGGCAACGTGTCAAACGTTGGTTGCGGGAAAATGGTCCGTGGCTCGTCGCGGGAGTCCTGATTGGACTGGCAGGTCTCTATGGTTGGCGTTGGTGGGAGGCGCGCGTTCAAGGCCAAGCTGTGGCAGCGAGCGAAGCGTACCAAGGCATTATCACAAGCTTGGAGAGTAATGAACTCGATGTGGCCATCGCAGCCGCAGATGCCCTACGCAGCGAGCACGCAGGCTCCGCCTACGCGCAGCAAGCTGATCTGCTAGCGGCTCGGATCGAAGTCGATCGAGGCAATCTGGGTGAGGCGTTGACACGCCTTGAGCGAGTGATGGGAGCCGCCTCAGATCCTCAATTGCAACTGATCGCGCGCCAGCGCTTGGCGCGGGTACAGATCGCTCAGGGCAATGCCGATGCCGCCTTGGCGACACTCGCCGCGGCGGAGCCCGGTGCATTTGCCGCCCGCTTTGCCGAAGTCAGGGGCGATGCGCTCTATGCCAAGGGGGATTTGCCCGCTGCGCTGTCTGCATGGCGTGAGGCTGAAGCGGGTGGAACAGCCTTTGGTGGGGCACCGACCGTCGATTATGCGGGCCTGCGCCTTAAGATCGCGGACCTCGTCGCTAACGGCGTCCAAGAGGTCGTCGAGCCCGCGGCCGATGAGTCAGTCGCTGAGCCGGCTACCCGCGAGTCCGAAGCGGTTGCCACGGAGAATGCCGAATGAACTCTTTGATCTCTAGGCCAAAGGTATGGGGCACACTCGCCTTATCTTTGTTGCTCGTAGCCTGTTCTAAGGACAAAGATATCGAGCCGCCTGCTGAGTTAGTGGATTTCCCAGCAACCCTGCAGGTCGATCGCGTTTGGAATGTATCCTTGGGTGGTGGTGAGCCAGAGTTGCGGGTCGGTCTTTCACCTGCCAGTGATGGCGAGCGCGTGTACGCCGCATCGCGCGACGGTGATGTGGTGGCGATTGATCCCAATTCGGGAAGTGTCTTATGGCGTTCGCGGACCCGCGCGCAACTCGCGGGTGGACCTGGCGCCGGGGCAGGTGCGGTCGCCTTAGGTACGACCAATGGAGATGTCATCCTGCTCGATGCTCAAACCGGTGAGCGCAAATGGCAAGTTCCGGTCGGGGGTGAGGTGCTGGCAGCGCCTGCGATCTCGGCTGAAGTGGTCGCTGTGCGTACCGTCGCGGGGGTATTGCTCGGTCTTTCGACCGCTGATGGACGTCAATTGTGGCGTGAGGATCAACAAATCCCGCGCTTGACCTTGCGTGGCACGGGTGCGCCACTCATTGTCGATAGCACTGTCGTCTGTGGTTTTGATAATGGACGTGTGGTGGCGGTTGATTTACGCAGCGGCGATATTCTTTGGGATCAGTTGGTCGCGCCTGCGAGAGGTCGGACTGAGCTTGAGCGTTTGGTCGATATTGATTCGGCCATCAAAATCTCGGGCGCTGATTTATTTGTGGTCAGTTTCCAAGGTAAGGCGGCGATGTTAGCGCTCGATACCGGGCAGGCTTGGTGGTCGCGCGATATTTCGAGCCATCGTGGTCTGGATCTGGATGAAGATCGCATGTTCGTTGCAGGCGCAGAGGGTGCCGTGATCGCCTTGGCGCGTCGCTCGGGCACGGAGCTGTGGCGACAAGAAGGCTTGCGACTACGTCGTTTGTCGGCGCCGGCGGTCATTGGGAGCCATGTCGTCGTCGGTGACTTTGAGGGTTACCTGCACTGGCTCGACGTGACAGATGGTCGATTTGCAGCGCGCGTCCGCGCGGGCGATCGCTTGAGTAACCCACCGTTGGTGGTGGGTGGGACCGTCATCGTGCAGGATGACCAGGGACGCGTGTCGGCTTTCCGACCGCGCTCCTGATCATCACTCCGTTACCGCTCGAGGATTCATAGCCGTGTTGCCCGTGGTGGTGTTGGTCGGTCGGCCCAATGTGGGCAAATCAACCTTATTCAATCGCCTGACAGGCACACAGGATGCCATCGTCGCGGATTTACCCGGGGTCACGCGTGATCGCCAATACGGCTATGGCCGTATGGGGCCTGTGCCCTACGTGGTGGTGGACACCGGTGGGCTCGTGGAGCAGCCCGCGGGGATCGAATCCCCCATGCGCTTGCAGACCGAAAGAGCCGTTGCCGAAGCCGATGTGCTCATTTTTTTGGCGGATGCTCGCAGTGGTTTAACCCCGCAGGATCACTGGGTCGCGCGCGAGTTACGCCGCTCCGGTAAGCCCGTGTGGCTCGCGATCAATAAAGCCGAAGGTTTGGATCCTTCCACGGCGACAGCGGACTTTCATTCTTTGGGCTTGGGCGATCCCTTAGCGATTGCAGCGGCCCATGGCGAAGGCTGTCGCGAGCTCATGGAGCAAGCGCTCAGCGCCTACGACTCCGACGAGGTTGCGGCCGACACGCCGGACGATGGTCGTATCCGAATCGCGGTGATCGGTCGCCCCAATGTCGGTAAGTCCACTTTAGTTAATCGACTCATTGGTGAAGAGCGGGTAATCGCGAGCGATCTACCCGGCACCACCCGCGACAGCGTGTTTGTGCCCTTTGAGCGCGATGATCGTGAGTTTACTTTGATCGACACCGCGGGCGTTCGGCGTCGAGGTAAGGTCGTCGATGCCATTGAGCGGGCGAGTGTCTCGCGCACCTTGCAGGCGATCGATACCGCGCATGTCGTTATTTTTGTGGTGGATGCCCATGACAGTATCGGTGAGCAGGACGCGAGCGTCTTGGGTCTTGCTCTGCAGCGTGGCCGCGCGTTACTCATTACCGTCAACAAATGGGACGGCATTCCGAGCGAGCAGCGCGATGAGATTCGTCGACAACTCGAGGTGAAACTCGATTTCGTGCCCTATGCACCCGTACATTTTATTTCGGCTCGGCATGGCACGGGCGTCGGCGAGCTCGTCGCTGCGACAATCCACGCTTACGATGCGGCGATGACAGAGATTCCGACCGCGCGGCTCACTCAAACCTTAGAGTGGGCGATGTCACGTCATCAGCCGCCGCTGATTCGGGGTCGGCGTATTAAATTACGCTACGCCCACCAGGGCGGGCGCAATCCGCCGCGGATCATTATTCATGGTAATCAAACGTCTCAAGTACCGGACGCTTACACGCGCTATTTGGCAAACGTGTTTCGCAAAGAATTCGAACTATTTGCTTCGCCCGTGGCAATTGAGTATCGCACTTCGAGTAACCCTTACTCGCGAGCGGATCAGCGTCCGTCCGTGGTCAAAACGCGTGCGATCGTTAAGTCGAAGGCTCGAGGAAGAGCGCCGGGTCCACGTAAGCGCGGTTGAGTGACACCCCCCAGTGCAGATGCGGACCGGTCACTCGACCGGTCGCGCCAACTTGGCCCAGTCGATCGCCGGTGTTGACCGTTTGACCGGCCGTCACCTCTATTTCGCTCAAGTGGCAGTAGAGCGTGATGAGACCACTGCCATGGTCAATAAAAACCGATTTCCCATTGAAGAAATAATCGCCTGTATCGAGTACGACACCGGGTGCTGGAGCGACGATCGGCGTGCCCGTCGGGGCGGCGATATCCATGCCTGAGTGCGGGTTACGAGGTTGATTATTGAAGACACGCCGCAGTCCAAACGAGCTCGACTTCGGGCCTTTAACGGGTGAGATGAAGCGCAAGCTCGCAGGTGGCTGATCAGTGAATGTCGACATCACCCCACGGATATGCGGAGTTTCTTTGGCCACCCGCGCCGCATCGGGCTCAGACAGATTGACCTTACCGGGCGCCACGCTCAACCGTTGCGTGGAGTAGCTTTTACCCTCCACTAAAAATTCGATGCGTTCGGACGAGCCCCCCCGACGCACGTCAATTTCGACAGTCCCGGGTGTTTGAGACAAAGGGATTCCGACCACGGCGAGCCAGCTATCCGCACCGGGCAAGACCATGACCCGCTTACCTTCAAAGGTGACGGCTGGAGCACGCTCAGCATCACCCGAAACCGGGAGGATGACCACGCCACCCGGTACGGCAAGTGCTTGGGGTAGTTCAAGGCCGTTGGCACGTGAGATCGTCGTGCTGAGTACGCTCAGGATGCAGACCACCGCAAGATGCTTTGCAATATCTTTGATACTCATCACGGATTCTCCTTTGATTCATCCTCGGGAGCGCAGATGGCCAGCACCTGAGCGGTAAAGCGCCCGCGTGCAACCCTCGCTTCGATCACTTCGCCCGCCTGCAACTCATTCACCGCGCGAACAACCTGCTCATGATCGCGAGTGATAATCGCATAGCCTCGGTCCAAGGTCGCAAGTGGACTTACGGCATGTAGCGTTCGGCGTGCCGCATCAAATCGTTGACGCCGCGCGCGGCTCGCGTGGTGCCAATATTGACGTAGTCGTTGCTCAAGATCATCTAGGCGTTGCGCGTTCTGACGTAACTGCTGGCCTGGATGCCGAAGTGCGAGCCGCTGGCGAAGATGCTGCAGTTCGCGTTGACGGCTGAGGAGTCGCTGCTGCCACCCGTGGCGTAGACGTCGCTCGAGACGTTCGAAGCTCGATTGCCACACCGCGGTATCTGGGCTCACGAGCTCCGCGGCACCCGAGGGCGTCGGTGCGCGGACATCAGCGACAAAATCCGCGATAGTGAAATCAATTTCGTGGCCGACCCCTGAGACGACGGGCATCGGCATCTCGCGTAGACGCCTCGCGAGCGTCTCATCGTTGAAGGCCCAAAGATCTTCAATCGACCCGCCCCCGCGGGCAATGATCAAGACGTCGCACTCGGCGCGGGTAGCGGCTTGCTGTAAGGCACGTAGTAGCTCTGGGACGGCCGCCCGGCCCTGGACCGCGCTCGGGTAGATCACGACCTCTGCGAGCGGAAAACGACGCCGCAGAATATGCAAAATATCGCGCAGCGCCGCCCCGGTCGGTGAGGTCACGACGCCGATTCGGCGGGGGATTTCAGGCAATGGGCGTTTTAAAGCCTCATCAAACAGGCCCTCTGCCGCCAGCCGGCTCTTGAGTAACTCGAACTCGCGACGTAAGTCACCAATACCGGCTTCCTCCAGATGCTCGATCAGCAACTGAAAGTCCCCCCGAGGCTGATACAGGCTGACCTGGGCTCGCACGAGGACTCGCTGGCCTTCTTTGGGGACGAGGGGAATACGGGCGTTGCGCTGGCGGAACATGGCACAGCGGACCTGTGCATCGCGATCTTTCAGCGAGAAATACCAGTGTCCCGAGGCCGGTCGGGCGAAGTTGGAGAGCTCCCCCTCGAGCCAAATCGTGGGCATTCCATGCTCCAGTAACTGGCTAACCTCGCGATTCAGGCGCGAAACGGAGTACACATCGCGCTGCAACAGAGTGCCGTCTGCGTCGGTCGTTGCCGCGCGTGGGGCGGGGTGGGTAGTCGGTCGTCTTGGCGCAGCCATTCGCATAAGTTTACCGGCTTTGCTTGGGTGCGTAGAATGCGCCGTCCGAAGAGTTCTGGACGGTTCCCCATGCGCATCCTTCAAGAGGCACTGACGTTTGACGACGTGCTGCTGGTCCCGGCGTATTCCGAGGTCCTGCCGCGCGAGGTGAGGTTGATCTCTCGACTCAACTGACCCGCCATATTCGGCTGAACCTGCCGGTGGTCGCCGCGGCGATGGATACCGTTACTGAGGCCAGGCTCGCGATCGCGATCGCCCAAGAGGGTGGAATCGGCATCGTACACAAGAGCATGACGGTCGATGCGCAGGCGCTTGAAGTCGCACGCGTCAAAAAATTTGAGAGCGGTGTGGTGCTCAAGCCCATCACCGTCGCGCCAGATGCCACCATCCGACAAGTGCTTGAGCTCACCCGCGCGCATGGTATCTCGGGTATGCCGGTGGTGGAGGGCAGTAAGGTCGTCGGTATCGTCACCAGTCGCGACCTGCGTTTTGAGACGCAATTGGATGCGCCCGTTTCGAGTGTGATGACGCCACAGGCACGCTTGGTTACCGTCAAAGAAGATACGCCGCGCGAGCAAGTATTGAGCTTGTTTCATAAGCATCGCATCGAAAAGGTGATCGTGGTCGGCGATCAATTTGATCTGCGTGGCTTGATTACCGTCAAAGATATCCAGAAAGCGACGGACCGGCCGCGCGCTTGTAAAGACGGTAATGGCCGCTTGCGTTGCGGCGCTGCTGTGGGGACGTCGCCCGATACGCTCGATCGCGTCGCTGCGCTGCGCGAAGCAGGGGTGGACGTGGTGGTGGTCGATACCTCGCACGGCCACTCGCGTGGTGTGATCCAAATGGTGGAACGCATCAAAGCGCAGTGGTCCGATCAAAATATCATCGCTGGCAACATCGTGACCGCAGAAGCTGCCAAGGCGCTGGCTGCAGCCGGCGCGGATGCTGTGAAGGTTGGGATCGGCCCCGGGTCGATTTGTACGACGCGTATCGTTGCGGGGGTCGGCGTGCCGCAAATTTCGGCGGTCGCCAACGTCGCCGCTGCCCTCGAAGGCACCGGCATCCCGTTGATCGCGGACGGCGGCATTCGTTATTCAGGTGATATCGCTAAGGCACTCGTCGCAGGGGCGCACGCAGTGATGATCGGTGGGCTCTTCGCGGGTACCGAAGAATCACCAGGTGATGTCGAGTTGTACCAGGGCGCGAGCTATAAGAGCTATCGCGGGATGGGTTCGCTGGGTGCGATGTCCGAGCGACATGGTTCAAGTGATCGCTACTTTCAGGATACGACTACCGAACTGGAAAAGTTGGTCCCAGAAGGTATCGAAGGTCGAGTGCCATACAAGGGCAGCATTCTCACGATCTTGCATCAACTTGCAGGCGGTTTACGCGCCGCGATGGGGTACACCGGTAGCCAAAATATTGAGCAGATGAGAACCCGTCCATCTTTCGTGCGTATCACCGCCGCAGGTGTGCGTGAATCGCATGTGCACGATGTCACGATCACCAAAGAAGCGCCCAACTACCGCGTATCATGAGTGAAACGGAGCGCGATCGCGGTGCGATCAATGATATCCATACGGATCGGATCCTGATCCTTGAATCCTGATCCTTGATTTTGGCTCGCAATATACTCAGCTGATTGCCCGTCGCGTTCGCGAGCTCGGTGTCTATTGCGAAATTCATCCATGGGATGTGAGCGAGTCTGAGGTTCGTGCCTTTGGCGCGAAGGGCATCATCCTCTCTGGCGGTCCAGAGTCCGTTACGGTCGATGATGCTCCCGCGGCACCGTCTGCGGTCTTTGATCTCGGCGTGCCCGTGCTCGGGATCTGCTATGGCATGCAGACGCTCGCTGCGCAGCTAGGAGGCAAGGTCGCTCCGGGCGCGGTACATGAGTTTGGTTATGCAGAAATTCGTGCGCGCGGTCACTCGGCGCTGTTACGGGACATCGAAGATCGCGTTAACGATCAAGGCCATGGTTTGCTCGATGTGTGGATGAGTCATGGCGATCAGGTCGTCTCCTTGCCCGAAGGCTTCAAGGTCATTGCGTCGACCTCGGATGTACCTATCGCGGGGATGGCCGATGAGTCGCGTGGGTTTTATGCCCTGCAGTTTCACCCTGAGGTGACTCACACTCGCCAAGGTAATCGCATTTATCAGCGATTTTTGCAGGAGATCTGCGGCTGCTCAGCGAGTTGGAACCCCGGCAATATCATTGAAGATGCGATAGCGCGAGTACGCGCCCAAGTGGGTAAGGGTCGGGTGTTGCTTGGTCTTTCGGGCGGTGTCGACTCCTCGGTCGTCGCTGCGTTACTGCACAAGGCTATCGGTGATCAGTTAGTGTGTGTCTTCGTCGATCACGGTTTGTTACGGCACCGCGAGGGTGATGCCGTGATGGATATCTTTGCTCGTAATCTTGGGGTCAAGGTCATCCGCGTGAATGCGGCTGATCGCTTCTTCGCAGAGTTGAAGAGCGTCTCGGATCCGGAAGCTAAGCGCAAGATTATCGGGCGACTCTTTATCGAAGTGTTCGACGAAGAGGCAAAGAAACTCGCGGGTGAGGGAAGTGCTGACCGTGTCGAGTTTTTGGCGCAGGGCACGATTTATCCGGATGTGATCGAGTCGGCTGGTAGCAAGACCGGCAAAGCCCATGTCATTAAAAGTCACCACAACGTGGGCGGTCTGCCAGATCACATGCAGCTGAAGCTCGTTGAGCCGCTGCGCGAGCTGTTTAAAGATGAAGTGCGGCGCGTAGGGGTTGAGCTAGGGCTCCCCGCTGAAATGGTCTATCGCCATCCCTTTCCGGGACCCGGGCTCGGTGTACGAATCTTGGGTGAAGTGACGCGTGAGGTAGCCGATACTTTGCGCTTAGCTGATCATATTTTCATTGAAGAGCTGCGTAAGGCTGGGTGGTACGACAAAACGAGTCAGGCTTTTGCGGTTTTCTTGCCCGTCAAAAGTGTCGGCGTCACGGGCGACGGGCGTCGTCACGAGCCGGTGATTGCGCTTCGGGCGGTCGAAACCATTGATTTCATGACCGCCCGCTGGGCGCATCTACCCTATGAATTGCTCGATGTCTGCTCGCGTCGCATCGTCAACGAGGTGAAGGGTATCAGCCGCGTCGTCTATGACGTGACCGG
>RFOD01000022.1 GCA_009926865.1 Gammaproteobacteria bacterium | reverse complement strand
GCGGCTGCGCTTATGACGCGGGATCCGACGTCACGCTTGGACGTAATGCGCGACTAATCGCATTGACGAGGATGGCATCATCCCAATCCGTACGTGACACGCCAGTACGAACAATGATCAGTTGTTGGGATGGAATGATGTAAACCCGCTGCCCACCGAAGCCATCAATATAAATGACATCGCTGACGACAAACGGCGCCGAGTGATAGGCCGTGACTGTAAAGTCATTATATTTTCGCGTCTCACTCGGGGGCGAGCCTAGCCAAATTTGAAATCCGAAGTTCGGATTTAACGCCGATGGTGTCAACATTTGAGCGACGTAGTCGGCGGGAACGATGCGCTCACCGGCCCGTTCACCCTCGCCGAGAATTAATTCGCCCACCCGTAGCCAATCACGAGCGTTTGCGAAAAGACAGCAAAAGCCGCGCGGCATGCCGCCTTCGCGATCCAACCAAAGAAAAGCATCTTGCGCGCCGAGCGGCTGCCACAAACGACGCCCCAGGTATTGCGCGTAGGGCTCCTGGGTCGCTCTCTCAATGATTAGCGCAAGTAGTTGTGAATTAGCGTTACTATACTGAAACTCACTACCCGCTGGCTTTTCAGCCTGCAAATCCAACACCCCAGCAACCAGATCTGAGCCGAAAAGAATTCGTGCCGACTTCCAAGTGCCAAACACGGGGATCTCGAGCCCGCTCGACATTTGCAGAAGCTGACGAATGGTGATCTCTTGCCGTGGATCGTCTTGCCACTCGGTCAACCAAGTCGCTGCTTTGGCATCCAAGGAGTCGATATAGCCGTCTGCGATGGCAGCGCCAACGAGCAGGGCCAATACGGGCTTATGCATTGAATTGGGATTGGTCCGAGTCTCCGGCCCATACCCAGGCCAATAACGTTCGTACCGAATCACCCCACCCTGTTGAACGAGCAAGGCCACGGAGTTCGAATCGTCCGCATACTCCACGGCCTCCGCAAAGAGATCGGGATCAAAGATCGACTCGTCAACCACGCCCCCAACGGGCTCCATGGGCGTCAAGTCTGCGCGAGGCAGCCCGGTTACTCGAACCTGCGGCTGCGAACGCTCCACCGCTGCGGGTGCGGTGATCGGCTGCCCAAAGAAAATATTTTTAGGCACCGTTGGATCGGCGATCCACATCGTGGTGAGCAAACCGACAATAAACAATAAAAGGAGCGCAATCAGCCCCAACAGCAGCTTCACGAGTCCTCGTACGAGTTTCATGCACCCTCCCTCACGGCGGCGGATGATCCGGTTCTTGCTAGACGCTTTGCCGCCAGTTGCTCACGAATCCCCGCATGGGCCGCACCATCAATCGGATAGTTCCACATCATAAAAATAGGTAGCAGTAACATTACTGCCGGTAGCCAAGAAGCGCCGAGACGTACGCCCTGCTCTACATCAGAAGATAAGACTTGACTCAAGTCGGTGTAACCAAAGATTGATAGAAACCCAAGCCCCACGAAGAGGCCCAAGCCCATCCCAAACTTGAACACGGACGCTAAAAAGGCCATGTGTCCACCCATCTGCGCGACACCCGTCTCTAACTCATCCGCATCGACGGCATCCGCTGTCATAGATGGCGGGGTGATCAACGTGCCGCCATTCCCAAATGCCATGAGCGCGTTCGCTGCCAACACCGGCAGTAGCGCTCCGTCTGGCATAAAGAAGAGGGAGATATAGGCGCAGGCGGTCAATATATTGGCAACACAGTAGGCTCGGTGTTTACCTAAGCGAGTCGCAAGAGGAATCCAAGTGGGCGCTAACACCACGGCGGCAACCGTGTTCACCAAGGCGACCGTCAACACATGCTGATGCAGTCCAAGAGCCTGGGAAATCAAAATGGGCTGAACTCCGAAATACACACCCATCGCCAAACGATCGATCAAATACGCCCCAATGAGTCGTCGAAAAGGAGCGTTACGCGTAATGATACGGGCGATTTCACCCCAGCCCGGCGTGCGCTCACTATGCTGTTCGATGACCGGCACTTTTCTAAAACACCAAAGAATGGCGATCGGTAAGGCGACGGCGAAAAACGCACCGACCGACTGCACAATCTGCCCGTAGCTCGGAAACGCGACCCCCTTAATCCAGATCCAATACAAAATACCCACAGCACTGGCACAGAGATAGCCAACAAACGCCCCGCTCTCGCGGAACCCTGCGATCCGGTTGCGCTCGGCGTAATCCGTCGATAGCTCACCGCCCCAGGTTTGATGCGGGACGTAAACCAAGGTCCAGCCCGCGTAAAAACTCACCAACCAAAACAGTAGATATCCCGGTGACGCCCCTGCCGGGGGTAGCAATAAAAACCAAGCCGAAATGAGTGCGATCGGTGCACCGACTGCCATCCAAAGACGGCGTCGTCCAAAGCGATGGGTGGTGCGATCCGAGATCGCGCCCACAAGCGGATCGATAATCGCCTCCCAAAAACGACCGACCGCAAAAATAGCGGCGACCGTCAGAGCCACCATCCCCACCTCAGAGGAGTAGTACACCGGAGGTAGAAAGTTATAGAGCGGCACCAACATGGCCTGCAGCGCCACCGTGGGCGCTGCATAGGCCAGCAACTGGCTGGTTTTCAGTCTCGATTCCACAGACACGTGACCCCCTCGACGTGTCTGGCACCGCAACTAAATCACGGCGCAGACGGTTTTTGTCTCCAAATAATTATCGACGGCCTGATGACCACTGTCGCGACCCCAGCCCGACTGCTTTACGCCTCCAATCGGCAAGCTCGCATCGTACATGGAGTGACTATTGATCCAGACGGTACCCGCCTTGATGTCCGCAGCGAGGCGATGCGCCGACGACAAGCTCTCCGTCCAGACGCTCGCTGCCAAGCCATATTCGGTGTCATTGGCGAGCGCGACCGCTTCCTCGGGCTCATCAAAGGGGGTCGCGACGACCACTGGCCCGAAAATCTCCTCTCGAACCACCGTCATGTCGGGTCTGACGCCACTCAAGAGGGTCGGCGCAATGAAGGTACCCGCTGGCCCAAGCCCCTCTGCGCCTCCGCTCATAATCTGCGCACCCTCGGCAGCGCCCGCACGGATGTAACCTGCAACCCGCTCCGCTTGCTTGCGGCTGACGAGAGGACCCATCTGGGTACTGGGATCCAATCCGTGGCCGAGTTTGATGGATTTGGCCTGCGCTGCCACACCCTCGATCACTTGATCAAAGATTTTCCGCTGGACATAGAGACGCGAGCCGGCGACGCACACTTGGCCCGCATTAAAGAAAATCGCATTCGCAGCGCCCGGAATCGCATGCTCCAAATCGGCATCATTGAGCACGATGACGGGCGATTTACCGCCGAGCTCCAGCGTCACTTTTTTCAGGTTACCGCGCGCAGCGCCCAAGATGAGCTTGCCCACCTCGGTCGAGCCCGTGAAAGCCACTTTGTTGACGTCTGGATGCGCTGCGAGGGCCGCTCCCGCCTTTTCGCCAAGACCGGTCACGACGTTAAGCACGCCAGGGGGTATGCCCGCCTCGAGCATCAATTCTGCGAGTCTCAACGCCGTCAGCGAGGTGTCCTCGGCAGGCTTAAGGACCATCGTGCAACCCGCAGCCAACGCGGGCGCAATTTTCATCGCCGTTAATACGAGCGGCGAGTTCCAAGGCACGATCGCGCCGACCACACCGATAGGCTCCTTACGCGTGTAGGCAAAGAGCTTTTTACCCGGCGGCTGATAATTGATCGAGGGGTCGATCGTGCTGCCTTCGAGCTTGGTCGCGGCTCCCGCGAAATACCGAAACTGCTCAATCGCACCGGGAATTTCCGCGTATTTAGCGACCCAAAGCGGTTTGCCCTGATCCAAAGTTTCAAGCTCAGCAAGCTCATCCAGATGGGCCTCGATGAGATCTGCGACTTTCCACAAGAGGCGCGCACGCTCAGCCGGCAACATGCTACGCCAGGGCCCTTGCTCAAACGCCTCGCGAGCGATGGCTACCGCCCGATCGACGTCAGCGGCGTCACCGGCGGGAATCGTGGCTAACAACTCACCCGTCGCAGGATTAAGGGTCTCCAGACGATCGCCCGAAAGCGCATCGACCCACTCGGCGCCAATCAGCATTCGTCGGTCGGGTGTTGCCAGAAAACGGCGCGCGCCCTCAGTCTGAACTGGCCACTCGCCTAGCGTCATTGTTGTGTCTGTGCTCATCCTACTTTCTCTCCTGCGCTGCGGCGTCATAGCCGACGCCCATCCAGATTAGACTGTCTTGCTAGACGGCATATGGGTCGCATGCTGTTGCAAATATGACTCGGCCACCTGCTCACGGGTGGCCCACCAAACCCCGGGCAGACTCTTAGCGTGGCGGATAAATTCCCGCAGGGCACGAATGCGATACGCACGACCGCTCACATGGGGGTGCAAACCGATATTCATGATTCGCCCAGAGTGCTCACCCTCTCGATAGAGCTCGTTCAGCTCCTCGATCAAAATATCGCGAAATTCATCCGTTGTGTGATTACGTCGGGTTAATAGCGTGAAATCGTTGATCTCGTTGGTGTAGGGCGTCGAGACAATCGGCCCGTGCGGCGTACTGATTAAATAAGGCTGATCATCGTTCATGAGATCACAGTAAAAAAGCAGTCCGTGCTCAGCCAAAATATCGGCGGTGTTGAGCGTGCCACGCAGCGACGATGACAGCCAACCACGCGCCTTGCGCCCCACGGCTTGCTCATACACCTGCAACGAGCGAGCAATGATGTCTCGCTCGCGCTCAGGGTCTTTTGCAAAATTGGTTAATAGCTCTCCCTGCTCATAGTTGTGCGCCAAGATCTCGCAACCGCGCTGTAGCGCCGCATCGAGCATTGGCCTGCGCCGTAGCGCCGTCACGGCATTAATGGTGCACGAAGGCTTGACACCCTCCTCGTCGAACATATCAAAAAGACGAAACGCGCCGACGCGTTGACCGTATTCGCGCCAGGTGTAATTCGGAAAGTCGGGTGTGTCACCCGGTAGCACGTCCGGCAAAATCGCGGGCCCACCCGCGTAATACGGCTTATCAGTATCTTTGATGAGATCCCAGGTTTCTAGATTCACCGTAATAATCAGTGCAACACGCTTACCCTCTGGCCAGCGTAAGGGACCACGTAAATTGATCGGCACATAGTCGTAGTGCATCCAAGTACCCCTCTCAGCGAACTCAAATCATCAAATTTAGAAATTTTCCAGCAATGACCCAAAGCCCTGCATTTGATCTTTGAAGCCATTCTGTCTCAAGGCATACCAATAGGTTGCCGTGTTAATTGCAATCACGGGCTTATTCAGCCAACGCTCGGCTTCTGCTGCAACCGCAGCACACGCAAGATTGGTGCCGACTTGAACAATGGCCTCGACTGAGGAGTCATCAACCTCACGAATCGCCGCGCGCAAAGTCGCCGGCGTCTCATGCGCAATCAGCATCGGACTCGCGCACTTCAAACCCTTCAACGCGTGCAACTCAAACCCGTTATCCTCAAAGAATTTTTCTACCATTCCATCGCCAACTGGCATGTACGGGGTAATCACTGAAATTCTGCGCAGGTTCGCGCCGTAACTCCGTAATGCCGCGAGTACCGCGTGTGAGCCTAGGCCTACTCCGACTCCCGCCCGCTGTTCCATACGTTGATGCAGCTTCTCGGCGCCTTCCGCACCGTCCCAAAAGGTCTCTGCTGACATACCCATAATCACGTAGCCCGGCGCACAAGTCATGACCGCATCGATCGCTTCCTCGGTCGCACCGCGAATGTTGTGCATCATCTGCAAAAATTCCTCGTCCGTCGTGACCCGCGTGTCAGGGATCATGATGCGCGAGAAATGATTGGTGATGCCGTGCGGACGCATGTCGTCATATTCAGGCTGCACGCTGGTGTTGGTCGATGGCGCCACCACGCCGAATTTCATTCGATAACCCAAAGAATCTGTCATGTCCGCTCCTCGCCGAGATCCACAGGACTGCCGCAATAGCGTGACCGATCTTGCCCATCGACAGGTAAGGGGACTCGCCCCGATACAACCGACCTACGGGTTGCCGACCGTGCAGTGGACATTGTCCGTTGAGCATCCTAGACTCCCAGCGTCGGGCCTGTTGCCCTCTCCTCATTGATAACTGGAGACTCAGAAGCTTATGGAATCGACTCGACCCATCCGTGCCCTGATACGTGGTCTTGATGCGCTGACCGTGCTGAACCTGCGCAACGGCGCAACGGTGTCAGAGGTCGCGCAGGATATCCGTCTGCCCCGTACCACCACCTACCGAATTTTAGAGACACTCAGCCATGCGGGTTTTGTCTATCGCGACAGCACCGATGATCGTTATCGCTTGACGATCATGGTTCGCGGGCTCTCCGATGGCTACGACGATGAGGCGTGGGTGACGCAGATCGCCCGGCCCTTCATTCATGAACTCGGCAAGGACATCGTTTGGCCGGTCGCCATCGCCTCACTCTCTGGGACCTCAATGATGGTGCGCGAATCGACGGATCATCGCAGCCCGCTGGCTGTAGAGCGCTTTTCGGCAGGCACTCGGGTGCCGCTACTCACCACGGCATCAGGTCGTATTTATCTCGCCTTCTCCTCGCCGACCCAGCGTGAGTCTTTATTGGAAATCCTCTCTCGCTCCAATCGCGAGGAAGATGCGCTCGCACGCAACCGCACGGATCTTATGAAACTGCTCAATGATATTCGGATGCAGGGCTATGCCTCTGCGGTGCGCGCGCGTCGAGTCTCAGATGAAATTAGTATCGCTGTGCCGATCATGATTGATGATCGTGTCTTGGCAGCGGTGATGGTTCGATTCAGCGGCACAGCGGTGCCGATTAAATTAGCGGTCGAACGGTTTTTACCCAAGTTGCGCGATACCGCCAATAAAATTCGTCAAACCTTTATGGATCAACAGCGCGAGCCCGCACCGCATGAGCTCAGCCGTAATGCGGCGCGTAATCTGACGCAGGAGTAGCCAAATGAACGCACAAGTCGAGATGAACGACACGGATTTATTAGGCCGCCTTGAAGCGTTACTCGGCCGCGAACACGTGATCACCGATGAGACAGAGCGAGAATTTTTTTCTACCGATATTTATCAAGCAGGCGTGATGCCGCTCGCCGTGTTGCGACCGGCGAGTGCTGCCGAGGTCGCACAAGTGGTGCAGCTCTGTGTCGCACGTGGCGTATCTCTCGTGCCTCGCGGCGGCGGCGCGTCGTATACCGATGGCTACCTACCGACTGAGTCACGTTCGGTGAGCTTAGACACCTCGAGGATGAATCGTATTCTCGAGATCAACACCCGCGACATGTATGTGGTCGCCCAGGTGGGTGTCACTTGGGCTGCGCTCAATGACGCATTGGCAGCGAAGGGACTGCGAACCCCATTTTATGGGCCATTTTCCGGTCTAGCGGCGACAGTCGGTGGCTCCCTTTCGCAAAATAGCGTCACCTGGGGCACCGGGGTATTTGGAGTCTCCGGTGAGACCACATTAGGCGTTGAAGTGGTACTCGGTAACGGCGAAACCTTGCGCACGGGCACTTGGGGTGGCGCAAACAATGCGCCCTTCCTACGCTCCTACGGCCCCGATCTCACAGGGCTTTTCATGGGTGACTGCGGCGCACTCGGCATTAAGACCGCGGTAGCTTTACGGCTCATGCCGCGCAACAGCCACGTCATGGGCCTGTCATTTGGGTTCAAAGATTTTGATCACATGCTGGCTGGCATGGAGGCTGCGGCAAAACACGGTCTTAATCTCACCAACTTTGGCTTGGACCCGGCGCTGCAGGCGGGGCAGCTAGGCAAAGCAGATGTCGCTACGTCGATGCAATCGGCGATCGCTGTGTGGCGTAGCTCGCGCGGAATCTTTGACGGTTTACGTAACCTTTCAAAGATGGCCTTAGCAGGTCGTGGCTTTTTGCGAGGCGCCGTATTCTCCGCACACTGGATCGTAGATGGCATCGATGATGCCGCCTGCCGTGCGGCCGTCGCCCGTTTGCGCGAGGCTCTGCAGCCTCACGGGGCGGAGGTTCCCGCGACCGTACCGACCGTCGCGAATGCGATGCCCTTTATGCCGCTCTACAACGTGCGTAGTCCCATCGGTGAGCGCTGGGTACCAGTACACGGCGTGCTGCCCTTTTCACGTGTGGAGGCCTTCCGTAAAGATTTGTCGGCCTACTACAAGGAGCACGCCGCTGACATGCAGCGGTTAAAAATTCGATCAGGCGCGATGTTCATGACCGTATCGACGCATGCGTTCCTCTATGAGCCGGTGTTCTATTGGGAAGATGTCACGAACATCACTCAAGAGCGGCTCATGCCCGAAGGTTACGCAGCGAGCTTGCCCCAGTTCCCAGACAATCCTGAAGGTCGGGCGCTCGTCGATAAGATGAAACACGGGATCGCGGATATTTTCCTCAAGCATGGCGCGGCCCACTTCCAAATCGGCAAGTTCTACCCGTATCTGCGGGGGCGCGAGCCGAGCAATGCCAAGCTTATTCGCGATCTCAAACAGCTCCTAGATCCCCAGCGTCGCCTCAATCCGGGTGCGCTCGGGTTGTAATCCATCCGGACGATCAAGGTAGGGGCTGTAAAAAAAGCGTCGTTAACTTGTGACTGTCGTACGCTGGGCCTCGTCGCCCCGCACCTGTAGAATAGCCGGCTTCCCAGCGGAGCCATGGAGCCCATAAGGCAATGAAGCGGATTCTTGTCCCGATCAAACGCGTCGTTGACTACAACGTGCGCATTCGCGTCAAACCGGACGGCACCGGTGTCGTCACCGATGGCGTGAAAATGAGTATCAACCCGTTTGACGAAATCGCGCTCGAAGAAGCGTTACGAATCAAAGAGCAAGGCCATGCCGAGGAAGTGGTCGCCGTAACCATCGGCGGCAACGATTGCCAGCAGCAGCTGCGCACCGCGCTCGCGATGGGTGCCGACCGAGCCTTGCATGTGCTCTGTGATGAGGTCATCGAACCCTTAGTCGCTGCCAAAATATTGCTCAAACTCATTGAGAAGGAAGCCCCTATTCTTGCCATCCTAGGCAAGCAGGCGATCGATGATGACTGCAATCAGACGGGTCAGATGCTAGCGGCGCTCTGGGATCGACCCCAAGCGACCTTCGCCTCCAAAGTTGAAATAGCCGGTGAGTCAGTTCGGGTCACTCGGGAAGTAGATGCGGGCCTAGAGACGCTCGAGATTGATTTGCCTGCTGTCATCACCACCGATTTGCGTCTCAATGAACCGCGCTATGTCAAATTGCCCGACATCATGAAGGCAAAGAAAAAACCTTTAGATGTCATTGACCCCGTAAGCTTAGGCGTCACGGTCACCCAGCGGATCAAAGCTACCCACTACGCACCCCCCGCGGCGCGTAGCAAGGGCGTGATGGTCAAAGATACCGCTGAGTTGGTTACCGCATTGCGTAGCAAAGGTCTCGTCTAAATCAACTGATTCGGTTTAAGGTGAACGAGTGAACAAAGTACTAATCATTGCGGAACACGATGGCTCACGGCTAAATCCTGCCACCAACAAGTGCGTTCGTTGCGCGCACGATCTCGGCGAGAGCGATATTACGGTTGTCGTGTTTGCGGCGGAACCCGCGGCCATTGCCGCTGAAGCGGCCAAGATTGATCGCGTGCAGACGGTACTGACCGTCGCGCATTCGGCCCATGCCCCATTACTTTCGGCGAACGTCGCCCCACAAGTCGCGGCGATGGCCTCGCCCTACACTCATATTTTTGGTCCGTCGACCACCTTCGGCAAAGATCTGATGCCGCGGGTCGCAGCACTCCTCGATGCTGCGCAGGTCTCCGATATCATGGCGGTGGAATCGGCTCGTTGTTTCAAGCGGCCGATTTATGCGGGTAACGCCATTGTGACCGTGGAGGTGGAGCCTGGCGCACCCGTGATTGCCACAGTACGTACAGCCTCGTTTGAGGCCGCCGCGACGACCGAGTCCTCTGCGGCAATCGAGTCCATCAGCCCTGAGGTGACTCTCCCTCAACACACGCGTTTTGTATCCATGTCGGCGGCCCGTAGCGACCGACCGGATTTGCAAACGGCCAACCGAGTCGTCTCGGGAGGCCGTGCGCTCGGCAGCGCAGAGAATTTCCAGATTCTTTATTCGCTAGCCGATAAGTTGGGCGCTGCCGTGGGCGCCTCGCGCGCAGCGGTCGATGCCGGCTATGCCGCCAATGACATGCAGGTGGGACAAACCGGGAAAATTATTGCACCGGAACTCTATCTGGCATTTGGCATTTCGGGAGCGATTCAGCATCTCACGGGTATCAAAGATGCGCGTACGATTGTCGCGATCAATAAAGATGCGGAGGCGCCGATCTTTGAAGTCGCCGATTACGGGCTCGTGGGCGACTTATTTCAAATCGTCCCTGAGCTCGAGACGTTGCTGAGCGCAAACTGAACCGCGACACCTCCGTTGTGGCGACTGGGTGGGGTTTTGTCATCCTGCTCGGGATTGCCAGTGGCCTGTCCGCCTTCGGTATGGCCAGCGTGGTGCCGGCGCTACCGATGCTATCGCGTGCGCTCTCGGCGGAGTATGCGAGCCTGCAATTTGTCGTTTCTGCCTATCTGCTCGGGTTAGCCCTATTTCAACCGATGCAGGGGCTCTTAAGTGATCGCTTCGGTCGTCGGCCTGTATTGATCGCTGGATTCGGACTGTTTTTCTTAGCGAGTCTGCTCGCGAGTGTGGCGCAAAACTTACCCGCACTAGTACTGGCACGCTTCTTACAAGCCATGGGCGTCAGTGTTGCGACAGTGGTGACGCGTGCAATCGTCCGTGATTCGTTTGAACCTGGACCAGCCGCCACCGCTCTTTCGTTTATCACGGCGGTGATGGGCGTTGCCCCTGTGCTCGCACCGTTAATTGGCGGCCTGGCGAGTGAAGCGTTCGGTTGGCGAGGAATTTTCGGGTTACATGCCTTATTGGCGGCAGCTCTCGTACTTTTACTGATTCTACAGCTCAAAGAAACACGACCGGCAAACGTGACTCCAATGTCCGTGCGGCAACTTATCGCAGGCGGCAAGACGCTATTGGGCGAGCGTTTATTCATGGGGCATTCACTTTGCTACAGCTTCGTGAGCGCCTCGGGCTTTGTGTTTATTACCATCGGCGCGGCGCTCTACGAACGTTTATATGGCATGTCGAGCGCGGACTTTGGCCTCATGTGGTCAGGTCTTGCCGTGAGCTATATCTTAGGTGCGAGCACTGCAGGTGCGCTCGCTCGATCGCGTGGGCCAGTCAAAACCCAACAGCTGGGGATGGCCTGTAATATCTTAGCCACAACCTTATTTGTTGCCGCTGCATTTTCCACTCAACCGGCCTTCTGGTTATTCAGCGGCTCGCTCGCACTTCTGATGTTTGCCAATGGCGTGATCTCCCCGATCGCATTGACGGGAGCGGTTGCCGACTACCCCGACCTTGCGGGCGTCGCATCAGGACTGTCGAGCTCTCTGGCCATGTTGATTTCTATGTTTAGCGCGGTGACTACGGGCTTTGTCTATGACGGTACGGCGCGCGGCTGTGCCTTACTAATGGCCAGTGCCTGCCTTGCGTCCTGGCTCGCAATGCGACTAGCCTTAAAGGCGCGCGCACCCATGCAGGAGGCAAATACTTGAAGACCCTCACTGAACTGATTCAGCAGAAAGCGGCGTGCTGGTGTGAGCTAGATTTTGCACGCCTTGAGACCTTGTGGGATCTTAGCCAGCCGCCCGTTTATTTTGCAGAGGAAGCCCCTGCGCCCTCTCTCAGTTGGGATGCGCTGCGTGAGTACTGGCGATTTACGGCCGGTAGCATTGCCAAAATGCACATGATCATTTTGCGTGAGCCGCAATATCAGCAGCTTGCCGATAACCTGGTCACCGGCTTCTATGAAATGCATTGGGATGCGTTGATGTGTAATCAACCCAAACCGATTGGGGGTGAGAACCGAGTCTGCGCAACCTTTCGGCAGACAACTGAGGGTTGGCGTTTTGCGCAATATGTTGAAGCACCGCTCGCGCCGATCACCTATATGCGCCGACTCTATGAGCAGTGTGTGACGCCCGGCTTTGCGGATCCACAATCGCGCAGCTAGCGACTAGAGGGATCTTAAGTCCCGCGTTTTAGGCGTTTAAGCCCTTACGCGCCGACGCGGACCAGCGCTTTTCCAAAGTTTTCGCCACGCATTAGGCGACAGAAGGCCTCAGGTGCCGACGCGAGACCCTCGCTAATATCTTCGCGGTAGCGAAAACTGCCCGCGGCGATCCAGCCAGACAAGACCCGAGTCATCTCCGCCATCTTGTCCATATGGTCATAGACCACCAAGCCCTTCATCGTCGCACGCGCACCGACAACGGGTCCGAGCCACGGACCGTGAGGCATTTGATCCATACTGTAGGCGCCGATCATGCCGCATAACACGATGCGAGCCCCCAGCGCCAAGCGACCTAGTACGGCTTCCAAAGTACTACCGCCCACGTTATCAAAATAAGCATCAATCCCGCGCGGACAGGCCTCTTTCAGCGCGCTCGCGAGATCTTCGCGTTTGTAGTTGATACAGGCGTCAAAGCCGAGCTCACGAACCGCAAACTCACACTTGTCATCGCTGCCGGCGATCCCTACCACGCGCGCACCCATGTGTCGCGCCACCTGCCCGGCCGTACTCCCGACCGGTCCGGTCGCCGCCGAGACGACAAACGTCTGCCCAGGTAACGGTTGCGCCAAAAAAACAGTGCCTGCGTAACCGGTGAGCCCAGGCATGCCGAGCACACCCAGTGCAGTGGACACGGGTGCGAGGTTGGCGTCCACTTTACGAACGCCCTGCCCATCCGAGAGCGCGTATTCCTGCCAACCATTGCGAACGGCAACAAAGTCGCCCGGCTGAAATTGCGGATGCCGGGACTCGATGACCTTGGCCACCGTCTCGCCCACCATCACATCACCCGCTCGCAGGCGATCCGCATAGATCTGACTACCCTTCATCACATTACGGTAATACGGGTCGAGCGAGAGATAGAGGGTCTTAGACAGAAATTGACCCTCACCAGCGGTGGGGACCTCGGCGACATCCGCGCCGAAGTCCTCAACCACAGGTAACCCCTGTGGTACCCGCTGGAACGTGATTCGAGCGTTTGGCTTCATGTTTGAAGTATCAGAGTTGCGACAGAATGTGCTCAGCAGAGGACACTTTGAATTCGCCGCCTGCCTCGACATTCACCACGCTGGCAACACCGTCTTTGACGATGATCGCAAAACGCTGCCCACGCATACCCAAACCAAAGCCGCGGGCATCCAGCTCAAGGCCTAGTGCCTTGGTGTAATCCCCATTGCCATCAGCCAGCATTAAGACCGCATCGCCGACGTTAGCTGACTGACCCCAAGCCTTCATCACAAACATGTCGTTGACGGCCATACACGCAATGGTGTCCACACCCTTAGCCTTGATCGCGTCCGCATGCTGTACAAAGCCAGGCAGATGCTTAGCGTCGCAGGTCGGCGTGAACGCGCCGGGCACTGAAAATAAGACAACCGTCTTGCCGGAAAATAACTCGTCCGTTGAGAGATCACGGGGACCTTCGGCCGTTATTACCTTGAAACTGCCCGAAGGCATCTTGTCACCAGCATTGATGCTCATGATCACTCCTTGTGCGAAACACCGTTAAAGGAAATCGGATGATTAACCAAAATCAGCTGAGGTACCAGCATTAGCCTGAATAAGGACGATGCAGATACTGACCGCTCGGCGATCCCACCGCGCCATCTGGGCCATAGATCAAGCGACCGCGAAGGAAGGTGTGCGTGATCGCCGCCGACATCTCCATCCCCTCAAACACGGAGTAACCCTGCGAGGATTCCGAGACATCGTTACCCGCTACGAAGCTCTTGTTCGGATCGACCAGCACAATATCCGCATCAAACCCAGGCGCAATATCACCCTTGCCGTGCAGCCCAAAGCGACGTGCCGCCGTCCAAGAGGTCAGCTCGGCCATCTTGTTCCATGAAAGACCGCGTTTACGGCCCTCAGTGATGAGCGCAGGCAGCAAAAATTCAGTGCCGCCGAAGCCCGATTTGGCAACAAAAATATTATCGCTGTCGCCCTTACCAAGCTTCATTTCGAATTTACAGCAGGCGTGATCTGAGCACACCCAGTCGAGCTTACCGTCAAGCAATGCCTCCCATAGATACTCAACGTCCGCGCGCGATCGGATCGGCGGATTCACCTTGGCAAGACCGCCCACCTTCGCATCGTAGTCAAGGCACAAGTGTCCAATGGTCACTTCCCGACGGAAATTTACGTGCGGGAACGCCTTGGCCATCGTCAGTGCCGCTTCCACCGCTTTACGCGACGTGAGGTGCAACAAATTGATGTTGAGACAGTTGGTCTCATGCGCGAGGTACGAGGCAATGGTGATCGCCAAACCCTCAGAGTGCGGCGGACGCGCTGCGCTGTAGGCTCGAAGACCTGACAACGGCGCGCAATCGACACACTCCGGATCGTGCGTCTCACCCGTTAGATAGGTATCAAGATCCGTAATCTTTGCCCCGCCCTCCACCATCTGCGTGTAGGCGCGCAGAATGTCTGCCAGCTCGCAGTGTAGCCCCAAAGAAATAGAATCTTTCAACTCGGGTCGGCGCAACATGGCGCGTTGAATACCGCGCATGACGAACTCGAAATGAGCGATATCGTAGCGCTCGTTTTCGTCGATCATCAGAAACTCGCGTTGCGAGTTCGACGCACCGTGCAGCCCATAACCGCCATAAAACATGAAGATCTTGAACGAGGTCACGCCGAACTTTTCGATCAGCATGTCAATTTCGCCAATATGCGTGCGATCAAGCGGCGCTAGGTGATAAGCGTAGTCCACCCAAAAATTATTGGCGGACTTTGCAAGTACATCCGGATACACATCGGCGTACGGACCACCCCGTTGCATGTAGTAGCCGCCGGTACGCATGTAGTTCAAGCTAGAGGTCACGCCGCCTTGGGCCGCTGCAAGACTCTCGCTACGCGCATCCTCATCCAGCGGGCCATAAATCCCGCAGTGCATGTGCGGATCGACTAACCCAGGGAAGGCTAATTTACCGGCGCCATCCACCACTTCTGCGGCGTGATCCGCGCCCAAGGACGGTTCAACCGCGATGACTTTGCCGTCCTTCACGCCAATATCCATCGCTTGTAAATCGTTGTACTTGGGCCGAACGATCTTCACGTTCTTAAATACTAGATCGAACTTTTTTGCCGCTTCAGTCATGCTTCACCTTCATCGACGTGATCAATAAAAAACTTGTGAATTATGCCGCTTGGTACCGCGACATGCGCCAGCGCACTGGCTACTGTCTGCACTACGGGCGTGCGGCGATATCGGCCAAATCACGCGCCACCCGCAGACCGAAATAACTGTAGCGCGCGTCAATGGGATCGCGACCTCGAAAGCTTAGCCGCTGGCGACTGGGACGTGTCATCCACCCACCGCCACGGACACTCCACTTTTCGCACTCACCGTCTGCCGGGACGGCAGAACCATCGATGGGAGCCCCCTCGTACGTGGCGCGATAACAATCAGCCGTCCATTCCCAGACGTTCCCCAACATGTCGTACAAGCCGAAGGCGTTCGGTCTGAGTTGTGCCACCGGGGCAATCTCGGCAAAACCGTCGTCGCAGTTCGCGTGACCCCAGCCGAAATCGTGTAGCTTGCGGGCACTACGGTCGTAAACATTGGCGTGTGCACAGGCAAGATCTGAGTTATTACCCCAAAAAAAGATTCCCTCAGCACCCGCCCGCGCTGCGTACTCCCACTCCGCCTCAGTGGGCAATCGATAGGCTAGGCCCGTCGTCTCGCGCAACCAACTAACATAGGCGCGTGCATCGTCCTGCCCTACACAGACCACCGGCTGCTC
Organism: Gammaproteobacteria bacterium; assembly: GCA_009926865.1. Lineage (GTDB taxonomy): Bacteria > Pseudomonadota > Gammaproteobacteria > Steroidobacterales > Steroidobacteraceae > UBA964. Next base: position 22,936 of record RFOD01000022.1, on the reverse strand, counting down.
GTCGATCAGCGGCGTGACAAATCCAGGGTTACGCCAACCTCGCTCAGGCGGGTCATACCAGCCGACACGCTCACCGGACGGACCCGGTAATTTTTGACTGCGACAACCGGGGGCGACCTCATAACCGGTGGCTTCCACAAACGCGCGAAATTGTCCGACCGTCACTTCGGTTCGACCCAAAGCGAACTCGTACGCAATCGTGACCTCGCGCTTTGGCCCCTCGGAACGACCCGCCTCACCGTCGTCGGAGCCCATGACAAAACGCCCAGCGGGGACTACGAGCAACTCGGGACAGTGTGAGCAATCTTTGATCACGGTCGCAGCGACATCGCTTGTCGACACCGTCTGTGCGTATACCGAAACACAGCCCACCGTCCACACCAACCCTAACGCCCAGCGTCGGGCGAGCACTAACGCGCTCACCGCCCGTCGCCACTTGAGAGGTGATGCGTCAACTGCATATGGTATTGATAGGCATCAGCCCGATACAAAGCCACCACCCGCTCAACCGGACGGTCATTGACGTCAAAGACGATGCGCGTCAATCGCAGCAACGGGGCACCCACTTCAACCGATAGCGCACGAGCCGCCTCTACGCCTGCAAGGGTTGCACCAATGAATTGGTCTGCGCGCGAAACGCGAATACCGACTTTACCGAGTAACTCGAACATCGGTTGCTCAGCCATCTCAGCAAGCGTTACGCGACGAGCGACATCGAGCGGTACAAAGGTGGTAATCAATCCAATGGGTACACGCTTTAGCGTGCGCACATGGGTCGCACGCTGCACCCGCTCATCATCCAGCAAATTCAGTGCGGCACGGGTCTCGCCATCGGGCTCAATTTCGACCACCTGCAAATCTTTGACTTCTGTGACAGCGGCGAAACCCGCCACCTGACTGCGCACCTCGTCAATATCAAGCCCCGTGCCACGCGAGGCAGACATGCGCACAAAAGTGCCGCGCCCCTGCTGACGCACGAGCCAGCCCTCCTGACTAAGGCTGTCGATAGCCTTGCGCACGGTAATACGCGATACCCCAAACAGTTTGCAGAGCTGGGGTTCGGTCGGAATTTGATCACCGGGCTTGTAAGTCCCATCCTGCACCCAGGCGCGCAAACTTACATAAACCTGATGGTATCTCGGCGACGCGATAGCGCGTACGCCACCCCCCGATGAGCCGTCACTTCTTCCACGCATGCTGTCGAGCATACGTCAATCGAGTACTAAACCGCCCGAAATATTCATCACTGTCCCCGTGATGAAAGCGGCCGCTGGGCTCAGCAGATAGTCGATGGCATGGGCTACCTGATCCGGCGTGCCGATGGTGCCCAGCGGGACGCTCGAACGTAGCTTTTCCATGGCCTCCCCCGCAAACCGTCCGCTGACCATGGGCGTGTCAATCGGACCGGGCGCGAGGCAATTGACGCGAATCCCCTCAGGGGCCCATTCTTTGGCGAGATAACGACTGAGATTGATGAGCCCTGCCTTGGCGACCGCATAGGCTGGACCGGATAGTGCACTGCCGCCATTCAAGCCATTCGTCGAACTCGTGAGTACCAAGGAGCCACGACTTGCGGCCAGCGCCGAGTGCGATGCCTTCGCCAGCAAAAACGCCGAGGTGAGGTTGACCGCGAGCAGCGTATCCCAATCGACGCGCGAAACGCGCTCAAGTGGCCCTTCCCCTGCCGCACCGGCGAGATGGACGACATGATCGAGTCGTCCGTGCTGATCGAGCAGCCGATTGATCGTCTCGTTGATGGCCGACTCATCGGTGACATCCAAAGAAAAGACGTCTAGGGGCGCGCCACAGGGGATTTGGGCCAACGCCCTGTCTGTCGCGACCACCCGCAGGCCCCGCTGACGCAGCCGATCAACGGCGGCTCGACCTAAGCCGCCGGCTGCCCCGGTCACCAGCACCACCGGTGCGTCGTCCGCTACCATATCAGGCCGCTCCGGGGTTCAGCATCGCGCCGACTTAAGCCGCTTTGCGCTGCACCACTTGCGAGTACACGCCATCCAACATCGAGAAGCGCATCTCCGCGGAAGCGCGCACGGCCGCGATCGCGCGAGTTTGTAGTTCGGGACTGGTGGCATAGCGCTCGGTCAGTTCGAGACCGACATGGGCATGCTCGGTATCACCCTCGATATGTACATGGAAAAACTCCATGTCGTCGTCCGTGAATCCCATTTTTCGCATCGCATCCACATATTTGGGATACAAAGTGGGCAGCTGACCTTCCAAGGCCACCATGATGCCCGCGCACGCCTCGCTCAAATGACGGATGCTGGAGAGCTCCCAAATCCAAGCGCGCATCGCGCGCGTCGTCGCGAGCACTTCGCCATTCTCCTCAGCCTTAAGGATTCGCTCATCGCTGACGCCACAGGCACGGGCGAACTTTCGCAGCAAATCTGGATGCCGCTTTTCTGGACACGCAGGCATTTCTTCACCTAACAAATTCTCTAGCAAATGCTGCCGCGCATCGAGATCCGGTAACCGAGCGTACAGCGCCGCAAACTGCTGCGGAATGGGATCAATGTAATAAAAATGCTGGATCGCCCACTCGCCAAGCTGAGCACGCGACAACTCACCGGCCGCCCAGGCACGACTAAAGGCATGCCCGCCTCCGTGCTTGGGGGCTCGTGCGCCCTCGAGCGCAGCAAAGAATTCTTTTTGGTTCATCATTGCGGACATGATCCCGTCTCCTTCACAACAAAATCAACTTCATCCATCAACTGTTCAATCTCGTGGCCAACCGTTTGTGTCAGTACCGGCCAATCGCTCCTGAGCACGACGGACGTGCGAGTCTGGTACCGTAGCCACCGCCGGATAATCTCGCGGACTACCAGGACGATGCGGCGCGGGAATCGTCGCGTCGATTCCAAGCTTCGTCACGGTGCTCTCACCCTCGGGCAATGACGGATCCAACGCCGACCCCGAGAGGCCGTCAATCTTCATGGTATCGCGATCCCAGCGCACGCGAGTGGCCAAGGCCCAAAGAATACTGCCCCGATCAAAAATATCGACGTCCTCATCCACTGCCATCACCGTCTTCACTCGACGATAAGCAAGTGCAGCGGCCAGTGCATCGCGAACCTCTCCACGAATCGGCGCCTTCAGCTGCAAATACGCATGGAATCGCCGACCTTCGGTCGGCACATGAACATTGACCACTGACGGTGCAACCGCTTTAACAAGCTCAAAGAGCTTGCCTTCCATCGCCATGTTATCCGGCACCAACATATCCGTTAAGCCGGACCCATAATCATGATAAAGCGCATTGTCTCGACGAGTGATGCAGCGCACATCAACGATCGGCGCTTGCACAGCGCCGCCTAAGTAGCCGGTGTATTCCCCAAACGGGCCATCGGTCGTGGTCTGCCCGGGGTACACATAGCCCTCGATGACGATCTCCGCATCCGCCGGAACCATGATGCGCTCGCCATGCAAAATGGACGGCACGACACGCAATGGCTCACCGATCACGCCTCCCGCTGCCTCCCAGTGACTCTGCGGATAGCGCAACTTTGCTTGGGTGCCCAGTAACACCGCTGGGTGATGGCCGATCCAAAACGCAATCGGACACGGCTCCCCACGGGCGTGAAATTTGCGTAAGTTGCGTGCGTTGTGCGTGGCTGGGTACGGGAAATACGTCATGCGACGCTCGGCCTGAACCCAACAGCGTTGAATGGCGGTGTTGTCGATCCCCGTATCGGGATCAAAGGTGGTCGCGTGAGCGGCCGTGAGATAAGGACCCGGCTCGCGTTCGTGCTGCGTTAACACCGGCAAGTCGTGCAAACTCGCCGCTTCGTTCTCGAAAACTAGGGCTTGCACTGGGGCCTCATCGCGGCTGACCACCCTCGGTGCCACACCGCCGCGGCTACGTTGTGCAAACCACTCGGCCGTGCGTCGATGATCCTCAATCCCTAGTGCCGCCGCCGTTAACTCACGGCTCGCCGTTAAATTCGTGATGACTGGGATGGGCGATGAATTGCCAGCGAGGGTCTTCACCTGCGCCGCACGCAAAATGGGAAATTGCTGCGCCCTATCAAGCGCATGTTGCAAAGCCGTCAGCTCATGCTGCAAAGAGATCGGTTCCTTAAGATCCCAAAGCGCGCGCGCATGCTCGGCTAAAAAACTATGTAAATCCGGATGTGCCATCAGCTGCCAGACGAACGTAAATCAATCGTTATAGTGACATGATGACAGGTCTGAGGCAGGATCGGTAGAGCCCTTTGGGGATGTTAGGAGATCGCAGTTATGGTTCGTAGTGTTCGACACCAGATGTTGGCGCAACCGACCGCCGACGAAGCGGCCCGTCAGGGGTTCATTGTCGCGTTCAAACAAGCGCTCAATCGCGGTCTACGCAGCAGTCAACAACCTCTGTTTGACCAAGTGGTCGCGCCCCGCTATCACGCAGAGCATGGCTCGATTCCACAAACGCGTGAACAGATCCGCAGCGCCATGCAGGCCGACCCCGCTTATCGCAGCTGGTCTTCGCTTTCGCGTGCCGCGCAAGAACAAATGTGGGTCGCGATTGGGGACAGCGTGTTTCGCGATCGCGATCGACTTGCGCGCACTGCCGCACAGCTCGCGAACGCGCCCGATCGAAAAGGGAGTTTGCACCTCGACCCGAACTTCACGCCGCCACGAGGCGTGACAGCCGTCGACATTCATTTGCAGACCGGTGGTTATGCCATGGATTTAGGTGATGGCGACTGCTCTGCCGGCGCCCTGTACGAGATGGGTGGCAACCTATACGCCTTTGGACAAGGCTTGTCACGTAATGACAGTAAGGCGGCGCATGTTCAGCGCTTTATCAATGAAAAATTCCCGGAGCTCAACCCACGACAGATTCTGGATATGGGTTGCTCAGCCGGCTCCGCAAGTGTGCCCTACGCGCTCGAGTTCCCCGACGCCGAGGTTCATGCCATCGATGTCGGCGCGGGGATGCTGCGTTACGCCCATGCGCGAGCAGAGGCGCTAGGTGCCGCCGTCCATTTTCATCAAATGGACGTAGGCCATACGACGTTTGACGACGAATCCTTTGATCTCATCGTGTCGCATAACCTCATGCATGAAATCTCGGGCGTCACCCGCCGCAATATGCTGCGTGAGTCACGTCGATTGCTGCGTCCCGGTGGCGTCTGCGTCCATCAGGATGTTCCACTGCGATTTGCAGGCCTCTCGGAATTTAAAAAATTTGAGTTGTCGTGGGATACCCTGAACAATAACGAACCTTTTTGGGAAGTCTATGCCAACGGCGATCTGCAGCCAGAGCTGCTCGCCGCAGGCTTTGACCCCGCGTGTATTCATGTCGGCAGCCTGCCCGCCCGAGAGGGTAGCCTGCCTTGGTTTGTCGCCTGTGCCTGGAGACCCTGATGAGCGTATCCCTTAGTCGTAGCTTCCCTCTTAACCAACATGTCACGAGCATCATTGATGGTGAGTCCGTCGTGGCAAAGCGGGAAGGCTTTGACATCGAGGTGGTCAACCCCACCGACGAACAGGTGATCTCGCGCCTGCGAGAGGCCGATGACACGGAAGTGGACGCCGCCGTGCGCTCAGCGCGTCTCGCCTTCGACCAAGGTCCGTGGCCGCGTATGGACATTAATGCGCGCAAGGATATTTTGTATTCGATTCGTGACCATCTGCGTAAGAATGCCGAGGAGCTCGCCTACCTCGAGTGCTTGAATACGGGGCTACCGCTACGCAGTGTCCAAGTGCATGTCGACCGGATGGCACGCAACTTCGAATTCTTTGCTGAGGTGGCCAGTAACGTTCACGGTGAGACCTATACGCAGACCGCTGGGTACCTGACCTACATTACGCGTGAACCCAAAGGCGTTGCAGGGTGCATTGCGCCATGGAATGCACCGCTCGCCTTGGCCTCGATGCGAGTCGCCACTTGCATTCCTTGGGGTAATACCTGTGTGTTGAAGCCCTCGGAATACACCCCGCTATCCATGCGACGCATGGTCGAAATCTTTCATGAAGCAGGTCTACCCCCGGGCGTCGTGAATCTCGTCAACGGCCGGGGCGCCGTGACCGGTCAAGCCCTCGTCTCGCACCCTGATATCGATATGATTGGTTTCACAGGTGGCACCACGACCGGGCGTGCGATCGCTGCGACCGCGGGCCGTAACCTCAAACCGGTTGCCTTAGAGCTTGGCGGCAAGTCGGCCAATATCATTTTCGAGTCCGCCGATATCGAACGCGCGCTCGATGGGGCTTTGGCGGGTATCTTCAGCAACAACGGACAGCAATGTTTAGCCGGCTCGCGCATTCTGGTGCAGCGTGGGATCGCTGATGAATTCATTGAACGCTTCGTTGCTCGAGCGAAGAATATTCGACTGGGTGACCCAATGCTGGCTGACACCGAGATCGGTCCGCTTGCCTTCCGCGCTCATCTTGAGCGTGTCTTGAGTTTTGTCGAGGTAGCGCGTCGTGATGGCGCTAAATTACTCACCGGTGGCGCACGCGCGAACGATCAATCACACGGCTGGTTCATGCAGCCGACGGCGGTACTCGCTCCGCATAACGATGCCCAGGTTTGTCAAGAAGAAATCTTTGGGCCGTTCGCAACCTTCCTGATATTTGACACCCTAGATGAAGCTATCCAAATTGCCAATGCATCCAAATTTGGTTTAGTCACCTACGTCTGGAGTGACGATTTACACACCGTGATGCGCTGCTCGCGCGATATCCGTGCGGGTACCGTTTGGGTTAACACACCACTGATGCGTGAACTACGCGCACCCTTCGGGGGTTACAAGGAATCGGGAATCGGTCGTGATGGCCCGCAAGCGAGCCTAGAGTTCTTCACCGAACTCAAATCGACCATCATTCCGATTGACGCCGTGAAGATGCACCGCTACGGCGCCGCTTAAGACCCGGGAACTGATTGGAGATACCAACTCGGCCACCCTTTACGTTTTGAATGAGATTGACGAGCACGCCATTGGGGTCGCGTAGCGTCATCTCAATGGACTCTACCCCGTGATCCTTGAGCTCAAGCCGGGTCGGTGGACAAAGAATCGGTAGTCGTTGGCGCTTAGCCGCGCGATAAATCGCCTCCACATCGGCCGTATGAAACACGAGGCATGCCTCGCCCACATGCGCACGCATCCGATCAAAATCAGGTACCGAAGGTGGCGCCGGGCGAGATAGCTCAAACAAGCCGACCATGCCCCAATCAACGTCCTCGGACTGCAAGATCACCCAGCGTGTGGTGCATGGTGGTGCGCCCAATAACTTGAATAATGCGGGCAGCTCACGCCCCGCCTTACCATCTATCCAGACGTTCATACCGAGTGCATCGCGCCAGAAACGCAAGCTGCGTCGTAGATCCTTGACGATGATGGCCGTGCGTTTAAGAGGTGTCACCAGTGTCATGTCAGCGTGCCTCGCAAGAGTGATACTCTCCAAGATCTTATCGAAGAACAGACCACGAGGGGTCAAGGGAACCGCATGATCGAGCCATGGAACCTGACGGTGGCACAACCGACCGTTACACCGGTCTTCAAAGGGACGAGCGCATTTCGACCCGAGGCGCTACAGCAAAATCTGACCCGCGCGTGCGAGACCATCCGCCGCGCAAGTGAGTACGCGCGTAGCAAACTGGTAGTCTTCCCAGAGTTTTTCTTACATGGCTTTCAGCCCGGCCGCAGCAACGCTGACTGGATTGAGGCGAGCGTCCGCCTTGATGGACCCGAGGTCGCCGTGCTTTGCAACGCAGCGCGGCGTCATCAGATCTACGTCGCCGGCATGATTTACGAAACCTTACCCGAGTACCCCGGACGCTTCTGGAACACCGCGATCATTATCGATCCAGCCGGGCAAGTGGCTTTAACGTATCGCAAGCTCTACGCGATGACCGGTAAGACACGTCCGGGTGACATATACGACGACTACATCCAAAGATTTGGCGGACCGAAGGCGCTTTTTCCGGTCCTACGCACGCCACTCGGTAACCTCGGGTGCCTCGTGTGCTACGACATTAATTTTCCCGAGGTGACGCGTTGCCTGGCACTGAACGGTGCGGAGATCTTTTTGCATATCTCTAGTGAGGGTCGTAGCAGCTATCACTTACCCGACGGGGGCTGGGAGCTGGCACGCCGCGTACGAGCCTATGAAAACCACGCCTATCTTGCGATGTCCAATTGCGGCCCTACCGATGATGGCGACTCACCGCCCGATAGCTCTCACGGACATTCACAAATTATTGACTACCATGGCAAGGTCCTGAACATGGCGGAATCTGCAGGCGATACCCTGATCACTGCAGAAATCGATATCGAGGCGTTACGTAGAAGGCGCCAGCGGGCGAGTCTGAACTTTTTAGCAGAGCTCTCTCCCCGCATTCATGCGCCTCTCTATCAGACAACTCAACATTGGCCGGTTAACCATTGGTCATCTGCACCCGGCACGGGTGTTGCTGAAAATCGCCAAGTCGAGCGTCAGGTGATTGAAGCGCTCACCGCGAACGGCATCTTAACGGCACCCAGTTCCGCGGAGACCGCCGGAGCCGGAGCGCTCCCGCAACAAGAGTAAACCGAAAGGAAGCATTTGCTGTGTTCGCTATTCTCCTTGCGCTAGGACTGCTGTTCGGTAGTTCACCCGTGCTGTCCGAGAGCGCAACCGGTGTCGGTGACGGGGGAATCTTTCGCTCTGGCCACCCCGGTGAGCCGGATTCTCTGGATCCCCATCGTGCCGTGTCAGCACCCTCTCTCGTCGTCAACGCGGATTTATTTGAAGGTTTGACGGCCTTAGATGCTCGCGGTCGACCCGTTGCCGGTGCTGCCGAGTCGTGGTCCGTCAGCCCAGACGGTCGCGAATACACTTTTCGGCTACGTCGCGGGCTGACGTTCTCAGATGGGACAGCGATTACCGCGGATGATTTCATTTGGTCGTTGCAGCGTCTTGCTGATCCGGCCACGGCGGCAGCGGGCCTTGCTCCATGGGTGGATTTGCTCGAGAACGGTCTTGAGGTGCTAACGGGAGCACGTACACCCAAGGAGCTCGGCGTACGCGCGAAGGACCCTCTCACCCTCAGCATTCGCCTGAGTCGTACTGCTCCCTATTTTCCGGCAATCACCGCGCTCCCGGCTTTTGCGCCTTTACCTCGGCACGTCATCGAGCGTCACGGTAACGCTTGGACGCGACCGGAATACTTTGTCTCTAACGGCCCCTTTGTCCTGGATTCGTGGATACCGGGGCAGGTTCTTCGTACGCGCAAGAACCCGAGGTTTCACGATGCCGCCAATGTGCGCTTAGCAGGTGTGGAATATCACCCCATCAATGATTTGAATGCCGGTTTACGCCGCTTCCAAACCGGTCAACTTGATGCGCTGACCAACTTCCCACCCGAACGCTTGGACTGGTTGCGCGAGAACATGCCGCGCGAGTTACGACTTGCACCCTCGCTCGGCGTCACGGTCTATGTGATCAATCACCGTCTCAAAAAATTTAAAGATCCGCGGGTCAGGCGCGCGCTCACTTTGAGCATCGATCGTCAGCTACTCACGGATCGACTCGTGCGAGCGGGCGACCAACCCACCGTACGCTTTGTGCCGGCTGATCTCTATCCCGCAAATCTCGTCGCAGGCGTGAGCCGGGCGCGAGCGCCCGCGCTCTCACCCGACGAGGCGATGCTTGCGCAAGCACGAGCGCTTCTGCGATCCGCAGGCTATGGCCCCGATCGCCCGCTTACCGTTGAAATTCTCTATCACGCGAGCGAGGAGCATCAAAAGGTCGCCCTCGCCGTTGCCGCCATGTGGAAAAAAATTGGCGTCATCGCGAGCCTTCGCAAAGCCGAGCGGCAAGTGGTGGAAGTGGCCACCCGTAACGGTGAGTTCGAAATCGCCCGGGCCGCTTGGTTCGCGCCTTATGAAGACCCTGAAGGTTATCTCTCGTTCTTAAAAGACAACAGTCCAACCAATGGCGGTGCATGGCGCAACGAGACCTACGAGAACTTACTCAGACAAGCCGCCGAGAGTTTGGATCCGCAAGCACGTCTACAGCAGCTTCGCGAGGCAGAGAAAGTGGCGCTCAATGATGTCGCGGTCATTCCACTTTATTACTTGGTAAGCCGTCGGTTGGTCTCTGATCGCGTGGAAGGCTGGCGTAATGACAATATCACCGCACTACGTCCTGCTCGTTGGCTATCGCTCAAATCTCGTTAAGCCTAGGGCCCGCAGGCCCTCCTGTACCAGTGTGAATTTGCCGAATCGCCATCGCTGCTGCATCATCCACGGTCATGATTGAGTTACACACGGTCCCGTCCCCACCGCTAACGGCTACAAAGCGTCCATCATGCTCGAAGAGCTGGGACTTCCCTATCAAGTCAAAAGCTATGATCTCATCAAGGGTGAACAACTCAGCGCTGATTTTTTAGCCCTGAATCCAGTGGGTCGACTACCCACGCTGGTGGATCATGAACCGAAGAACGCGCCGATCACGGTGTATGGTTCGGCCGCTATCCTGATTTATCTTGCCGAAAAAACCGGTCAATTCCTGCCCACCGATACGCGTCAACGCGCTCGTGTCTTTGAATGGCTCGGCATCATTTCGGGTGATCTCGCGCCCGCCTACAGTGGTCAATTCGTATTCAACGTGATCGCCGCCGAGCAGCAACCGTGGGCGATCGAGTTCTACAACAAGTTGTGTACGCGACTGCTAGGCCCACTCGAGTTACAGCTTGGCAAGACTCCTTACTTGGCGGGCGAGGATTACACGATCGCTGACATCCTTGCCTACCCGGTGGCGAGCGTCTCGATGCTGCGCTATCCCGGTAACCTCGATGGTCATCCGCAGCTTGCGCGTTGGGCCAAAGAAATCGGTGCACGACCCGCCGTACAACGTGGCATGCAAGTTCCGAGCGCCCCATGATTGAGCATCAGCTGTGGGTGTTTGTGCATATTTTGCTGTTCGTCTACTGGTTAGGCGGCGACCTTGGGGTGTTTTTGCTGGCCAAGGCGGCAAAACGCCCTGACCTTTCCTTCGCAGAACGGGCCTTCGCCCTGCGTATGGCGATCATGATTGATCTCGTGCCACGGCTTTGTTTTGCCATCATGTTTCCGGTCGGCTTACATGTCACGGCATCGGGTGGTTTTGCCGTGATCCCGAACTGGGCTCTCGTCCTTGCCTGGGGCGTTGCGCTCGCTTGGATCACGCTGCTCTTTGCCATCGGCAAACACGAGGGGACGGCGCGCGGCGCACAGCTCGGTCACTTCAATTTAATCTTGCAAGGCTTGCTATTTCTTTCGATCGGCACCTTGGGCGTCACTGCCTTATTGGGCCTTGGGCCACTACCGGGCGGCTGGTTCGGCGCCAAAGTTTTGCTGTTTGCCGTGATCTTTGCTGCGAGTATTGGCATTGACTTGGCCTTTCGGCCAATCGGACCCGCGTTCGCCGAACTCGCAACTCGCGGTAGCCAGCCCGAGATCGAGCAGCCGATCTCCCGCGCGGTCGATGGCGCTATCCGTTACGTGCTCGCACTTTACGGGCTGATCGTCATTATCGCATTTCTTGGTGTCACCAAAATCTTTTAAGGATCTGTCATGCCCACTGCCTTTATCAATGGCCACAACATGTACTACGAGATACTGGGTGAAGGTGACCCAGTGCTTTGCATGGGTGGTTGGGGTACTTTTTGTCACGATAACCATCACCACCTCGCGCGCGGACTGACTGACCGGTATCAAGTCATCTTGTTCGATTACCGTGGAATTTGTGATTCAGATGATGATCTCAGTCAGCCATCGACGATGGCCTTACACGCCGATGACGCCATCGGCTTACTCGATCATTTGCAACTTAAAAAGGTACACCTCGTGGGCTTGGTGGGAATGGGCGCCTGTATCGCTCAAGAGATGGCAATCCGCCGACCTGACCTCGCGCGTAGCATGCTGAATACGGGCGCTTGGTGCGAAGTGGATGATTTTTTGCGTGATCAGCTTGAGATGTTTCGTTGGCTACACCGCGATGCGGGTTTCTTTGCCTTTCAAAAAGCGGTCACGCTGCTCTCCTTCACTCCCGAGTACTACAACCTAAATAAAGATAAATTACTGGGCCCGCAGGGCGGCTGGAAAGAACTGAAGGATCGTTACGAGGCGCATTCGCGCCTGATTGATGCCTGCGTCAATTTCAATTCACGAGAGCGCTTAGCGAACGTCAAATGTCCGACGCTCGTGATCCATGCCGCGCTCGATCAAGTCACGAGCCCACGAACGACGCTCCCGATCGAGCACGCGATTCCAGGGGCAGTCGGTGAAACCTGGGATGATCTCGCGCACGTTGTCGCTGGAAAAGAGCAAAAAATTCGCTTCTGCGAACGGCTATTCGCTTGGCTTGAGAGCCACTAAGACAGAGCGCGGTACGATTTGATGTTCAATCGGCTGGGCTCTGCAACACGCGCGCTACTCATCGCGAATATTGCGATCTTCGCGCTGCAGGCGCTCAGCCCGCGAGCACTGGTTGATTTTGCGTTATGGCCGTTGGGTTATGGCTTCGAACTCTGGCAGCTTCTGAGCTATGCGTTTTTGCATGGTAGCTTTGCGCACATCGCCTTCAACATGGTGGGCCTCATAAGTTTTGGCGCGGAACTCGAGCGCTATTGGGGGCCGAGGCGCTTCATTGAGTTTTATTTAGCCAGCGTACTCGCAGCCGCCTTGGCGCAGATGGCTGTGACAGCCGCCACCGGTGAGCTTGCACCCACCGTGGGTGCCTCTGGGGGAATCTTTGGACTACTACTCGGTTTTGCGGTCATGTTCCCCAAACGCAAAGTGGTCCCGCTCATCCCCCCGATCCCGATGCCCGCTTGGTTATTCGCGGCGATCTTTGGCGCCCTAGAGTTAATACTCGGGGTCACGGGTACCGCGCGCGGGATTGCCCATTTTGCGCATCTTGGCGGCATGGTGGGTGCCGCCCTTGTACTGTTACGTTGGCGGCGGCTCGCTTACTGATCGACCCCACAGGTCGATACTCCGCCATCGACCACTGAGCCAGCGGCGAAACATCAAGCTACCGAGCAACATCGCGTAGCTCATGAGTGCCAGCCAGCCACCGAGCGCTCCGAGCCCCCACTGAGGTAGCCCCGAAATCCAAGCTTGCTCAGGCGTAAATATCAGGGTATGCGCGAGTGGGACAAAGAAAAACCAAGATAACAATAAGGCTGTCATCGCAGGCACTGTCGTGTCGCCTGCCGCACGCAGCGCGAAACTAGAACCCAGATAAAACCCATCAAACATTTGGTAGGCTGCGGCAGGCCAAAGAAAAATAAGCGCCGACGCAATGGCGAGACTCGCTTCGGCATCACCGCTAGAGACGAACTGCGGCAACAACCAAGGACCTGCCAGCAGGATTAACAAGGCCACCGCCAACATGAACCCGGCGCATAGCAGGATGACATAGCGCCCGATATGAGCCGCCCATTCACGATCACCGCTACCGATCGCTTGCCCAACGAGCGTCGTTCCGGCCGTGGCGATTCCGAGGCCCGGCATATAAGCGATGGACGTCAACATAATCACAATTTGGGTAGCGGCAGCACCGGCGCTCGCAACTTGAGTCACCATGAGCTGCATCAACGCGATACCGAGTACATCGGCGCCGTACATCACGCCAATGGGCAAGCCCACCGCAAACTGTCGCTTAATCATGGTCCAGCGTGGACGCCACGTCAGGCGCGTCCGATAGCGTTTGGCGATAGCCCCTGACAACATAAAGACAAAGCCAAGGAGCAGGCCCGCCACCTGCGCGACGTTAGTGCCCCAGGCCGCCCCGCGCATCCCCCAACCGAGTTCAAACATGAACCATTCGTTAGCAGGGATATTGGCGAGCAAGGTTGCGACTGCCATATAAAGCGTCACACGAGTGGCGCCCATACCGTTAAAGAAACTCATCATCGCCCAACTCATCGCGCCGAGCACTGCGCCGAGTAGACGCGGCTCCCAATAGGCGATCGCCAAAGATTCGATATTCGGATCGAGGCTAAATAATGCTAAGACAGGCGCTCCCCCCAGAGCAAAGAGCGCAAAGAATGGCAATGCCGCCAAGGAACTCCAAAGGCTATTCCATGCGCACTGCGAAGCTCGACTAAAACGTCCACTGCCGTCTGCTTGAGACACAAAGGACTGGGCGGATAAACCCACCCCGCCTAGGATCAAAATCGCGCAGGTCATTAACCAATAAATCGCGCCGATGGCGGCTACGGCGTCGGTGGATAACCGGCCAATAAACCAAGTGTCGGTCAAATTGAGACCCGACTGAATGGCGTTCGTCACCATCAGGGGTAGCGCGATCTGCCACACCCGCTTGATATCCACCCGACCGATTCCGTCCGCACCTGCGCGCCAGGCCGGTAATGGGGCGTTTCGCTTCATCATGGGGTCAGCGAGAAGAAACCGAGGGGGGCGCTGCCGTAATCGGCTGAGCTAAGCACTCTGGGTTCTGCTCTTCACCCTCGCGTTGCCCAAATACGGTACCCAGCCACAAAGCGACGAACAACATGCCGACACTGAGTCCCGCCAGCGACCACGCGACGCCGACAAGCCCAAGACCCGCCACCAGTGGATAGAGCAACTGACTGACACTATCCCCACCGCGTTGCAAAACCGTATCAATCAGACTTTTACTCTTGAACTTGCTCTCAGGATTAAGAACGGTAAAGAGCATCTCCCGCACCGGCTTGAACATGCCGTAGTCGAGTGCGCGTCGAAACACCTGTGAGCCGAGCAACATCGCCCCCACCGGCGCGATCGCTAGTAAGGCAAACGAGCCCATCAATAAAATCGGAACTAGCGCCATGCCGAGGCGCACGCTTCCACGAGTTGTCACCCAGCCCACGAGAAGAGCCTGACTCATCAAAGATAATACGCTAACGGCCAAATCGATCCGTGCAAAAAGGGCGGCACGCTCCTCAAGACTGATGTAGTGCTCAGCAACGTACTTGGCTTGTTCCTGATACATGAAGCCGCCGATGATTTGCCCTGCGATGATCAATCCGGCGATAGCCAATAGGTACGGCGAGCGAACGAGTCTTTTTAGGTCATCAATCGCTCGACCGCCCACGGGTATTTGTAAGCGTCGCGAAGCACCCTGAGCCTCGTGCTCGGCCTCGAGGACCTGCGCCCGACGCCCGAGAATTATCGCCAATGCCAATACCCCACAGGCGACCCAAATGGTGGCACTCGCTCCAAGGCGCTCAACAAAAATACTGTTAAATAAGGGCCCAGCAATAGCGCCAGCGCTACCCCCCGCGGCAATATATCCAAATAAACGGCGTGCGGACTCGGCTCGCCACGCATCCACCATCACGCTCCAGAAGACCGACACGATAAAAAGATTCAAAGAAGTAACGGCAACAAAATAGACACCTCCGAGCCAAGTGGCTCGCGGCGCAAACGCCATACCGGCTGCGAGCGTCGCGAACAATATGACCACGGAGGAGTAAATGACAGGAAATAACTGACGACGAGGCAAGCGCGCGACCAGGTACCAGTAGAGCGGCAAGATCCCGAGCATCACGACAAAGGTCACGTAAAACAGGGTGGCGATATGCTCTCGCCCCACTTCCAAGGCAAAAGCCTCGCGCAGACTCCGCAACATGTAGTAGCCGCCGAGTAGTAGAAAATACGCCCCTGCGGCGGCCAATAAAGCGCGTCCCTCGCCGGGCGCAACCAGCCATCGCCAACGCCTCCCGGTCGGTGTCTCGCTCATGGGGTTAACGAGTCAATGCGAATTCTTTGGATACCCGACTCACCCACCCGATAAGCAGTGCGACCAATCGGCTCACCGCTTTTTGGGGTTGCGCTACCATCAGCGGATATTTTGGCTGACACTTCAACGTTATCCCCGACGGCGAAGCTCATGCCGGGCACCATGCTATCGGCGGGCGTTAATTCCACGGTGAGCGGCAACTGCCCGGCGCTTAGTCGCTTCACCGCGAGCGGTGGACCCGGTTGACCCGGTGTGCGCACAAATACGAATAAGACCTCTGAGCCGGAAACGCTACGCGCCAACGCCGGATCGATTTCCAGTGCTACCAGCACGCGCGCGGTCCCGCTGACCGTGGCGCTCGTGGCGTTCGTCGTGCTCTCAACGCTCGAGCCAGGCACGGCCGTGGCGGCCGACGCGGCGGAATTAACGGGTGCACCGGGATCCGAACGCATCACCGTCAATTCGCGCTCCAAAATTTCGCGAATATTCTCTGGCGGGTTCAGGCTCAACATGGTGTCCAGACGACTGATCGCAAGCGGCGTCTCACCGCGTCGTCGCGCCGCAATCGCGGAGAAGAACAAGGCGCGCTCATTCGTCGGTGCGAGCTCGAGGGCCTGTTCAAATAGTCGACTGCTACGCTCATCGAGCGCGCCTTCGGCCTCAAGCACCATCGTCTCAGCCAAACCTAACAGGGCATCAGGATTACGGCCGGCCTCCAATCGGTCGGCACGCCGGTAAGCTCGTTGCGCAAGGGCAAACTGACCGAGTGCCGCATGCGATCGCCCCAACATTAACCAGCCCTCGACGTCATCAGGATTACGCTCCAAGCGACGCGCCAGTCGGCTGACCATTTGTTCGTTGGCATGCTCACCGCTCACGCTTGTCGGCTGCCAATCAAAATTACTCCAATGCAGGTATAGGGCGGCCGAGCCCGCAAGCAAGGCCACAGCACTCGCGACTGCCACCCCTTGCGCACGCTCGCGCCAAAGCGGCCGCACCAACCATACGGCTGTCGCCACCGCGAGCGTCAAGGCGATAACGATAAAGGCGTTCATGACGCGCCCTCACCGGGCTCGCTCGGATCGTTTGCCACCATAGCTGCGCGCTGGCGCACAATCCGCACCGCGACGATCACACCGATGAGTAACAAGGCCACTGGCGTCAACCACAGCCAAAGATTTTGCACTGAAAATCGCGGACGAAATAAAATGAAATCGCCATACCGTGCACGCATGTACTCGCGAATCTCAGCATCGGTACTGCCCGACTCCAAAAGCTCTCGAACTTCGCGTCGTAAGTCGCCTGCCAATCCGACCGGTGAATCGGCAATCGACTGGTTCTGACACTGCATACAACGCAATTCCTGGGTCAGTGAACGATAGCGCTCCTGCAGGATCGGGTCGGACATCTCAATGGGGTCAATGGCCCACGCCTGGGTGCTCGCACCCAGTGTTCCGGCGAGGATCGCGCACAGTCCGAGTAGGAATGGCCATACCCGCGACCTCATCGCTCACCGCCTGTTGCGGGGGGCGCACGGGGAATGCGCGTCAGGAACTGCTCACGCCAGACATTTAGCGTCATGGCACCGACATGCTTGTATTCAACGAGCCCTCGATCATTGATCAAAAACGTTTCTGGCGCGCCATAGACACCCCAGTCGATGGCGACGCGCCCATCGCGGTCCACCGCCACCACGTCATAGGGATCCCCTAGCTGCGTGAGCCAACGCTGCGCCGCCGCATCCTCGTCCTTCCAGTTCAGACCGATCATCGGTAGCACTTGGCTTCGGGCAATCTCTAGCAACATTTGATGCTCGTTAACGCACTCCGGGCACCATGTACCCCACACATTCAACAGATACCATTGCCCTTGTAGAGAGGCATTATTAAAGCCGTCGTTCGTTCCCAAGATCGGTAACTCAAATTGCGGCGCTGGCTGGCCAATGAGCGCAGAGGGAATCACGGACTTTTCGGGTGCCCGCTGCACACCGATAAACAAAACCAGTGCGAGGGCTGCAAATACCCCCGCCGGCAGAAGAAAACGCATCATGCCGAGGTATCCTTGCGACGATAGCGCCGATCAGCCGCTGCAATCACACCACCCAGCGCCATCAAAAACGCCGCAAACCACACGTAGTTGATCAACGGACGTACCTGCGCTCGTACGCTCCAACGCCCTGCCCCGAGATCCTCACCTAAGGCGGCAAAGATATCGCGGGTCCACTGCATATCGATGCCGGCTTCAGTCATCACTGAACGTTGCACCCAATAATTACGCTTTTCCGGATGTAGCGTGCCGACCAAATCACCGTTTTCATAGACCAAGACTTCAGCGCGTAAGGCGTCGTAGTTTGGTCCCTCTACGGTCTCCATGCCGACCAGACGGTACTCGAATTCCCCAACGGTACCGGCTTCACCGACCGCGAGCGCTAGGTCTCGCTCCCGAGTGTAGGACTCAACTGCGGTAATCGAGAGCACAAATAAGCCTAGTGCTGCATGCGCTAAAGCCATCCCAATAATGGCGGGCGTCAAACTTAACCCTCGACGCCAACGCTCCCAGGGGTCAATTAAGGCCGAGAGCACAAGCCATATACCCAGCGCAAAGGCTAACGGGGTCAATAATTTCGGGCCATCCCAGGCGCCAAGTACCAAGGCCAACATTAAGGCTAGAGATACGATCATAGTGACCCAAATCGCGCGTGAGCGATCTGACAGTCGTCCTTTTTTCCAACCCGAGTGAATGCCCACGGCCGCCAAAGCCAGGAGCGGTAGCGTCGGCAATAGAAAGACCGGATCAAAGTATTGCCGACCTACGGACAAGGTACCGAGGCCGAGCGCATCGGAAATCAGCGGCGCCATGGTACCCGCAAACACCGCCGCCGCCGCAATGACGAGCAAAATATTGTTAAACAGTAAAAAAGACTCACGTGCGGTGAACTCGAACCCCGCTGCGCTACGCAGTAGCGGCGCACGCCATGCATACAAGGTTAGTGCGCCGCCGATAATCAGCACCAAAAAAGCGAGAATAAACATGCCTCGCTCAGGATCAGCCGCGAATGAGTGTACCGAGACGAGCACACCCGAGCGCACTAGGAACGTACCGAGTAACGATAAGGAAAATGCCAAAATCGCCAGTAACAAAGTCCAGCTCTTGAAGAGACCCCTCTTCTCAGTCACGGCCAAAGAATGAATCAATGCCGTCCCAACGAGCCATGGCATGAAAGAGGCGTTCTCGACTGGGTCCCAAAACCAGTACCCGCCCCAACCGAGCTCGTAGTACGCCCACCAACTGCCAAGAGCGATACCGACAGACAAAAAGGCCCAGGCAATGGTGGTCCACGGACGAGTCCATCGCGCCCAAGTCTGATCCAACCGCCCCTCGAGCATCGCTGCACAGGCGAAGGCAAAGGCGACCGCAAAGCCCACGTAACCCGCATAGAGCATCGGCGGATGCACTGCGAGCGCCGGGTCCTGCAGCAGAGGATTTAAATCTCGCCCATCCGGCGGTGCCGGCAATAGACGCTCAAAAGGACTCGACGTCGCTAGCGTAAACAGCATGAATCCAATCGCGATGATGCCAAGCACCCCAAGCACTCTTGCAGTAAAGCTCGCGGGTAGTCCTTGCGACAATAAGGCGACCGCTGTCGACCAGGCGACTAAGATCCACAGCCATAACAAGAGGGAACCTTCGTGCCCACCCCAAATCGCCGACACCCGATAGAACACGGGCAGCGCCGAGTTGGAGTTCGTCGCCACATAAAGCACGGAGAAATCGTTTTGAACGAAGGCGTAACCGAGCGCGAGCAACGCTAGCGATACTAAGGTGAATTGCGCGTAGGTGCTGGGGCGCACCACCGCCATCCATTCAGCACGATTTAAGTGCGCGCCCAGCAAACCAAAGAAAGCCGTAAAAATCGCCGCCATGAGCGACAAGATGAGAGCAAAGTGCCCAAGTTCGACAATCATAAGTACGCTCAGGTCTCCGGAACGGAACGCAAGTCCGGGTTAGCAGGCATGACGCCACCGTGCTTATCTTTGATGGCGCGAGCCACTTCAGGCGGCATGTAATTCTCATCATGCTTAGCCAGAATTTCATCAGCGACGAAAATTCCGTCTGTTCCGAGTCGCCCGTGAGCCACTACGCCTTGGTTCTCACGAAAGAGATCCGGCACCACCCCCGAGTAACGCACCGGTACATCCTGCTGAAAATCGGTCACGACGAACTGTAGTTCCAAGCTTCCCGCCTGACGATCCACACTACCGGGACGCACCATACCCCCCAGACGAAAACGCTTATCGATCGGCGCCTCTCCAGCAGCCACCTGCGAGGGATCAAAGAAAAACATCACATTTTCGCGAAACGCGCTGAGCGCGAGCGCTCCTGCAATCGACACACCCGCCAAAATTCCGACCACCAATGTCACCCTGCGTTGCCTCGGGGTCATGCCTCGTCTCCTTCACTCATTTGCAGACGGCGCTGCGCCTCTCGTCGCGCCTTGACGTGCGACTGAAGCGCAAGCCAAATATTGCCGATCAAGACCGCAAACGTAATCGCGTACGCGGGCCAAAGAAACCAAGCGTAACCGCCCATTGCCCAAAAATCTTTCAACTCAGCACCTCGCGTATCCAAGCTGCTGAGCGTTCGCGGCGCAGAATCTCCGCCCGTACACGCACCAACAACACCGCACCGAAATACAAACTGAAGCCCAACAGCATCATGAGCAGCGGGGCGAGCATCTCCATGGGCATCGAGGGTTGATCCATCTTCATGACCGAGGGAGCTTGGTGAATGGAGTTCCACCACTCGACTGAATACCTAATGATTGGCAGGTTGATGACGCCCACCAGCGCAAGCACCGCACTCGCGCGATCCGCGCGCCCGAGATCCTCGATACCCGAGCGCAAGCCCATGTACCCCAAAAATAAGAATAGGAGTACCAGTTGCGCTGTCAGTCTCGGATCCCAGACCCAATATGTGCCCCACATCGGCTTGCCCCAGAGCATGCCTGTCACCAGCGAGACCGCGGTGAACCACGCACCGACCCCAGCGCAACTAACAGCCACGGCATGCGCGACTTTCATCCGCCAGATCAAGCCAACACCCGCTGCGATCGCCATCACCGCATAGATCATCACCGCCAACCAAGCAGACGGTGCATGCACATAGATAATGCGAAAGCCATCACCCTGCTGATAATCGGGCGGTGCAACGAACAGCCCCAGGTATAAGGCACCGACGATCAAGATAGCGGCAGGCCACGCAAACCAAGGGGTCAACGTACCGGCCAAGCGGTACAGATGCGGCGGGGAGCCAAAACGATGAAACCAGGCCCAACCCATGATCCAGTCCTACTCCAATCCAATTCTAACGGCCGCAGCCGCTGCCAAAGGCGCCAAGGTTATCGCGAGGACCACCAGAGACGCCAACAAATAGAGTGCAGCGGTTGGACTGTCTCCCTGGATGACCAGTTCCGTCGCCCGCGCACCGAAAATTAATACCGGTACCGCCAGCGGCAAACTCAGCAGCGACAACAACACGCCCCCTCGACGCAACCCCAAAGTCAGCCCTGCGGCAATGGAGCCGATCAGACTGAGCGCTAAGGTGCCGAGTCCTAAAGCCAGTAAAATTCCTGGCGCCGCCTCGATCGAGACACCCAGGGTCACCGCCAAGAGCGGCGCGAGGACCGTGAGCGGTAGGCCCGTCAGCAACCAGTGGACGGCGGTCTTCGCCAGCAGCAGTGCCGCCAGCGGTTGACCACAAAGCAACCACTGCTCAAGCGTGCCGTCCTCCGCATCGTCGCGAAATAAACCCTCCAGCGCGAGCAGACTCGCGAGCAGCGCACCGACCCAAAGAACCCCCGGGGCGATTAAGCGCAGCTTCCCCAACTCGGGGCTGTAGCCCAGCGGGAACAAGACGGTCACCACCACAAAGAACCCTAAGATTTGCAGCATCTGCCCAGGCCGGCGGACGAGCAGCTGTAAATCGCGAACGACAATCGCTGCACACTTGGGTAGCAACCGCGTATCTCGAGACACCTCCTGCGTGTGGAGCCCTTCGCTCACGCCACCCTCCGCGCGCCGTCGCCACTCGTCAAATGCAGGCTCTGCAAGGCGGATGGAGCGATATCGAGGCTGACATGGGTCGCCACCATCGCCAGCCCACCGCGCTCTAAATGCTCCGACAGCAACTCGGTGACCAGGCGAGTGCCGGCTGAATCGAGATTGGTGGTCGGCTCGTCCAGTAACCAAAGTTGGCTCTGCGATGCCACCAATCCGACCAAGGCCAAACGGCGACGTTGCCCTGCAGAGAGGCTACGCACCGGGCGATCGGCAAAGCGCCGTGCCCCCAATCGCTCGAGCAACGCCCCAACGCGCTCTGCCTGCCATACCCCCCGTAGACTCAGCAGAAAACGCAGATTCTCCCAGCCGGTGAGATCCGCTTTGAGAGGCGCCGCATGGGATAGATATGAGAGCCCTTGGTGATATTCGGCATCTTGTGGCGAACACACCCGCCCTCGCCACGTCAGTTGCAGCGACTCAGCGGGCAATAACCCGCACAAGACGCGCAGCAAGGTCGTTTTACCCGCGCCATTTTCACCCGTGATTTGGAGACACTGACCGGCTGACACCTGCGCGTTAAGACCGCGCAAGACGTGTTGCTCACCACGATAGACATGTAGATTTTCTATCGATAATTCAGGCATTTATATTTTATTTTTAAACCTAAATTTCGAAATCGCTGGTGCCCCGAGCCGGAATCGAACCGGCACGACCTTTCGGTCAACGGATTTTAAGTCCGTAGCGTCTACCTGTTCCGCCATCGGGGCCCCCTAACGTCAACGCGACAAGATTAACATGCGGCACAATAACGCTATGCATAGAACATACATTGGACTGCTGACATTGCTCTCAATGACCGCAGGGGTGACAGGTTGTGATCTCTTGCGAGCCCCCGAGTTACCCGCAGCCTCAGCGGCTTCGGAGGCGACTCGCCGCAGCCTCGAAAGCGGGAATGTGGTCGGTTTTGAGAATGCGGCAGGCGGATATAGCTGGCTGGGGATTCCATACGCTGCGGCGCCCATCGGGGCTTTACGTTGGCGCGCGCCCCGAGCACCCGCCCGCTGGCCCGAAACCCTTAGCGCGCTGCAGGCAGGCCAGCCTTGCATTCAATACGGCTCTGCGCTCGGGGGTGTCGGTCAAGCTGGCGAACCTCAGGGCAGTGA
>RFOD01000021.1 GCA_009926865.1 Gammaproteobacteria bacterium | reverse complement strand
CGGTCACGACCAATCGCATCGCCGAATCGCGCTCGCGTGCCGAGCAGATGACGGTGAGTATTGAAGCCGAAACGCCGCTCTATGCCTTCGTTCGTGAACGGGTGCGTGTTTTGGCTGCCCCAAATGATGCAGATCTCACTCAGTTTTACGCGGCCCTCAGCGAGCGCGCTCCACTGAACGCGGCGCAACGCTATGGCGAGGCCTTAGCACGTCTCGGCCGTGGCGATCGTGAGCGCGCGGCGAGCGCCTTAGTGGAATTGGTCGCGGTACAGCCGGAAAGCCCCATGCTGCAAGCGGCTTTAGGTCAGGCGTTTTTTGCTGCGGGTCTCGCCGATCAAGCGGAGAGCACCTTGCGTCGTGCATTGAAGGTCGCGCCGCGCAACGTACCGCTCAGCATCCGCTATGCCGAAGTACTGACCCAACGCTATAAAGCCGCCCATGAGCTCCTGCTCGATCTCTTTAACAACGTACCTCCTACGCCCGAGCAAATTCGCTTGACGGCGCTCGCCGCTGCGGGCGCGGGCGACACGGGCGATGCCTACTACTACATGGGCGAATACCACATCAGTAGTGGCGACTTACCGCGAGCTCGCGCTCGCCGCCCCCGATCTCACCGAGGTCCAACGCGCCCGATTCGATGCGCGAATGGAGGAAATTCGGAAAGTGTTGGCAGAAAGTGGCAAACGACGCCAACGCGAGGATCGCGAACCGCGCGGTTAAGCTGGTAAAATCTCGCTATGAAAGGCCCTGTTATTATTTTGGCGCTGACGTTGGGCGCGCTGCTGAGCGGTTGCGCGAGTCAGACGAGCATCGTTACCCCCGATCCGCGCGACCCGCTGGAATCCATTAACCGCGCGACCTATGAGTTCAACGATGGCCTCGATCAGGCCTTGGTCAAGCCGGTCGCACAGACCTACGCTCGCGTTGTCCCACAACCGATGCAGACAGGCGTCTCAAACTTTTTTAGTCATGCAAAGTATCCCGTCACACTCGCGAATAATATTTTGCAGGGTAAGTTCACCCACGCGGCGAACGATGTGGGTCGTCTGCTACTGAACACCACGCTCGGTTTGGGGGGCTTTCTGGATCCGGCCACACGAATCGGACTTGAGCGCTACGATGAAGACTTTGGGCAGACACTCGGGAAATGGGGACTACCGCCCGGCCCCTACCTGATGGTGCCCTTCCTCGGTCCGTACACACTGCGCGATGCCTTGGGTGGCTTTGCCGATGACCTTGCGGAGCCCCGTGGCTACATCACTGATACCACTGCTCGCTGGTCGATGTGGGCGGGAGACAAACTCGATCGCCGCGTTCGTCTTCTGGATGCCGACAGTGTGCTTGAGCGTACCGGGGATGCATACGCCTTCGTCCGCAGTGCGTATTTGCAGCGACGCGAGTATCAGGTCAAAGACGGCGCCGTGGAGCCCATCGAGTTTCCGGAGGATGAGTTTCCGGAAGATTAGGACGAGGAAAATCTAACCGACCCCGTAGAGCCTCCCGTGACAGATCAGACAGGAAGCGACTAAGCCGGCTCAACCGCTTGATGCAGCAACGCATCGACCTCGCTGATCGCAGCGAGTCGCAACGCGCCGGGCGGTAAGTCCGCAAACCTCAGCGCGCAACCCCGGGCACGCGCCTCGCGCATCCAGTCAAGCAGCACGGCGAGCCCTGCGCTATCAACTTGTGTGACCGCTGCCAAAGAAATAAGCAGTGACGAACCTGCGCCGGCAATCGCCTGCAACCCTGCGGCATGCACCTCGCTCGCGGTTTGAAAACTCAATGCCCCCACCGGAGCATAACTCGATCCTGCAGGCGCACTCATAGACAACTTTCCCGCAACGATTTAGCTACCACGATTTGAGTTTTGCGCTTCAAGTCGGTCAATTACGGCGTCGAGCCCCTTCTGGTCAATTTCCGAACCAAAATCCTCACGGAAGCTTTTGACGTAAGAGATACCCTCGATCACCACATCCCACACTTTCCAGCCGCGCTCATCACGACGCAGCGAATAACTCACGGGGACCTTTTCTCACCGTTACTACGCCGAACTTCGGTACGAACGACCGCCGAGGTCGCATCGGGCTCTACTTTACTCGGTATCACTCGGATCCGATCGCCCGTGAATTCGATTAACGCATCGCCATAATTACTCATCAAAGACCCGTAGAAGGCATCGATGAAGCGCTGGCGTTGTTCGGGGGTCGCATTGCGAAAGTGACGCCCTAACACGAGCCGTGCGGCCCGATCGACATCAAAGTTTGGAAGTAGAACTTCCTCAACGAGCAAACGCAATTTACTCGGATCTTGTCGAAATTCGTCGCGGCGCGCTTCGATCTCGGCAGTCATGGCGTTCGCCGAGGTTTCAATGAGTTCCGTGGGACCACTCGTGTCGACTTTAGGCTGAGCCCAAACAGGCGATGGGCTGAGCATCAAGACGGCAATGAGTGCCATCCCTCCCGCCAAGGTTCGAAGCGTCCTCCCGCTCAGACCTCGCCACGGATCGGCCTGCCGAGTCATCCCCGTTACATTTGCCACGCCCAAAATCGCCTGCATCATCCTTGCTCCTTGATTGGAAATCCGTCGCGCAAATTATGGCTCTTCGCTACCCTTACTCGCAAAATTCGCGAAGAACTTGTTCACCAAAGATTCGAGTACAATCGCTGACTGCGTAAACTCAATCTCGCTACCCTCTTCCAGATAAATATCTGATCCACCTGGGCCGATGCCCACATACTTACCGCCGAGTAAGCCTTGCGTCTGAATGCTGGCGTCGCTGTCTTCAGGAATCTGATTAAATTCCTGAGCAATGTGTAACTGCACCACCGCCCGATAGTCGTTGGGATCAAAGCGGATGGACTCCACCTCTCCTACCCGTACGCCCGACATGCTGACCGGTGAACCCACCTTCAGGTCACCGACATTTTCAAAACGGGCGGTGACGCGATAGCCTGCCTCCTGGCCAAAACTCAGCCCGCTACCGGGTAACTGAGTGGTCAGAAAGAACAGCGCGGCAAAGCCGAGCAAGACAAAAAGACCGGTCCCCACTTCCAGCGATCGTTGCGATTTCATTGAGAATCGACTCCCCACACTATGTTCATCGATGCATACGTCATTGTCTGAGCTCCTCCGGCTCAAGCGCCGAGAAATGCGGCCGTCAGCATGTAATCTACCAACAGGGTCAACACGGATGACACCACCACCGTTCGGGTGGTCGCGAGGCCTACCCCTGCGGCCGTCGGCTCTGCATGATACCCCTCGTACACCGCCACCAGGCTGCACACGAGTCCAAACGCTAAACTTTTGACGATGCCCTCAGCCACGTCATCGAGCTCCACGGCCTGCTGCGTTTGCGACCAGAAAGCGCCCGCATCGACCCCCATCAGCTGGACGCCGATGAGCTGAGCCCCGAACAAACCAACAATATTGAAGATCGCTACGAGCAGTGGCAACGCAATGATCCCGCCGATGAATCGGGGCAGGACGACCTGACGTACGGGATCGACCGCCATCATCTCCATCGCCGTGAGCTGATCGGTTGCCCGCATCAGTCCGATCTCGGAAGTGAGCGCGGTCCCCGCGCGGCCCGCAAAGAGCAATGCGGTGACCACTGGACCTAATTCTTTGAGCAAGCCTAGCGCAGCAGCAATGCCGAGCGCATCCTCAGAGCCAAAGCGCTGCAATAGGTCGTAGCCTTGCAGACCTAACACCATGCCCACAAACAAGCCGCAGAGCATGATGATGATGAGCGATCGCCCCCCGGAATTATAAATTTGATGCACCACCGCACGCGGCTGCTCAAAAATCGCTGGAATGTTCGATAGCACACGTACTAAAAATAAGCCGACGCGGCCGATACGGCTTAGAGCAGAGTCGATCACGATTAGGTACGTCCGGATGGGGAGCTGCCGAGCAGCTCGTCTTGATAATTGTCTGCGGGGTAATGAAACGGCACGGGCCCATCGGCTTCGCCACGCATAAACTGGCGTACGCCCGGCTCTTCGCTGTGCCGCAGCGTCTCGGGCAAACCGCCCGCGACCACCTTGCCACCTGCTAATAGATAACTTTGATGCGCGATACTTGAGACTTCATCGACGTCGTGCGAAACGACGATACTGGTCAGACCTAAGGTTTCATTGATCTGGCGAATCAATCGCACCACGACACCCATCGAGATGGGATCCAGTCCGACAAACGGTTCGTCATAGATCAAGAGCTCCGGATCCATGACGATCGCTCGGGCAAGCGCGACTCGACGCGCCATCCCGCCGGATAATTCAGTGGGCATTAATGCGGATGCCCCGCGTAGCCCAACCGCGTGCAGCTTGGTGAGGACCAGCGCGCGCAATACGGATTCTGGGAGCCTCGCATGCGCTCGCACCGGAAAGGCAACGTTATCGAACACCGACAGGTCGGATAACAAAGCGCCGTTTTGGAAGAGCATCCCCATCCGTTTGCGTAACGCGTACAAAGCCTCGCGATCCATGGCTCGCACGTCTTCACCAAAGACCCGAATCTCGCCCGATTGCGCAGCGACCTGCCCGGTGATGAGGCGTAATAGCGTCGTCTTACCCGTCCCACTCGGCCCCATGATGGCCGTGATCTCACCCCGTCGGGCTGACAGACTCAAATCACTAAAAATACGGCGCGAACCCACACCGTAACTGACACCGTGTAGCGTCACGACCGCATCACTCACTGGCGTACCTCATCGGACTCACGCCAAATCCCAGCCGTGGCGCGCGCATTCAGTCGCGCTCGCCAAAGAAATTCGCGCTGGGCGGCTTCGTGATGACTGGCCTTCCCGGCCCAAGCCTGTAGCGCAGGCTCCTGTAACGCTCGACCGTAGCTGAAGGTCAAGCGCCATGGCGCGCGCTCGTGGTTGAGCAACGCAAGATGCCGCGTCGCCTCGAGCGGCGACTGCCCGCCACTCAAAAAGGCGATACCGGGGACCGCCGCAGGCACACGTCGACGCATGCAGCGCAAGGTGGCCTCTGCCACCTCCGACGCTGACGCGCGTTCCGGTGCTTCTGCTCCGGAGATCACCATATTCGGTTTCAGCACCATTGCCTCCAAGGCCACTCCCTGTGCCACTAACTCGGCAAATACCGCCAGCAACGTGGCGTCGGTCACCGCTTCGCACCGCTGCAAGCTATGGGTCCCATCCATCAGGACCTCAGGCTCCACAATCGGCACGAGATCCGCTTCCTGACACAGCGCAGCATAGCGCGCGAGCGCGTGAGCGTTGGCAGAAATCGCAGCAGCGGTCGGCACATCCTTATCGATATCAATGACCGCACGCCACTTTGCAAAGCGCGCGCCGAGCTGTTGATACTCGTATAAGCGTTCACGCAGACCGTCCAGGCCTTCAGTAATCCGACTGCCGGGGCAGCCCGCTAAGGTAGTCGTTCCCCGATCCACTTTAATCCCCGGTACGACGCCGTGCGATTGCAACCACTCGGCAAAGGGTTGCCCGTCGTGCGTGCTCTGCCGCAGCGTCTCGTCAAATAAAATCACGCCGCTGATGTATTCAGCCATCCCGGGTGCCGTCAGCAGGGCTTCTCGATAGCGGTGGCGTAGAGCCTCAGTCGACTCCACACCGATCGCGGCGAAACGTTTGCGTATCGTCCCTGCACTTTCATCGGCGGCGAGTATGCCTTTGCCTTCCGCCACCATGGCCCGCGCGACGCGCTCAAGTTCCTGTTTGCGCATGGCGCGATTTTATCAAACGCCACGGTACCGCTCGGTACCCTGGCACACCTCAGCTGAGTGGTGAAACCGACACAAATTGGACTAAAATGGTCCTCGTTTGAAGCTAGGCGCGATTCATATGATTCGAATCAGCAAAATGACTGACTATGCGACCGTGATTCTTGCGCAATTAGCGAGAACCGCCGGTACGCAATCGAGTGCTGCGGCCTTAGCCGAAGCGACGGGGATCGCCTACCCGACCGTCAGTAAAGTGTTGAAGGCGCTACAACGCGCTGGTCTTGTGCAATCCACCCGAGGATTACATGGAGGCTACAGCTTAGCGCGTCCCGCCAGCGCCATTTCGGCCGCTGCGATCTTGGATGCGCTCGAAGGCCCCGTGGCGGTGACCGATTGTGCCGCGGGCGAAGGGCATTGCGACATTGAACACTCATGCGGCGTGGGCAGTGCATGGCAACGGGTTAATCGAGTCATTCGACGCTCCTTGCACGAGGTCTCACTGGCGCAACTGGCCGGTATGGAAGCGGTGCTGATGCCCCGCGGCAATAGGATGGATCCATGACGCAGAACGCAGAACTTCAAGATCTCGTCGGCAAAGGCTATCAACACGGCTTTGTGACCGATATCGAGTCGGAAAGCCTACCGCCTGGCCTCAATGAAGACGTGGTTCGTCATATCTCTCGCATCAAGCGGGAGCCAGAGTTTTTGACTGAGTGGCGTCTCCAGGCATTACGTCACTGGTTTACGCTCAAAGAACCGCAGTGGGCTCATGTGAAAGTGGCCCCGATCGACTATCAGGCGATCTCCTACTACTCCGCTCCAAAAGCTAAAACCGATGGCCCGAAGAGCTTGGACGAAGTGGACCCCAAACTGCTTGAGACCTATGAAAAGCTCGGCGTCCCGCTACATGAGCGCGCGCGCCTGGCGGGCGTCGCCGTCGATGCCGTGTTCGATAGCGTCTCCGTGGCGACGACTTTCAAAGATAAGCTTGAGAAGGCTGGCGTGATCTTTTGTTCGTTTTCGGAAGCGGCGCAAAAGCATCCAGCGCTGATTGAGCAGTATCTGGGCAGTGTAGTGCCTCATACCGATAACTATTACGCCTGCCTGAACTCGGCTGTCTTTTCTGACGGCTCCTTTGTCTATATCCCGAAGGGTGTACGTTGTCCGATGGAGCTCTCCACCTACTTTCGGATCAATGCGGCCAATACCGGACAATTTGAGCGCACGCTCATTATTGCGGATGAAGGCAGCCATGTGAGTTACCTCGAAGGCTGCACGGCGCCCATGCGCGATGAAAACCAGCTGCATGCGGCGGTCGTTGAACTCGTGGCGCTTGAGCGCGCGGAAATCAAGTATTCCACCGTGCAAAACTGGTACCCCGGTGATGAGAACGGCGTTGGCGGTATCTACAACTTTGTGACCAAACGGGGCGAATGCCGCGGCGCGCGATCCAAGATTTCATGGACTCAGGTGGAAACAGGTTCCGCCATCACGTGGAAATACCCAAGCTGCGTACTCAAAGGTGATGATTCGATCGGCGAATTCTACTCGGTCGCCTTAGCGAACCACTGCCAGCAAGCTGATACCGGCACCAAGATGATTCATATTGGCCGCAATACTCGCAGCACCATCGTCTCGAAGGGGATCTCAGCGGGTCGCGGTCAAAACACCTATCGGGGTCTCGTAAAAATACTCGCCGGTGCAGAGGGTGCACGTAACTTCACCCAATGCGACTCACTTCTAATGGGCGGTGACTGCGGTGCGCATACTTTCCCCTATGTAGAAGTAAAAAACCCATCAGCGACGATCGAGCATGAGGCATCCACCTCGCGCATCAGTGAAGATCAACTTTTTTACTGCCTGCAACGCGGTATTAGTGAAGAAGATGCCGTCAATATGATCGTCAATGGTTTCTGCAAAACCGTTTTCAAAGAACTACCCATGGAGTTTGCGGTCGAGGCGCAAAACCTCTTGGCTGTCAGTTTGGAAGGCGCGGTCGGCTAAGCCGCAGCCTCACAAGGAGTGATCTAGCATGCTCGATATCAAGGATCTACACGCCACGGTCGGCGATCGCAAAGTGCTGAATGGATTAACACTGCACGTGCCAGCCGGTGAAGTCCACGCGATCATGGGCCCCAACGGCTCAGGTAAAAGCACCCTCGCCTACACACTCGCCGGTCGACCCGGTTACGAAGTGACTGGGGGTAGCGTGAGCTATCGCGGAGAGGACCTCCTCGCACTCGCGACAGAGGAGCGTGCTCAGGCAGGTGTTTTCTTAGGCTTCCAGTATCCAGTCGAAATCCCTGGGGTGAATAACGTGTACCTCCTGAAAGCTGCGGTCAATGCCGTGCGTAAGCAGCGTGGTCTACCGGAAGTGGATGCCTTTGAATTTCTGACTCTGGTACGCGAAAAAATGCAGCTCATGCAGATGGATGAGGCCTTTTTGTCTCGCGGTGTGAATGAGGGCTTCTCGGGCGGCGAGAAAAAGCGGAACGAAATTCTGCAGATGCTGGTGCTTGAGCCCACGCTCGCCATTTTGGATGAAACCGACTCTGGACTCGACATCGATGCGCTAAAGATTGTGGCGCAGGGCGTCAACACGTTGCGCGCTCCCGATCGATCGATTTTATTGGTCACCCACTATCAGCGGCTACTGGATCACATCCGCCCCGATCGCGTTCACGTGCTCGCGAAAGGTCGGATTATCAAAAGTGGCGGCCCAGAACTCGCGCTCGAGCTGGAGCAGCGTGGTTATGATTGGCTACTGGCAGATGCGGCCTGAATCATGACCCAAACGTCACTAGCCTTGCCCACCGGGCGGGATGAGAACTGGCGTTATGCGGCCTTGCGACCCGTCACTCAACTGAACTGGGGCGAACCCTCACCCGAGTGGACGACGGACGTCGAGGCACAAGTCACCGCGCTGCTCCCGCCCCGTCTCGCAGGCAGCCGTCGCCTCGTACTCTTCGCGGGACGCGTCGTCCCAGCGCTTAGCGATGGGATCACGATAGGTAGCTCGCGCGGAAAACTTGCAGACGCGCTCACCCTTGAGTGCCTTGAGAACGAGGCCCCCTCGGGGCCGTCCACTTTAGATATCGATCAGCGATTTGCCGATCTCAACCGTCAACACGCGACGCAGACCCTGCGGCTAACCCTGAGCACTCAGGGTGATGCACACCCCATCGAGATCATCCATATCGCCTCTGGAGTGAGTCATCCGGCCATTGAACTGGTACTCCCAGCAGAGGCCAGCGCGCAAATTATTGAACGTCAGCTCTCAAGGGGTGAGATCGCCTCAGCGACAAACCTGAGATTAGATATTCATCTTGGATCGCGGGCTAAGCTTCACTTAGCGCGTCTCCTGCAGTGCGGCACCCAAGCGCAGCACATCGAGACGCTAAATATCGGACTCGCTGACGGCGCTGAGCTCGATTACACGCAAATCAGCCTGAGTGCGGCGAATGCGCGTTCCACGGCCCTGATCGAGCATGCCAACGAGAGTCAAGTGAATTGGCAGGCCAGTGCGCTCGCCGCAGGTCGTCAGGTCTTTGACCACTACATTCTGACGCGTCACGCACAGCGAGGAGCGAGAACCCAGCAGACATTCCGCGGGATCGCCTCCGAGCAGTCGCGACTCGCCTTCAACGGCCATATGCAGGTGACCAAGAGTGGCTTGCAGAGTGATCTCCAACAATCCTTGAAATGCCTGTTGGACGGCACGCGCGCGGAAGCCAATGTCCGTCCTCAACTTGAGATCTACACCGATGTCGTGAGCGCCAGTCATGGCGCCACCGTGGGTAAACTCGATCGAGACATGCTCTTTTATTTGCTATCGCGGGGAATTGATCCGATGACGGCGGAGTCCTTGCTCAAGTGGGCCTTTATCAGTGATGTGCTGACAAAACTACCGATGGGCCTACGCGAACAGATCGAGCTCGCCCTGCTCGATCGACTGCCGGGGGCGATCGCCTCCCCTGCCGCCAACGCCCCTACTCACGAGTCGCAGCGATGACGGTAATCTCTGAGACTTCCTCTCCCGTGTATGACGTGTCGCGTGTGCGGGCGGATTTCCCCATTCTCGCGGAACGGATACACGGCAAGCGCCTCGCGTTTCTCGACACCGCTGCCTCCTCTCAGCGGCCACTCAGCGTGATTGAAGCCGTCAACGACTATGAGCGCCATCATCACGCCAATATTCATCGTGGGGTGTATCAACTGAGTCAGCGCGCCACGGATCGCTTTGAGGGCAGTCGCGAGCGAGTACGTGAATTTTTGAATGCGCGTAGCGAGCGCGAAATTATCTTTACCCGCGGTACGACCGAAGCGATCAACTTGGTCGCGAACACCTGGGGCCAATCTCTGAAGCCAGGTGACGAAATTCTCATTACTTGGATGGAGCATCACGCGAATATCGTTCCTTGGCAAATGCTCTGTGAACGGACCGGCGCGCTGCTGAAGGTGATCCCCATGACCCGCCGTGGGGAGCTCGATATGGATGCCTTTGAGCAACTGCTCTCACCGCGCACTCGACTACTCGCCTGTACGGCGGTCTCCAACGCGCTGGGTACCGTATTGCCGCTGCCCACGCTCATTGCCGCAGCACGTCGGCATGGCGCCTTAGTATTAGTAGATGCGGCCCAAGCGGTGGCGCATCAACGTCTCGACGTACAAACCCTCGACTGTGATTTTTTGGCGTTCTCGGGCCACAAACTTTATGGTCCAACAGGGATTGGCGTGCTTTACGCCCGTGAGGCGATCCTGCGCACCCTCCCCCCCTGGCAGGGCGGCGGCGATATGATTCTGACGGTGAGTTTCACTAAGACCACCTACAATGATTTGCCCTATCGCTTTGAAGCGGGCACGCCCAACATCTCGGGTGCGGTGGGCTTGGCAGCAGCCATCGACTACCTGCTGACTCTTGGCATCGAGGCGGTCGCCCATCACGAGCACCAATTACTCGAGCATGCGACGGAGCGGCTGCAGCGTATCGAGGGGCTGACGATCATCGGTGAGGCCGCCCATAAAACGGGCGTGATTTCTTTTACGCTAGAAGATATTCATCCGCATGACTTAGGCACTATTCTCGATAGCGAGGGGGTGGCCGTACGGACTGGCCATCATTGCGCGATGCCTGTGATGGAATTTTTTGATGTCCCGGCCACGGCTCGCGCCTCCTTTGGGTGCTATAGCTGCAATGAGGATATCGATCAATTAATCGGCGCCTTAGGGCGGGCGAGAGAGGTGTTTGGCTGATGGATCTGCAAGAGCTTTACCGAGATGTCATTCTCGATCACAACAAACATCCGCGGAATTTTGGCCACCTCGACCCGTGCGATAGCTCAGCCGATGGTAACAACCCGCTTTGCGGAGATCGGCTCACTGTGACCCTGCGTATGCAAGATGGCGAACTGGGCGAGGTCTGCTTCGAAGGTAAAGGGTGTGCGATCTCAACCGCCTCCGCGTCTTTGATGACTGAGGCGGTTAAAGGTAAGACGCTAGCAGAGATTGCTCAGCTACACGAGCTCGTTCACCACACGCTCACCGATACGCAAGCGCCCATCCCGAAAGAACTCGGCAAACTCGCCGCGTTAGCGGGGGTGCGGGAATATCCCGCGCGCGTCAAATGCGCGAGTCTTTGTTGGCACACGCTTGCGGCTGCCCTTGATCACTTACAAACCGAGGGTGAGTCGAGCCCCGCGAGCGTCACTACCGAGTGAACCCGTAAGCCTTTTGCGCCTACGAAAAACACCCCTTTAGCATTACCGACAATAGCATCACCGACACGAGATACTTTGTATGCGCAGTCATCAACATGAAGCGTTCGTTTTGAGTCGCGATACCCCGGCAGTCATGGTGCCCTCCGGCGATGCCATCGAACTGAAGGCCGGTCTATCGGGGTTTATCACTCAAGCGCTGGGTGGCAGTTTCACGCTTTATATTGAGGGCAACCTCTATCGGCTATCCGGTGAGAATGCCGATGCCATTGGCAAGGAAGCCCTGATTCCGCCCGAAGTGCCTGAGGGCGCGACGGTGGAAGATATTCGTCAACTCGCTTGGCAACAGATGCGAAGCTGCTATGACCCAGAGATCCCAATCAATATTGTGGAACTCGGCCTGATCTATGAGTGTGAGGTCAACGAACAAACAGATGGACAGCGCCGCGTGGCCGTGAAGATGACTCTCACAGCGCCAGGCTGTGGGATGGGTGATGTTCTCGTACAGGATGTCAAAGAAAAAATTGAAATCATCCCCACCGTCTCGGAAGCAGATGTGGAGCTCGTCTTTGACCCACCATGGGATCAGTCAATGATGAGTGAAGCTGCGCGACTTCAAACTGGGATGATGTAATGAGTCGCTGGGTGGACGTGGCCGCCACCTCGGCCGTGACCGAAGGCAGCCGGCTCTCGCTTGAGATCGAGGGCGAGTACATCATGCTTGCGCGTTACCGAGGGCTGCTTTACGCCTATGAGGATCGCTGTACGCATGACGATGCCCCCCTCGAGGATGCCGAACTCGAGGAGGATGCTGACACACCCTGCGGTGTGATCGTTTGCCCGCGACACGGCGCGCGATTTTGTCTACAAACGGGCGAGCCTCTAGGCCCTCCCGCCTATGAGGCGATCAAAATATTCGCTGTCCGCGAGCAGGACGGACGA
The DNA here is from genome assembly GCA_009926865.1 of Gammaproteobacteria bacterium. GTDB lineage: Bacteria > Pseudomonadota > Gammaproteobacteria > Steroidobacterales > Steroidobacteraceae > UBA964. The sequence goes on along the minus strand of RFOD01000021.1, from coordinate 27,325 downwards.
ATCGAACTGTCGGTCTAAGGCCATGCGTCTGTCTCTACTCCGTCACGGTATTGCTGAGACCCACTCCGACACGGGCGACTTCGAGCGAATGCTCACGCCACGGGGGTCAGAGCAAGCGCGTTGGGCGGCAGATCGCCTGCAATCTCACGGCGCCATGCTGCCCGATCGAGTGCTCTGTAGCCCTGCTCGGCGTACGCGGCAAACCGCTGAGAGCCTGCTTAAGGCACTGACCCTACCGCCCACTTGCCTCGAGCTCATGTCGCCCCTTTATCTCGCTGACCTAGGAACATTGACCGCGCTCATTCAGGGCATCGCGATCGCCAGCGACGCGGCGGTCACCGGTCCGACACGACATATTTTATTGGTGGGACATAACCCAGGACTCTCGGAGCTCGCTCAGCACTTGGGCGCGCAACTCCCCACTCATGAGCTGGCCACGGGCGCACTGGTGAGCGGTGAAATCAACGACGCCGGGATCGTCTCTACCCCATTCGCCCTACTTACCTAAGTCAACCGAGAACCCGTCAATCAAATTCACGGCCGCCGGGAGGGTATTGACGCACTTTTGGCGGCGCCTCAACGCAATCGCCGCTACGCCAGCGGCGATGAGCGTGAGGATCTGTTGCAAGCCTTCGAAATGATTCAGGATGAGCCCGAGCGGATCAGCGCAGCACGACGTCAACTCGCCGCCTTGCTGCACGGATCGCCAAAGTCTCAGTATGGCGCGCAGAAGCAGTGTGCGTAGAGTCGTCCCGGCACGACGTGGCGATTAAAGCGCATAATTTCTTTGGGTAATGGACCCAAATCGCGACCAAACGCCGCCATCGCCGTCCACTGCGCGTAGTCCGCAGAGTCGAGACCTAAAGCCTGGATGGCCCAGACCCGCGCCTTCGCCTCTAACGAGGTCAGTAATTGCTGCACGACGCTGAGATCGGGATCCAAATAATCAAGCTCGTATTCACCCGGCTCGAGTTCCGCGCGTCGCGCGGCCGCCTCAATCGCCTGCTCCAAAGAGCCTAAGTTATCGACCAGACCCAAGCGCTTGGCATCGCGCCCAGACCAGACGCGACCTTGCGCAATCGCATCGACGGCATCACGCTCCATGTCGCGACCGTCCATCACGCGTTTGAGAAAATCTTCATAGCCTCGCTCAATGGTGGCCTGCAGCAACATTGAAGCTGCTGGCCCGATGGGGCGATCCAGTCGCAATTCACCCGAGAGCGGCGTCGTGCCCACACCATCGACACCAATTCCCAACTTGTCGAATGTTCTCGGTGCTGTGGGGAAAAGCCCGAAGATCCCAATGGAACCTGTGATCGTCGCAGGGCTCGCCCAGATTTCATTGGCGGGAGCTGCAATATAGTAGCCTCCTGATGCAGCCAGATCGCCCATCGACACAATGACCGGACGATCCGTCGCACGAAATGCCTGTAACTCACGATAAATCTGCTCGGATGCCATCACGCTGCCGCCCGGGCTATCAATCCGCAGTACCAGCGCCTTAATGTCGTCATCGAGCCGCGCCTGACGGATGAGCGATGACATCGCATCACCCGAAATGACGCCACCCGATCCACCGCCATCGACGATTTCACCGGAGCCCACTAATACCGCGATACGCGCATCGGAATGGCGGGAGACTTTGTCCTCCGCACGAATGACGCGCAAATAATCATCGAGACCGATACGGCGATAACTATCACCGTCCTTGGTTCGAGCTGCGAGTTCTAGCACTCGCTCCTCGACTTCTTGGGCGGTCTTTAATCCCGACACGAGACCCGAATCAAGCGCTACCTGCGCCGTATCGCCCTTGGCTGCTTTGACGACCGGCGAGAAGGTGTCGACATAGCTACGCAAGGATTCCTGTGGTAGATCACGCGCGGTGGCCACTGCAGTGATATAGCTCTCCCACAGAGAATTCACAAAGACCTGACTCGCCTCACGATCCTCAGGCGACATGTCGTTACGAATGTAGGGCTCGACCGCACTCTTGTAACTGCCGACACGAAACACATTGACATCGATTCCCAAGGTATCGAGTGCTTCTTTGTAGTAGTTGCGATAGCGCTCATACCCCTCTAGGACCACCATCCCCATGGGGTCCAAATAGAGTTCATCGGCATGCGCTGCGACGTAGTAGGTATCACGACCAAAAAATGTGCCGCTGGCAATGACTTTTTTGCCCGACTCGCGGAATTTTTTGATGGCACGGGAAAATTCATCTAATGTCGGTTGCCCTGCGCCACCCATGGCATCAAAGTCGATGACCAAGGTCTTAATGCGATCATCGTCACTTGCCGCATGGATCGCTTCGGTTAAATCGCGCAGTAAGGTTTCATCGCGTCCTGCGCCCCGAGCTTCTGCCAAGGCCCGTTGCAGGGGATCACCACTGACCTGCTCGACAATGGCGCCCTCTGGACGCAATACCAGCGCCGCATCGTCCGGAATGACAGGAATCGAGCCACGCATCGCACCGATCAAGACCCCAAAGAGCCCCACCAATAACAATAAGTGCAGCGTCTTACGTAGACCCTCGAGACCTGCTCCCAAAATTTTTAAAAGCTTACGCATGATTTATCCCCTAGAGATTGCATCGACCCCGCAATCTCGACTCATAATCTCGACTCGTAATCTCAATTCGATGATGAGCTTGGCGTCTTCGATGAACGATACAAACGATAGATGACCCCAGCAAAATCATCTGAAATCAAAAGCGAGCCATCCGGCAAAGGCAATAAATCCACCGGCCGGCCGGTCACTGACTCATCGGGGCGTAACCAACCGCCCACAAATTCCTCATAGCTGACGGCACGATCACCCTTTAGCTGAACGCGGGTAATCCGATAGCCGCTCTTGCGGCTACGATTCCACGACCCGTGCTCGGCGATCAACGCGTGACCATCTGCATCAAAAATGACACCAAGCGGAGCCACATGGGCACCCAAATTTTGTACGGGGGCCGTCGCGTCGCTGCACTGCCCGAGCGAGCCGAACTCAGGATCCACCACCCCTGACCCATGACAGAATGGAAACCCGAAATGCTCACCGACCCGGCTTAATTTATTGAGCTCGCAGGGCGGAACATCATCACCTAACATATCGCGGCCGTTATCTGTGAACCAAAGATCTTGGGTACGCGGATGCCATGTGAAGCCGACGGTATTTCGAACGCCGCGTGCGACGACTTCGCGTCCACTACCATCCGGGTTCATACGCGTAATCATTGAATAGCCATCGGCGTCGCGATCACAGACATTGCACGGTGCACCAATCGGCACATAGAGCTTACCGTCGGGTCCAAAGGCGATGTAGCGCCAACCGTGATGCCGATCTTTGGGTAAGGTTGTCACCGTAACCGGCGTCGGCGGGCGGTCGAGCGTCGCTTCAATATTATCAAAGCGCAGAATCCGGTCGATTTCGGCGACAAAGAGACTACCGTCACGGAACGCCACGCCATTTGGCGAATTGAGGCTACTCGCGATGATCTTTACCTGTCGTGTCCCGTCCGTCTGCGGGATCACCGCATAAACCCGGCCTGCGCCACGACGGGTCCCCACAAAGATCGTGCCCGAGGGGGATCGCGCAAGCGAACGCGCATCGGCGATACCATCGGCCCAGACTTCGATCGAATAGCCTGCGGGCAGCCGCAGTGAGGATAAATCGGGGGCGGCGCCGCGGGCACTCAAAGAATAGAGCGCAGACGAGACGACGAAAAGCACAACCAACACAAGACGAGGCATGATGGGACTCCCTGTCCTAAAGCGGGATCGATTAGGCTGTCGAGTCTAACAACAGCCCCGCGTCCGCACCATGCGAGAGCGCCCCGAGGGCACTGCCTCGGGGCCTCAAGAACCCAGACGGGTTTAGACTTTTTCTTCGATTCGGGCAGCCTTGCCCGACAGATCGCGCAGGTAATACAACTTAGCGCGGCGCACCTTGCCCCGACGCTTAATGCTCACATCCGCGATCGTCGGACTGTGCGACTGGAAGGTGCGCTCGACACCCTCACCGTGCGAGATCTTGCGCACCGTGAATGAGGAGTTCAGACCGCGATTGCTGCGCGCAATCACGACGCCCTCATAGGCCTGCAGGCGCTCACGATCGCCTTCCACCACCTTCACGTTGACCACCACCGTATCGCCCGGCTTGAAGTCCGGCAATTCGCGCGTGGCACGACTCTTTTCCATTTCAGCAATCACGTTCGCCATCATTCACCTCTCGCTCTGCGAGATAAGCTTGCAACAGTGCGTTTTCCTCTGCGGTCAACGCACGACCCGTTTTCGTTCCCGCCTGCAGCAAATCTGGTCGCTGCCGCCAGGTGTTGATCAGGGCGGCGCGCTCACGCCACCGCTCGATCTCGGCATGGTTCCCGCCCTGTAAAACGGCCGGAACCTTGCGTCCTTCCCATTCGACTGGCCGCGTGTAGTGTGGCCAATCTAACCGCCCCGCGCTGAATGACTCCTGCTCACTTGAGCGTTCGTCTCCCAGCGTACCGGGTAATAACCTCACGATCGCATCGACCAACACGAGTGCCGCCAGATCGCCGCCCGAGAGCACGAAGTCTCCGAGTGATACCTGTCGATCAATGCGCGCATCGATCAGCCGTTGACCTGTCGATCAATGCGCGCATCGATCAGCCGTTGATCCAGCCCCTCATAGCGACTGGCCACCAGCACCAACCCAGAGCACGTCGCAAGCTCGCGCGCCATGCTCTGATCAAACCGCTCGCCCTGCGCCGACAAGTGAATGCGTAACGCACCACTCGCCCTCTCGCCCGACGCCACCGCTGCCTGCGCTGCATCAATGGCGGCCGCCCAAGGTGCCGGCGTCCCGACCATCCCGGGTCCGCCGCCGTAAGGGCGATCATCCACAGTGCGATGGGTATCGGTCGCAAAATCTTTGGGATCACGACACTCCAAGGACGCAATCCCATTTTGCAATGCTCGACCCAGCACGCCGTAGCGACTGGCTCCCTGAATCATCTCAGGGAACAAGGTCACGACCGCGACCCGAAGCCTAGGCTCGGCCGCACCCGTCACCTAAAAATCCTCCGGCCAATCAATCTCAAGCCACCCTGACTCAAGATCCACTTGCCGCACATGCTGAGAGGTATATGGCAGCCAGCGCTCCTCGGCACCCTGCTTACCCTCAGCCCGAACCACCATCACCGGGTGTGCGGGCATGTCCTCGATCCGCTCCACCACCCCAAGCTCGACCCCTGCGAGATTCTTCACCCGCAGACCGAGCACATCCACCCAGTAATGCTCGCCGGGTTCCAGCGCCGGCAACCGCGACCGCAGCACCTGCACCCAACACCCGACGTGTAGAGCCGCTTCATCGCGACTCTGTACTCCTTTTAATCGCACCAACCAGCCGTCACCGTGAGGCTGGTACTCCACTTGATCAATCTCGTTGCGAGCCCCATTCGGCTGCCGCAATGTCCAAGGTTGGTAAGCGAATATCCCTGACTCGGGGTCCGTCCAGGACTCAAGTCGCTGCCAGCCTTTGAGGCCTTTGGGCCGACCGAGCCGACCCAACTCGACCCAGTGTTCTGCCACGTTGGGCTCGCGCCGCGATCTCAGGCGGCCGCGCTCTCTCCGGCTTGGGCCTGCTTGCGATAGGCCTTCACCAGATCCCGAACCCGATCCGACTGCTGCGCACCCTGACCGACCCAGTAGTCGATACGGTCCAGATCAAGTTTGAGCTTTGGCTCACTCTTGCGCGCTACAGGATTGAAAAAGCCGACATTTTCCAAGCTCGCGCTACCTTGGCGCTTGCGGCTATCCGTAACCACAACATGATAGAAAGGCAGGTTGCGGGCGCCGCGGCGAGTCAGACGAATGGTCACCATATTGAATAAGCTCTCACGTTACAGGTCATCACCCAAACGGCGCTGTGCCGCTGGGCCGAAAAAGAGCGCGGAGTCTACAGAAATCAGTGACTTGATGGAAGCATCCTGGCGAGTGATTTGCGCGTGAAGCGACGACTCGGTGGCCCGTGGGACGGGTCCGCAGAATGGGCCCGCAGAATGGGCGAGCCAAATCGCTTACTTGAACGCGGCGCCTTTGAACGCTCCGAGCATGCGACGCATCTTGCCACCCTTCATACTCTTCATCATGCGTTGCATCTCGACGAACTGCTTCAGCAGCCGGTTCACATCTTGCACCTGAGTACCTGAACCAGCGGCGATCCGCCGGCGGCGCGATCCGTCGATTACGTCGGGCTTGCGCCGCTCCTGGTGGGTCATCGAGTTGATGATCGCGATTTGCCGTCTCACCTGCTGGTCACCCTCACCGGTGGGTAGCCCCCCTCGTGCAAACTGAGCGGGGAGTTTGTCGAGTAAGGCCCCCATCCCCCCCATGTTTTGTAGCTGCTCGAGCTGACTCTTGAGATCGTAAAAATCGAACCGTCCGCCCGAGACCACTTTTTTCGCCAGCCGCTCGGCCTCAGCGGTATCGACCTTACCCTGCACCTGCTCGACCAGCGCGACCACATCGCCCATGCCGAGAATTCGATCGGCCATCCGCGCCGGATCAAATGGCTCTAACGCTTCAGCTTTTTCACCTACCCCCATGAAAACAATGGGTTTTCCGGTGACCTCGCGGACCGAAAGGGCCGCGCCGCCTCGCGCATCACCATCTGCTTTGGTGAGGATGATGCCCGTTAAATCGAGCGCTTCGCTGGGCCCGCGCTGAATTAAGCGCATCCTGACCCGCCATGGCGTCGACCACAAAAAGGCGCTCATGAGCGACGACCGAGCGATCAATCGCCTGCATCTCCTGCATGAGCTCATCGTCCACATGCAAGCGACCCGCGGTATCAACGATCAGTACATCAAAGAGCCCGCGTTTGGCGGCCTCGAGCGCCGTGCTCGCAATGGCCAGCGGGTCCTCACGACCATCCGCCGCATGAAACTCCGCCCCGACCTGCTGGGCCAACCGTTGTAGCTGCAAAATGGCCGCGGGCCGTCGGACATCCGTACTCACCAAGAGCACACGCTTCTTTTGCGACTGGATCAACCATCGCGCGAGCTTCGCTGCGGTTGTGGTCTTGCCTGCGCCCTGTAAGCCCGCCAAGAGCACCACATAGGGTGGCTGGGCCCGCAGCGAGAACCCCTCACTGGCCCCACCCATGAGCGCGACGAGCTCTCGGTGCAGCAGGCTGATGAATACCTGGCCCGGCGTCAGACTGGTTGCGACCTCGACCCCCTGCGCCTTTTCGCGCACGGTGTCGATAAAGCGCTTCACCACCGGCAGCGCCACGTCTGCCTCGAGCAAAGCCATGCGCACTTCGCGCAAGGTCTCACCAATGTTGTCATCGGTGATGCGACCCTTACCGCGCAAATTCTGGACAGTGCGCGAGAGTTTTTGACTCAGGTTTTCGAACATCGGATGATTATAGCTGTGAGTGACCCTCAGCTCGTTCTCTTGTTCGGACTGCTCGCGCTCTGTCTGGCCCTGTCGGCGTTCTTCTCCGGCACCGAGACAGCGCTCATGAGTATCAACCGCTATCAGTTACGCACCATGGCGAATGCGGGGCATCGGGGTGCGCAACTGGCGGAGCGTTTGCTCGCGAGACCCGATCGGCTCATCGGCCTTATTTTGCTTGGCAATAATTTGGTCAATAACCTCGCTGCGACGCTGGTGGCGATCATCGTGCTGCGAACGGTGGGCGAAGAGTGGGTCGCAGTCGGCGCGGCTGCGCTGACGCTCGTCATGCTCATCTTTTGCGAAGTTGGCCCCAAGACTTACTCTGCCTTGCACCCACGACCCGTCGCCACCACAGCCTCCTACATCTACACCGTCCTGCAGTGGGTGCTACATCCCGCTGTCTGGGTGATCGGCCGTATTTCTAACAGCATGTTGCGACTCTTTGGAGTACACGCCGATCGCCAAACTCAGCAGACAGCGCTCTCGCGTGAGGAACTAAGAACCGTGGTTGCGGAAGCTGGCGCGATGATTCCGCGTGCTCACCAGCAAATGTTGATGAGTATTTTGGATCTTGAGCGCGTTACGGTGACCGACATCATGATCCCAAGGCAAGATATCGCGGGGATTGATTTGGAGGATGACTGGGAGCGCATCCTCGACCAACTGCGACAAACCCCGCATACCCGCCTCCCCGTGTACCGTGGCGACATGGACAACATGGTCGGACTCTTACACATGAAACGCGTGGCTCAGGAGCTCGCGCGTGGCTCGCTTGATCGCGATCGCTTGGCGGAAGTTGCCTCGCAACGAGAACCCTATTTTGTACCCGAAGGTACCGCGCTGACGGTTCAGCTCACCAACTTCCAACGTCTGCGTCGGCGTGTAGCATTTGTGGTGGATGAATATGGGGATGTACTGGGTTTAGTCACCCTCGAAGATATCCTCGAAGAAATCGTGGGTGAATTCACCTCCGATCCAGCGACGATCTCGCATCGCGATATCCATCGCGAGCCGAGCGGTAGCTACATCGTCAACGGCTCGGCGACCGTTCGCATGCTCAATCGGGCTCTCGGCTGGGAACTGCCCACCGATGGCCCCAAGACACTCAATGGTCTCGTCATCGAACAATTGGAAACCATTCCTGAAGCGGGCACGTCGCTCAGAATTGGGTCACTCGAAATGGAAGTGATGCAGATCGCCGACAACACCATCCGCACAGTCCGCATCAAAGAAAGTCGGGACTCAAGCGGTGAAAGCGCGCTCGAGGGCGTCGGTCAACCGTGATACCCCGTAAACCGTAAGCCCGTCGATCGGCTTGCGTGGCGTATTCTCACTCGGCACTAACGCGCGCGTGAAACCCTGCTTCGCCGCCTCGCGCAAGCGCTCCTCACCATAGGCCACTGGGCGCACTTCACCGGTGAGACCCACCTCGCCGAACGCGATTAAATCAGCGCTCAAAGCGCGATCACGCAGACTGGAGGCAAGCGTCAACATCACAGGTAAATCCATCGCCGTTTCGCGTAATGACAAACCACCGACCACGTTGGCGAACACGTCATGGTCCTGTAGCGACAAACCACCATGACGATTCAAGACCGCCAGTAGCATCGCCAATCGGCTGGTATCGAGCCCTTGGGCGACTCGGCGTGGGTTACCAAAACGCATGGGATCAACCAAGCCTTGTATTTCCACCAGCAACGGGCGGCCACCCTCGCGTGCCACGGTCACGAGACTCCCTGGCGCAATCACCTCGGGGCGAGCCAAAAAAATCGCTGAAGGATTGGCGATTTCCCGCAAACCACCCTCAGTCATCGCAAAAAACGCTAATTCATTGACCGCACCGAAACGGTTTTTAGTCGCCCGCACGATGCGATAACGTGACCCTGCATCACTCTCAAAATAAAGTACCGAATCAACGAGATGCTCAAGAACCTTAGGCCCTGCAATGGTACCTTCGCGCGTCACGTGCCCGATGATGAGTACCGCCGTATCCGTCGCCTTCGCAAAACGTACGAGTGCTGCGGCACACTCGCGTAGCTGCGCGACCCCACCTGCACTCGAGGTGACATCGTTCAAAAACACGGTCTGAATAGAATCCACGACCAAAAGACGCGCGCCGGATTCCCGCGCGGCGCTCATAATCGCTTCGAGATCCGCTTCCGCTGCGACCTGCAGTCGCGCTGCATCCAACCCTAATCGTCGCGCTCTGAGGCTCACCTGCGCGGCCGACTCCTCGCCGCTTGCGTAGAGCACCGGTAGCGCTGCCCCCAGTTGCGCAGCCACTTGCAATAAGAGCGTGGACTTGCCGATCCCTGGATCTCCACCGAGGAGACTAACGCTTCCCGCCACGAGACCACCGCCAAAGACCCGATCCAGCTCGCTTAATCCCGTGCCCATTCGAGCGGTCTGGGAGGATTGCACGACCGCACCGAGATCCAACGCTCTGGCCGCCGGTACCGTCCGTCGGGCGCCTGAGATCGCACCCGGCTTTTCCGATCCGCGACTCATGCTCTCGAGCGTATTCCACTCGCCACAATCGGCACACTGACCTTGCCAGCGCGCGCTCTCCGCGCCGCATTGGCGACACACAAATACCGAACGCACTTTGGCCATAGCGACTAAATGCTAGCACGCACTGTCCCCTCACCCTGCGCTTCTACGTCATTTAGGAGAGTCCTCTCTTCGGAGCACCGCCAAGACCCATGTTGAGCACGCAATTTTCCAGTCACTCGCATCGTGGCCAACGCCCACGCAACGAAGATTGCGTGCGTTGGGACCGTGAACTGGGCTTTGCCGCCGTTGCCGATGGTCTCGGCGGTCACCCAGCTGGTCATATCGCCAGTCGCGTGGCGGTCGATATTTCTTGGGCAGCGCTCTGCGATGTTTCTGAGCGCTCGACCAACACGTTGTCGAAAGCCTTGCTCCGTGCGCATCAGGCGCTGCTGACCCTTGCTGCCACACGGCCCGACTACGCACGCATGGCAACCACCATCGTAGCCGCTCTATTAAATTCGACTCACATCCACATTGCGCGCGTCGGAGATTCGCGCCTCTATCATCTGCGCGCCAACCGCCTGCAGTGTCTTACCGTCGATCACGCCTTCAGCGCTCACCACCTCACGCGCGCTCTTGGCATGGGCGAGTCACTCCAAATTGACACCGCCACATATCGACGCGAAGCCGAGGATATTTATTTGCTGTGTAGCGACGGACTGAGCGGTAGCGTACCGGATGATCGCTTGGCCGAATTACTCGCCCGGGACGATGCCACCGACGCTTTGCTTGAGGCGAGTCTCAAAGCCGGCGCGACGGATAATATTTCTATGATCGTCGCAAAGCCGGCGTTTATCTATTGACCCTAAATCACTTTGATGGGCACGCGTGCGTTCAGCGCGCACAGTAATTCATAGGCAATCGTCCCCGCTGCCGTCGCGACCTCTTCTGCAGGTAGGTGTTGCCCCCAAAAGACAGCAGGACTTCCAAGCGCCACCTCAGCGATATCGGTGACATCCACTGCCAACATATCCATAGAAATACGACCGACGATCGAAGCTCGGTGACCAGCTACCCACACCGGCGCCCCGCTCGGTAGATGCCTAGGCAAACCATCCGCATAACCGCCCGATAAAATCGCAACTCGCGAGGATCGCGTGGCTCGCCACGTCGCTCCATATCCGACCGTCTCACCCGCCGCGAGTGAGCGCAGTGCAATGACTTTGGCCTCTAGGGTCATGACGGGACGCAGCCCTAAACTTTTAGCGCTTTGCTCAGCAAACGGAGAGATGCCATACAGACTGATACCAGGACGCACCCATGCGAACTGTGATTGCGGTCGAGAAAGTAGCGCTGCGGAGTTACAAAAACTCGCCTCCGTAGGTCCAAATACGTCCTGCCAATGTGCATACACCTGCGCAAATTGTTGCTCAGCATCAGTATTTTCTGATCGTTCAGGTTCATCCGCGCAGGCAAAGTGGCTCATCAATCGACAAGTGATTGAGGCGCCATGGGAAGCGCCCTGCGTGGTCGCCCATCGCGCTTGAAGCCGGAGCACTTGGGTTTCGATCTTCGCAGCCTCGGCAGACCGGAAACCCAGTCGGTTCATCCCTGAGTCAAATTTCAACCATAAGGTCAAAGGTTGTGGCCACGACTTCTCTGCCGCTAACTCAGAGAGCCATTGCAGTTGCTCAACTTGATGTATGGCGAGCTCAAAGCCTCGTTCGAGCGCCTCGCGTAGCGCACTTCGATCGGCGACGCCTTCGAGTAGAAGGATAGGTTTAGACGTCAAGGAAAGATCATCGAGGGTAATCGCCTCCTCCAGACGCGCGACGGCGAATCCATCAGCCATCGCGAGCGCTTTGACGACAGTTGCGACGCCATGACCATAGGCATTGGCTTTGACGACGGCCATCACACGGGATTGAGGTGCCCGAGCTCTCAGAGTCTCAAAATTGTGCTTGAGAGCCGCTGTATCAATAAGCGCTTGCAGTGACATGTGCGAGTCCACCTCGCTCGACGCTACCGTGCTGCACGGGTCAGCCGCGCAGCACACCCTCGGCGTACGAGTCCGGGGCATAGTTCACAAAACGCGAGTACTGGCCCTGGAAGGTCAGTAGAAAGGTACCCGTCTCACCATTACGGTGTTTAGCCAGATCAATCTCCGCGATACCTTTTTTGGTGGTGTTTTTGTCGTACACCTCTTCACGATAGATCAATAAAATCATATCCGCATCTTGCTCAATCGCACCCGACTCGCGCAAATCCGACATGACAGGTTTTTTATCAACGCGCTGCTCGACTCCGCGATTCAACTGCGAGAGGGCAATCACCGGAACTTTCAGCTCCTTGGCGAGCGCCTTAAGTCCCCGAGAAATCTCAGCGATTTCAGTCGCCCGATTTTCGTTATTACCTGGCACCTGCATGAGCTGCAAATAGTCCACTACCACCAAACCTAAGCCATGTTCGCGGTGAACACGGCGTGCACGCGCGCGGACCTCAGTGGGAGTCAGCGCTGGCGTTTCATCAATGAAAATTTTGGCTTCCGATAACTGTCCAGCGGCGCCCGTGATGCGTGGCCAATCATCGTCTGAGATTTGACCACTGCGAATATGCGTAAGTGTCACTCGACCGATGGATGAAAGCATACGGCTCATCAGCTGCTCAGCAGGCATTTCCATCGAGAAAATCACCACCGGTGCGCGCACATCTTGTTTGAGCGCCGCGTACTCGGCCATGTTCACAGCAAAGGTGGTCTTACCCATCGAGGGTCGACCCGCGACCACCACCAGATCCCCGGGGCGCAGACCACCTGTCTTACGATCAAATTCATCAAAACCCGATGGTAGACCCCGTAGCGCTGAGGGGTTGTTATGCCATTCGTCGATCTGATCAATTAGCGCGGGCATCAAAGTTTGTACCGCCACCGCGCCATCACGCGAACCACGGATACCCTGTTCAGCAATCGCAAATACTTTGGACTCTGCACCTTCGACTAACTCGCGAGCAGACTCACCTTCGTTATTGAATACGGAGGCGGCGATCTCTGTCCCCGCGTGCAGCAATTGCCGCAGCAACGATCGCTCGCGCACGATCTGCGCATACGCACGAACGTTGGCGGCGGTCGGTGTATCGCGAGTGAGGCCTGCAAGATACGCCAACCCACCCGCTTCCGCTAACTGCCCATGACGCTCTAGGCTTTCGCTTACCGTGACCGCGTCGCATGGCTGACCTTGCGCAGCTAAGGCGCCGATCGACTCAAAGATCAGTCGGTGGTCTTTACGGTAAAAATCATCGCCGCGCAGAACGTCCGCGACGTTGTCCCAGGACTGGGAATCGAGGAGCAGGCCGCCCAAGACAGCCTGCTCCGCTTCGATCGAATGCGGCGGCGTGCGCAGGTCTACGCCGCGTACGCTCACGCTCGACTTACTCCTCGGCCGTGACCGACACGCGCAGGGTCACATCGATGTCAGTGTGCAAGTGCAACACCAACTCATGATCCCCCACCATGCGAATCGGCCCAGATGGCATACGCACTTCCGAACGGGACACTTTCTGACCCTGAGTTGTGCAAGCCTCTGCAATATCGCCCGTACCGATCGATCCGAACAACTTACCCTCGTTACCCGCTTTGGCGCTGATACGTAGGGTGAATTCTTTGAGTTGCTCGGCACGCGACTCGGCCTCGGCCAGTTGCTCGCGCGCGAACTTCTCTAGCTCGGCACGACGCGCCTCGAACTTCGCCACGTTCGCCGGTGTCGCGAGTGTTGCTTTACCCGAAGGCAAAAGATGATTGCGGCCGTAGCCTGACTTCACTTCGACGCGATCGCCGATGTTGCCAAGATTGGCCACTTTTTGTAGCAGGATGACATCCATGATATCGCGTCCTTAATGTTGGTCCGTGTAGGGCAACAGCGCGAGGTAGCGCGCACGGCGAACTGCCTGCGCAAGCTGACGCTGATAGAACGAGCGCGTACCCGTGATACGGCTCGGTACGATTTTGCCCGTCTCGGTGATATAGCCTTTAAGGATCGCGAGATCTTTGTAGTCGATCTGCTTAATACCCTCTGCCGTGAAACGACAGAACTTCTTGCGTCGGGTGAAGCGCCCTGCGCCACCGCCACCGCCGCCTTGTTTACCAAAACTCATGATCTGACTCCTGCGCCGATATTAGGCGTCGAAATTAAGCGAGGTCCACTGAGGCATCGTCCTCAGCGCCGTCATCACGTCGCGTCCGACGACCCCGATCAAAGTCGCCGTCACCCTCTTCCTCACCCTTGGCCATGGGCGATGGCTCCGTCACCGGACCATCCATCTTCACCACCAAGTGACGCAGTACCGCGTCGCTGAAGCGAAACGCGCCAGTCAGCTCTTCGAGCGTTGCCTGGGTGGCTTCGATGTTCATCAGGATGTAGTGCGCCTTGTGCACTTTAGAGATGGGATAGGCCAGCTGACGACGGCCCCAGTCTTCAACGCGATGCACTGACCCACCGCTCTGGGTGATCATGCCTTGGTAGCGTTCGAGCATGGCCGGAACCTGCTCGCTCTGGTCAGGATGGACCAGAAACACAATTTCATAGTGCCTCATGTAATCTCCTTATGGATATGAAGCCACCCAACGAGGCGCTGTTAGTGTGGCAAGGATCCGCTTTCGCGGGGTCGCGAACTATAGCCAACGACCCCTCTGTCGGCAAGCCTCATAGAGCAGCATGCCGGTGGCGACCGATACATTCAGGCTCTCCACCGCGCCCAAACTCGGTAGTCGGACGAGCACGTCGCAGTACTGGCGGGTGAGTTGACGCAAACCCGACCCCTCTGCCCCCATCACAAGCAAAGTGGGCCCACGAAGATCGACTTCATCGGCCTGCTGTTTAGCGCCCGCCTCGGCGCCAACCACCCAAATACCCGCTTGTTGCAAATCGCGTAGGCATCGCGCGAGATTTGTCACCGTGACGACAGGCGTGGTTTCCGCCGCCCCAGCGGCGACCTTGCGAGCGCTCGCGGTAAGCCCCGCCGCACGATCCTTGGGCACGATCACGGCGAGGGCACCACAGGCATCGGCCGTGCGCAAACAGGCCCCCAAGTTGTGCGGATCCTGCACGCCATCCAGCGCGAGCAATAAGGGTGAGGCGACCTCGCTGACCGCCGTGATCAATTGATCTTCATCCCATGGCGCAAGCGGCGTCACCTCTGCGATCACACCTTGGTGTACTTCGGCTGTACGAGCCTCCAACTCACGAGCGCTCAGCCGACGAATCGCAATGCCTGATTCCTGGGCTAAACGCTCCAGCGAGGCAGCGCGCGGGTCCTGGCGAGCCTCCGCGAGCCACAACCCCCGCACCCTTGCGGGATGACGCCGAAGCACAGCCTCGACCGCGTGCCAGCCCACCACGAGAGGATCACCTGTCGGCGCATTCGGTACCCGTCGCGAGCGATGGCGACTCATCGCTGACGTCTCCGTCGACTCGATTTTGGCTCTGGCCCAAGCACCACCTCTTTCTCGACCGGCGTCATTTCCAACTCCAAATCAATTAATCCCTCAACCGGATTGGCCTGCGTCACCACGACCCGTAATACGCTTCCGATCCCAATCCGTCTGCCTGAGCGATGCCCGATCCACGCGTGTCCGCCCTCTTCTTGCAGGTAGTCATCATCGCAGAGCGCTTGCAACGGCAACAAGCCATCGATCGCAAGACCTCGTAGCTGCACAAAGCAACCAAACTCGACCACCGTCGTCACGAGACCCTCAAAACTTTGTCCGAGACGCTCACGCAACCAGCAACACTTCAAAAAACTATCCACATACCGATCTGACTCATCGGCACGTTTTTCTAGACGCGATAACTCCTGACCCATCGCCGACAATTGCTCTTCGGTAAAACTCTCGCCGGAAGGATCTTTCACGAATAAGGCTGCTTTTAGCGCTCGGTGAACCACCAAATCTGGGTAGCGGCGAATGGGCGACGTAAAATGCGCATATTCTTTGAGAGCCAAACCAAAATGGCCAATATTGACGGGCTGATACGCCGCCTGCTGCATTGACCTGACGATCAAAGACTCTACAAACGACCGATCGAGCTGACGCCCCATACGCTCGCTGATCTTACGCAGATCCAGCGGTTTGATGGGATCAGGGAGATCCGCATCCACCCCAAGCGCGGCTAAAGCACTCAGCAACAAGTCGATTTTTTTGCTCTCGGGTTCGCCATGCACACGATAAAGCCCCTGAGTTCGCACTCGCTTTAACTCCCGAGCAGCCGCGACGTTAGCGAGGATCATGCATTCCTCAATTAGGCGATGCGCGTCATTACGCGTGTATAGTCCGATCTCAGTCACGCGTCCTTGCTGATCAAAAGTAAACGCACTTTCACTGCTATCGAAATCGAGTGCGCCTCGCCGCCGACGCGACTTCGCGAGCAATCGATATAACGCCACAAGAGGCTCCAAATCAGTGACCAAGCCCCCGAGGGACTTACGCGCCTCGGGTTGCCCCTCAAACAAAGCCGCGTACGCCTGAGAGTAGGTCAGTCGAGCGTGGCTGCGCATTACCGCTGGGTAGAAGCGCGCGCCAGAGAGCTTGCCATGACGATCGATACGCATATCCGCGGTCAAACACCACCTATCAACCTGTGGAGCGAGAGAGCAAAGATGATCGGAGAGTCGAGAGGGCAGCATCGGTAGCACCCGCTGCGGAAAATAAACTGACGTACCCCGCTCGCGCGCCTCGCGATCGAGCGCGCTCCCTGGCCGCACGTACCAACTCACATCGGCGATCGCGACCAGTAGACGAAATCCGTCGCCATCGCGCTCGGCAAAGACTGCATCGTCAAAATCTCGAGCGTCTTCACCATCAATGGTGACTAAGGGGAGATCGCGCAAATCGACCCGACTCGCAATTTCTTTGGGATCGAGTGTCTCGGCCTGTTGCGCCGCTTCCGTAATCACCTCTGGCGGAAACTCCACCGGCAAACCAACGCGCGCGATCGCCGCCGCATAGGCCATCTCCAAAGGACGCTCCGGATCAAGGCGGCTCTCAATACACACACGCCCTGCGTGTCGCACATCCGGGTAACGTGTAACACGCGCGATGACCCAATCGCCCTCCTTCACGTTCGGGGACTTGTGCTCGGCGGGCGGTTCGAGCAGGCAGGTCAAATTCAATCGGCGATCCACCGCATGTACCCACAGGCTGCGACCTCGGGTTTCGATCGTGCCTAAAAAGCATTGCAGGCCGCGCGCGAGGATTGCATCCACCTCGCCCGAGTAGCGCCCATCGCGCTCTCGATGGACGCTGACACGCACCCGATCGCCACTCAGTAAGCCCGCCATCTGCGGCGGCGGCAAAAAGATGGACTCGGCTTGACCCTCGACGCGTACAAATCCGTACCCCGCGCGATGGGCCGTCACCACCCCTTCGGCTAACGGCAATCGCGTTCGCACGGAACCGCCTCGCCGCAACGAGCGGGTCGGACGCTTCGGCGCGCGTTGGCGCTGCCCATTACGCACCGGTCTTCCCTTCTTCAATTTGACAGTCCCTCGCCCGCTGCGTACATTGCGCCGCCCACCTAAGCCCGGGTGGCGGAATTGGTAGACGCACTAGTTTCAGGTACTAGCGGGTAACACCGTGGAGGTTCGAGTCCTCTCCCGGGCACCATTGATCACGTTACCGGATATTCGATCAACAAACGAGCCGGTTGCCCCTCGGCACTTGGTGGCACCCTCTGTTAGCATCCAACGATGTACGTTGGTGCGCTCGCGCACCGTTTGCAATCGCTGGCGCAAGGGGGAATCACATGGCGATGTCTCGCGAGGCTTTCGGTAGCCGTCTAGGGTTCATTCTAGCAGCGGCCGGTAGTGCCATTGGACTTGGCAACATGTGGCGCTTTTCCTACCAAGCCTCAGAAGGTGGTGGCGCGGCCTTCGTTTTGCTCTACATTGCGATGACTTTGCTACTCGGTATTCCGCTGCTCTTGGCGGAATTTTCGCTGGGCCGCTCCGCGCGTTTGGGACCCGTTGGCGCGCTACGACAAATTGGTGGCCGCCATTGGTCGCGCCTCGGGTATATCTTCACCGCCGCCGGACTCTTGATCCTCGCCTATTACTCTGTGATTGCCGGCTGGACGCTACGCTACGCACTCGAATCTTTGACAGGTCAACTACCTGCCGATGCCGGTGCACACTTCGGCGCGATCGCTGCAGGCAACAGCGCAGTCGGCTATCACCTCTTTTTTATGCTGCTGACCATTGGCATCGTGATGGCCGGAGTACGCGCCGGTATAGAGCGCGCCTCGCTCCTGCTCATGCCAATGTTATTTTTGATCCTCTTAGGTTTAGCGATTTGGGCCGCTACCTTACCAGGCGCCACGGCGGGCTATCTCAAGTATCTCCAACCCAACGTCGAAGATTTTTTGAATCCTGACGTGTGGCGCGCTGCGGCTGCTCAGGCCTTCTTTTCACTGAGCTTAGGAATGGGCGCCATGCTGACCTTCGCGTCCTATCTTTCGCGTGATGTGAATGCCCCACAAGCGGGTACCTTAGTTGCCTTAACGGACTTTAGCGTGGCCTTCATCGCAGGCCTCGTTGTCTTTCCGGTCATTTTCTCGTTTGCCTTGCAATCAGCCGTGGGTGCAAGCACCGTGGGCGCCCTTTTTATCGCGCTGCCGACGGCTTTTTCGGCCATGGGGCCAGTGGGTCAAGCGGTGGGAACGTTCTTCTTTGTAGCGCTCGCAGTCGGCGCCATCACCTCTGCCATTTCTTTGCTCGAGGTCGTCACAATTTGGCTCATTGATGAGTGGCAGATGAACCGCAAGCCTGCCGCCGCGCTAGCAGGCCTCACCATTACGGCTCTCGGCATTTGGCCGGCACTGAATACCGATGCGCTCGGACTGATGGATAAAATCGCCGGTGAGCTACTTTTGGTGTTTGGCACCTTAATGCTCGCGATCCTAGTGGGCTGGAAAGCCAAATCTGAGATGCAAGCTGAACTCGAGCACGGGGCATCGACCTTCTGGGCCGCTCAAGTGCCAAGAATTTTGGCAGTCCTGCGCTGGTTTGTCCCGCCCGTCGTCCTCGTCGTGCTGGTGTTTTCCGCACGGGAAACTTGGCAGATGATGCTCGATTTCTTTGGCTAGCAATTCGCTAGCCATCGATCATCAGCGACTATCGATCCGCCTCGCGGGCCATGGCGAAGACCACGCCCGAGAGTGCGAGGATGGCGATCACGTTCGGGAACAACATCGACGCATTAGCAACGTCGCCAAGCAACCAAAGCCCATCGACATTGAGCACCAAGGTCCCCAGAAACACGATACCCACCCAAAGATAACGGAAGGCCACTGCGGAGCGATCACCAAAAAGGTAGCCTGCGGCCTGCTCACCGTAGTACGACCAGCCGATGATGGTGGTGAATGCAAACAAAAACTGCGCCGCTAAGACGATCCATTGACCGCCGGCAATACCTGCAGCGAAGGCGGCCGTGGTGATCGCCGAAGCCTGTAAATCGGTGGACTGCCAAGCATAGGCCACGGTCGAGGCACCGCCATCTGAAATGTAATTCCCCTCGACGACTAGAATGACGAGCGCCGTCATCGTGCAAATCACAACGGTGTCGATGAATACGCCAATGCTAGCGATTTCACCCTGACTGACCGGACCCTTCGTTTGTGCGGCTGCGTGGGCAATCGGCGCAGAGCCTTGACCGGCTTCATTCGAGAAGAGTCCGCGTGCCACACCCGCACGAATTGCGGCTAAGACGCCATAACCCGCAAGCCCGCCGACCGCCGGCTCAAGCCCAAAGGCCGAGCGCACAATCAATAAAAGCGCCTCGCCGAGATGCTCAAAATGCAGCGCGAGCACCGCCAATGAGGCGAGCACATAGGCGAGCGCCATGAGCGGCACCAAACGCCCTGCAAAAGCACCAATGGATTTGATGCCTCCGATGATCACGAGAAAAGTGAGCGTAGCGACCGCTGCGCCAACCGACCAGTTCGGGATATCGATCGACATACTACGGCCCGCTTCCATCACCGATTGGGTGATGGAATTGGCTTGGATCATATTGCCGGTCACAAAACCTGAAGCGATCGTGCCAAGACAAAATAAGACGGCGAGCCACCCCCACCGAGGACCGAGCCCGTTGCGGATGTAGTACATCGGCCCACCATGGAAGTGGCCATCGGGATGTCGCTCGCGATAACGCACAGCCAAAGAACTTTCCGCAAAGGCAGCCGCCATGCCAACGATCGCGGTCACCCACATCCAGAAAATAGCACCGGGCCCACCCAGCGTTATCGCGGTGGCCACACCGGCGAGATTCCCGGTCCCGACCTGACCCGATAGCGCGGTGGACACCGCCTGCCAAGGGGTGATTTCACCTTCGCCCTGCCCTTTACGACCCTGCCACAGATTCAGGAACGCCGGCCCGATGCGACGCAGCGGCCGGAACTTCAGGCGCACCATGAAATAAAGACCCGTACCTAACAACGCAATCGTCACGATACCGACTGGGAGAATACGCCTCTCGCCCCAGTTCCCCCCCCAGATAAAGTTGGAGACCATGGCGACGCCATCAAAGAAATCGTTCATAACCCTTCCCCCTCAGCTCGCGTGCACTGAGTTTGCCCTGATTGCAAACCGTCCGAGACGGTTTGAGCTTGATGTCATGTGCCGACGATGACGCCTGAGGCGCCGCGCTGTCAAGCCGAAAAAGGGTGGCGCCGCATGATGGTGTGATCGCGATCGGGCCCAGTGGAAATCACGTCGATCGGTACGCCAACCAAAGATTCAACGCGGGCGAGATAATCACGTGCGGCTTGGGGGAGATCCGCCTCACGGGTGACCCCGAAGGTTGAGGCCTTCCAACCGGGTAGTTCCTCATAGACGGGCTCGACATCCGCGAAGTCATCAATCTGCAAGGGAGGCAAGGCCGACAGCTCACCTGCAACTTTATAGCCCGTACAGAGACGGATCGAATCTAGCCCATCGAGCACATCCAGCTTGGTGATGCATAAGCCCGAGATACTCGAATGGATGACCGAACGGCGTAAGGCAATCGCATCAAACCATCCGCAGCGACGTCGCCGCCCCGTCACCGCGCCGAACTCTTGACCGGCCCGCTGCAGGTGTTCGCCTGTCTCATCAAATAATTCCGTGGGAAACGGACCTGCGCCGACGCGAGTCGTATAGGCCTTTACGATCCCGAGGACATAATCAAAATTACGTGGCCCTAGGCCCGTCCCGGTCCCGGCAAAGCCTGCGGTCGTGTTCGATGACGTGACATATGGATAGGTGCCGAGATCCACATCGAGCATCGCGCCTTGTGCGCCTTCAAACATCACGTTTTGGCCACTCGCGCGCAACTCATGCAAGGCGTAGGTGACATCAATGATCAAAGGCTTGATACGCTCACCCATCGCGAGTTGCGCATCTAAGGTCGCCTGAAAATCTACCGGTGCTACCTTAAAATAGTGCTGCAGCACGAAATTGTGATAATCGAGCACCTCGCCTAACTTGGCGGCAAACCGTTCGCGTTGAAAAAGATCCGACACGCGTAGCGCACGCCGCGCGACCTTATCCTCATACGCTGGACCAATCCCCCGACCGGTGGTGCCGATCGCCTTATCACCACGCGCCTGCTCGCGCGCCCGATCAAGCGCGATATGCGAGGGCAGGATCAGAGGGCAGTTGGGTGCAATTCGCAAACGTTCAAAAACCGGAACACCCTTTGAGACCAACATATCGGCCTCTTTAAGCAGCGCCTCCAAAGAAAGTACGACGCCGTTACCGATATAACAGATTACCTGAGGTCGCAAAATGCCTGAGGGGATCAAAGAAAGAATCGTCTTCTCACCCCCTACAATCAGGGTGTGTCCCGCGTTGTGCCCGCCTTGAAAGCGCGCGACGGCCGCCGCCTGCTCGGTAAGCAGATCGACAATCTTACCCTTGCCCTCGTCACCCCACTGGGTGCCGATGACGACGACGAAACGTCCTGTCATGCAAGGTTATCGCTTGGTACCAGCGGGATCGCGTAAATAGCGAAAGAAATCACTCTCTGGCGAGACGACCATGATGTCGCCCTCCTTACCGAGTGAGGTCTTATAGGCCTGAATGCTACGATAAAATGCATAAAACTCGGGGTTGCGCCCATAGGCCGCTGAGTACACATTCGCCGCACGCGCATCGGCGTCACCGCGAATCTTCAGAGATTCACGCGTCGCCTCAGAGATAATCTCCATCCGCCGGCGATCGGCTTCAGCGCGGATACGCAGTGCATCCTTCTCGCCCTCACCGCGCAGCTGGCGCGCCAAGCGGCCAAAACTCTGCTGCATGCTCGCATACACACGCGACTCGACGTCCGGCGGCAAGCCAATCGTGCGCACCCGCGCATCAATTAGTTCGAGACCCAGCGCATCGGCTGTCGCACTCGCGCGACTGAACATGTCCCCCGTGAATGCAGTGCGCTCGGCAGAAACGATTTCCTCGAGGGTACGCTGCGCCACCGCATTTTTAATACCGTCTTTAACGATATCGGCAATACGCTGGCCGGCGGCAAGCGTATCCGTACCGAAAGTCTGCGCATAACGCGCTTCATCGCGAATACGCCACTTGACGAAGTAATCGACGATCAGACCCCGATTTTCACTGGTCAAAAACGTTTCGCCAACAAAGCTCTCAGACACGATACGTCGCTCGTATTTACGAACCGTGTCGATCGGCAGTTTAAAGTGCAAACCGGGCGTGTAATTTGACTGAATGATTTCTTGGAAGCGACTACGTACCGCAAGCTCGTTCTCGGCCACCGTAAACACGCAGGTGCTCGCGATAAAGCCCACCACCAAAACACCAGCCAGAATTTTTTGTAATAACTGGTTCATGCTTAGCGCTCCACTCGCGAACGCGGATCAGTGTTGACAGGCGGCTCGGCCTCCACCGTCACGCGCGGCATGGGTTCATTCTCATTGTTGCGATTCGCGCCGCGCTCCATCATACGATCCAGCGGCAGATACAACATTTGATTATTGCCTTTGGTATCCACGACCACTTTTTGCGAACGATTCATGACCGACTCGACCGTCTCAATATATAAGCGTTCGCGGGTCACTCGGGGCGAGCGCTCATAGGCCTGCACCAGTTGAGTAAAACGCTGCGCCTCACCTTCAGCGATCGCCAAGGTTTGGGCACGATAGCCTTCCGCCTCCTGCAGTTGCCGCGACGCCGCACCTTCAGCAACCGGCAAAATGCCGCTCGCGTAAGCTTCAGCTTCTTTGACCAAGCGCTCCTTGTCGGCCAGCGCCTTGTTCGCATCGCGCTGCGATTCCTGCACATCCGTGGGCACTTGGATGTCGGTCAAGTTAACGCTGGTGATGAAAATACCGGTCTCGTATTGATCGAGCGTGCGCTGAATGAGATCACGCGTGCTGGTCGTGACTTGCTCGCGATTGGAGACAAAGATCGAGTCGAGCGTATTACGCCCCACCACTTCACGAATCGCACTCTCGCCGACATCCCGTAAGGTCTGCACCGGATCTCGGACTCGGAAAAGATATTTGACGGGATCGCGAGTCTGATACTGCACGGCAAGCGACATATCGACCAAGTTGATGTCCTGCGTGAGCACTTTGGCGGTGTAGTTGACACTACTCACCGCTTGCGTATTGACCTTAGTCAGACGATCAATTGGCCACACCATGAAGCCGAGACCCGGCTCACGCAAGGATTGAAACTGCCCGAAGCGTTGTATGACGCCGCGTTCTGCTTGATCGATCGTGAAAGCGCTTTGATACGCAACGAATGCGAGCAGCACACCGACAAAGACGACGAGTTGCGATTTGCCATCGCCGCTATCGGCGCCATCATCGCCACCGCCGCTCGGACCGGAGCCCGCGCCTTTCAAGATGGATTCGAGCTTTCGTTGAAAATTACGAAAAGCATCATCCGATGAGCGCTTTGGGCGCTTGCCCCAAGGATTCTGTTGGCTTCCGCCAGGTTCATTCCATGCCATAAGTAGTTTCGCGCCTATTGAGGGTCAGGACGCCACGCGATTAAGGGGAGATTGTAGGTACCCCCCCTCCGTCGCACAAGGTTCAAACTCAAGCTGAGCGGCTGATTGGGCCGGTGCGTCGAGCAACTCAACATCCGGCAGTGCCGCGAGCGCTTGCGCGTCGGGCTCTGGGACGTTGATATCGAGCTCAAGGGCCCCCGCCTCGGTGCTGCGCTCGCCCTGCAAGACCCCATCAGCGATCAATTTCGCACGCAACCGACCAGCGTGTGCCGGCCCGACCCGAAGCCGATAAGGCCTTGCGAAGCGAGAGAGACGTTCAGCAATGGCTTGCATCAACCCGTCCAGTCCCTCGGCGCGGACCGCGGATACCCAAGCGTGGGTGATCACGCCCTCGGCATCGCGTTCAATACGCGGCGTCTGCTGGAGTCGATCAATCTTGTTGAAGACTCGAATTTGCGGCAACTCACCCGCGCCAACTTGCTGCAAGACGGCGTTCACCTGATCGATTCGTTCATCGCGCCGAGGATCGCTGGCATCGATCACGTGCAGCAACAAGGTCGCCTCACGCGCCTCGGTCAGCGTAGATTGGAACGCGGCAACGAGCTCGTGTGGAAGTTCGCGGATGAAACCCACCGTGTCGGCGAGTACTGCGGGGCTCCCCCCCGGCAATCGCACGCGGCGCACCAAAGGATCGAGCGTCGCAAATAATTGATCGGCCACATAGGCCTCGCTGCCCGTCAACGCACGAAATAAGGTTGATTTACCCGCATTGGTGTAACCGACCAAGGCGACCGACGGAATGGGGATCGACACTCGGCGTTGTCGCCCGGTCTCACGCTGACGCGTTAACTTTTCAAGTCGACGCGATAAGACGCGCACCCGCTCGCCGAGCAAGCGGCGATCAGTCTCAAGCTGGGTCTCGCCAGGACCGCGCAATCCGATACCACCCTTTTGACGCTCCAAATGCGTCCACCCCCGAACCAAGCGGCTCGATAAGTGACGCAATTGCGCAAGCTCCACCTCGAGCTTGCCCTCATGACTACGCGCCCGTTGAGCAAAGATATCCAAGATGAGCGCATTACGATCGAGCACCCGTAAACCCGTGAGTTTCTCGAGATTACGCTCCTGGCTGGCCGAGAGCGCGTGATCCACCAAGATTACAGCGGCGCACACTTCCTCAGCGATCTGGCGGATTTCTTCGGCTTTGCCGCTGCCGACAAAATATTTGGGATCGGGCCGTTCACGCCGACCGGTGACGGTAGCGACGACCTCTGCACCCGCTGAATCGGCCAACTGTGCAAATTCCTCGAGGTCTTCGTGCTCGACGGCTGCGCCTAAACCTAAGCGGACGAGCAGCGCACGCTCGCCGCCGCTCGGACGCTCAAACACGCGAGAGGGTCAGCACGAAGTCTTAGTCCTCGGCGGGGGCTGGATCGACACCCCCTTCTGGCTCATCCGCCGAGGGCAAGCGCACATTGCGCGCCGGCACAACTGTCGAGATGGCGTGTTTGTAGACCATCTGATTGACCGTATTTTTCAATAGCACCACGAACTGATCGAATGAATCGATCTGGCCCTGAAGTTTGATTCCGTTGACCAGATAAATGGAAACGGGAACCCGCTCCTTACGCAACTGGTTCAAGAAGGGATCTTGCAGGGACTGGCCCTTGGCCATGGCTAAACTCCTCAGCAGTGGTGGATCCCACAAGGGATCAGCCGTGTTGTGAATGGTTATAAGGCGAAGACCATTCTACCTTGACAGAAGTTCCCATCTAGGTACGTTGACACACTTAAAGGCGTGCGTGATGCCACACGGTCTGCATGGTGGCCATCCACACCTCGACGCTTCCCTTCGCGAGCGGATCAAACCGCTGCCAACCGGGATCCGCGTTGATCCATGTCAATTGGCGTTTCGCGAGCTGACGGCTCGCGATCACAGCGCGCGAAATCGCCTCCTCAAGAGAATACTCGCCAGCCAAATGCGCCCATAGCTGGCGGTAACCCACGGCTCTCAAGGCGGGTAAATCCGCAACGAGATCGCCTCGAGCCGCCAATTGAGCCACCTCAGAGAGCAGACCCGCCTCCATCATTTGATCAAAACGTTGGGCGATCGCGGCATGGAGTGCGCCTCGATCTCTCGGAACGAGGGCCGTGCGTACAAATCGATATGCGTGACCGGGGTCGGTGTCGGCCTGCCAATCACTTAAGGGTCGACCGCTCAGTCGATAGACCTCTAAACCCCGTTGGATACGCTGTGCATCTTGCGGCGCCAAACGCGCTGCCAACACCGGATCCACGGCAGCAAGCTGCTCATGCAGCTGCGGCCAGCCGAGCTGCGCGGCCTCTGCGTCAATGGCACGGCGCAGGAGCGGATCCGCCGCAGGCAAACGAGCTAAGCCCTTTAAGAGCGCATTGAAGTACAACATGGTCCCGCCTACCAAAAGCGGCAGATGACCGCGGCTGCGAATCTCTGCAATCAAGGCGAGCGCATCGCGCCGAAAATCACCCGCACTGTAGTGCTCGGCCGGATCCCGAATATCCAAAAGATGATGTCGTACGCGCGCGCGCTCGGCGACACTCGGCTTGGCCGCCCCAATGTCGAGTCCTCGGTAGACCTGAGCAGAATCCACACTGATGATTTCGATCGGTAGCCGCTCGGCTAAAGCCAGCGCCCAAGCCGTTTTGCCGCTCGCCGTCGGCCCGGCCAGCATCAGGGCATCAACGTCCACGAAGAAACAAGCGATCCAATTGTGAAAGCGTCACTAATGCCCAGGTCGGTCGGCCATGATTGCAATGACCGGCACGCTCGGTCGCTTCCATCTCGCGAAGCAGGGCGTTCATTTCCACCAGCGTCAATTTACGACCCCCGTGAATCGCGCTTCGACAGGCGATATTGCCAAGCAGTCCATGGGCCGCAGTGTCCAAATGATGACTCCCCTGCTCCGACTGCAAACTCTGCAAGACATCTCGAACGAGGGATCCTGCGGATTCGCGGGCGAGCAGTGCGGGCACCGCCCGTACGGCGAGCCGCCCCGGTGCCAAAACATCGATCTCGAACCCTGCTTGCGCGAAATCAGCCTGATGGCTCAAAAATAAATCATTCTCATGCAGCGCAATCTCCACCACCTCAGGCGTAAGCAATCGCTGCTGCGCTGGGTCTTGACCCCAATCGCGCTTGAGACGCTCATAAATCACCCGCTCATGCGCTGCATGTGCATCCACGATGATCAATCCATCAGCGCGTTGCGCCAAAATATAAATCCCATGCACTTGGGCAATCGCCTGACCGAGTGCACCGTCCGCAAGCTCACCCACGGCGGGTCGCGACGCACTCAACTCAGACACACTGGACTCAGACGGACTCGGCGCCGACTCAGCACGACTCATCAAAGATTTTATAGGC
>RFOD01000003.1 GCA_009926865.1 Gammaproteobacteria bacterium | reverse complement strand
ACGAGTTTTTCCGTCGGTTTGGGATGCCTGCTCCGGGCCCCCGTGGTGCTCAGCCTGAGGGCGATGATGAGGGTTTCCGCCGCCCCGGAGGTGAAGGCTCAGGATTTATCGTCAGTTCTGACGGCTATATTTTGACCAATGCGCATGTAGTCGATGACGCTGACGAAGTGACAGTCAAACTGACGGATCGTCGGGAATTCATAGCTGAGATTGTCGGGCTCGATAAACCCACCGATGTGGCGGTTCTCAAAATCGACGCCAAAGATTTACCTTCGGTACGTATTGGTGATCCTGCCAAGTTACGTCCAGGTGAGTGGGTGCTCGCGATCGGCTCACCCTTTGGTTTTGACAACACAGCGACCGCTGGCATTGTCAGCGCTACGGCTCGAGGTTTGCCGGGTGGTGACAGCAACTACGTCAACTTTATTCAGACCGACGTGGCGGTTAACCCCGGTAACTCAGGGGGGCCGTTGTTCAATCTCGCCGGCGAAGTCGTGGGGATCAATTCACAGATTTACAGCCGCTCCGGTGGGTACATGGGGATTTCTTTTGCGATCCCGATTGACGTTGCGGTCGATGTGCGCGATCAGATCATCGCCGAGGGACGCGTCAGTCGCGGCAAGATTGGTGTGTCGATTCAGCAAGTCGATGCCGCGCTTGCAGAGAGCTTTGGGCTCGACCGTCCACGCGGTGCTCTAGTGGGATTAGTAGAGCCTGACGGTCCTGCGGATCAAGCCGGATTACGTCAAGGCGATATCATCCTCGGTGTGAATGGCCGTTTGATTGAGCGCTCAGAGGAGTTACCCACGGTCATCGGCACGATTCGTCCGGGTAGTAGCGCGAAACTCGAAATCTGGCGCGATCGAAAATCTCGTCAAGTCTCGGTCAAAGTAGTGGAACTCGAGCCTGCTGAACCAGAGCTTGCGGCCAAAGAAGAGGCTAAGCCTGAGTCCAAGGCGGATCGTCTAGGGTTGGTCGTTCGTGAGTTGACCGAGGAGGAGTTAGATCGGGCGCGTGCTCAGCGCGAGCGACGCGGACTGGATCCAGAGGCTCTCCCCGAGGGCTTGTTAGTTGAGCGTGTGCAGGGTGCTGCGCGTGATGCGGGAGTACAGCGTGGCGATTTCATACTCAACGTCAATAATAATCCCGTTCGCTCTGTCAAAGACTTCAAGGCTGCGGTAGACAAAGCCGGAAGCAGTGTCGCTTTGCTGGTGCAGCGACGCGGGGCGCAGATTTTTATTCCCGTTCGTACCCGTTGATATGAGTACACGCCGGCGCTCGTCAGGGCGTCGGCGTGTGCGCTTGCATCTGTCGATAATGCGGCATCGCGCGCCACAATAACCAGGCCGCAAGAGGCGCTGCAACCAGCGCAACGGCTGATACCCCGTCACCAATGCGATTTTCATCACGCAAGATATAGTCTGAAATCATTGACGCGAAGGTCGCGCCAAAGCCAATCCCTGTGAGATTGATGACCAGCAAGTAAAGGGCCGAAGTACGTGCGCGAAGACGGTTTGGGGTCACCAATTGCAAGGCGGCTGAAGCAGCGCCGAACGGAAAACTCGAACAAAAAATGGCGGGCGCCAACGCCGCCAGTGCCCACTGGGGGTTGTCAGCTTGAAAGACGAGGATGGCAAGTGGCCATAACGCTAGCGCACTAAAAAGTCCGACCCGAAGCTCAGCATCGCGATACCCTTGGGCGCGCCATCGGTCAGCAAGGATGCCGCCTGACAGGATCCCGAGTGCGCCCGCTACCAACATAATCGGTCCATAGCTGAAGGCGACCTCGGCAGCGCTAAAGGCGTGCACACGCATGAAGTGAGCGGGTACCCAGAAGGCTAGTCCGTTGAAGAGCAAAGTCAGTAGCGAAATCCCTAAAGTCAGATTCAAATAAAATCCACCATTTAGCCGCATCTGGCTGAGGACTTGCCCGAAACTGGCTTGATCAAGATCTTTTTCTTGAGCCGTCATTCGACGTAGAGGTTCGCGTAGCGTCATCACCCATAGTGCAACTAAGATTCCAGGTGGCCCCAGCAGTAGAAAAGGGACCTGCCAAGCGCGTACTTCTCCAATTAAGGGGAGATCGATAGGCGGCATTGTTGAGATGAGTTGCACGACGAGGCCCGTGATCATGATGGCAGCGCCAATTCCAAAGTAGACGCCCATGGCAAAGAGCCCGAGCGCTCGACCACGTCGTTCGGGCGGAAAATAATCTGCCAGCATGGAGTAGGCGGTCGGGGTCAAAGCGGCTTCGCCGATACCCACACCGATGCGAGCGACGAAAAGTTGCGTGTAATTAAAGGCACGGCCACAGAGTGCGGTCATGAGTGACCAAAGAAATACGCCTCCTGCAATGATATTGCGCCGATTGCCGGTGTCGGCCCAACGTCCAATCGGCCAAACGCCGAGGAGCGTGTAGCAGATGGCGAAAGCCAGGCCGTGTAGCAAACTGATTTCCGTATCAGAGAGACCGAGATCCGCTTTGATCGGGCCGACCAGCATCGAGAGGATTTGTCGATCCACATACGAGAAGAGATAGGCGACCATCAACACGACGACGACGTACCAGGCCTCGCGCGGTGCAGGCCACGGCAGCGGCTCGGAGCCCGTTTGCTTTTGGCTGGACGGCTCGCTACCGATCGAAGTCGCTTCTGTCCCTGGGTCTGTCACGGAGCACGCTCAATAATTAGGTTGAGGGGTGAGCGGTTGCCCATAGGGCTGTAGCTCGGGTGGTAGGATTGGCTGATGTGGAGGATCCCAAGTAAAAGGCTTTTTCTCGGTGTCAAAAGTGTTCACTAAGGGTCCATTTACTGTTCTGACAAAAAGGTGGTAGCCCGTGTCTGTCCCTGCAGGCCCGTGGTACATATCTTCTCGCCACCAGCAGTAGCCGCCGCGCTGCATACGACCGAGATCACCCCAGACATAATCACCTTCTAAGGTGTAAAGCTCCTCGACCATGGGATGTGTCCACTGCGGCTTCGCCATGCCTGGCGGAACACGGTGCGGCGGGGAGCAGTATAGAAACGACGTTTCTCCCGTATAAGGATCGGTACGCAAAGGTTTGATCGCGACGCCTTTCGATAATTGGGGATCCACGAGGCCTGGGTCCCACTCCATCAATAGTGGATTGACGTAATCCACCAATAGCTTTTCATCAAATCCGCTACTCGGCGTCACACCCAGCACCGGAGTGCCATAGAACATGGTCAGTAGCACCGCTCCCTGCGAGCTCTCTGCCCGTTCTCGCAAGTAACCTGCTGGCAAAAATGCGTAAGTATGTTTGGCGTACTCACGGCCGTTGATGGTCAGGCTACCATCCAGCACCAAAAATTCTTCGTGTGTTTGTAAGTATTCTGGGGTCGTGCGCTGCCAGCCGGCGGCATAGCGCACAATCGCGGTGCTACTGTCGTCGGCATCGTCACGGCTCAAAATCTTTGAGTCCACATCTAATCGAGCATTACCGTGTAATCCCTTAGACCAAGGGATCATCTGCGCTTGAACAAACATGATATGTGGACGAGCCATGACTTTCCTCCGAAGGGTGGCGCTCAATGGTATCGTAAGTACATATCGCCGTACGAGCGGGAGGTTGAGCTTGCAACTGGATCATGTTGGCTTGGTGACGCGTGACCTCGTGGTGTTACGTCAGCACTGGCAGCGACTGGGATTCGCCCCCACGGATATCCACGAGCTTTTCCGTATGGATTCCGAGTCGGGAGAGCGGATTGCGCTGGGACAGCGTAGCTGTCACGCGGTGTTTGCCGGTAGCTATATTGAGCTCAGCGAAGTGACCAGTGTTGATCCCTCGCATCATCTTGCAAGCTGGTTGGAGCGCGGTCCAGGCTTGGATATTCTGGCGCTATCGAGCGAGGCACTAGAGCAAACTCATCAGCAATTAGCGGGTGCTCAGATACCTTTGACGCCACTGGCAGAGGCGACGCGCTTTATCGACTACGGCCATCTATCAGGCGATGCGCATTTTCGTTGGTGCATGCTACAACCCAGCGTATCCCCGGAGGGGTTAGTGTGTCTGATGGCGCATTTATCGGCAGAGCGCGTGTTTCAGTCTGAGGTGCAGCAGCATGACAATGGTGCTGTTGCCTTGGAGGGGATTTTTATCAGTGTTCCCTCCGCAGAGTCCAAAAGTACGGTTGAGCGTTATCGGCAGTTACTTGGTTGTGAGCCGTCATCTATCGAGCTTGGAGGAGTCTGTTTCAATCTAGAGACAGGCTTTATCGCGGTGGTGCCCGAGTCTGAGGAGTCGACGGCGGCAGGCTTAACGCTGGCAAGATTATCGGGGTTAGCCCATTTTTCGACACTCGTCGTCGGCGTCAAAGATATTCAGCAAACTCGGGCGGTGCTCGATCGTAACGCCGTCCCGTTTCAGGTTGCCAGTCCACTTGCGCACGCGTACTGGCAATCTGCTCTGGCGTCTGACCCTAAGCGGGATACACCGCAGCTGGCGTCCCTACAGATCAGCGAAAGCGAGGTAGGGGGCACAAGCCTGATGTTTAGGCCAGCTCGCGTTTGAGTACTTTGCCTCCAGCATTTCTCGGTAGGGTGCCGATGTACCGGTAATCCCTCGGGACTTTATAGCCAGCGAGCACTTGGCGACAGTGCGCATCGAGCTCTTGGGTGCTAACGTGCTTGTCAGCGCGTAACACCACGTAGGCACGTAAGGCTTCACCCCATTGCTCATCGGGTATGCCAATCACCGCAGATTCTTTGATTGCCGGATGAGCGGCCAGGACTTCCTCGATTTCGCGGGGGTAGATATTCAACCCGCCCGAGACCACCATGTCTTTCTTACGATCGACGATATAGAAAAAACCGTCCTCGTCGACTTTGGCCAGATCCCCTGCTGTGAGCCAGCCGTCACGCAGGACCGCTGCCGTCTCCTCGGGCTGGTTCCAATAGCCGTTAAATAGGTACGGTGAACGGGAGTAAAGCTCCCCGACCTCACCAGGCGCTACGGGCTCACCTGCATCATTCAAAAGTTGGATGTGATTCAGTGCAAATGCAGGACCTACACTGCGTTCCTTACTCAGCTGATATTGAGGTCTGAGGTTAGTGACGATACCGGCTTCGGTTGAGCCATAAGTTTCATGTAATAAGCCCTCACCAAAATAATCGACAATCTTTTGCTTTAGGTGCTGAGGTAGAGCCGCTGCATTGGAAATGATGCTGCGTAGTGCAGGCATACCTCCTCGATATCGGCCAAGAACCGAACCGGGAAGCGCGAAAATATTCTGGTAGTGAGTCGGTACCATGAATACCCCGGTGAAGGCTTCCGACCGAAGTTTCGAGAGCACCTGTTCAGGGTCAAATTTCGGCAAAATATCGACGCTGCCACCAAAGAATATGGATGCCATGATGAACGCGAAGCCTGCGCCATGGGCCATGGGGGCGATGCCGAGCTGATAGTCATCGGGCCCGTAGCAACCGTATTCCATGGCCATCGCATGAAAGGTTAGGGCGCGCGAGCGATGTGATAGCGTGATGCCTTTGGGCTTGCCGGTTGTACCGGAGCTATAGACCAAGGTGAATGGATCAGTATCCGCCAGCGTCTCATCCGGCGTGCCTAACGGCGAGGCGTCTCGCCACGACGGGTAGTCCTGATCAATGAAAATAATTTTCTCGAAGACGGTGGCCAGACGATCAAGTTCATGTTCACCACACGCGCTGTGTACAAATAACCAACGGGCGCTGCAGTCGCGACTGGCTGATAAAATTTCTGCTGTCGTGAAGCGAGGGTTTAGCGTCACGGCGACGCCACCCGCATCGGCGATGCCGAGTAAAATCTCCGGATACTCGATGCAATTGGGTGCGAGTAAGGCCACGCATTCGCCATGTCTGAGCCCGGCTTGTTGCAAGCCCCCTGTGACCCGCTGGATGCGTACGCTTAGCGAGGCGTAGTCCACGCTTTCGTCTGCACACCGTAAGGCAATTTTACGGGGTGTACGTGCGGCCGAGGCATGCACGCCTGCGGAGACAAGAACCCTCGTAGCGAGATTCATTTCTTTTGGCGCACGCGTCGGGATGAGGTGGGTAGAGTCGCCGCAGGCCGCGCTCGCTTATTCGGTAAGCGGCTAAAGACGGCGAACGCATTCTCGCGCATCATTTTCCGGTGCGCGTCTTCGCGCATTCCGAGTGCAGCGATTTCCTGAATAGCGCGCTCTGGGTCGATCACCGGCCAGTCTGTACCGAAGAGGACTTTATGGCTGCCATAGCTATTAGCATAGTGAACAAAATTCTTTGGCCAATGCTTGGGTGCATACGCATCACCCGCCAAAAAAATATTTTCATGTTTCCAGGCCATGGAAATGGCCTCTTCAGTCCAAGGCACGCCGATGTGAATCCCAATCAATTTTAATTCTGGAAAATCAATCGCAACCGTATCGAGACAAATCGGTCGACCCACTGAGTGCAGTCGTCGTGTGCGCGAGTACACGAGGTTATGGCCGATCTGCATCATGATGGGGATGTCGAGTTCCGCGCAGCGCGCGTAGATGGGGTAGTAGCGCGCATGATCCGGTGCGAGCCCGAACCAATGAGGATAGAGATGGGCTCCTACAAAGCCCCACTCATGCACGGCTTGATCCAATTCGCGTAACTGAGCGATGCCGCGCGTGGGGTCGACCCCGGCGAGTCCGCTGAAGCGATCAGGGTAGCGTGCACAGATTTTGGCGACGCGCGCGTACGGAATCTCAAATGAGCCTTGGACTCGCAGATCACCGGCGCGTACCGCAATCAATAACGAGCGTTCGATGCCCGCTTGATCCATCTTGCGCAAATACTGGCTGACCGGGATGCCTCCCCAGAGCGCGCGGTCCATGCGTACCTGGCGCTTAAATTCGTTATCGAGACCGGTTTGCCCCAGACGCACGGCGGTGGGGTCATACAGATTGCAAACAATGTCGATGTATCCGCTCATAGGTGTCAGTTTTCGGCAACAGTTTCGTGTTCGTGGGGGCGGTATATCCGATGGTTATCGAGATATTCCCGTATATCGCTTGTGGCCGAGTCGCCACTTACTGCATCATCATACCCTTGTGATGTTTGTTGAACGACCCATTGGGTCAGGAGCAGTCGGAATCATGTCAAATTCGGTCAAGAAGACAATCCAGGTTGCCAGTGCCGTCGCGCTCGCGTTGACGACGACCTGGGCTTGGGCGCAAGCGGAAGGCGCTGAGGGCGGATTGGAAGAGATCGTGGTGACCGCGCAAAAGCGAGTGGCCACCGCCCAGGATGTACCGATTTCCATCGTAGCTGTGACGGGTGAGCAGCTCGCGCGCACGGGCCAGACGGATTTCTTGGCGATTGCCGCGCGCACGCCAACGCTGCAGTACAGCCAAGCGGGTGGTGAGGCGCAGATTTACATCCGTGGTATCGGTAGCAACCTCCTCGCTGTGGGTGCTGACCCAAGCGTCGCTATCCACCTCGATGGGGTGTATCTCGGTCGACCGAACATGGGTATGTCCCAATTTTTGGACGTCGCACGCGTCGAGGTGCTGCGTGGCCCGCAGGGTACCTTGTACGGCCGTAATGCCACCGGTGGTTCAATCAACATTATCTCCAATCAGCCCACCGAAGAATTTGAGGGTTATGCCTCGGTCGGTACGGGTAGCTTCAATCGGATGGAGGTCAAGAGTGCTGTCAGCGGCCCGATCAGCGATGCTTGGTCGTTCCGTTTGGCGGGTCGTTATGTACAAGACAATGGCTATGTGCGTGATCTCGATCTACGCGGCGGCCAGAACTTGGACGATCAAGACTTGAAGGCCGTGCGCGGCATTCTGCGCTACGCGCCCAACGATCAGCTGACCGCGTCGCTGACGATGGACTACAGCGATTTCAGTAACGGCAACACCGCCGTACGCCCTAACGATGACACCGGTACCGCCCAATTCTTTGGGGCCAAGGATACGGGGAGTATTCTCGCTGAGTACAACGACTTCCCGACCTTTATGAACTGGCGCACCGGGGGTCCGACGCTGAACGTCGAGTATCAGACAGATTCGCTGACCACCTCGTTGGTCGTTGCGCACAAGACGTTCGATATGGACTTCTTCTTCAATACCGATGGGACCGAGATCAACGTCACTCGGACCTCGGAAATCTTTGATACCGAGCAAACCTCGGCCGAACTGCGCTTCGCGTCCAAGTCGGACGGGCCTTTTAACTGGATCGGTGGTCTTTACTACCTTGAAGAGCAGAAAGCAGGTGCGCTCGGCTTGGTGCGCGAAGTTGGCGTGCCCTCTCTGCGTAGTTTCAATATCTTTGCAGAGAACGATACCGATGCCTGGGCTGCGTTCGGTGAGGTGTACTATGACCTCAGCGAGACCGTCCGTTTGACCGCAGGTATCCGTTATTCAGACGAGAAAAAAGGCGACTACAACGAGTTGAACTTTGTGCTCGCAGGCGGCGCTAACCCGGCTGACCAAGTCCTACAGGGCTTGTTCGGTAACATTGATTACGACAACTGCTTCCCTTCACCGGCGTTCTGCCCGTTCCAGAGCCGAACGGATTCGCAGAGCTGGGATGATTGGACACCAAAAGTCGGTATCGATTGGAAGCCGAACGACAATGTCTTGATTTACGCGTCGTACACCGAGGGCTTCAAGTCAGGTGGTTACAACGACTATCAGCCGACCAATCCCGTGTACGGTCCCGAGACGATTGAGAGCATCGAGATTGGCGCTAAGACGGACTGGCTAGACGGTCGTTTGCGCGTCAATGCCGCGTTGTTCTCCTACGATTATCAGGATCTGCAGGTGACAACGTTCTTCCAGAGCTTGACGCTGGTGAGCAACGCCGCCAATGCGACGGTGCGTGGTATCGATTTGGAAGTGCTCGGCAAGCCTAGCGACAACGCGCTACTCGGTGCTTCGTTGTCCGTGTTGGACGCCGCCTATGACGCCTTCGCGGCGCCCTATGGCGTGTGCTCCCAATTCGTCGTGACACTCGGCAACGAGCCCGGATGCGCGGATGTGCCCACGGCACGTGCCTTTGGCAGCCCGCGCATCATTCAGGCGGGTGGCAAAACACTGAACAACGCGCCGAAATTTAAAGCGAATTTGTTCAGCCAGTACGATGTCGCCCTCGGTGATGCCGGTTCGTTATCTTTCTTTGCTCAGGTGAGCCATACCAGCGACATCTACTTCAATCCGGCCAACGCCGCTGAAGCGCGTCAAAAGGGCTACACCCTTTTGGATGCGCGTCTAGGTTGGGAGAGTGTAGATGGCGCGTGGGAAGCTTCGCTCTATGGCAAGAATCTGACCGACGAGCGTTATTTCCACAATATTGTGCAGTTCACCTCGTCGTCCTTGCCGCCTCCGGCAACCGGTCCGGCGACGGGTCCTGTGACCGATCCGCTGTCGGTCGGTCATGCGCTGGGTTATCCGGCGCCGGGATCCACCTGGGGCTTGGAGCTGACGTTCCGCTTCTAAGCTTTAGGTTCTCGACCACAAGACGCCCCGAGGTGTTTCGCACCCCGGGGCGTTTTCTTTTGAGGACGCGCATGCGGGGCACTGCAAGGGCGAGGTGATATAGTTCGCACGCCGCGCAATCCTGGCGGCCAGCCCTATGGTTTTATCTGATGGAAGAGCGTTACGAGCCCGCCGTAGTCGAGAAGGCGGCACAGGCACATTGGCAGCAAGCAGGCAGTTTCAAGGCGAAGGAAGATCCCGCCAGTAGCAAATTTTATTGCCTGTCGATGTTCCCCTATCCCTCAGGCAGGTTGCACATGGGCCACGTGCGCAACTACACCATTGGCGATGTGCTCGCGCGCTTTGCCCGTATGCAGGGGCACAATGTTCTACAGCCGATGGGCTGGGATGCGTTTGGCTTACCTGCGGAAAATGCGGCGATGGCCAATGGCGTGGCGCCAGCACGTTGGACGCGCGACAACATCGCGTACATGAAAAAGCAGTTGCAGGCGCTTGGCTTTGCCATTGATTGGGATCGCGAAATCGCGACCTGCGACCCCGACTACTACCGTTGGAACCAATGGTTATTTTTGCGGATGCGCGAGGCGGGTATCGCCTATAAACGCACGGGCGTGGTCAATTGGGATCCGGTCGATCAAACGGTATTAGCCAACGAGCAGGTGATCGATGGTCGTGGCTGGCGCACGGGAGCCGTCGTCGAAAAGCGCGAGATCCCGATGTATTACTTGCATATCACCCGCTATGCCGAGGAGTTGTTGAGCGCGCTTGATGGGCTAGACGGATGGCCTGAGCGCGTCAAATTGATGCAAGCCAACTGGATTGGCCGTAGCGAAGGCGCGGAGGTGAGTTTCCCGTACGCATCGGATGCGTGTCAGGTGATGGGAGCCGAAGGCGCGCTCAAAGTATTCACAACGCGGGTTGATACTTTGTTTGGCGTCACGTTCATGGCAGTCGCAGCTGAACATCCTTTGGCGCTCGCCGCGGGTGCTCGTGACCCCAAACTTCAAGATTTTATTGATGAGTGCCGTCGAGGTAGCACCATGGAGGCGGATGTCGCCACTATGGAGAAAAAGGGCGTTCCGACGGGCTTGCATGTGCGGCATCCCTTTACTCAAAAGCCGATCGAGGTTTGGGTCGCAAACTATGTCTTAATGGGATACGGCGAGGGCGCGGTGATGGGTGTTCCCGCGCACGATGAGCGTGACTTCGCCTTTGCCACTCAGCAGGGAATCGAGATTACGACGGTGGTGCGTTCGACTGTCAGTGCCTATGAAAAGGTCGAAGCGCCATGGACAGACGCCTATGGCGAACGCGGCGTCACCATTAACTCAGGCGAGTTTTCAGGTCTCGAGTTTCAGGCAGCGGTCGATGCGATCTGCGCTGCGCTAGAGACGCGCGGCTTAGGCCGCAAGCGCATCCAATATCGTTTGCGCGACTGGGGTATTTCTCGGCAACGCTATTGGGGCTGTCCGATCCCGCTCATTCATTGTGAGCATTGTGGTGAAGTACCCGTGCCGGATGAGCAGCTGCCGGTCGTCTTGCCCGAAGATTTGGTGCCCGATGGTAGCGGTAATCCATTAGGTAAGACGCCCCAATTTTGGCAGGTGGATTGTCCAAGTTGTGGTCGGTCGGCCCGGCGCGAAACCGACACGATGGATACCTTCGTGGATTCTTCGTGGTATTTCCTGCGTTACGCCTGTGCTGATAACGAGCAGGCGATGGTAGATGAGCGCGTTGCTTACTGGCTGCCAGTGGATCAGTACATCGGTGGTATCGAACACGCCATTCTGCATTTACTCTATTCGCGCTTTTGGACGAAGGTCATGCGCGACCTGAATCTTTTAAGTTTGGATGAGCCTTTCGCAAATCTACTGACCCAGGGGATGGTGCTCAATCACATCTATTCTCATCAGCCAGCCGAAGGTCGTCGCACTTATTTCAATCCACTTGATGTGGAAGTGCAGGGCGAGGGTGACGCGCAGCGATATATCGTGACCCGGGAAGACGGAAGTCGCCTGGAAGTACAACATGACGGGCTCGGCACCATGTCCAAGTCCAAAAATAACGGCGTCGATCCACAGAGTCTCGTTGAAAAGTATGGCGCGGACACAGCGCGTTTGTTCATGATGTTCACGGCGCCGCCCGAGCAATCATTGGAGTGGTCCGATGAGGGCGTGCAAGGGGCGTTCCGTTTTATTCGTCGATTGTGGCGCGCGGTCTATGAGCACGTTGGCGCTGAGGAGAGTGCATCACGAGTCGCGATACCTTCCGAGTTAAACGCCGCGCAAAAACAGCTACGTCGTTTGACTCATCAGACCTTGCAGAAATTGACCGACGATATTGGTCGACGGCGTACCTTCAACACGGCGGTGGCCTCAGTGATGGAGTTACTCAATGCGGTCGCACGTTTCGAGGACCGTAGTGAAGCGGGTCGTGCCTGTGTACAAGAGGCCTTAGAGGTGGCGGTACAGGGACTCTCGCCGATGATTCCGCACGTTACTCATGCCCTCTGGCAGGCTTTAGGTCATGAAGGTGCGATGATTGATCAGCCTTGGCCGAAAGTCGATGAGTCTGCACTCGCGCAGGATGAGCTGACGCTCGTTGTCCAGGTCAATGGCAAGCTACGTAGCCAAATCACCGTACCGGTGGATGCTGACGATGCAACCATTCGCGCAATGGCTTTGGCAAACGAGACAATTCAAAAGTTTGTAGGGGCTGCGACACCTAAGAAAGTCATCGTAGTGCCGCGCAAGCTTGTGAACGTGGTGGTGTGAGTGTGATGCCTCGCGTAGGACGTTTTGATTTCCTGAGACGGCAGGCGTGGCCCGCGCTCATGGGCGTATCTCTACTAGTACTCTCAAGTTGCGGATTTCAACTACAAGGCGATATTCAGTTACCGCAAGCCGTGCGGGTAATCGAATTACAGGTGAGCGATCGCCAGAGCGAGTTCGCAAGCGCGCTGGCACGTCGTCTGCGTAATGCTGGGGTAGAAGTCCGTTGGAGCGTGCTTAGCGGTGTCGGGCGCTCTGCTGGAGGCTCGCCCAGTATCGGGTCGCTTGCTCGTTTACGCATTGAGCAGGACGAATTTATTGAACGCATTGCCTCCGTGTCGGCGCGTAATGTGCCACGAGAGTATGAACTGACTTATCGAGTGCGATATTCCTTCGACCCTGCATCGGTGCCGACGTCAGGCGCTCCGTCGCCGATACCAGACTCATCGCCCATCGAGTCCGAGGAGTTGGCTTTATCGCGAGAATTCAGTTTCGATGAGCGAGCCGTATTAGCGAAACAACGCGAGCGCGAGCAATTACGCAGTACCCTCGCCAATGAATTGGCTGGTATGGTGATCCAGCGTATTGCGAGTATCAAATAATAGTGTGTGGGTGATGGGGTGATACCCGTATTGCGCTGCGACTCTCCCGGACAACTGGCCGCACTACGACATTTATTAGGTTTATACGGCGTCCGTATCGCGTGGGGTGCACCTGACGAGCCATTGATCGGTAGTTTTTGGGGAGAGGCAGAGGCGGGGATTGCCTGCTCGCAGGGTGCGTCATGGCTCTTCGTGCGCGCTGATACTCCGGTGCATTCTGCGCTGCATGAGGCGGCTCACATCGTTTGTATGAGTCCCTCGCGTCGGCGCGAGCTATTTCGCGACGCAGGAGGCGATCACGCTGAGGAAAATGCAGTGTGTTACCTGCAAATTCTCTGGGCCGATCTGCTGCCCGAGATGGATCGCGGGCGCATGATGCGCGACATGGACAGTTGGGGCTATAGCTTCCGTTTGGGTTCAACCCGAGCCTGGTTCGAGCAGGATGCGTTCGATGCGCAGGAGTGGTTAATCCACCGCCAATTGATCGATTCCCGATGCGAGCCGACGGGCCGCCTGAACACTCTTGATGAGCTATGAAGCGTAACGATCAGTGGCGTTCACCAGTTCGCTGAGGATGCCAGGCTCAAAGGCGGAATGACCCGCATCGGGCACGATACGCAGGTCTGCCTCCGGCCAAGCTCGGTGCAGGTCCCAAGCGCTTTTCATGGGGCACACGACATCGTAGCGACCTTGGACAATGGTGCAGGGGATATGCCGTATCTTCGGCACGTCATCCAGTAGCTGGCTTTCATGCCGCAAGAAGCCTCCATGTAGGAAGTAATGGCATTCAATGCGGGCAAAAGCCTCGGCAAAGAAATCTTCGCCTACTTTTGCAACATAGTCGGGATTGCCGCGTAGGAAGCTCGTGGAGCCTTCCCAGATTGACCAAGCACGAGCCGCTGCACTTCTGACTTCCAGCTTTTCACTCGTCAAGCGCGTGTAGTATGCGCGAATGACGTCGTCTCTTTCCGCCGGCGGAATAACTTCAATGAATTTCTCGTAGAGGTCTGGGTACAGTGCGCCGGTACCATCGGGGGTAGAGTAAAACCAGCGGAACTCCCAGGGGCGGACGAGGAAAATACCTCGCAGTACGAGCTCGCTCACGCGCTGTGGGTGACTTTGCGCATAGGCGAGCGCCAAGGTCGAGCCCCAGGAGCCACCAAATACCTGCCAGCGTTCAATGCCTAAAAATTCTCGTAGACGCTCAATATCTTCGACCAAATGCCAGGTGGTGTTATCTTCAAGGCTTGCATGTGGGCGACTTTTCCCGCAGCCGCGTTGATCAAATAGCACAATGCGATAGCGAGTCGGATCAAAAAATCGCCGCATGCCGGCATCCGTCCCACCGCCGGGTCCGCCGTGCAGAAATACCACGGGCTTCCCTGCGGGGTTACCACTTTCTTCCCAATAAATTTCGTGTACGTCCGATACTTTGAGGTGGCCGCTGCGATTGCTATCGATGGCCGGGTACAGTGATCGCATAAGGGAAATAATCCTTATCGGCTTTTGGATGGGGACTATCGGCAGAGCATGGGGCCAAGTGGCGCGCCGCCAACCAGATGCAGGTGCAGGTGGTAGACCTCCTGCCCGCCGTGTTCATTACAGTTAATGATGAGGCGGTAGCCATTGGCTGCAATACCCTCTTGACGCGCGAGGTCACGGGCCACCGTGAAAAGATGGCCGATCAACGACTCGTCTTCATCAACAATATCGTTGGCGGTCTCAATGAGCTTATTGGGCACGATCAGAATATGTACCGGTGCGCGCGGATGGATATCGCGAAACGCGGTGACACGATCATCCTGAAAAACGATATCCGCGGGCAATTCTCGCGCGACAATTTTCTCAAACAGACTGGCCATTAGGGCGCACTCAGTACTTGTAGATTTCGACCTTACTGCCATCTAGCTGATAGGCTGAGGCACCAAGACGTGTTGTTTTATTGGATGCTTTGAGCTTGCCCGTAATCCAGTAGGCCTCATAAATCGAATCGAGCGCGATCCCTTTATTCATCCGTACGTATACGATTTGGTTGGGCGGCGGTGGGGGCACGTGGATGCAGGCGCCAAAGTAGGGCACCAAAAAAAACTCTGACACTAATCCGTCTTTGCCGATATCGAGCGGGACGATGAAGCCTGGAATTTTGACCGTCGAACCATTTAGCGATTTGTTGACGGAAAAATCCATGATCTGTTGAGCGGCCATCCCGCCCTCGCCGAGATAATCATGGACGGCCGGCGGCGGTCCTGCGAGAAAACGTTCGCGCGACTCTTCGGGGATTAATTCCTCCCAATCGAGTTCGCGGATCGTTTGTTTGCGAGCGCTTTTACTCGCGGCTTTCGGCGCGGGCGTACCGACGGCCGGTGCGCTCGCGTTTTGCGAGGCGGGCGCCGTAATACCCAAGACGGGCGTCGCGACGGTCAGCGTAAGCAGGCTGATGCCGAGGGTGATCACGGAGAAAGAGTGTGTGGATTGCGACATGTTGTTATCCGCCAAGCATCAAGCCCTACGCCGTCCGTCGATTCGTCCGCGATAAATCCCCTTTGGGGTCACACCCGGATCGTTAGGCCGTCGCTCAGGCTGTTTCGGTAAGCTCGCCACGCCGGCACAGCGCCCATCAGCAACGCCGCGAGCACAATGCCAGTGAGTAGCATGACATCGTAACCGCTCAGACCACCGGGTTGCAGAAAGATTCCGAATCGGCGTTCAAGCAGAGGCTGGGCCGCAAAGATCGCGCCATACGTCAGACCGACGCCGACCATCACTCCGCTGCTCGCGAGGATCCCCGCTTCTGTGATCAGGAGTGCAAACACGTGACGGGGCCGCGCGCCGACGGAACGCAGAATCGCCATTTCGCGTCGACGCTCATTCAGGCTAGTCAGGATCGCGGTGAGCATGCCGAGTAGACCTGCGAGTACCACAAAGGCAGCCACGATGCGAAGAGCGGTGTCTGCAATCCCGACTAAATTCCACAATTGCGATAGGGCGACGCCGGGCATGACAGCCATCAGGGGCTCTTGCCGATATTCATTGATCGCACGTTGCATCGTGAAGGTCATTACTCGACTTTTCATGCCCACCATGAAGGCGGTGATGGACTCTGGCGTGAGATCCCGCTCGCGCGCTTCCTCCGCGCTCACTCGCGCGCCCGCCGGCGCTTGCATACCACCCTGCCAATCCACGTGAATGGCGGTGATCGCCTCCAGCGACACATGTACGGTCCGATCGATGGGCGTCCCGGTACGTTCCAAAATCCCGACGATGCGAAAGGGCTTATCGCCATGTTCGGTAAAACTGACGCGCCCCGTACCATGCGCGATGACAACGGGCTGCCCCAACGTATAAGCGAGCTGTTCTGCGACATCGGCGCCGATGACCGCATCATAAAGATCATTAAAGACGCGTCCTTCGGCAAACACAATCGGCCGATCACCCGCAAAACGATAATGCTCAAAGTAAGCCGTTGTCGTTCCGAGTACGCGAAAGCCTCGGTGCGAATCCCCTAAGGAAAGCGGAATCGTCCACGCCACATCCGGGTGCTTGGCAATACGTTGGTAACTCTCCCAAGTGACATTGGCTGTCGCATCGCCGACGCGAAACACCGAATACAACAATAAATTGAGCTGTCCCGAGCGAGCACCCACGATCAGATCGACGCCTGAGACCGTGTTGGCAAAGCCATCTCGCGCCGCCGTGCGAAGCTTTTCAACACCGAGTAGCAAAGTGACGCTGATGGCAATTGCAGCGATCGTCAGCACAGCTGTGGCACGACGATTACGCAACGACCGTAGGGCGAGTAGCAGCGTCATGCGAGGCTCTCTCCGGTCGCATCGGTTGCGGCTCGGTTAATATCTTTGAGGGCGACGACTCGATCAAATCGCGCGCCAAGCTGTGTGTCGTGACTGACGAATAGCAGGCTCGCGCCTTGCGCGCGACACTCGTCCATTAATAGGGTCAGAAAATTCTCGCGTGCATCTTGGTCTAAAGAGGAAGTTGGCTCGTCAGCGATGATCAGTCCCGGCTTGCCATAGAGCGCACGTGCAGCGGCAACGCGTTGCTGTTGACCGATCGATAGTTCCGTCACCGGGCGGCTGAGTAACGCAGGGTCATTGAGGCCTATTGCAGCCAGCAGGCGTTTGGCTTCTGCAACGGGTTCGCCAATGATTCGCTGTTCTCGTAGTTTGGAAAATCGTCCCGGCAGCATCACGTTTTCAACTACATCCAAATACGGGATGAGATTGAACATCTGGAAGATGAAACCGATCTGTTCGCCGCGAAAGCGATCTCGCTCACCCGCGGACATTTCATTGATCGCTTTACCAAGCAGGTGGATCTCTCCCCCGCTTGGTTGTAGTACGCCACCCAAAAGGCTGAGAAGCGTGCTTTTGCCGCTACCGCTGGGGCCACGTAAAAACACGCGCTCTGCTCGGTGCAGAGTAAATCGTTCGATATCGATGAGGCGCGCCTTACCTGGCCAAGCAAAGGTCAGCTCACGTGCATCAATGGCAACCGCTCGATCAGTCACCTGTGTCTTTGCCTCACGTGCTT
This sequence comes from Gammaproteobacteria bacterium, assembly GCA_009926865.1. Taxonomy (GTDB): domain Bacteria; phylum Pseudomonadota; class Gammaproteobacteria; order Steroidobacterales; family Steroidobacteraceae; genus UBA964. The sequence continues at coordinate 68,989 of RFOD01000003.1, read as the reverse complement.
TGGCGTCCTATTGCCTTAGCGTAACGTCACGCGTTCGGTCTTACCGTCGAGCACCACTTGTTCTTGGCGACCATTGATGATGAGGTTTAACGTGACTTTCTCCACGCCTTCGAGCTTACGCAGCGCCCAAAGTTCAATCCAGGCGAGTGCTTCGGCGTTATCACATTGATACTCATGCACAGCGCGATAGTTGGCGTGCTTGGCGTCCTCGGCGGGCGGCACGTAATTCTGATTCACCGGCCCACATACTGCGGCGCGCGGCACCCCCAAGAAATTGCGACCGCTCGTAAGCCAGGTATTGGCGGCCGTTAAACGGGCACGCTCTGCCTCGGTTTGCGCAGCGCGCTCAAAGCCGACGACATGGATGGCTGGCGAGTCGAGTTCAGCGGAAAGGATATTGCCCTCGAGCGCGATATTCATCGTGATTTCGCCATGCACGTGGCGGCCGGGTTCGTCCGCCTGATCGTGGTCGTGGTCGTGATCGTGGTCATGATCGTGGTCATGGTCTTTGGTCTGCGCTTGGGCTATCGCGACCGACGAAGGTGTGCATAGAGAACCTGAGCTGAGGACGATGAGACCCAGCCAGGCCCAAACAACATAGTTCCGAGAAGGAAAGGGTCTTACGAGCATGTATGTCGACTCCTCTAGCACGTTGCGAGGTCGTCAAGCGCAATCGCGCCTAGGACCGCCGGCGGTATCGCAACATCATACCGAGCTTGGTGAAGGGGGGGTACCTGTCATGACCGATCTCAAAACTGAACTCTCACGCCTACGCTAACGCTGCGACCACGAAGGGGTGCATAGTCTTTGAGAGGTGAACTGTGACGTCTGGCCTCCTCATCGAGCAGATTATGGGCCTGAAGAACCCACTTAGCGTGCGCGCACTCGAGACGTTGGCGATAGGAGCCACTGAACCCCAGCAAGGTGAAGCCGTCGGTGGGTAACTCGTTTGCCGCAATACGATTTTGGGCGTCGTGCCAGATCGCATCCACGGAGAAACGCCAAATATCCGTCTCCCACGAGACCTCGGCACCCAGCCGATAGGGGGGGATTTGCGGCAAGTCAGCACCCTCGCGGGTCTTAGCGCGAACATAATCCCCAAAGAAATACATACCGATGCGACCGGTGGCGACACGCCAAAGCTCAGGGTGCTGAGTTCTGAATTCCGCGCCTTGAAACTCAACATCGCGTGCCTCAAAACGAATGATCGCTAATTCATCTTCATCCCTGCCGCTGAGCGCGGCTGCGCGTTGTGCTCGCATCCGTGTACTTAGGCCACCGACACTCACGTTGTCGAAATCGGCAATGGGCTGGGCAAAGATATAGTTGTCGTAGTCACTATGAAAGATTGAGGCCTCGGTACGCCAATCGCCGGATTGAAGCCGCCATCCAAGATCAATGGAGAGCCCTCGCTCGAGACCAAGATCGGAGTCCCCAATTTCGATTCGGCGGACAGCAAGGTGGGCGCCGTCGGCATAAAGCTCCGTGGCTGTGGGATGGCGTTCGGATGAGGTCAGTTGTAGCGACCACGTCGTCTGGTCGCTAGCGCGCCAGAGTGTCGCCAGCGACGCACTGAAAGCCGTGTCATCGTAGTCCGGTAATTTATGAGTCTCGTCACGAAGAGAGATTGTTTGGTGCTCGAGACGTCCGCCAACTTCGAGTGTGAGGCGACCGAGATCGACCTCTTCAAAAATGAAGCCACCGAGGTTACGCGTGATGGATGGGGGTAGAAAAGCTTCTTCACCCACTGCATCGAAACCGACACGTCGCCATTGCAGGCCGACTGTGCCACGCCAGTGATGATCCGATTCACTGCCGTGTTCCAGTGCAAGCCGCCATTCATCGCCCATTTGGGCATAGCGGGTCCCGACCGCTACGCCCTCAAGTTCCACATGCGAGTAGTCGTTGCGTGAGCCGCGCAGACGCGCCACCGAGAACAGACCCCTTTTAGGGCGCCACTCACCGTCAACATCAATTCGATCTTGGGTCAGATCGAGACGGATGTCAGAAGGCTCGCTTTCCTCTTCCCCGGGGCCAGGTAAGCCATAATTCATATCATGTCGGCTCAAAGAAACTCCGATTCGTGCGCGCTCACCAAGCCAAGAAATTCCAAGACTACCGCCATCGCTACGGCCATCGGAGTTCGGTAACGTGCCTTGAGACTCATCGACGGGCTCGCCCTCTGCAGCGAGTTGACCTCGTAGTGCATCCGACCAAGCAAAGCCGGGGATATCTAAATTGCCAGCATTCTGGGAGTAGGCATCAAGGTGTAGCTGCCAGGGCGCAAGCAATCTGACCGACAGCTCGGCGGCTACATTCTTTGAATCCGCAGCTTGATCAGCGCGTGCTTCCAGCGATCCCCTCAGGTTCTCGGCTTGACGTCGAGTGGGTAAGCGACGGGTGACCACATTGACCGCCCCCGCCGCTGCCGAGTTACCGAACATGAGTGCGGCCGGCCCGCGTACCACCTCGATGTGCTCGGCGAGCAGCGGATCGAGCGTAACGGCGTGATCATCGGAGAGCGCTCCCACATCGAGTGTGTCGCTCGAGTCTTGGTAGGTTTGCACCCGTAGTCCTCCCTGGCCCCGCAGGATCGGTCGGCTCGCGATGGGGCCAAAAGCGCTTTCTGAGACACCGGGTTGCCGCGCCAAGGTTCCGCCCAAGCTGGCTGTACGCGAGCGCAGTAATGTGTCGCCTTCAACCACCAGAATCAGTTGGGCGGTTTCCAGCGCGGTACGACGAATCGGTAACGCCGTAATGATGATCTCCTCCAGCGATACCACTTCTGCCTCTGCCGTTTGTGCGGATGGGACACGGGCTGAAAGGATTAGCGAGGAGGCTGCTATCAGCGGCCAAAGTGGGATGCGGGGCATGCCGTACCTCTGGAAAGACAAGACGATTGATCCATCTAAAAACGTTATGAAATAACAATACATAGTTATCTTATAACATTCATGGTGGGGATCGCAACGCGTCAAACCTCTCGGCGCGACAAGTTAGATAATCTCCCTCCCATGAAATTGACCTCCGAGACCTTGCTTACCCACTTACAGCGCGGGCCCTTGGCTGCGACTTATCTTCTGTCTGGGGATGAAGATCTTTTGATTGCCGAGGCGGCCGACGCTATTCGCGAGGCGGCGCGTCGTGCCGGGTACGGCGAAAGGGAGCAGCGGTTCGTGGACCGAGCGGCCGATTGGGCGGACGTTCACGCATCTGCACAGTCGATGTCGCTGTTTGGCGAGCAGCGAATCATCGAGATTCGCTTCTCAGGTAAGCCGGGTAAAGAGGGTAGCGCAGCGATTCAGCAAATCATTGATGCAGCCGCGCCTGATATTCTTTGGTTACTTATCACGCCGCGGTTAGAGCCCGCAGCGGTCTCATCATCTTGGGTCAAGGCGATTGAAGCCGAGGGAGTTTGGCTACCAATCTGGCCGATTGACGCGCGAGGTTTTGAGCGTTGGTTGGATGCGCGAGCTCGGAAACTTGGTTTGCAACTCGACCAAGACGCCTTGAGCTTGTTGGCTACGAGAGTCGAAGGAAATCTTCTGGCCGCACAGCAGGAGTTAGAGAAACTACGTTTGCTACTTCCACAGGGCAGCGTGGATGCCGCAGCAGTGTTAAGCGCTGTGGCGCCGAGTGCTCGGTATGATGTTTTTACTTTGAGCCAAGCGCTCATCGAGGGTAATGCGCCACGCTCTTTACGTATTTTGGCGGGTCTTCGTAGCGAGGGTGTAGAGCCGACTCTCGTCCTGTGGGCGATATCGCGTGAGATGAGATATCTTTGGGCGCTCAAATCGGGAGAGGATCCTACGCGCTTGCCAGGACCACGACTACCGCCTGCGCATCGAGCCGCTTTAGATCGGGCGCGGCCGCGGGCGGGACGTCTTCCTTTTGCGCGACTGACGAGTCGGGCTTTACGCGCTGATCGGATGATCAAAGGTCGGCTTGGCGGAGACCCTTGGGATGAGCTTGCACTGCTCTGTGGTGAATGTTGCGGCGTGCGTGCCGTATGAGCTCTCAAGCGATCGGTATCTTTGGGGGCGCGTTTGATCCGGTGCATTTTGGGCACCTGCGCACCGCCTTTGAATTGTTATCGACTTTATCGCTGAGTCGAGTGCATTGGGTCCCCACGGGCGATCCGCAGCATCGGGAGCGTGCGCTAGCGAGTACGGCGTTGCGGGTGCAGATGCTGCAAGCCGCGCTCGCCGAGGCACCGCATTTTCGTCTCGATACTCGCGAACTGGAGCGAGAGGGTCCGAGCTATACCGTTGATACCCTGCACGAGTTTCGAGCCGAATATCCTGAGGCGTCGCTTTGCCTGATTCTCGGGATGGATGCATTCCTGAGTCTTCCGTCCTGGCACCGTTGGCAAGAGCTGACCCGCCTCGCTCACGTAGTGGTTGCGCATCGACCGGGATGGCAGCCGCCCAGCGAAGGGCGCTTGGCAGAATGGTTATCGTCAGTGCGCACGACGGATCCGGCGCATTTAAGCGCCCAACCCGCTGGCTTGGTTTATGTTCATGCCGTGACAGCCTTGGAGATCGCCTCCAGTGAACTTCGTCGGATTGTGCTCGCGGGGGAAGATCCTCGGTATCTGGTTCCCGATTCGGTCCGTCGCATTATCCTCGAGACCCGATGTTATGCTGACTGAGACAAGTTACTGCAAGCAATCTGCGAGCTATCATTTTTTCTGCCAGGAGCCGAGTTAGTTTTCATGAGTACGACGCGATCTACCGGTCCGCGAAAAGCGGCAGCCACCTTTGACGGTGCAGTCAAAGCGAAGACAAAAACCAGAAGCCGAGCGAAGACCAAGACCCCAGCAAAGAGCAAAGCTAAGGCGAAGACTAATGCCGCCTTAAAGGCAGCCTCGAAGGCGACCTCAAAGACGAAAACGCCTGCAAAGAAATCGAAGCGCGTATCGCGGCCGATTACTGAGCGAGAGAGTCCCCCGCTTTTGCAATTGGTGCGTAAAGCCCTAGAGGATATGAAGGCGGTCGACATTCGCGTGCTAGATGTTCGCGGGCTCAGTGATGTCACCGACTACATGGTGATTGCCGGGGGGACCTCTGATCGGCATTTGCGTTCGGTAGCTGATCGGGTTGTGCAGATGTGTAAAGCCGCCGGTCAGCGACCCTTGGGAGTCGAGGGCGAGCAGCAAGGCGAGTGGGTGTTAGTCGATTTGCCCGTCATGGTGCACATCATGCTGCCGCGTACTCGGGAGCTCTATCAACTCGAGCAATTGTGGGATGCGGGTTCGATTACTAGTCGTGGGTGACCGGCAGCCGCCCTGGGTGGATGCCGCAGTCAACGAATATTTGAAGCGTATTCGCGCGCCCTGGAGGGTAGAGCTGCAAACATTACCGACAGCAAGTCGGGCGAGCCGTAGCGCTGAGCAGGCGATGCAGCGCGAGGGTGAGCAGCTACTGGGCAGTTTACGCCCTAAAGAAAAGTTGATTTTGTTGGATGAGAAAGGAACGCGTTTTACAAGTCTGAACTGGGCCCGGCATCTGCAGAGGCTCTCTCAGCAGGAGCCAGATTTGGCGATCGCGATCGGTGGCCCAGACGGACATGCGCCGAATGTACGTGAGCGAGCCTTTGAACTTTGGTCATTGTCGGATCTAACGCTTCCGCATGGTCTTGCACGAGTGGTGGTTGCTGAGCAGCTTTATCGGGCGCAATCGGTGATCGCTGGACATCCTTATCACCGTGAGTCGTGATGAATGAGTGAGACTCCGTCACAACAGGGTAAGCGGTTATGGTTGGCTTCTGCATCACCGCGTCGAGTTGAGCTCTTGCGGCAGTTGGGCGTCGCCTATCGACAGCGTGTTGCCGAGATTGACGAAACGCCAAACCTCGGCGAAATACCTATCGATTATGTTCAGCGGATGGCGCGCGGGAAGGCGCAGGCCTTGTGGCAGCTCCTTGAGCACGAGGGTCTAGGCGGTAACGAGTGCTGGGTACTGGGTGCGGATACCACCGTACATCGGCATGGCCATATTTTTGGTAAGCCGTTGGATGAGCGAGATGCGATCCGCATGCTACGAGCACTATCGGGTGGCACTCATCAGGTGTTATCGGCGATTGCGCTCGTTTCACATAATAAGAGTCAGCTACGCGTCAGCGTATCGGAGGTTCGCTTTAAATCATTGGCACCGACCGAGATTGAGGCGTATTGGCGAACGGGCGAGCCTCGGGGAAAGGCGGGTGCTTATGCGATCCAGGGGTTGGGCGCCGCTTTTATCGAACACCTGTCGGGTAGTTACTCGGGGGTGATGGGCTTGCCATTATTTGAAACCGCTGAAGTATTGCAAGCGGCCGGGATCGCCGTATGGCAAGAGAGTCAGCCATGAGCGCCGAAATATTCATCAATGTCGCCCCCCGCGAAACGCGTGCAGCCTTGATCGAGGGTGGTATCGTTCAGGAACTTTTCGTTGAGCGTGCGAGCCGACGAGGCTTTGTGGGCAATATCTATCGCGGTAAAGTCACTCGTGTGTTACCGGGTATGCAGGCCGCCTTCATTGAACTGGGCTTAGCTCGTACTGGGTTTCTGCACGTCAACGATGTGGTCTCGCAAGAGACACGATTTGATGCCCAGTCGGTGGCTGCTGTCGCAAATTCTGGCGGCCCGAGTGGGGTGTTGGATGGCATGGCGCCGGTTCTGCAGCAGCCTGCCGCCGATATACGGCGTCTTTTAAGCGCCGGTGATGACGTGCTGGTACAGGTGGTCAAAGATCCACTGGGTGCTAAAGGCGCTCGACTAACAACCTTCATTTCTTTGCCGTCTCGGTATTTGGTATTCATGCCGCACGGTCATGGGATTGGTATTTCATCGCGCATCGACGCGGAAGCTGAGCGAGAGCGACTCCGGCATGTCATGCAGGAATTATTGAGTAGTCGCTCTGAACAAGATCCCTCGATTTCGGAGCGGGGTGGGTACATTGTGCGCACGGCTGCAGAGGGCGTGGAGGCAGAACGGCTCGCCTCTGATCTCGCTTACCTAGATCGGCTGTGGTCCCATGTGAGACACCGCTCGATTGCCGCGCGAACGATTGAGTTGATACATGAGGATTTACCACTTGCTGAGCGTGTGTTGCGCGATGAACTAGGACGGACCGTCGAGCGCGTGCTCGTGGACGATAGTGATCAAAGAGTGCGCCTTGAACAATTCATGCAGGATTTTTTACCCGAGGGAGGGCCACGTATTGAATTGCACGCCGCCGCACGTCCTATTTTTGATTTGTACGGCATTGAAGAGGAGATCAATCGTGCGCTTGAGCGTAAGGTCGCACTGAAATCGGGCGGTTATTTGGTGATCGATCAAACCGAGTCGATGACCACGATTGATGTGAATACTGGCGGTTTTGTGGGCCATCGCAATCTCGAGGACACCATCTTCCGAACGAATTTGGAAGCGGCAGTCGCGATTGCTCGGCAGCTGAGGCTGCGTAACCTCGGTGGGATTATCATCATCGATTTTATTGATATGCACGATGCGGGACATCGACAGCAGGTCTTGGCGGCGTTAGAGCAGGCGTTACTTGCCGATCATGCGCAGACGCAACTCGCGCCGTTTTCGCCCTTGGGCTTACTGGAGATGACGCGTAAGCGGACCCGAGAGAGCCTCGAGCACCTTTTGTGTGAGCCCTGTACGACTTGCGCAGGTCATGGGTTTATCCGCTCCGTCGAGACTATCTGCCAAGATATCTTCCGCGAGCTTTTGCGGCAGGGCCGACAGTTTGATAGCCAGGAGTTACTGGTGCTTGCACATCCCGATGTGATCGATCGGCTGCTCGGCGAAGAGTCAACCGTCTTAGCAGAGCTGGAGTCTGGGCTCGCCCGACCCATTCGGCTGCAGTCAGAAGCGCTGTACGACGCCGATCGATTCGATGTGGTGTTGGTATGACTGAGACCACGCGCGTCGCTGCCGTGCAGATGACCTCAGGTCCTTCAGTGCCTGCCAACCTCGCCATTGTGCAGCGCTGCTTGCGCGAGGCAGCGGAGGCGGGGGCGAAGCTTGCGGTACTGCCTGAGAATGTCGCATTTCTAGGTCGTCGGGATGTGGATAAGCTCGCCGTGGCCGAGCCGCAGGGCTCGGGTCCGATTCAAGCCGCCCTGTCAGGGTACGCGCGCGAGTTTGGATTGTGGATCGTCGCGGGCACCTTGCCGCTACAGTCTGCAGAGCCGATGAAAGTCGCAGCAGCGTCGCTGGTATTTGATGAGCGCGGGGAGATCGTTGCGCGTTACGACAAAATTCATCTTTTTGATGTGCTCATCCCGGGTAAAGCCGAAGCGTATCGCGAATCCGCACATATCCTTGCCGGTGACACCGTGAGAGTGGTGGACACCCCTTGTGGGCGCTTAGGCTTATCGGTGTGTTATGACATTCGCTTTCCTGAGCTTTATCGCAGCATGAGTGCTGAGGGGGCTGAGTGGTTTACGGTGCCGGCGGCTTTCACGGTGCCGACGGGCGAGGCACACTGGGAAACCTTATTACGCGCTCGGGCGATCGAAAATTTGGCGGCCGTCGTGGCGGCAGGCCAAGTGGGCCGGCACGAGAACGGGCGCGCAACGTATGGAGACTCCATGATCATTAATCATTGGGGGGAAATACAGTCGCGGCGGCGTGAAGGGGTTGGCATTGTGGTGGCGGATTTGGATCGTGACGCACAGCGTGAGGCTCGTCAGGCGTTTCCTGCGTTGCAACATCGAAAATTGTGAAAGGTTCTATCATGACCCAATCGAGTGTGGATGTTTTTGCCGCGGCGCAAGAGCTGATTTTGCAGCCAGCCGGATTGATACAGAGCGATATTGAGCGGGCGCTGGGTGAGCTTAAGACGGCAGCGATCGATGCGGGGGATGTCTATTTTCAGTTTTCCCGAGACGAGTCCTGGTCGCTGGAAGATGGCATTGTCAAAGAAGGTAGCGCGAGTATCGAGCAGGGCGTCGGCGTACGGGCCATCGCAGGCGAAAAAACCGGCTTTGCTTATTCCGATGAGATTTTATTGGAGCCTTTACTTGAGGCCGCGCAAGCCGCTCGCGCCATCGCGGTGGCTGGGGGGGATGGTCGGGCCCCGCAGTTAAATCGCGTCCGCGGGCATGCGCTTTACGCGCCGCAGGATCCGCTGACGAGCTTGAGCGACGATGACAAAGTGGCCTGGTTAGAGCGCGTAGATCGCGAGACCCGTCGGTTGGATCCGTGCATCGTGCAAGTGATGGCGTCCGTGAGCGCCTCCTATGAAGTCGTGTTGTTGGCTAATCTCGAGGGGCACTTTGCCGCGGATGTTCGTCCGCTGGTGCGTTTCAATGTCTCGGTGATCGCCGAGCGCGATGGACGGCGCGAGGTGGGGTTTGCCGGGATGGGCGGGCGCTATTCTTTGGCGGAGTTGGTAGCGCAGGATCGGCCACTCAAGCTCGGTGCGGAAGCCGCTCGTCAGGCCTTGGTTAATCTACAAGCGATCCCGGCGCCTGCGGGTGCCATGACCGTGGTTTTGGGGTCGGGCTGGCCTGGCATCTTGCTGCACGAAGCGATTGGTCACGGTTTAGAGGGCGATTTCAACCGTAAGGGGACCTCAGCCTTCAGTAATCGGATCGGTGAGCGTGTTGCAGCGGCGGGTTGTACCGTAGTCGATGACGGAACACTCGCGTCGCGTCGCGGCTCGCTTAATATTGATGATGAAGGGACACCCACCCAATGCACCACTTTGATCGAAGATGGTGTGTTGAAAGGTTATCTACAGGATCGACTCAATGCGCGTCTGATGGGGACACGCTCGACGGGTAACGGTCGGCGAGAGTCGTTTGCGCATGTCACCTTGCCGCGAATGACTAACACTTATATGCGACCGGGTCGGCACGATCCTCAGGAAATCATTGAGTCCGTCGAACGCGGGATTTATGCGGTTAATTTTGGCGGTGGCCAGGTGGATATCACTTCTGGCAAGTTTGTTTTCTCGGCCAGTGAGGCCTATTTGATCGAAAAAGGAAAGCTCGGCGCTCCTTTAAAGGGTGCAACACTTATCGGTAACGGACCGGATGTACTGACGCGCGTCTCGATGATCGGTAATGATCTAAAGCTTGATGAAGGAGTGGGGACCTGCGGCAAGGAAGGGCAAAGCGTACCGGTAGGCGTGGGTCAGCCGACTTTACGCATTGAAGGACTTACCGTCGGGGGGACGGGCTGATCGCTTCGTGCTTGGCGATATCTTTGAGCAATTTGTTGGCGAGACGATCTCGCAGCATGGCGTTCTGAGCGAGTACGGTGACATGCCCCACTTTGCGACCTGGGCGGGGTGTCTTGCCATAGTCATGCCAATGGAGCTCTGGGATCGCAAGCCAAGAGTCTCGCGGCGGTAAGCTGCCAATCAGATTGATCATGGCGGAGTAGCCCCGGGCTGCGGTTGAGCCCAACGGCAGATTGAGAATGGCCCGTAGATGATTCTCAAACTGACTCGTCGCAGCGCCTTCAATCGTCCAGTGCCCTGAGTTGTGCACACGTGGCGCTAATTCATTGGCAAGCAGTCGCTGGCCTTTGACGAAAAATTCAATATTGAGTACGCCTTGATAGGCGAAATATTGCAGAAGCTTCCTTAGGTGGCTCTGTGCCTTCGACTGCAATCGTCCGCTATCGAAAGGGGCGCGTGTGAGGCGAAGAATTCCTTCGCGGTGCAGATTATGATTCAGGGGATAGAGCGCCGTTTGTCCCTGAGCATTACGAGCCCCAATGGCTGAGACTTCAAAATCAAAGGGGATGAATTCTTCGTAAATAAGTGGCACGGGAGGCAGTGATAGGAGCGCGGCGTGGGCTTCGTCGCGAGTGCGTACGACGGCCTGTCCTTTGCCATCGTAGCCAAGGCTACGGGTTTTGATCACCCCGGGCAGCCCGATTTCGCGTAAAGCTTTGTCTAGGGACCGAGGATTATTTACCGCTGCGTAACGGGTCGTCGGGATACCCAACTTATCAAATAGCTGTTTTTCTTTAATGCGATCGCGTGCTGTGGCAAGCGCGCGCAGCGAGGGGGCAATGCGGACACTGGAGCCAAGCGCCCGCAGACTCTCTACGGAAATATTTTCCCAATCAAAGGTGAGTAAGTCGCACTCTCGCGCCAACCGATTGAGTAGCTTCGGGTCCGTAAATTCCCCGACGAGACTTGGGGCGACTTGCGCCGCTGGCGTATCGTTTGAGCGGTCAAGGAATAAAAACTCAAGACCCAGTGGATGACCGGCCAAGGCCATCATCCGACCGAGCTGCCCTCCACCTATCACGCCAATGCGCATCTTGGCTTCTGCCTGCGCCAGTAAGCTCAAGGCGCTGGTCGCGGATCAGGCTGCTGCAGCACTTTGGCCGTTTGTGCTGCGCGCCACTCATCGAGTGCCGCGGCGACACGGCTGTCATGCAAGGCGAGGATCGCTGCGGCTGAGAGCGCCGCGTTCGTCGCCCCCGCGACGCCGATGGCAAAGGTGGGAACCGGAATACCCGCGGGCATTTGTACGATCGAAAGCAGAGAGTCGAGTCCATTCAGCGTCTTGGATTGCACGGGGACGCCAAGTACGGGAAGCGCCGTCTTGGCCGCCAACATACCAGGTAGATGCGCCGCACCGCCTGCGCCCGCGATGATGAGTTGCAATCCTCGCGCTTTGGCAGCCGATGCGTACTCAAAAAGTAAATCGGGGGTTCGGTGCGCTGAGACCACCTGCACCTCGTGAGGGATCGCAAGTTGCTCCAATACTTCGCTCGCTGGACGCAGAGTGTCCCAATCCGAACGCGAACCCATGACGATGCCGACGATTGGCTTCATTTGCGGATTTTAGCTTCCTTGAGGGTTTATTTGCGAGCGCGGGGCGGCCGACGGTCGTTCAGCGCGAGTTTTTGCTCGATCTCGCTGGTGTTGATCTCTCGCATCAGCTTGCCAATGAATTGGCGTTGTCGTGCCAGCGCGCCTCGAGAGCGCATTTGTTGCGCCGCTTCGACCGCTTCTTGCAAGCGTTCGGGCAAGGCAAGTGCACTCAGCTCGTCACGTCGCAAGCTAATCAAGCGCTCCCCCAAGGCCTGCGCGGCGTGCGCGGCGCGTTTACGCGCACTCTTGCTGGGCTTTTCGTCCCCTTCGTCCGCGAGCTCTACGGATTCTGTGTGGGCCAGCGTGTATCTGCTGAAGCGTGACATCGATACAATTCTGCCTCATCTACCGTTGCAAACGGATGGTTTCATGTCGCAGCAAGTCGATCCCTCTCGTATTCCGGAGCTAAAGGCCGTCGTTTCCATGGCCTTGGAGGCTGCTGCGGCCGCCGGCGCCACTCAGGCCGAGGCCGACGCCAGTCTGCAGCAGGGCTTTGGCGTGACGGTGCGTCTCGGTGAGGTGGAGACGGTTGAGTACCAGCGTGACCGGGGGCTCGGGATCACAGTTTACTTCGGTCACCGCAAGGGTTCAGCGAGTACAGCGGACTTAGGGGCGGATTCGGTTCATGACACCGTCGCTAAGGCCTGTGCGATCGCTCGCTATACAGCCGAAGATCCTTGTGCGGGACTTGCTGAGCCGAAATTTCTGGCGACGGAATTCAAAGATTTACAGATAGATTTCCCGTGGGACCTGACACCTGAGTCGGCGATCACGCTCGCGCGTGAGTGTGAGCGGGCGGGTTTATCACGCGATCGACGACTCGCGAACTCTGAGGGAGCGAGTGTCAATAGTCAGCGTGGAGTACGAGTCTACGGAAATAGCCACGGATTTTTGGCGGGAGATTGTGGTACCAGTCATTCTTTGAGCTGTGTGCTTCTTGCTCAAGACGCTGAGGATATGCAGCGCGATTATTGGTACAGTACCGCGCGTGATCCACAAGACTTGCAGCAAGTGGAGCAAATCGGTGTGATCGCCGCCGAGCGCGCGCTGGCGAGATTGAACGCACGTCGTGTACCCACTGGGAAAGTACCCATCTTGTTTGCGCCCGAAGTCGCGCGTGGGTTGATGGGGCATTTCATTGCGGCAATCCGGGGTGGCAGCCAGTACCGTAAAGCAAGCTTTTTGTTGGGCGCAGCGGGCCAGCAAGTCTTCCCATCTTGGTTGCAAATGCATGAACGACCGCACCTACCAAAAGCGCTCGCTAGCAGTAATTTTGACGGTGAAGGGGTCGCAACTACTGATCGTGAGTTGGTCAGTGATGGGGTGGTGGGCGGCTATTTGCTCGGGAGTTATAGCGCTAGGAAGCTCGGCTTGACGACGACAGGTCATGCGGGCGGCATACATAATTTATTGGTCGACCCCTCGCCAGAGGCGCTCGATCAGGTCGGTATGTTGCAGAAAATGCGCCGCGGGCTATGGGTGACGGAGCTCATGGGTCAGGGCGTTAACGGTGTAACCGGAGATTATTCCCGAGGCGCAAGCGGATTTTGGATTGAGGATGGCGCTATCGCATGGCCTGTGCATGAGGTGACGATTGCGGGTAACCTCAAAGAGGTATATCGCAATATTGAAGCGATCGGCGCAGATATCGATGTGCGCGGTGGGGTTCGAGTCGGCTCGGTGTTAGTGGGTCAGATGATGCTCGCGGGCGAGTAGCGCTGCGCGATCATTGGCTCGAGGCGCTCAGCGAGCGTTAGCTCATGAGACGCCGCTGGGCTTCCAAATATTTTTCACTCGTCCGGGCAATAATTTCCGCCGGTAGTTTTGGGCCCGGTGCCTGCTTGTTCCAATTCAAAGTTTCGAGATAGTCACGTAGATATTGTTTATCAAACGAAGGCGGGCTGATACCGGTTCGCCAGGTGTCGAGTGGCCAGAAACGCGAGGAATCGGGCGTTAAGACTTCATCGATTAAAACGAGTTCCCCGGCTGCATCAATGCCAAACTCGAATTTGGTATCGGCGATGATGATGCCGCGTTCACGCGCATGCTTGACGGCAAATTCATAGAGCGCGATCGAGGTTGTCTTAACCTGTTGCGCCAAATCTCCGCCAATCAGTTCGGCGACTGTAGCGAAGTCAATGTTTTCGTCATGTTCTCCAGCCGGCGCCTTATTGGCGGGCGTAAACACAGGCTCGGGTAACGCTGCAGCCAGCGGTAACCCCGGTGGTAGGGTCAAGCCGCAGACCTTGCCCGTCGCTTGATAATCCTTCCAGCCTGAGCCAATGAGATAACCGCGTACCACCGCTTCGATGGGTAGGGCTTTAAGTTTGCGTACGATCATCGAGCGTCCGGCGAGTTGCGCGCGTTCGGTATCTTCGAGCGGTAGATCTTCGAGACGTCGATCGGTGAGTTGGTTCGGGATGAGATGTCGCGTTTTATCGAACCAAAATTGCGAAATTTCTGTCAGCACTCGACCTTTGTGGGGGATGGGATCCGGCATGATCACGTCAAAGGCGGAGATACGATCGCTGGTCACGATCAGCATGTGCGCCTGATCAACGTCGTAAATATCCCGCACCTTTCCCGAATGCAGACGCGGCAAGTGACGGAGTGAAGTGGTGTGAACGGTCGATTCGGTGCGGGGCTGTTCCAAGGTGGTTCCTGTCACGATGTGTGGATGGTGCCGTTGAGATAAAGGTTTGCGCTAGGAGATTGGTAGTATTGCAGCATGGATTGGGGTGGGAAACTCGTCGGCGGTACACTGGGGCTGCTGGTTGCTGGACCAGTGGGCGCAGCTTTGGGGGTGCTGGCGGGACATTTGGTCGATGATCGCATCGCCAAACCCGGGCAAAGCAAGGGGTCTTCGTCGCCTCCGGGGACTCGTGCGAAGAGCGCGCCAGCGCGCGAAAGGCCGGCGTTTTATCAGGTGGAAGACGCCGATCCCGGTGTGACCGATGAGGCGCCCGAAACGCTCATCGACCCCGTGACCGTCGCGGCAGATTTTTTTCGCCTGACGTTTGAGGCGATGGGGCATATCGCCAAGAGCGATGGGCGTGTATCCGAGCAGGATATTCGTGCGGCACGCTCAATCATGAATGACCTGGGTCTCGATGAGGCCCAAGTTAATGCAGCGATTGGCCATTTCAATCGAGGTAAGCAGGCTGATTACGATCTGACTCAGGCTGTATTGGGCCTACGTCGAGTCTGTGTGGGTCGACCCGATTTGTTACGCACCTTTCTTGAGATCGAAATGCGCACAGCGATTGGAGGCTCGGATCTGCGCGGCCCGGCTCGGCCATTGCTTTTGCGGGTGGCCGCGTTGATCGGTGTTTCAGGCTTGGAATTTGCCCGACTTGAGACGGTGCTCCGTATCCGTCATCGCGCGCGGGGTAATCGTGGTGAAGCCGCTGATTGGAATCGTCCTGGCGCGCGCGCAAGTCGAGAGCGTGCGCGAGACGAAGCGCAGCAAGAACGCCGCGCCGCGCCGCCGCCATCGCGCATGACATTGCCCGAGGCGTATGAGGTTTTGGGGGTGAGTGCAAAAGCGGGTGATCCCGAGGTCACCAAAGCCTACCGTCGACAGCTATCGCGACATCACCCAGATAAGCTCAAGGCTAATGGCTTGCCTGAGTCCATGTTAGGTCACGCGAAGCAACGCACGCAGCAAATCATTGAAGCATGGGAAGTGATTCGTGAGCAAAGAAATCTCTGAGAGGCTCAAAAAATGACAACAGACAAATCCGTGTTGATTGCGCCATCTATCCTGTCGGCAAATTTCGCCTGCTTGGGCGCCGAGGTGGATGCGGTGCTGGAGGCTGGCGCGGATTTGATTCATTTCGATGTCATGGATAACCATTACGTACCGAATCTCACCATGGGACCAATGGTGTGTGAGGCGTTACGCAAGCATGGTGTGACGGCGCCCATCGACGTGCATTTGATGGTGAAGCCGGTAGACCGGCTGATCGTTGACTTCGCGCGAGCCGGGGCGAGCTGGATTAGTTTTCATCCTGAGGCGAGCGAGCATGTGGATCGCAGTATCCACTTGATTCGCGAGCAGGGGTGTCGTGCGGGGCTCGTTTTAAACCCCGCATCGCCGCTCGACTGGCTGGATTACACCTTGGATTCGCTTGATTTCGTGTTATTGATGTCGGTGAATCCTGGCTTTGGTGGTCAAAGTTTTTTGCCGCAGGTATTGCCGAAGATTCAAGCGGTTCGTGAGCGTATCAACGCGAGCGGACGCGCCGTGCGGCTCGAGGTGGACGGAGGGATAAAGGCGGCGAACATCGCACAAGTGGTCGCTGCCGGTGCCGACACGATCGTGGCAGGCTCGGCGATCTTTGGTAGTGAGGACTACGCGGCCACATTGCGTGAGCTGCGAGCGGCCATCGAGACAGTCTGAGCGGTCTTTTTGGCAGGGCGATAGTCCAGCATCACCACTGTTTTGCCGTGAGCGCGTAGTACGCCCTCCTGCTCTAGGGTCTTTAAAACACGGCCGGCCATCTCTCTTGAGCAGCCGACTAAGCGCGCTAATTCCTGACGCGAAATCCGCAATTGCATGCCTTCCGGGTGCGTGAGCGCATCGGCATGCTCGCACAAATCTTTGAGTGTCTGCTCGATGCGTCCGCTGACGTCCACGAAGGCTAAATCACGTAATTTGCGTGTCGCGCTTTCCAAGCGTGCCGCTAATTGAGCCGCGAGCTCCAAGGCGATCAAAGGGTGCTCGGCCGCCAAGCGCTGAAAGCGCGCATAGGGCATCTCGGCGATTTCGCTGCGGCAGCGAGTACGAACCAAGACACTGCGGTTATCGCCGCTGACTGGGACCATGGAGCCAAAAAAATGGCCCTTATCGAGATAGACCAGAATCATTTGCTTGCCCTGGTCATCTTCTACTAAGACCTCAGCGGACCCCGAGATCATATAAAAGAGCACATCCCGCGGCTCGCCTGCCCGCAGCACGACGTGGCGTGCGGGGATGTTGCGTTTGACGGCTTGCTCAACAAACCGATCGATGGGCTGCCCAGCCTCTCGCGCACGCTCGGGACGCGGTGGCGGAGTGCTCGGTCTACGCATCCCAAGCGCCAATTCAGCCGCTGACGGAGCGGCGGCCGAGGTGACGACGGACGGGGGATGTGTGAGGGGGCGTGACATGATGGTTTCTCTAATGCGTGATTCCAAGGATTACAGTCGGTAACTGGTTTCGGTCATCACCCGAGCGGTCGCCCGCATCAGTATCTGCGCCGGTGGGGGTAATTCGGCGCCACCGGCGGCGCGCGCTGCGGCGCCGTGGGCGATCTCATCGTCGCGCATGGTTTGTAAAATCGCTCGGCTACGCGCATCATTACTCGGCAGTCGTTCCAGATGTGAGTCAATATGACCCTCCACCTGTCTTTCTGTTTCAGAAACGAAGCCAAGACTCCACTTATCGCCCGCGAGCGCCGCGACGGCGCCAATCGCAAACGACCCTGCATACCACAGTGGCGCGAGTCGGCTGGGGTGCGAGCCGAGTTGTTCAAGGCGCTCGGCGCACCAGGCGAGATGGTCAGCCTCTTCGCGTGCGGCCTGATCCAGTAAGGCTTTCACCTCGGGTCGCTGCGCAAAGGCCGCTTGGCCGTGGTAGAGCGCTTGGGCGGCGACTTCACCGGCATGATTAACACGCATCAGGTTGGCGGCTTCTCGACGCTCCTCGGCGGTCATGTCTGCGAGCGGGGCTGTCGCTGCGGCGGCCGGCTTCGGTGTGGGGCGCGCGGCCTTCGGCGTGACCCAGATGGCCTTTAAGGCGCGATCCACGGTGGTGAGCAAGTTGTCGAGGTGAATTTCGTTCATGACATCCCATGTTTCGGCGAGTCGCCGCCGATCTTTAGTACAATTTCGGTGCATCCCGCCATCGGCTCGTGCAAGTTTTGCAAACCGAGGGCGGCTCCATTACACTTTCGCGCCTTTTTCGGGACTCGCGGCAACCCCCAATCATGGGGTGCAGCCCGTCGCGAGTGGAGACAATAGACATGGCAACGGTTTTTGCAAAGCCCGCGACGGTTCGCGGGGATTGGTATGTGGTCGACGCCAAGGGTAAGACACTTGGCCGTTTGGCGACCCAAATTGCGCTGCGCCTGAAGGGCAAGCATAAGGCAGATTATTCTCCCCACGTTGATATGGGAGATCACATTGTCGTGCTCAATGCAGAGCAGGTACGTGTGACCGGTGCCAAACTCAAAGACAAGATTTACTACCATCACACTGGCGCGATCGGTGGTATCAAGTCAATCGCACTCGAGAAGCTCCTGAAGGAGCATCCGGAGCGCGTCATTCAGTTCGCGGTCAAAGGTATGTTGCCAAAGACCGTGCTGGGCCGCCGCATGTTTCGTAAGTTGCACGTGTTTGCCGGTGAACAGCACCCGCATATTGCGCAGCAACCCAAGCCACTTAATATCTAACTGACTCAATTTTCACGACTCGCAAGTCTGATCGAGGAATTACCCATGACTGCTCCTCACTACGGCACCGGCCGTCGCAAGACCTCCACCGCCCGCGTTTTCCTTAAGCCAGGCGCAGGGCGTATTACGGTCAATGACCGTAGCTTGGAAGAATTCTTTGGACGCGAGACGGGACGCATGATTGTGCGCCAGCCGCTCGAGTTGACCCAAATGAGCGAGCGATTCGATATTAATGTCACCGTCACGGGTGGTGGCATCACGGGGCAGGCCGGTGCGATTCGCCACGGCATCACTCGTGCATTAATCGAGTATGACGAGACCTTGCGTCGTCCCCTGCGGGCTGCAGGGTTTGTGACCCGTGATGCGCGTGAAGTCGAACGTAAGAAGGTGGGTCGCCGTAAGGCTCGCCGCGGTACGCAGTACTCCAAGCGCTAATTGCGTCTTCGCCGACTGTACGGTCACCGGCTTTTGGGGGATCGTCTAGTGGTAGGACAACGGACTCTGACTCCGTTTACCTAGGTTCGAATCCTAGTCCCCCAGCCAATCCGGGCCCGCCTTCCTCTCGAGGGCGGGCCTTTTTCGTTGTGAGGGGTATCAGGTCAATTCAATGACGCCATCTTCGCGACCAATGAGCACCACATCGGCTTTGCGATGGGCAAATAGACCCACAGTCACCACTCCGGGAATATCGTTAAGGGTGGATTCGAGCGTCAGTGGGTCTGTGATGCTCAGGCCATGGACATCGATAATTTGGTTGCCGTTATCGGTGATGAGATTTTCTCGCCAGACGGGGTGTCCGCCGATCCCAACCATACGCCGAGCGACGTAGGAGCGAGCCATCGGGATCACCTCGATGGGCAAGGGGAATTGTCCGAGGACCTCGACTTGTTTGCTCGGATCCACAATGCACACAAAGCGCCGCGACGCAGCGGCCACGATTTTTTCACGTGTTAAAGCGCCACCACCGCCCTTGATGAGACGACGGTGCGGGTCGACCTCGTCTGCGCCATCGACATACAGGGCAAGATCACCTGCACGGTTCAAATCGATGACTTCGATGCCGATCGCTCGCAAGCGAGCAGTCGACGCTTCGGAGCTCGACACGGCGCCTTGCAGGCGGTCTCGCCAGCTCGCGAGCGCGTCAATGAAATAGTTGACGGTGGATCCG
Organism: Gammaproteobacteria bacterium; assembly: GCA_009926865.1. GTDB lineage: Bacteria > Pseudomonadota > Gammaproteobacteria > Steroidobacterales > Steroidobacteraceae > UBA964. The sequence continues at coordinate 49,553 of RFOD01000003.1, read as the reverse complement.
GTGCCAACACCCACCAACATTCCCTCTTCGAGATAGTTGAGCGCGGCCAGAGCGGCGGCTTTTTTGCCTGAATGAATAGTATTCATTTCATTGAACATCCCGATAAGAGTGCGGTGGGGATTGATGTGGTGAGACGTATAGACATTATCTTACGCGAGCCCCGAAAACGAAGATGCCCGCTTGCGCGGGCATCTCGTTTAAGAAGAAAGCGGGTGGATTTTTGATCTCACCCGCTAGGATTCTCTCGAATCTTACTTCTTCTTGGCCGCCGTTTTTTTGGTGGCCTTCTTCTTGGCTTTGGCTTTTGCCTTAGGGGCTGCCTTCGCCTTCGCCTTCGCCTTCGCCTTCGTCTTCACTTTGGCTTTTGCTTTGGTCTTCACTTTAGCTTTCGCTTTGGTGGCTACCTTAGCTTTCGCTTTCTTCTTGGCCTTGGCCATGTGTTATCTCCAGTTACGGGTTAGTCCGAGGGCGAGTATATACACGCCGAAGTAAAAAACAAGCAATAGGGCTGGACTCACGACCGTGGATGGGTTAGGCCCCTTCATTGATCAAACTCGTAGTGAGCGAGTTGAGTGTGAAGACTGATGAGGCGATTCAGGCTAATGACATGATGAACTTCCAATGCGCAGCTGAGACTGGCGTGATGGAAAGTCGATTGCCGCGTTTGAGTAGCAGCATGTCTTTCAGTTTTTTATCGGCGTGTTTTCGTAACTCATCAAGCGTGATGATGCGACTGAAGCGCTGCTGAAGTTGCACATCAACCATTAACCAACGCGGCGCATCCGGTTTCGAGTCCGCATCAAAATGCGGATCCTTGGGATCAAAAGCGGTGTGATCAGGGTAAGCACCGCGAACGATTTTGACGACGCCTGTAATACCGGGCTCATCGCAGCTGGAATGGTAAAAATAGGCTAAATCACCGACTTTCATGTCGTCACGCATCATGTTGCGAACTTGGTAATTGCGCACGCCATCCCAGAAAGTTTGTTGTTTGGGCGCCGCGGATAAAGCATCAATACTGAAGGTGGACGGTTCAGATTTCATCAACCAATAGTTCATCGGTGGCCTCCTGCCTCAGTGCTGCGATGATGAAAGAAACTCATGGCGCGCATAATCGAAAGGTTTCAATTCCAAGCTCGGTTACCACCGCATCGAGCGGTACGTCGGTGGTTGAGGCCGGTAAGACTTCCACGCGTTGCGAGGAGTGCGCAATACCAATGATGCGTGGTGTCGCGATGGTGCCAGAGAGACGCCACGACAGTGCTCGGTCGTAGTAGCCGCCTCCCATCCCCATGCGTTGTCCCCGAGCATCAAAGCCAACGAGCGGAACAAAAATGAGTTGTAGCTCTCGCGTTCGCACACGTTGTGAGCCCGCAGGCTCAAGGATGCCGTAACGATTGCGTCGGTAGTGCGCGCCCATCGGGGTGAAGCACATTCGGTGCTGTCGATGATCAATGATCTTTGGCAAGAAAAGTCGACAGTGTCGTTCCATCGCAAGCGTCATTAATGCCGCACAGGAAATCTCTTCAGCCGTAGCAAGATAAACGCCAACGCGTTTGCCCGCCCTTAACCAACCTGCGCGGGCAATCTCTCGAGAAATAGCGTCAGCCGTCTCTCGGCGGGTCGACTCGGTGAGTCGTTGCCGCCGCGCCCGCAGTGCAGTACGGAGCGCGCGACGTTCGCGTATCAAATCGATTTGGGACATAAGAAAAGGGCGTCGCCCGCCTGTGCCGGTGTGAACCGTTGCTCTCGACACAGAGCAACAAGTGGGGCGGACTGCGGCAAGTAAGGCTTTCCGCCAGTGGCGGACATGCACAATGATGCCAGCAAGCCCTGATGCCCCTGGGAGTTCCAACTTAGGGTCGAGAGGTAACCCGATCCACTATCGAACACCGCAGGCGACGCTCCCACACTCTACAACAGTTCACGAGTCGCTAGGATCGTGTGTTGCCACGATGGTAGCGACGATTAAATGAGGGTCAAAGCTCAAGCTGCTTGAGCTTGGCGAGCTCGGTCTCGATACGCTCACGCATGATGCGCACCCGCTGAACTGCCGCCTGCTCGAGTTCGTTCTCTTGTTGCTGAACCTTCAGCGAGTCATGCGCGAGGTTTAAGGCCGTCATGACCGCCATGCGATCTAAGCCAACCACTTTGCCGCTCTCGCGAATATCTCGCAGCCGGCGATCGACGAGTTCGGCAGAATCGAGGAGGGCCGAGCGTTCATTGATCGGACAGGCGACCACATATTCTTTTTCCAGGATCCGCACGCTTACTCGTGCGACATCTTTGCCTGCGTCGCTCATCAGCCTTGCTCCAAGGTCTTGAGTCGGCCAATCATGGCTTCAACCCGTGTGCGCGCTTGCTCGTTTCGTTGTAGCAACGCCGCTTTTTCGTTCGATAGCGATTCTTGCCGATGACGCAGTGCGCGGTTCTCTTCGTGCAAGGCGGCCAATGCCGACAGCAGTTCGTCGATTTGTCGCTCTAGGCGACGAAGCTCGGCTTCGAGGGCGCTTTTGTCTGTGGTGGGCTTATCGCTCATTTTTAAAATTATAGGCCTGTCCTCCCGCCGATCAATGGATTCGAGGTCAGCTCATGCATAATTGCGCCATGGCGACACCGAATTTCGATGAGATTGAACACCAACTGGGGGCCGCTCGCGCCCTCGCTGATTTACCGGAGGCGCATGGAACGCTGGCGGGTGCGCTATGTGGCTCGAATGCTTGGGCCCTGACGGACTGGCTGAGAGAGGTGTTTGCGGAGGGCCAGGCAGGCGCCGCAGAATCGTCCATGGCATCCGTTTACGAGTGGACGCGATACGCGCTCGATCAAGGTGGTCTTGAGTTTCAGCTTTTGTTGCCGGATGACGAGTCGGCGGTGGCGGATCGCGCGCAGGCACTGGGTGAGTGGTGTCAGGGGTTCTTATATGGACTCGGTTCCAACCCCTTGCCGCAGCCTGAGCATTTATCCACGGAGGCGGCGGAAATCATCCATGACCTCACGGCGATCACCCAGGTGGGCATTGATACGGAAGCGTCCGTCGAAGACAACGAGCAAGCCTACACTGAGCTCGTAGAGTTCGTCAGAGTCGGTGTGCAGTTATTATTTGAAGAGCTCGCTGACTATCGAAATATGGCTGACCCTTCGGCGCGTGACGATGGCCAGCCGCTCCACTAAAAGCCGCTCACGTATTGCTTCGGCAGCGCGCGGATCGGCGCCATCGCTTGTGCGGATCCCGCGTGATGAGTTTGCGCGTCGTCGGCGTCAGTTGATGCGTCTGATGGGGCGCGACTCAATTGCTATCCTTCCGGCAGCTGCTTTGCAAATGCGTAATAGCGATGTGGAGCATCCTTACCGACAGGATAGTAATTTTTGGTATCTCACTGGCTTCCATGAGCCCGAGTCGGTAGCGGTATTAGTGCCGGGGCGCTCCCAAGGACGGTACTTGTTGTTTGTTCGAGATCGCGACCCCGCGCGTGAAACCTGGGACGGTCGACGAGCCGGTCCTGCCGGAGCGCGTCGCGATTATGGGGCCGATGATGCTTTCCCCATCAATGACATCGATGACATTTTGCCGGGCTTATTGGAAGGGCGTGACAAGGTGTACTACACCATGGGGGTTCAGCGCGATTTTGACCAGCGCTTAGTGAGCTGGGTGAATAACCTCCGCGCGCAGGCTAAGCATGGTCGACACGCCCCCTATGAAATGGTAGCGCTCGAGCATCCGCTCCATGAAATGCGCTTATTTAAAAGTCGCTCGGAAGTACAACTGATGCGGCGCTCAGCCCAGATTGCGGCGGCGGCTCATTGTCGCGCGATGCGCTTTTGCGCCCCAGGACGTTATGAATATGAGGTAGCCGCTGAGTTGCGGCACGAGTTCATGATGGCGCAGGCGGATATTTCATATCTGCCGATCGTGGGGGGTGGAGCGAACGGCTGCATTTTGCACTACCACGAAAATGCGGATGTGCTGCGCGACGGGGATTTATTGCTGATCGATGCCGGTTGCGAGTTACAAGGCTATGCCTCCGATATCACTCGCACGTTTCCAGTGAATGGGCGTTTCACGGATGCTCAGCGCGCCGCCTACAACGTGGTGCTCGAGGCCAATCTCGCATCCATCGAGTCCGTACGGCCAGGCCATGATTGGAATCATCCCCATGACGTCGCCGTGCAGGTGCTCACCGCAGGCATGGTGCGGCTCGGATTGCTCAAAGGTCGCGTCGCGAGTCTGATCAAATCACAGGCATATCGTCGGTTTTATATGCATCGTACGGGCCACTGGTTGGGACTGGATGTGCATGATGCAGGCGATTACAAAATTGGCGAAGAGTGGCGGGTCCTTGAGCCCGGTATGGTGCTGACCATTGAGCCGGGGCTTTATATTCCGCCGGGTGCGCGCGGGGTACCGGCTGAGTTGCGGGGGCTGGGTATTCGCATTGAGGATGACGTCTTGGTTACCCGCGAGGGCTGCGAAGTCTTAACGGAAGGGGTCCCCAAAGAGACCGCGGCGATTGAGCATCTTATGGCGCAGTCGTCTGAGTCGCCTCCGAGTGGGCGACGCGCGGTAGCATGAGCCGCTCGACGCAAGAATCCAGCTGGCACCGCGCGGATGTGGTGATGATCGGCGGCGGCCTCGTTGGCGCGAGTCTCGCGATCGCCCTCTCCGGTAGTGGTTTATCGATGCTGATGATCGAGGGTGTTACCCCCGATGCGAGTCAACAGCCGAGTTTTGATGATCGCACCACAGCCCTAGGTAACGGTAGCCGAAAAATCTTTGAGACGCTGGGGGTGTGGTCGATGATCAGCCCGCATGCGGCTCCTATTCGACGTATCCATGTATCCGATGCCGGCCGCTTTGGCTTCGCACGCTTAGACTGTCGAGAGCATGATCTTGAGGCGTTTGGTTATGTCGTAACCAATCGGCAGTTGGGTGCTGCGCTGCAAGCCCGCTTGAGTGAGTTACCAGACTTGGATCTTAGACGACCGGCTGTCTGCACTCAGATTGAGGAGGTGGATGACGGCCTGATCGTACACACCGATACGGGCGCTCCCGTCCTCGCGAAGTTGGTGATTGGCGCGGATGGCGCAAAGTCCTTGGTGCGCGCCTCGGCGGGTTTACCCGCAGAGGTTGAAGATTACGGTCAGACAGCGCTGATCGCGCATGTGCAAACCTCTCGCCCAGCCGATGGCACTGCCTATGAGCGCTTTACGTCGCGCGGGCCGTTTGCCGTGCTACCGCTTGTCGGTGGACATTACGGTGTTGTTTGGACGCTCGACCCAGCGGAGGCTGAGCGCGTGCTGGCGCTCGACGAGCAGGATTTCTTGGCCGCTCTTCAGCAGCAGTTCGGCTGGCGAATTGGTCGCCTGTTACGCGCTGGCAAACGACAGACTTATCCCTTGAAACTTTCGCGAGCGCCACAGATTGTGGGCCCTCGCCGGGTATTAATCGGTAACGCAGCGCAAGCACTGCATCCGGTCGCTGGTCAGGGCTTCAATCTCGGCTTACGTGATGCAGCGACACTCGCTGAGGTCTTGAGCGCGCAGTCGCAGCAGTCAGTAGGCGATGCAGCGGTACTGTCGCAGGCGCTCTTGGCCTATGCCGAGGCACGCGAGCGTGACCGGACCGGCATCACGCGTTTCACTGATGGCTTGGTCAAGGTATTTTCTCGTGAAGACCCGCTCGTCCCCGCGTTACGGGACTTGGCGCTACTATTATTTGATCTATCGCCGCAGGCTAAACAAGCCATGTCCCGTCTGAGTTGGGGGTTTGCCAAAGAAATGCCGCGGCTGGCTCGTGGCGATCGTTTGCGGACAGGGGTATCGGGGCAACCGTGATGGAACGCTGTGATGTTGCAATCATCGGTGGTGGGCCGGTTGGTGCAGTGCTCGGCGCACTCTTGCGTCGCGGTAGTCAATCGCCACTCAGCGTGGTGTTGTTGGAGCGTCACCTGCCGAGTCCTGTGCCTGCCTCAGAAGATGTGCGGGTATTCGCGTTGTCGCGCGCAAGCGAACGCATTTTACGTTCCGCGGGGGCTTGGGAGTCTTTGCGGTCGACGCATTATGCGGTCACGCCCTATGAGCGGATGCATGTATGGCCTGCAAGCGGTGCGGCCCGTGAAGAGGGTTCGCTGACCTTTGATGCCGCAGAGTTAGCTGAACCAAATTTAGGGTGTATGGTTTCGAATTCAGCCCTGCAATGGGCCGCCTTCGAAGCGCTCAAAGAGTCGGGTGGAGACGTTCGACAGGTTGAGGTCACAGAGCTTGATTTTCTGCCGGACTCCGTGCGTTTGCGAGGTCAGTCCCCAGAGGGAGACTGTCAGCTCCAAGCAAAAGTCGTCATCGGGGCAGACGGAGCGGGGTCCATGGCCAGACGGGCCGCTAGCCTCTCGCTCGAGGCGCAGGACTATCAGCAGATAGCTGTTGTCGCCAATCTACGCTGCGAGCGTCCACATGAGGCGACAGCTTGGCAGCGCTTCTCGGGCGCAGGTACGCTGGCCTTGCTACCTCTGACAGATGACGAGGGCGGCGCGCACAAGGTTTCTTTGGTGTGGTCGTTGCCGCGTGATCGTGCCGAACACATGTTGTCTTTGTCGGCAGCAGATTTTGTCGCTGAGCTCACCGCTGCCAGTGGTGCGGTTCTAGGTCAGCTGACCCTCATGAGTGAGCGGCGTAGTTTTCCGCTACGTCGGAGTATGACCGAAGATTACGTCCGGGAACGTATCGCGCTAGTGGGTGATGCGGCCCACATCATCCACCCATTAGCAGGACAAGGCGCAAATCTTGGCCTGATGGATGCTGCGACCTTGGCGGAAGTAATTTTACACGCCAAGCGTGAAGGGGAGGACCCTGGCGCTGAGCGCGTATTACGCCGATATCAGCGTCAGAGACAAGGTGAAAACGTCGCCATGGCGCTTTCAATGGAAGCTTTCAATCGCTTACTCGCGTTTGGGGGTGATCCCTTGGGTCAGCTGGCCGAGCGCGGCATGGGCTGGGTGGGGCAGAGCCCATGGTTACGAAAAATCTTTGCTCGCGAGGCCTTGGGCCTCGGCGAGAAGGTTCCGCAGGCCGCCCGACTCAAACCAAGCGATCGATCTTGGCTGCGCAGATAAAGTCGTTTTCCGTTAGCCCGCCCACGGCATGGGTCGTGTATCGCACGCGGCAGTAGTTGTAGCCGATCGCCAGATCAGGGTGATGGTCTTCGCTGTTGGCGACATGGGCGAGGGCATTGACGAAGCTCATCGTCCGATAAAAATCTTTGAAGGTGTATTCGCGCTGTAACTCGGTACCATCGGGTGAGAGTCGCCAGCCCGGTGCGAGTTTGCTGAGTAAGCGAGCGCATTGCTCGGCCGGTAAGGGGGGGACACCTCCCTCACAGGGTAGGCATTTTTTTTCGGTGAGTGACTCCATAATGCTTCCTTAACGTCCGGTTACCGAGTGGTGCTTTCTGTCCCGTTGCGTGTTGGGTAACGCCTCGCCACATAGGCCTCTACCAGTTGTTGGAACTCTTCGGCGATATGATCCCCTTTGAGGGTGACCGTCTTTTCGCCATCTTCATAGACGGGCGCAACGGGGCGCTCACCCGTGCCAGGAAGACTGATGCCGATGTTGGCGTGTTTGCTCTCGCCGGGACCGTTGACGACACAGCCCATGACCGCGACGTTCATGTCTTCGACGCCCACGTACTGCTTACGCCACTCTGGCATCCGATGTCGGATATGACTCTGAATGGATTGCGCGAGTTCCTGAAAATAGGTACTCGTAGTGCGACCGCAGCCAGGACAGGCGATTACCATCGGGACGAACGAGCGTAGACCCATGGTCTGCAGGATCTCTTGAGCGACGATGACTTCGTTGGTGCGATCGCCGCCGGGCTCAGGCGTTAATGAGACGCGAATCGTGTCACCGATACCCGCCTGCAACAGGACGCCGATCCCCGCCGTCGAGGCGACAATGCCCTTGCTCCCCATACCCGCTTCAGTAAGACCCAAGTGCAAGGGGTAATCGCAGCGCGCCGCAAGGTCCGTATAGATGGCAATCAAATCTTGTACGCCACTCACTTTCGCCGACAGCACGATGGCGTCGTGCGATTGCCCTAATTGCTCGGCGCGCGCCGCGCTTTGTAGGCAAGACTCCACCACCGCAGCGCGCATCACCTCATTGGCGCTGTGCGGTTCGGTAAGCGCGTTGTTCTCATCCATCATCCGCGTCAACAAATCGCTATCGAGGCTGCCCCAGTTGACGCCGATCCGTACCGGTTTTTGATAGTGGCAAGCCATTTCGATCATTTCCGCAAATTGGGGGTCGCGTTTACTGCCTCGCCCCACATTGCCAGGATTGATACGGTATTTAGCAAGCGCCTCAGCGCAAGCCGGGTGCGCCTTCAATAATTTATGACCATTGAAGTGAAAATCACCCACCAGCGGCACATGGATATTTTGGGCCGCTAGCTGATCGCGAATATGCGGTACCGCAGCAGCCGCTTCCTCTGTGTTGACGGTGACCCGAACAATCTCCGAGCCTGCACGGGCGAGCGCCCGCACTTGTTGTACTGTGCTTGCGACATCAGCGGTATCGGTGTTGGTCATGGATTGCACGACGATCGGCGCATCGCCGCCCAGACGTATGCCGCCGATTTCAGTCATCACGCTGTGACGACGTTGGATCATGGTGATTGCTCCTCAATCCAGTCTTGCATCTGCGCTTCCATCATATCGAGAGGGACGGCACCCGTGCCCAGCAAACGATCATGGAACGCTCGTAAATTAAAGCGTGATCCCAATCTTTCCTCGGCTTGCCGGCGTATCGCCTGAATACGCAACTGACCGATCTTGTACGCGAGCGCCTGACCGGGCCAAGCGATATAACGATCAATCTCGTTGATGATATCCGCTTCCGTTTTAGCTGCATTATCTTTGAAAAAGTTGATTGCTTGATCTCGGGTCCAGCCCTTTGCATGCATGCCTGTATCCACAACCAGACGGACCGCCCGCCACATGTCGTAGGTGAGTTGCCCAAATTTTGAATAGGGATCCTGATACAAGCCAAGCTCTTCACCGAGACTTTCCGAATAGAGGGCCCAGCCTTCTACATACGCCGTATAACCCGCGTTACGACGGAATTTCGGCATAGCGGCTTGTTCTATTGCGAGCGCGATCTGTAGGTGATGTCCTGGGACCGCCTCGTGAATCGACAAGACTTCCATTTCGTACTTCGGTCGTACCTCGGGTCGATACAGGTTCACATAGTAATACCCCGGACGCGTGCCATCGGCCGCTGGTGGTTGATAGTAGGCGGTCGTGGTATCGGGTGCGCTCGTCGAAGGGATCGCGCGTACACCATAAGGGGTACGTGGTAAGACACCAAAGAGACGTACCAAGTTGGGGTCGATCCGTTTAGAGACAGCTTGATAAGCCTCAAAGAGCGCTTCAGGCGTCTCGTAATAAAACTGAGGATCCGTACGCAGGAAAACAAAGAATTCCTGCAGGCTACCACTGAATCCCACTTGGTTTTTGATGGTTAGCATTTGCGCGCGAATACGAGCAACTTCGGCTAACCCAATCTCATGAATGGCATTTGCGTTAAGTTCGCTACTTGTCGTGTGGTGGGCGATCAGCGCCTGATAAAAGGCCTCACCCTCTGGGGTTTCCCGGATGCCGATCGAATCGCGCGTCGCGGGTAAGTAGCGCTGATTGAACGCTTCGCTCAGGCGTTGGTAGGCGGGCAGGACATGTTGTTCGATGGCCGCACGCCCCGCGGCGCTCAAACGTTCGCGTTCACTAGCAGGGATCTCATCCCCAAAGCGACGGAACGGCGCGAAAAAAGGGCTTTCTTCGGCTGTATCGACGGTTTGCAAGGCCAGCTGCGCCGGAATTCTTTGCATGACGATGCGTGGCTGAGTTCGACCCTCTGCCACAGCCTGATCGAGTAGCGCAATATGCTGGTCAACGAGCGCGTCGACGCGTTGTAAGCGCTTGATCCAGTCCTCGTAATCTTTGATGGTCTGGAAGGGTAAGAGCTCTGCCACCTCCGATAAGGTTTGGATGCCACCGCGATGGTTGATGTCATACAGCCAGGGTTTGAACGGATAGAGCGCGAGCCGTTCCCGGTATTCGCGCTGGAATAGGTCGTAATCGATCTGCGCACGACTCGAGAGCGTGCTTCGCGGGATCCTCTCTAGCGTCTTCAGGACACGTCGGTCGTGTGTATGCCGGGCGGCAATGCCTGCCGCAGATCGATCGGCCCATCGGTCATTAAAGCGGCTGTCCCCTTGATACGTCGCCGCGAGGGGGTTCATCGCGAGCTCTTCTTCCCAGGTTTGCTCAAACAGGGCGTAGAGCTCAGTGTCGGCAGCGGCTGGCGCCGCCATTAATGGGTTACCAATCAAACTCAGTAAACCGAGGAGTGCGCTTGAGAGGGTCAGGATTACAGGCATGGGTAAGAGTATCCCGTAAAAAAAAACCGACCTACAGTGTAGTCGAGCCACCTGCTGAACGTACGGGCTGCTATAGTTTCACCGTTCGCGTAATCCCACCCGTCCGGAGAGGGCCGTTCCCCAGCATTGCTGCGGTACGGACGCCGAAGGCGCAAGTTCCGCCCGGAAACGCTCAGGCAAAAGAACGGCAGGTGGTAGGCGAACTCTGGAGAGCGACCCTGATCCGTCTGGAATGTTTAGGATCGATCAGCGTCCACCGAAGGGGAGCGGTCTGCATCAGGCGGGCCCGATCTCTCAGGTGCCAAGGACAGAGGGGCGGTGCAGGGCCTGCTGGGTAGTAGGTCTGGCGCCGCTTTTTGGCCTTGCGGAGGGTCGCGATGATCACTGACACAGTGATCAACCAGGGAGAGGACGCGCGATGGCACGCAAGACGGTACTGCACGCCTTACATCTCGAGCTCGGCGCTCGCATGGTGGATTTTGGCGGTTGGGATATGCCGGTTAACTACGGCTCCCAGATCGAGGAGCATCATCAGGTCCGACGCGCGGCGGGAATCTTTGACGTCTCGCATATGTGCGTGGTGGATGTTCGCGGTGAGGGCGTCCGTACTTTCTTATCACGCTTGCTCGCTAACGACGTCGCCAAGCTCCGCCAACCCGGCAAGGCGCTTTATAGCTGCATGCTCAATGAGGCTGGTGGCGTACTCGATGATCTCATCGTCTATTTTTTAAATGACGAGTGGTTTCGGATTGTCGTCAACGCGGGTACCCGAGATGCCGATCTTGCTTGGATGCGCGCCCGTGCCGAGGAGTGGCAGGTAGCCGTTGCGATCGAAGAGCGTATTGATCTTGCCATGCTGGCAGTACAGGGGCCTTTGGCGCGTGAAGCGCTCGCCGACCTGTTGTCGGAGTCAGATAGGGGGGCGGCGCTTGCGCTTAAGCCTTTCTTTGGATGTGAATGTGGCCACTGGTTTGTCGCGCGTACCGGTTATACGGGCGAAGACGGTTTTGAAGTGATGCTGCCGGCCGCCGAGGCGGAGCCGACTTGGCGGGCATTAAATGCAGCCGGTGTCGCCTCCTGCGGTTTGGGCGCTCGCGATACCCTGCGCCTCGAAGCCGGCATGAATCTTTACGGTAACGACATGGATGCCACTCGACATCCGCTCGAGTCGGGCCTCGCCTGGACGGTGGCGCTTGAGCCCGCAGATCGCGATTTTGTAGGCCGCGCGGCGCTCGAAGCCGCTCGGGCAAGCGGCGGGGTGGCGCGCCTGACTGGCGTGTTACTCGAGGGTCGCGGCGTTCTACGCGGACATCAAAAAATCTTTGTTCAGGATCGCGAGTACGGCGAGCTCACGAGTGGGAGTTATTCTCCGACTCTGGAGTGCTCCATTGGTTTTGCCCGCGTCGCCCACGATTGTCCTAATCGTGTCGAGGTGGATATTCGCGGCAAACGCCTACCGGCTCGCCTCGTTAAGTTGCCCTTTGTCCGTCAAGGAAAAAAATGTTTTGAAATTCCATCGGAGGAGTCCGTGTCATGAGTCAGGTCCCTGCTGAGCTGAAGTACGCCAAGTCACATGAATGGGTACGTGTGTTATCGGATGGTCGCGTGGAGATCGGGATTACCGATCACGCTCAATCGGCGTTGGGCGATCTCGTGTTTGTTGATATTCCTGAAGTCGGTCGGGAGCTCGCGGCTGGTGAAGCGTGTGCCGTCGTCGAGTCTGTCAAAGCCGCCTCTGACGTTTACACGCCGATCGCTGGTCGCGTGGTCGAAAGCAACGCTGAGTTGGCGACAGCGCCAGAGCAAGTCAACCAAGATTGTTACGGCAGTGGTTGGTTGTTACGTCTTGAGCCCGCTTCAGCCGATGAGCTCGCTGGCCTTCTGTCTGCAGAGGCCTACACCGAGTTGCTGGCCGCACAGGGGAACTGAGCATGCCTTTTATTCCGCATACCGACTCCGACATTGAGTCGATGCTTGCGACGATCGGCGCGACCAGCGTCGATGCGTTATTTGACGAGATTCCGCAGAGCCTGCGCGTCGCGGGGCTCGAGGGCATCCCCCTCGGTCTCAGCGAGATGGAGATCGGCCGGTTGATGAGCGAACGAGCTCGGGTGGATGGCCGGCCGTTGAGCTTTTTGGGTGCGGGCGCTTATGAGCACCACATTCCGTCAGCCGTCTGGGCGATCACCACGCGCGGTGAGTACTACAGCGCTTACACGCCCTATCAGGCTGAGGCGAGCCAAGGCACGCTACAGATGATCTATGAATATCAGACGATGATCTCGAGCCTGACGGGCATGCAGGTCTCGAATGCCTCGCTGTACGACGGTGGCTCGGCGGTCGCTGAGGCGGCGCTGATGGCGGTGCGGGCGCATCGTAAATCCAAAAGTCTGCGCGTCATCATTCCGACGACTGTGAACCCTAACTACCGTCGCGTCGCCGAGTCCACAGCTGGCAATCAAGGCCTGCGTTTTGAAACGGTTCCCTGTGAACGCACAGCTGGCGTGATCGATTTTGCTGCACTCCAAGCCTTTGCCGGCGAAGATATTGCGGCCTTAGTGATCCAGCAGCCTAATTTCTTTGGTCAGCTAGAGGATATTGATCGCTTGACCGATTGGGCTCACGAGGCCGGGATGCTCGTGATCGCGGTCGTCAATCCCACCTCGCTCGCGCTACTCAAACCCCCCGGTGAATGGGGCGAGCGGGGTGTTGATATTTGTGTTGGTGAGGGCCAGCCCTTGGGTGTGCCCTTGTCTTCAGGAGGCCCTTATTTTGGCTTCATGACGACTCGTCTTGAGTATGTGCGCTCGATGCCCGGTCGTATTGTCGGCCGCACGGTCGATCTGGAAGGTCGCACGGGTTATACGCTGACCTTGCAGGCGCGTGAGCAGCATATTCGTCGTGGCAAAGCAACCTCCAATATTTGCACGAATCAGGGTCTCTTGATGACAGCCGCGACGATTTATATGAGCTTGCTCGGTCCACAAGGTCTCGCGGCGGTCGCTGAGACCAGTTTGGCGCGTACCAGCGAGTTGGTCTCTGCCTTAAGTGTCTTACCCGGTATGCGTGTGGCCTTTGAGGGTCCACGGTTCCACGAAGCGGTCTTAGTGCTGGATCGACCTGTGGCTGCCGTACTCACAGAGCTTGAGCGACATGGCATTTTAGGCGGCGTCGATCTCAGCGTCGATTATCCCGAACTCGGGCAAGCCTTGCTGGTATGTGCCACGGAAACCAAAACCTCAGCCGACATCACCCGCTACGCCTCAGCGTTAGGTCATGCGCTGAAAGCGGTTCGCGCGGCCTGAGTAATCGGGCCTGAGTGAGTGGGAATGAGTGAGCGGGACTGATTGAGGATTCAACATGAACCAGATATTGGAAAAAACGATTTTTGAATACTCCCGACCCGGACGAGTGGCGGCGGCGCAATGTCCGCCGGCCGCTGATGCCGCGCTCGTCGCGTCCGCGAAGGCGACGATTCCGCAGGCCTTGCAGCGTCGGGACGCCCCCCTGTTACCGCAAGCGAGCGAACTGGATGTCGTGCGGCATTTCACGCGTCTGTCGCAATTGAATTTTTCGATAGATACCAATTTCTATCCGCTCGGCTCTTGCACGATGAAGTACAACCCGAAGGCCTGCAATCAGTACGCGATGCTGCCCGAATTTTTGGGTCGTCATCCTTTGGCGCCGGCTTCGCAGGGACAGGGCTTTCTCAGTTGTATGTATGAGCTTCAGGAGATGCTCAAAGAAGTCACGGGGATGAAAGCGGTCTCACTGAATCCCATGGCCGGTGCGCATGGTGAGTTTGCCGGGGTCGCCATGATCCGCGCCTATCATCGCTCGCGTGGGGATCTTGCTCGTAATGAGATCATCGTTCCGGAAGCAGCCCACGGGACTAATCCAGCGACAGCTACCATGTGCGGCTGCATTGTCAAAGAAATCCCAGTGGATGCCGAGGGGGATGTCGATCTTGATGCCTTGGCCAAAGTATTGGGACCCAATACCGCAGGCATCATGTTGACTAACCCGTCAACCTTGGGTGTCTTTGAGCGCAAAATCGAACAAGTGGCGAAGATGGTGCACGAGGCGGGCGGCTTGCTCTACTACGACGGCGCTAACCTCAATGCGATTCTTGGCAAAGTCCGCCCCGGCGATATGGGCTTTGACGTCATCCACATGAATCTGCACAAGACTTTCTCGACGCCGCATGGCGGTGGCGGTCCCGGCGCGGGTGCCGTGGGTGTCAGTGCTCGACTCGAACCCTTTTTACCAGTACCCGTGGTGAGTCGCGAAGGGGATCACTATCGGTGGTTGAGCGAAGCGGATAGACCGCTCAGCATCGGTCGCCTCTCGGCGTTCATGGGTAACGCGGGTGTGTTATTGCGTGCTTATGTCTACATGCGCATGCTGGGTCGAGAAGGCATGAGTCGCGTGGGTGAGTTTGCGACCTTGAATGCCAATTATTTGCTGGCGCGACTCCAAGCTGCCGGTTTCGATCTCGCGTATCCCACGCGACGCGCGAGTCACGAGTTCATTATTACGCTTAAAAGACAGGCCAAAGAACTCAATGTGACCGCCATGGACGTCGCCAAGCGCTTACTTGACTACGGCTTTCATGCGCCAACCACCTATTTCCCGTTGCTGGTGCCCGAGTGCTTATTGATCGAGCCGACTGAAACTGAGAGCAAAGAAACGCTCGACGCATTCGTTGAGGCCATGGTCGCCATCTTGGCTGAGGCTGAAACCGACGCCGAGAAAGTCAAAGGGGCGCCGTACACCATGCCGGTGCGGCGTTTAGATGACGTGCGAGCTGCTAAACAGCTCGATTTGACTTGGAAGCCGGTAGACTCTGCAGCGTGAGTGATGCGCAACAGGATCTCGAGCGTCCGAAACCCCAGGGTCTCCTCAGGGTCTGGCGTGCCTTTGGCAACAGTTGGAAAGGGTTCAAAGGGGCTTATCGCGAGGAGGCGGCGTTTCGTCAGGAGCTCGCCTTGGCGATCGTTTTGTTTCCGGCTGGGCTTTGGTTGGGCGATAACGGGATTGAGCGAGCGCTGCTCATCGGACCAGTGTTCATTGTGCTAATTGTCGAGTTACTCAATAGCGCAATCGAAGCCACCGTGGATCGTATTGGTCTTGAGCGCCATAAGCTTTCGGGCCTAGCCAAAGATATTGGATCGGCGGCGGTGTTTACTTCATTCGCCCTGTTGGCCAGCGTCTGGGTCTTGGTTTTGTTGAATTAACCGGGCCTGTAGGGCATCCGGAGGGAGAGCGACGATGACAGCGTTGATATGTGGTTCAGTGGCCTACGACACCGTCATGGTTTTTGAAGGGCATTTCAAAGATCATATTTTGGCTGATCGAATCCACATGCTGAACGTGGCATTTCTGGTCCCTGCGTTGCGCCGTAACTTTGGAGGATGTGCCGGTAACATCGGGTACAACCTGACTTTATTGGGTGGCGACGGCAAGGTGATGGCGACGGTCGGACACGATTTTGCGCCCTACCGTGGCTGGATGAAGGACTGCGGCATGTCGCAGGATTTCATTCGTGAGCTTGCAGATGAGTACACAGCGCAAGCTTATATTACGACCGATGCTGACAATAATCAGCTGACCGCATTTCACCCTGGCGCGATGAATCATGCCCACGTCAACCGAGTACCCAAGGATGCTGGGATCAAACTCGGTATCGTAGCGCCCGAAAGTCATCAAGGCATGCGAGACCATGCGGCACAGTTTGCGGCGGCGGGGATTCCATTTATTTTTGATCCAGGCCAAGCGATGACGCTGCTAACCCCGGATGACATGCGCGATATGATCGAGAAGGCCGCATGGGTCGCAGTCAATGACTATGAGGCGAGTCTACTTGCGGAGCGGACTGGCTGGTCGTTAGAACAAATCGCCACCAAAGTACGCGCGTTGGTGGTCACCCGAGGTGCCGAGGGTTCGCGAATCTTTACTGGTGGGGAAACCCACGAGATTCCTGCGGTAAAGCCCGCGCGGATCGCTGATCCCACCGGCTGTGGGGATGCGTATCGCGCTGGTTTGCTCTATGGCTTACAACGTGGTTTGGATTGGCCCACGACGGGTCGTATCGCCTCGCTGATGGGCTCGCTAAAGGTCGCGCATCATGGCACTCAAAGCCATCGGTTCTCACACACCGAGTTTGTCGCGGCCTATCACGCAGCGTTTGGTGCCACCATCGAGCTATGAGTGGGGTGCGCGAGCATCCCTTGGCGATCAGGCATCACCGTCTTGACGCAGCAATCTTTGTTCGTAGGCGGCGAGCCCGTCCCTGAGAATAAAACCGCGGGCGCCGTGGCGGCTCAGGCGCAGGCGCCAGAACAGCATGCGCTCGCCAAGCGTTTACCGGCATCGGTGTATTTCGGTACCTCCAGTTGGTCTTTTCCCGGATGGCGGGGTCTTGTGTATCAAGGCGATAACCTGGATGAGACGCGTCTCGCTCGCCAAGGTCTTGCCAGCTACGCACAGCACCCTCTGCTTCGAGCGGTGGGTGTCGATCGGGGTTTTTATGCGCCGGTCCCCAAATCGACCCTGCAGCGCTGGTTCGGAGAAGTACCTGAGGACTTTCGATTTTTACTCAAAGCACATGCCGCGCTGACGACGCCCAAGACGGCTCGGAGACCTGCTTTCTTGCAGGCAGCGCCGCAGGTTTTTTTAGACCCAGCTTACGCATGTAAAGAAATCATTGAACCTGCACAGCAGGCGTTACGCCATAAACTCGGCGTGATTTTGTTTCAGTTTTCGCCACTCGGTGAACGCGTTTGGCGCTACCGGAGAGAGCTACTTGAGCGGCTCGACCAGTTTTTGAG
The DNA here is from genome assembly GCA_009926865.1 of Gammaproteobacteria bacterium. Lineage (GTDB taxonomy): Bacteria > Pseudomonadota > Gammaproteobacteria > Steroidobacterales > Steroidobacteraceae > UBA964. Next base: position 32,291 of record RFOD01000003.1, on the reverse strand, counting down.
CGAATTACCACTGGGGTCCTATGCCTTTGAGTGGCGCGATGTAGAGATCTTCGGTGACGACTATGCGGAGGTGCTCGCACGACACGGTGCAATACATGGCTTGGCAGCCCACCCGCGGCTACCGAGCTTGACGCAACAAGCGCGGGGTCTCCCCGTCTCGGGGCCCTTGGTGATTCGCTGGTTATTAGCGCAGAATTTGGCCTACCAAGAGGCGCGTCAACGTTTTGCGCCGTTCGATCAACTCTGCGAGCCGGATGAGTCGACGCGGCTAGAGATCGCAGGGGCGGTGAAGGCCGCGGCTGCCTCGGGACGCGAAGCTATCGTGATCGTAAACAATAAGGCGGAGGGCTCTGCACCCCTGAGTGTCACGCGGCTCGCCGAGACACTCGGCTAGAATGTGTCTATGCAAAAGGCGTCAGTTCCCGATACGTGTGATGCGGCTGATATTGACTCGGCTGTCGCAGCGCTGCGCGCGGGTGAACTCGTCGCGTTTCCCACTGAGACGGTTTACGGCCTGGGTGCCGATGCGCGTAATGAGCAGGCCTTACTTAAAATCTTTGAACTTAAGGGTCGACCTGCTGATCACCCTTTGATCTTGCATATAGCGAGTCTCAACGAGCTCACTGAGTGGGTGGCGGAGGTGCCTCAGTCCGCCAAGATGTTGGCGAGCCACTTTTGGCCAGGTCCGTTGACCCTCGTTTTACCGAGGCATCCTCGAGTCTCCAAGGTACTAACCGGGGGGCAGGACTCTATCGCCGTGCGGATTCCCGCACACTCGGTGGCGCAGGCGCTCTTACGCGCCTTAGGCTCGGGACTCGCGGCGCCGTCGGCTAATCGTTACGGTCACGTGTCACCCACCTCTATGCAGCACGTGAAAGAAGAATTTGGAGACGCGGTCCAGGTGTTATCGGGCGGAGACTGCGATGTCGGGGTTGAGTCGACCATTGTGTCGTTACTCGATGAGACCCCGCGTATTCTTAGGCCGGGCATGATCACGATGGCTGACATCGCCGCGGTGTTGGGTGAACCTGTGCAGGCGAGGAGCCCTGTCGACACCGTGCCTCGCGTGCCCGGGAGTACTTTGCAGCACTACGCACCGCAAACGCCCGTCAGCGTACTGCCCGCGGAGGTACTATCCTCTGCCATCGAGGTCGCCAATGCCGCCGGCGAGTGTGTGGCCGTCTTAGCGCGGCATGCTCCTGCGGCCCAAGGGGTGCTCGCCTGCGCCGACACGCCGGCTTTTGTGCTGCGCTGGGTGCAGGCGCCTGCGGATGCAGCCGGTTTTGCGCATGATTTGTATGCGCGCCTGCGGGAACTCGATAAGCTTGGCGCACAGCGTATTTTGGTCGAGCGCGTTCCCGAGGAGCCCGAGTGGGACGCAGTACGCGATCGACTGCAACGGGCCTCAGCAGGCCATTGATTCGTCACTTTCCCGGAGACGCCTCGTCATTATGACTTCTCGCTCTGCCCGTGCTTTACGCTCGGATTTCATTGATCCATTTGTGTCGCGAGAGATTCGTAGGCTGGTCAAAGCCTTTGGATCGCCATTGCTGATTGTGGACTGCGAGCGTGTTCGGACGCAGTACCGAGCGCTGCGTGCGGCTCTTCCGGAGGTCGATCTTTATTATGCGCTGAAACCGTTGCCGCATCCGGCGGTTGTGCAAACTGTGCTCGAGGAGGGCGGGTTTTTGGATCTCGCGACAACCGGTGAGGTGGAGTTAGCCGCTAAGCTCGGTGTCGATGGCGATCGCTGCATACACACTCATCCGATAAAGCGCGATCAAGATATCCGCGCAGCCCTGGCGCGAGATGTACGCATTTTTGTGGCTGATAATCCAGATGAGCTCGTCAAGTTCGTTCCCTACGCCAAACAAGCTCAAGTCTTGTTGCGGGTGTCTTTCCGAGCGCCGGGCGCGGTGTCGGACTTGTCACGTAAGTTCGGTTGTGACCCCGAGGCGCTGCTGCCTTTGGCGCGGCGGGCACGCGACCTTGGCTTGTGTGTCAAAGGTTTATCGTTCCATGTGGGCTCGCAGGCACCTGATCCTGGTAAGCATGTCGAGGCGATCGAAGTGTGTACGGCCTTGTTGGCGGCGGCTCGACGTGAACGTCTGGGGCCACTCGATACCCTCGATATCGGTGGTGGCTTCCCCATCGACTATCGGCAGCGAGCCACCTCGATTGGCTATTTTTGTGATCCGTTACGCAAGGCGTTGGCACGCTTACCCAAGCGGGTCCGAGTGATCGCAGAGCCTGGGCGTTTCATCGCGGGCCCAAGTGCAATCGGTGTGGCCAGCGTGATGGGGCGCGCGCAGCGAGAGGGGCACTGGTGGTATTACCTCGATGATGGTCTCTATGGATCCTTCAGTGGCCAATTGTTTGATCACGCTCGATATCCACTCGAGTCTTTGCGCAGAGGTAAACCTTTGGAGCCTGCAGTTTTAGCAGGACCCACCTGTGACAGTATCGATGTGATTGCCGAGAACTTGTTACTACCGCATCTGGATACGGGGGATCTCATCATTGGTCGGGCGATGGGCGCGTACACCTGGGCGAGTGCTTCGGAGTTTAATTTTTTCCCGAAAGCTAAGGTGGTCTCGGTCAACCAATTCCCAGGGGATAGAGGACGAGTCCTGCCCATCGAGTATTGAGAGTGATCGCCACGCAGATCCATGTAGCCGATTTCACAAGCGGTGCCGAAGCAGCTCGGGGTACCGTGGTGGTGATCGATGTGTTTCGCGCCTGCTCTTTGATCGCGCACGCTCTGGCGGCCGGCGCGACGCGAGTGATACCGGTATCGACGATCGACACCGCACGCGCGCTCAAGGCGCAGTGGCCAGATGCGCTCTTGGTCGGCGAGCGATATGCACGCCCGTTACCGGGGTTTGATTGCGGTAACTCACCGACCGAGGTTTTGGCGCAACCGCTGCAAGGCCGAACTTTGATTCATACCACGCATGCCGGTACCCAAGGCTTAACCGCTGCAGCGCGCCGTGCAGATCGAGTATTCACCGGTGCGCTCGTCAATCTGTCGGCAACCGTCGCAGCAATAGACGATTTGGCGCCATCAGAGGTCACGATTGTGGCGATGGGCCATGAGGCTCGCGAGCGTTGTGCGGAAGATGACCTGTGTCGTGATCAATTCGTGAGAGCGCTGAGTAAGGGCGCGGTTACAGCGGGTCTTTGTGCCACCCATGAAGCGCGAGCGCAGCTACGATCGGCGCCCGCTGCGGATAAATTCTTTGATCCACAAGCCGATTGGGCGCCAGAGTCGGACTTTGATCTGTGTACCGCTGTCGATTCAGTGCCATTTGCCATTCTGATGCAACCTGTGCCTGCCGCTGAGCAGTCGGCTCTCAGCCAAGCCGAGTCACTTTGGATGCTAACGCCGTGGCCAGTGCGATCCCCGAGCCCATCGCTCGGTGCGCCACGGGGCACATCACGGGGCACATCGCTATGAGCGGGCAGCGGTCAAAAGCGGCAACTTGCTCTATCAATACGATCGTGTTTGATATCGGCTGGGTGCTGGTTCATCTCGCACCACAACGGTTACTTGAGACCTTGCGAGCGAGTGGTGCAGACGTCGAGAGCCTGCACGACGTGACCTCCAGAATTGCCCTCACGGAGCATGAAAGTGGTCGCTTAGACGGCGAGGGGCTTTTAAGTGAGCTACAGCGTCTTGCCCCTCAGCCGATCGCACGCGAGGCCTTAGCGTTAGCCTGGATGGATATGTTTGAGCCCCAAGAGGGCATGCTGCAGCTCATTGATCAGTTACGATTGTCTCATCGGGTCTTTTTGCTCTCAAACATTGGCGATCTACATTGGGGGGCGCTGCGACAACGATGGGCGCTGCATGAGCGCGCGGACGACGTCATTACCTCATTCGAGGCTGGGGTCATGAAGCCCGATGCAGGGATCTATGACATTGCCGAAGTGCGTTGCCGCTTGATTCCCCAGGAGACCGTTTTTATCGATGATTTACCGCAGAACATCGCGGCGGCCGGTGCGCGCGGTTGGCAGGGAATTGTGCATGAGAGCGAGCATGCGACTCGTGAGGCGCTGACTGGGCTCGGTTTATTCAACTGAAGGTCGATGTGAATGGCGAATACATCTGATAAGTCCAGCGACGATACGGCGATACATCGACGCGTGGCGGCGTTGCGCCGGGGGGAGGATCCCACGCTGATCGCTCGTCTGTCATCTGGATGGGCTGTATTTGGTGAGTCGCAGTTTTTGCGGGGGTATTCTTTATTGCTACCGGACCCAGTTGTCCCGCATCTCAATGATTTCCCAGACATGATTGAGGGTCATTCGGCAATGCGCGCGCAGTTTCTCCTCGATCTGACTCGGCTCGGCGATGCGTTGTGGCGAGCCACCGGTGCATTACGAATCAACTATGCGATGTTCGGCAACGTCGAGCCCGCTCTGCACGCGCATCTAATACCCCGATATGCCGATGAAGTGCCGGAGCTCGCAACAGCTCAGCCCTGGGCTTACGATTGGCCCTCGGCACCGCGCTTTAATGAGCACGCATTAGCTCCGCTGAGAGCGCGTCTCCTCGCGGCTTTGGGTGATACGGCTTAATCAGTCTGGTGAGCTGTAATCGAGGGGTAGCGCCGTCGTTGCCTTGATGGTCTCCAAAGAAAAGCTAGCGCTGACATCAAGCATCTCGAGCGAGGCAATCAGTTTTTTGTAGACCCGGTCATACCCTTCAATGTCCGGTACCACGACTCGCAATAGATAATCGACATCGCCACTCATACGGTGCAGTTCCGTGACTTCCGGTAAGTCGCGTACGACTTTGACAAATCGCTCAAACCAGCCAGCGCTGTGGCTCGCTGCTTTGATGGTGACAAACACCGTGGTGCCGACGTTCAGTCTCCGGGCATCGAGCAAGGCGACGGTTTGACGAATTACCCCGCTTTCATGCAAACGCTGGATACGGCGCCAACAGGGCGCTTTGGATAGGCCAACGCGATCGGCCACCTCTTGAGCGGTCAGGCTCGCATCCTTTTGCAACACACTGAGAATCTTTTTATCCCACTTATCCATGAAACAAAATTACATTATTTGGTAAAAAATTGAAACAAAGTTACAATTTCCATGGATTTCAGCGGGAATAAAGCAACCCTGTTCATGGCTAGCAAGAGTAAGGTTGAGCGATGAACATCTTGCGCGCCTTTACTGAACATCCGGCCTCCGTGGGTGAGACGTACTTCGGTCACATGGCGCAAGCAACCGGGTTTGGGTTACGCATGATCTTTGCGGGCCTCGCCTGCGTGCTGCACGGCTTGCTGCCATTTCTGTTCGCGACCACCGGATCCGACGCGATGAAAGCCTTGCACGATGAGATGAGTGCGCGCCGCAATCGGGCGTTGCGAGGCGCAGCGATCCGTTAAACTTCCGCCGCCTGTTGTCGCTGGCGGATGCTGACTTGTCTCACCGAGTTCCGGATCGACCCCTACTGCGTTTGCGTCGCGGCGAAGAACGTCGAGTGCGCGCCGGGCATCTTTGGATATTCAGTAACGAAGTCGACCTCGCGCGCTCATCGTTGAGCGAGACGGATTCTTTGGTCACGGTCATGGATGATCGAGGTCAGCCGCTCGGTGTGGCGTATTACAATCCTCGAACGCTAATTGCCGCTCGGATTTTGAGTCATGATGCCAGTGCAATCATTGATCGATCCTGGATGGCAGCGCGCCTGCGGAGCGCATTTTCGCTGCGAGAATCACAGCATCGTCTTCCGTATTACCGTTGGGTGTTCGGGGAGAGCGATGGCTTGCCGGGCTTAATTTTGGATCGCTACGGCTCAGGGGTCGTAGGGCAGATTGCGACGTTTGGCATGCAACAACTGCAGGGGATCATTGAGGAGGCGATCACTGAGGTCTTGCCGCTGGATTGGATGGTGTGGAAGAACGACTCCTCAGCGCGCAACTTAGAGGGCTTAGCGCGCGAGCAGACGCTCGCGTTTGGGGCGTGGCCGACGATGCTGCAGGCGATGGAGACCACCGCAGCAGGGCAATCTTTGTGTTTTGAAATCCCTTGGGAGCATGCGCAAAAAACGGGCTGGTTTTACGATCAAGCCTTTAACCGAGAGCTCTTGCCCCGCTTCATGCCTGCCGACGCGCGTGTACTGGATGTCTGTTGTTATGGCGGTGGCTGGTCGGTGGCTGCGGCTGCAGGCGGGGCTTCTGCCGTGACGGCGATTGATGCGTCGGCGGCTGCACTCTCCATGGCTGAGGCTAACTTTGCGCGTAATTCGGCCCTGTGGTCTGAGCGCTCGGTCTCCTCTCGCTGGTTGAAGGGCGATGCCTTTGCTCGAATGGCGGAGCTCGAGGCGAGCGGTGATCGCTATGAGCTGGTGGTGGTCGATCCTCCCGCGTTTATTAAGCGCCGTAAAGATCTGCCTCAGGGGCGCGCTGCTTACCGTAAGCTCAATCAGGCGGCCATGCGGTTGATGACCCGAACGGGTCTTTTGGTCAGCTGCTCATGCTCCTACCATTTGAGCGAAGCGGACTTATTGTCGACCATACAGTCTGCGGCGCGTCATAGTGGAAAAACCTTGCAGGTCTTACACCTCGGGAGCCAGGGGCCCGACCATCCCGTGCACCCTGCGTTGCCCGAGACGCGATATCTAAAAGCCATTTTCTGTCGCGTGACCACGGCAGACGGCTAGAATTCAAGGATGTTGCAGTATCCCGGCTTTGACCCCGTTGCACTGGAGATCGGACCGCTTAAGGTGCGCTGGTACGGCATTACCTATTTGATCGCGTTTGCCGCGGCGTGGTGGTTGGCGAGGCGTCGAGCCGCTCGGCCGGGGTCGGGCTGGACGGCGCTCGATGTCGATGATTTTCTTTTCTTTGCGATGTTGGGCGTGATTCTCGGTGGACGCATCGGCTACACGCTTTTTTATGGCATGGAGTTTTGGTTAGCCGATCCACTCTACTTGTTGCGGATTTGGGAGGGCGGGATGTCCTTCCACGGAGGGCTAATCGGCGTATTAGTCGCGCTCGGTATTTTCGCCCATCGTCGTCAGCGTCATATCTTTGATGTATTCGATTTCGCAGCAGCTTTGCCAGGTCTCGGAATATTCGCCGTACGTATTGGTAACTTTATCAACGGCGAGCTGTGGGGTCGGCCGGGGGAGGTGCCTTGGGCGATGATCGTTGATGGAGTCGCTCGCCATCCCACCCAACTCTATGAGGCATTGCTGGAGGGCGCATTGTTAGCGGCTGTGCTCTGGTGGTTCACGGCCCGTCCCCGACCTCGTTACGCCGCCTCGGGCTTGTTTTTGTTGATGTACGCAAGCGGTCGGTTGTTGGTGGAGTTCTGGCGCCTGCCGGATGCGCACATTGGTTATTTGTGGGGTGATTGGCTCACCATGGGTCATTTATTAACCTTGCCGATGTGGCTCGCCGGCGCCGCCCTGATGATCTTTGCCTATCGTCGGCCCACGGTGCATTCGTCCACCGGTACCGACACCGACACGAGATCAGGATGAAGCAACCCCTATGAAGGCTTATCTCGATTTTATGCGCCATGTGCGCGAGCACGGCGTGCAAAAAACAGATCGCACGGGCACAGGGACGCTGTCGGTATTTGGCTATCAGATGCGATTTGATTTGCAGGCCGGATTTCCTTTGGTCACCACCAAAAAAGTTCACCTGAAGTCCATCATCCATGAATTGCTGTGGTTCCTGCGTGGGGAGACCAATATCGCGTATCTACGTGAGCATGGGGTTAGTATTTGGGATGAATGGGCGGATGCGAACGGTAACCTAGGACCCGTGTACGGCAAGCAATGGCGCTCTTGGCCGACGCCCGATGGGCGAGTCATTGATCAGATTTCGGAAGTCATGCGCCAACTGCGCGAACAACCGGATTCACGACGTATCATCGTCAGTGCCTGGAACGTAGGTGAATTGGATCAGATGGCGTTAATGCCCTGTCACGCATTTTTTCAGTTTTATGTGGCAGAGGGTCGCTTGTCTTGTCAGCTCTATCAGCGCAGCGCTGATATCTTTTTAGGGGTGCCGTTCAACATTGCTTCCTACGCTTTGCTGACGCATATGCTGGCTGCTCAGTGTGATCTAGAGGTCGGGGATTTTGTGTGGACGGGAGGTGACTGCCACCTCTATCTCAACCATCTCGAGCAGGCAGATCTACAGCTCACGCGTAGTCCCTTACCGTTACCGACATTGCTCCTCAAACGACGACCGTCGAGTGTGTTTGACTATCAATTTGACGACTTTGAAATTCAAAATTATCAGTGCCACCCGGCGATTCGTGCGCCGGTGGCGATTTAAACCGCGGGCGTTATGCCTGCCAGCAGGAGAAAGCCCGTGCCGATTCCCGTAATGCGTACCAGCCCTTGGATTAGGGTCCGAAACTCCAAAATTCATGGCAAAGGCGTATTTGCCGCCAAGCGCATTCCGAAGGGCACCCGCGTGATCGAATATTTAGGTGAGCGGATCACCCACAGTGAAGCGGATTCCCGCTACGCCGACCATGACCCCAACGATAACCATACTTTTTTGTTTGTCGTTAATCGACGTACGGTGATTGATGCGAACCAGAAAGGGAATGATGCACGCTTCATCAATCACTCCTGTGATGGTAATTGTGAGTCTGCGATCGAAGATAATCGTGTTTTCATTGATGCTGTTCGCACGATAGAAGCCGGCGAGGAACTGGGTTACGACTACGAGATTGGTCGTGACAAGTCAGACCCTGAGAACGTGGATGAAATCTATGCCTGCCGCTGCGGGACGCGTAAGTGTCGCGGTAGCATGCTCTGGCCGACTCGCGCTGAGTGGGAGCGCGAGCAGCGCGCCAAGGCGCGGGCGAAGGCGCGGGCGCGTGTGGGGCAGAAAAAGCGCGCACGCTAAGCGGTGTAAGCGACCAGGCGGTGTGTGCGATAGGGGTTTCACCTTCTATGGACCGAGCGATAGGTAGCGCTGAAGGTTCGAGCAGTCTCGCTCCGACGATTACGCTCGTGGTCGCAATGGCGGCTAACCGCGTGATTGGTCGAGATGGGCAGTTGCCGTGGCGATTACCCGCCGACCTGCGTCAGTTCAAATTAGACACGATGGGTAAGCCTGTGGTGATGGGTCGCAAAACATTTGAGTCCATCGGGCGTGCACTACCCAGTCGACACAATATTGTTTTGACACGACAGCCCGCGCAAGTAACGTCACCCACGTCATCCAGCCTCAGTGAGGACACGGCCTTCACGGTAGCGAGCGACTGGCGAGCCGTTATGGAGGCAGCCGGTTCGGCATCCGAAATCATGGTGATAGGCGGCGCAGAAATCTACGCCTTAGCATTACCCCAAGCAGACCGTATTTTATTGACCCAGGTCGAAGCGGATATCGAGGGTGACACGCTTTTTCCACCGCTCGATCGCGCTGAGTGGCAACAAACTGAGCGCGCTTACCGACCTGCTGATGCGGATAACGCTTACCCGATTCGATTCTTGAGTCTGCAGCGTCAGCGTTGACGTAGCGGAATCTTAGCCGAAATTTTTTGACTCCACTCTGCCGGGCCACTTTGATGGACCGATGTACCCTGCGCGTCAACGGCCACTGTCACGGGCATATCCTGTACTGTGAATTCATAGATCGCCTCCATGCCAAGGTCCTCGAAGGCGACAACACGTGAGTCTTTAATGGCCTTCGACACGAGATACGCGGCTCCGCCAACGGCCATGAGATAAGCGGCTTTATGCTTACGGATTGCGTCGATCCCCGCAGGGCCGCGCTCGGCTTTGCCGATCATCGCAATCAGGCCCGTCTTATCGAGCATCATGTCCGTGAACTTATCCATGCGGGTTGCCGTGGTCGGGCCGGCAGGACCCACCACTTCATCGCGCACGGGATCAACTGGACCGACGTAGTAAATCACTCGATTGGTGAAATCGACTCCGTCTGGTAGATCTTTGCCCTCGGCGTAGAGATCAGCGATCCGTTTGTGGGCGGCATCGCGGCCCGTCAGCATTTTACCGTTCAACAGTAGACGATCTCCGGGGCGCCAGCTCATCACCTCTTCGCGGGTCAGGGTGTCGAGGTTGACGCGCTTGGATTCAGCAGACGGCGCCCAATCCACTTTAGGCCAGCGTGCTAAATCGGGTGGGGCGATCTTAGCAGGACCGGACCCATCCAACGTAAAGTGCACGTGCCGAGTCGCCGCACAATTGGGGATCATCGCGACCGGTTTAGAGGCGGCATGGGTCGGGTAGTCCAATATTTTGACATCGAGCACAGTCGATAGCCCGCCTAAGCCTTGTGCGCCGATTCCAAGTGCATTGACTTTATCGTGTAGTTCAATCCGTAGCTCCTCAAGCGGATTCTGCGGGCCACGGGTTTTGAGCTCTGCCATATCGATCGGGGCCATCAAAGATTCTTTGGCCAATACCATGGCTTTTTCAGCTGAGCCGCCGATGCCAATGCCCAGCATGCCCGGAGGGCACCAGCCCGCACCCATAGTCGGGACGGTTTTTAAGACCCAATCGACGATCGAATCGCTGGGGTTGAGCATCACGAACTTAGCTTTATTCTCCGAGCCACCGCCTTTTGCGGACACCGTGATTTCCACTTCGTCGCCAGGAACCATCTCTACGTGAACGACGGCCGGCGTATTGTCGCGGGTGTTTTTGCGACTGAACGCCGGATCGCTGACGATCGAAGCGCGTAAGGTGTTGTCAGGGTCCGTGTAGGCGCGTCGGACACCCTCGTTGATCATTTGCTCTAAGGTGAGTTCGGCATCCCAACGGACGTTCATCCCCACTTTGACAAACGCCACCACGATGCCGGTGTCTTGACAGATCGGCCGATGGCCCTCCGCGCACATGCGCGAGTTCGTCAGGATTTGCGCGATAGCATCTTTAGCCGCCGGCGACTCCTCAAGTTCATAGGCTCGCCCCAAGGCTTCAATGTAATCCATCGGGTGGTAGTAAGAGATGTACTGCAGGGCATCGGCAACGCTGTCGATAACGTGCTGCTGGGCAATGACGCTCATGGAGAAGTCCTAACGCTAACTGTTACCCGCGCATTCTAGCGCGCTTGGCGAACGCTAGTCCGAGCCGGGCACTCGCGGTGATTGACTCGGGACCTGCCAACACTGATCGGTATCCAGATCGACCGCTGTCAGCTGACCACCCCAGACACAGCCGGTATCAAGCGCCAGTACGTCTTCGCGTTGCAAGAGGCCGAGTGTGGACCAATGACCGAAGATGACACGGACCCCTCGGGTACCGCGATCTGGGATATCAAACCAAGGATAGAGCCCTGAGTGTTGGCTGCTGGGTGCGGTTTTGTACGCAAAGTCGAGTCGGCCTTGTGTATCGCAGTAACGCATCCGGGTGAGGGCATTGATCGTATAGCGCCAACGCGGTAGCCCTTGTAGATCTTCTTGCCACTGATTCGGTTGGTTACCATACATATGCTCAAAGAATTGACTCGGATGACTTTGCAGAGTCTGACTGGTGGCTGCGGCGTGGCGCAAGAGTTCGGCAGCGCTCCAGGCTGGCGGTGCGCCGGCGTGAACCATGAGATCGGGTCGATCCCGACTTGAGCCTTGCGCACTGATCGCCAGTGGGCGGGTGAGGAGCCACTCAATGAGGGCATCACGATCCGGAGCGAGGAGGATATCGCTTAGCGTATCGCTCTTTTTAAGAGGACGCGCTGAACTGAGGGCGAGCGCCAGTAAGTGCAGATCATGATTGCCAAGTACGACTTGTGCTGAATCACCCAAACTTTTGACCCAGCGTAACACCCCTAGCGAGTCTGGGCCTCGATTGACCAAGTCACCGACGAACCACAGTTCATCACGGTCAGAGTTAAAACGAATTTCTTTGACAAGCTGCTGCAGCTCGACCAGACAGCCTTGAACATCACCGATTGCGATACGCGCCATACCGAGGCTGGCAGAGCGCGATTAGTGGAGTACGCCTGGCTTGGCGAGTCGGAACGCAGGAATCGGTGCATCGAACTCCAAGCCATCATCCGCTCGCATCTGGTAGCTGCCCTGCATGGCCCCGACCGGGGTCTCGATGACGGCGCCACTCGAATAACGAAATCCCTGTCCGGGTTGCAGATGCGGCTGCTCGCCCACCACGCCCTGGCCACGTACTTCTTGGGTCTTACCGTTGCTATCGGTGATTAACCAATGCCGTGCGATCAGTTGGGCGGGTAGCTTGCCCACATTCCGAATCGTAATGGTGTAGGAGAAGACATAGCGATCATCTTCGGGATCTGACTGCGCCTCAAGGTAGCGCGTCTCGACATTGATCTCGATGTGATACTTGTCTTCCATGACGATGCCCACGCTAACGGCTCTGTAGCAACTCTGCAAGCTTGCCATAGTTTTCAGGGCTCACGGTTTCGGGTCGGGCGCTCGGATCGATACCACAGGCGGCAATTTGCTCGGCCGACAGCACGGTTTTCAGTGCATTACGTAAGGTTTTTCGACGCTGGGCAAAAGCGAGGGAGACCACGGTGGCTAAACGCGCATCCGCTGTAAATCGTGGAGTCGCGCGCACTGTCAGCCGCGCTACGGCCGACCAAACTTTCGGCGGCGGTTGGAACGCACCGGGACCCACATCGAATAAATAGTCTGTCTCGACCCATGGCGCGAGCATGACTGTGAGGCGCCCGTAGTCACGTCCACCCGGCGCCGCGCAGATCCGCTCAATGACTTCTTTCTGAAGCATGACATGCAGATCTGAGATCGCGGCCGGAGTGCTCAGCAAATGGAACAACAAGGGTGTCGAGATGTTGTAGGGCAGATTGCCAACGATTCGTAGCCGCGATCCGCGTGCGGTACTGAGCGCTGCAAAATCAAATTTGAGTGCGTCGCCCTCATGGACGGTGACTGGGACATCGCGATAGCGCTCTCGCAACGCAGCTACGAGATCTCGATCGATCTCAATGATGTCAAGCGCACCACAACGGGTACGTAGCGGCTCAGTGAGTGCACCGCGGCCGGGTCCGATCTCGACCAACGCTTGTCCGGGCTGCGGATCGATCGCCTCGAGTATGCGTTCTAGGACAGCTCGATCATGGAGGAAGTGCTGACCGAAACGTTTACGCGCAAACACCACGGGGGAGAGGCTCTGCGCTTAGCGCGAACGCCCAGCAAGTTGCTGAGCAAGCGTGACGGCGGCCAGCAAGCTACCGACCTCAGCCTTTAAGGTGCCGGCGAGATCGAGCGCCGTGCCGTGATCGACGGAAGTACGAATGATGGGCAGGCCCAAAGTCATATTCACGGCGTGATCAAAGCCCAAAGCCTTCAGGACGGGTAGGCCCTGATCATGAAACATACTCAGAATTGCGTCGTATTTCGCGCGCTCGCGTGGCACGAACGCCGTATCCGCGGGCACTGGGCCAATGGCCTGAACTCCTCGTGAGCGGGCGATCTTGATCGCAGGGGCAATGATCTGCTGATCCTCCTGGCCAAGTAGACCGTTTTCTCCTGCGTGTGGATTCAGTCCCAGCACACCGATACGCGCTTGGGGGATCCCAAAGAAATGTCGCAAGTCGTGATCCATGATCATGAGGATCTCGAGCAACATCTCTGTATTGAGCGTATCGGGGACCTGACGCAGAGGCAGATGAGTCGTCGCGAGTGCCACGCGTAGGTCATCAGCGATGAGCATCATGACGGAGCGCGGGCTCGCGGTGCGCTCAGCAAGATATTCCGTGTGGCCGGAAAAAGCGCGGCCGCTTTCAGCAATGGTATTTTTTTGAACTGGTGCGGTGACCATCGCATCAAAGCGCCCAGTCTGGATGCCGTCTAAAGCGACATCGAGCAGTTGAATCACGTAATCGGCATTACGTGGATCGGGGTGTCCTGCCCGCGAGGGCACCGCGAGCGGGTAGTGTTCGATAGAGGGCAGCGGTAATCCTTGCGCCCGCGCTTCTATCAACTTTCGATCGCCCAGACAGATGAGATCACAGTCCGGTAGCGCCGCTGTCATGAGCTTGGCGCAAAGCTCGGGTCCGATGCCCGCGGGCTCACCGGAGGTCAGCGCAATACGCGGTCGTCGCGGTGCAGCCGAATCTACCGGGATCACATCTTCACGTCGACGAAGGCCTCATCGCGCAGACGACGTAGCCAGAGCTCGGTTTCTTCATCGGCCTTGCTCTCTCGAAGTTGTAGGAAGGCGCGCTGACGGCGTAATTCTTCGGTGTTATCAAATTCACGTCGACCGAGTAATTGCACGATATGCCAACCAAACTGCGTCCGAAAGGGTTGGCTGATTTCATCGATCTGCAAGTTAGCCAAAGTTTGCTCAAACTCTGGCACGTAAGTTCCGGGTGCAGCCCAACCGAGATCGCCCCCTTCAGCACCCGAGCCCGGGTCTTCCGACAAGGTTTTCGCAAGTGCGCCAAAATCTTCGCCTGCGAGAATCCGCTCGCGCACATCGCGCAAACGCTGAGCGACGGTTGCATCATCCTGAATTTCTGTCGGTTTGAGGAGGATGTGACGTGCTCGATTCTGTTGGATGACAACCTGTTGGTCTGCGCCGCGAATCTCGTTTAATTTGACGATGTGATAGCCCGTCGGTGTCCGTAGTGGCTCACTGACTTCACTCGGACGCAAGCCGACGACTAAATCCGCCAATAAAGTCGGAATCTCAGGGCCACGTCGCCAGCCTAGGCTACCCCCTTCAAGTGCCGTCTGACTGTTGGAATAGCGTACAGCTAATTGGGAGAAGTCCTCGCCGCCGCGCGCCCGTTCGCTGACGTCTTTGGCTTTCGCTTCGGCTTCTTGGAATTGAGCAGGCGTTGCTTCGCTCGGGACTGCAATCAGGATATGCGAGAGGTTGTATTCATTGAGCTCAGAGGGTCGGGATTTCTGCTTATCTAAGAACTGCTCGAGTTCACGAGGCGACACGTTGATTCTTTGAATGACATCGCGTTGTTGCAGTACCTGCAAAGTCATTTCCTTGCGGACATTTTCCCGATACGAGGCGTAGTCGATGCCCTGTTCGGCGAGCGCGGCGGGCAACTGAGCGAGGGCAATGCCATTGCGTTGAGCGACGTCCCCAAGTGCCTGATTGAGGTTTTCGTCGTTAATGCGAATACCGGCGCGATCGGCGCGTTGCATCTGAATTTCTTGCAGGATCAGACGTTCTAGCACTTGCTCGCGCAGCGCATCGGCCGGTGGCATCTCCACCCCTTGCGCTTGGAGTCGCTCCACGATCAGCAGCAGCTGCTCGTCGAGTTCGCTGCGCAGCACGACGCCGTCATTCACCACGGCCGCCACCCGATCAAGCATCAGGCCGCGGTCATAGAGCGAGCGGCTCTGCGCGTGGGCGGTACCTGCTACAGCCCAAGTGGTGCAGGCGAGAATTAACAGCGGCAGCGCTTTGCGCCCCGCAGACGATCGCGAATTGGTCATCTGAAGGAGTATCCTCGAATTGCCTGTTCCAGAAAAGCGTCTGCGCCACTTCCGACACTGGCCAGACCGTTGAGTTCCAGTTGTAGATACAGCCCCGTTTCGCGCTCGCCGCTACGACTCGAGACAAACCGTCGTGCGACGGCGCGCAGGCGCCAGCAGCAGGCGCGATACTCAACCCCCGCAAATCGATCGAGGCTACTACGACCGTCTAGATCGTAGACGAGGCGGGAAAACACACCCCAATTTTTACCAATGGGCCATGCGCCCGAGAGTTCTCCTTGCTCGAGGCGCTCGCGCTGGAAGCGGTAGGTCAGATTAAGCGCTCGTTCTTCGTCGGGCCGGTAGGAGAGGCGTACTTGACTGCGCTCCTGACGGGAGCGACTGGTATCCCATTGGGTCGCCAAACGTAACGTGATATTGCGCCAGGCCGTGACATCCATCTCTGCGACGAGATCCGATCGCTGACGAGCCACCGGCTCGCCCGGCAGACGTACCGCTGAGGTTTCAAAATAATGTATCTGGCCGAGTGTCGCTGAGAGTAACTGTCTGCCCGAGCGTAGATCAAAGATTCGACTAGTGATCCCCGTGCTTAACTGGTTAGCATCGGCCACCCGATCTGCGCCGACATAACGACTGGTACGAAACAACTGTACGAAATTGAGATCGGGTAAGCCCGTATCAAATATGGGTAGTTGGTCCTGATTTCGATAAGGCGTCCATAGATAAAGTAAGCGCGGCTCAAGGGTGACACGACGCAAGTCACCTAACTGCAGCTGCCGCTGTAGCCGCACTCCCGCATCGAGTGCCGCGTAAGGTAGCGAGCGACTTGGCTGCAGGTCGGGGGTGGCGAATTGCGTAGAGAGGTCGTAACGGGTGTGTCGATAGCCGAAGCGGGGTCTGATGAAATAGGCGGGTCGATCGAAGTCGAGGCTAATCTCCGGCGCGATATCGGCGCGCCATCCATCGAGCTGATCATCGCGCGCAAATTGTACGATTTCGGCATTCAAAGAATACCGAAGAGGCCATCGGCCGGCGCTTTTATAGTCACCGATGGCGCTGAGTGCCGGCACGCGCGCAAAGGGCCGTTCGCCCTCCGCAAGACTCGGGTCGATGGTCTGAAAGTGCTGAAATTCGCCGAGCAGTCGCCAATGATCATCCCGGTAACCAATACGCGCAACGCGTTCCAGAAAGGTGGTACTCGTCCCCTCGGCACCCGTTGCGAAGTCTTCAAAATAAAGTGCGTCGCTTACGCTCTCTGCCTTGACATCGAGTCGCCATGCATTACTCAGATAGCCACGGTGCTTAAATCGCACCCAGCTTCGATCCTGATCGCGAATGTCATCTCCAGGTAAATAGTTGAGCTCAACATCCCCGCGATGATCGCTCGTGAGGTAGCGAAATCGCGCCCCCATGTCGATACCTCGCTTTCCAAATAGCGTCGGCTGCAATGACAAGTCGTAGTTCGGTGCCAAGTTCAAATAATAGGGTACTGAGATCTCAGCGCCGCCCCGCGAGCTATAGCCAAGATTCGGGAACAGGAATCCGCTTTTGCGTTGATCGCCAACTGGGAACGAGATATACGGCAGATACAAAATAGGGACACCGAAAAACTCAATGGCAGCATTACGTCCTTTGCCTTCACGCTGCACAGTATCTATCTCGATGTCGCTCGCGCGAATACGCCACGCTGGATCGCCCGGGCAAGTACTGAACCAAACCGATTCCAGTCTTAGGGTGCCATCAATGCCAATGGTCAACGTGTCTGCCGCACCTTGCGCAGGGCGTTCGGGCAGCTCGAAACGGGCGTTATCAATTTGTGCGCCCTCGCCGCTGGAGTAACGACCGCTCTGGCCGCTCGCGATCACTTGGGCATCGCGATAGCGAACGGCGCCGCCAATGGCGAACACGCCACTCTGGCTGTCGTAATCCACCTCCTCGGCGCTGAGTTCGCGTCCACCTTGGCGGATTTCGACCCTGCCTGAGAGCAGGGCGTCGCCGTCTAAGTTGAGTGCCGCGCCATCGCTACTGACCTCTACCGTCTCACTCGTTGCAGGCCGATCACTGTCGCTGCTCGCTCTCTCGCGCGGCAGTGGTTGCGGCGTCGTCTGCACCCGCGTCGGTGCAGGGCAGAGCCCTTGAGCAAAGGCCTCGCTGCCCATCATGACGAGCGATGCTACGAGCAGCCCTTGGACGTGCAGTAAGCCGCGGTGCATCGAGCGTCGAGCGCGTGGCGTGGCAGACGAGATGAGGATCGAGGCGAGCATGGGCGAGGTCATTATAATGATCGTTTACCGTGACGTTTCGGCTCCCATGAACCCATCGACCCTCCCAAGTGATGACCGTGTCCTGCAATTGCGGCAATGGCTGGCGCAGGATTTGGGCTTATTGACCGGCGAGCTGACGGTGGCGTCTGCCGATGCCAGCTTTAGGCGTTACTTCCGCTGGCAAGATTCCGAAGCGGGCATGAGCCGCATTGTGATGGACGCGCCGCCCGAGCATGAGTCGCTCGAGTCTTATCTGGAGATCACCGAGCTATTGCGGGAGGTGGGTGTCCACGCGCCAGAAGTCTTCGCCGTGGATCGTGAGCGCGGCTATGTCTTACTGGAAGATTTGGGCATCACGCCGTATCTGACCGCGCTGCGCGAGCCTGGCCGAGCGCCGGCCCTTTATGCGGGCGCACAGTTGGCTTTGTCTCGGATGCAGCAACGCTTACCTGCCGAGGGGCTATCGCTCCCTGTTTACGATACCAGCGTCTTGCAGCGTGAAATGGATTTGATGCCCGAGTGGTTCTGTCGACGGCACCTTGGTTTAGAGCTGACCCAGGAGGATGAGGAATTTTTGGTCAGCATGATGTCGTTACTGATCAAGACCGCCCTTGAGCAGCCGCAGGTATTTGTGCATCGCGATTATCACTCGCGAAATTTGTTGGTGTTATCACAAGATGGGCCGGGCGTGATCGACTACCAAGATGCAGTGGTAGGTCCTGTGACCTATGATTTAGTGTCCTTATTCAAAGATTGTTATATCCGTTGGCCAAGAGCGGATATCGAGCATTGGCTACGAGATTATCGGGCGCATTTACTCGCCTGCGGTCGTCATGATTTAGTGACTACGGAGCGCGAATTTCTATATTGGTTTGATTTCATGGGCGTACAGCGCCACTTAAAGGTATTGGGCATATTTGCGCGTTTGCATTGGCGTGATGGAAAGTCGGGTTATCTTGCCGATTTACCTTTGACGCTCGACTATTTGCTCGATACTTCTGCGCGTCACATCGCTCTGCAGCCTTTGGCGCGCTGGCTGTCTTCGCGTATTTCTCCTTTGCTCAACGCTGCGAACGCGCGGGCGCTAGGTACACCATGACGATTCTCATGAGGGGAGAGCGGCCATGAAAGCCATGATTTTGGCGGCGGGGCGTGGTGAGCGCATGCGCCCCTTGACTGACACGATACCGAAGCCTTTGCTGCAGGTGGGTGGTCGGACGCTCATCGAGTGGCATCTGCAGAATCTTGCCCGCGCAGGCGTCGAGAGTGTGGTGATTAATCTCAGCTGGCTCGGATCAAAGATTTCAAGCGAATTGGGCGATGGATCTCGATGGGGCGTGCAGATCGAGTACAGTGACGAGGGTGACGTGGCGCTGGAGACGGGCGGCGGTATCTTTAAGGCGCTGCCGTACTTGGGGTCGCAGCCCTTCTGGCTGGTCAACGGCGATGTCTTCAGTGATTTTGATTTTGCACGTGCGCCTAAGCTCGATGAGTCCGCCTTGGCGCAGTTGGTGCTGGTTCCGAATCCGCTGCATCACCCTCAGGGTGATGTCCACTTAATCGGTGCGAGCGGTATCCGGGGGGTCGGTCATGTCGAGTTCAGTGATGGGGGTGATGCCCGACGCTGGACGTATTCGGGGATTGGCGTGTATCGGCCTGAGTTTTTTAAGCAGTGCCCGGGTGGCCGTTTTCCGCTTTTACCCTGGCTAGAGCGCGCTGCCGCCGCGCGTCAGCTCCAGGGTTTCGTGCATCCAGGTTTGTGGTGCGATGTGGGCACGCCTGAGCGTCTCCAGGCGCTCGATGAGCGCCTTGCGGCGGGCGCGGTGGGGTAGTCCGCTGGGCGCTAGGGGGCCGAGCGCGTACACTTTAAGGATGAGCGAAGATCGTTCTGACAAGGATCGTCAAGGCGCGGCCCCGGCTATCGTCCAAACCATCGCGGCTGACTCGATCAGGGTCCGCAGCGGTGAGAAGTACCGAACGTCGCAGGGGTTCAATGCGATTCGTGATGGGGTCAAAGCCAGTCAGCAGGCCGGTCAGACACTACGTGTACTCGGTGGTAAGCCGCGTTGGCTGAAGGCGCCCATGGCCTCAGGTAATCACTATGAGTTCGTGCGTCGCACCGTACGCGAACACCGCTTGGCCACCGTGTGCGAGGAAGCTAAGTGCCCCAATATCGGCGAGTGTTGGAACGCGGGCACAGCGACCATCATGCTCATGGGCGAAGTCTGTACGCGTACTTGCCGTTTTTGTTCAGTCGATACCGGTAACCCTCGCGGTTGGCTTGATCCGCAAGAACCTAGCAATGCGGCGCAGACGGTATCTTTGATGCAATTACAGTACGTGGTTCTCACATCGGTTAATCGTGACGACCTACCCGACGGCGGCGCCGAGCATTTTGCAGCGACCGTCAGGGCAATCAAAGAAATCTCTCCACAGACGGCGGTTGAGGCGCTGACACCGGATTTTCAAGGTGTCTTGCGCGATGTGGAAACAGTCGTGGACTCGGGGCTGCAGGTTTTTGCTCAGAACGTGGAAACCGTTCGGCGCTTGACGTACCCAGTTCGAGACCCGCGCGCAGGCTACGAGCAAACGTTACGTGTACTCGCACATGCCAAGCAACATCGACCTGAGGTGCTGACCAAAACCAGTTTGATGCTGGGTCTTGGTGAAACGGAAGCTGAAATCATTGAAGCGATGGATGACATGCGTGCCCATCAAGTGGATCTTTTGACGCTGGGGCAGTATTTGCGCCCAACGCCTAATCACTTGCCCGTCGCGCGATTCGTGACGCCAGAGGAATTTGACCGCTACCGGCACTGGGCCCTGGAACGTGGCTTTCGCGAGTGCGTATCCGGTCCTCTCGTGAGGTCAAGTTATCGGGCTGAACAGGCCTTACAGGGTAACAATGCAGGTCTTGATAACCAGGCACTAATGGGTGTCGTCTCCTGAGTTTTAATCTTTGACGTCCCAGTTTCTCAGCGCGCCGCCCCTGATCCGACACCTTGGTCGGGTGGACTACCAGGTCACCTGGCAGGCCATGCAAGAATTCACAGATCAGCGTACGGTTGATACGCCAGATGAGTTATGGGTGCTCGAGCACGAACCCGTTTTTACTTTGGGTATGAATGCTGATGCATCGCACCTCCTGGATCCTGGAGCGATTCCCGTGATCAATGTAGACCGAGGTGGACAAGTCACCTATCACGGGCCTGGGCAGTTGGTGCTCTATCCGTTACTGGATCTACGAAGATCAGGTTTGGGGGTCCGTAGCTTGATCACCGCGCTGGAGCAAAGCGTGATCGGCTGCTTGGCGCGATACGCGATCACGGCCACTACGCGGCCTAGCGCACCGGGTGTGTATGTGGATGAGGCAAAAATCGCGAGTTTAGGTATCCGAGTCCGCCGCGGAGCCAGCTATCATGGGCTCTCCCTTAACATCAATATGGATTTGGAGCCCTTTTCGCGTATTAATCCGTGTGGTTACGCGGGGCTCGCGATGACTCAAGTGGCCTCACTCGGGGGTCCGGATAACCTGGGTACGGTGGCCGACGTTTTGATCTCCGAGTTTCTGAGGCGCCTCAAGGAGGAATACTCATGACTGATACGCGTCACGATGGGGCTGATCACGAAGATCGTGATTTACAGATGGTGCGAGATCTACTCGCCTATATCGGGGAGGATCCCGCCCGAGAAGGTTTGTTAGAGACGCCGAGCCGTTTTTTGAAAGCCTGGCGCGAATATACCCGTGGTTATCTTGAGAAGCCCGAAGAGATCTTGAAGGCTTTTGAGGATGGTGCCGAACGTGTGGATGAGATGGTTATCGTACGCGATATTCCGGTTTACTCGCTTTGTGAGCACCACTTAGCGCCTTTTTTTGGTAAGGCGTATGTTGGTTACATACCAGATCAAAAAATATTAGGCCTGTCAAAGATTTCACGTCTGGTAGAAGTATTTGCGCGTCGACTTCAAGTGCAGGAGCGTTTGACGAACCAGATCGCTGATGCGCTACATACTCACCTGCAACCACTCGGCGTGGCGGTGGTCATTGAGTGTCGACATATGTGCATGGAATCGCGCGGGGTACGTCATACCGGTACGGCGACGGTGACGTCCGCCTTGCGCGGTAGCATTAAGAATGACCCTGATTCCCGTCGCGAGTTTTTGTCGCTCATCGGCCGCTGAAGAGGCTATAACACCATTACAACACCGTCAGCTTGCAGGAGCGCGCTGACGAGAGTTGTCACTTGTTCGCGGCTCTCGGCAATGATGAGGTAGGTGATCGATACGAAGGTCCCGGCGCCACTTTCTCGCTCTTGGATTTGACCCTCGTGTAGTGTCGGAACGTGATGGCGCACCAGAGAGTCAATATGCGTGCGAGATAGGCTATCGCGACGGCCTAATACTTTGATCGGATACTCGGTTGGGAAGACCAGTAAGCTTTCTGCGGGTGGCTCACTCATAGGGGGTTACCAAGGGGTTGTCGCCAGCCGTTGCTGTAAATCCTGAAAGCCCTGCCACATTTTTTCCCAGACGGGTCCAGGTACGCCCCGGCCAACCGCTTGGCCATCCAGTTGGGTGACCGCTGTGACATTGCGCGTGGAAGAGGCTAGCCAAATTTCATCTGCACTGCGCAGTTCTTGCTCGGTCACGGGCCGTGACTCCCGGGGGATCCCAAGATCATCCGCCAATTCTTCGACCACGCTACGCGTCATGCCGGGCAGGATATGTTGAGAGTTCGGAGGAGTGAGTACGCACCCACCACGCACCACGTGCACCGTGCAGGCGCTTGCTTCGCGGAGCATGCCCTCGTGCAGCAAGATGGTCTCTTGCGCACCGACATCAATCGATTGTTGTCGCAACAAGACATTACCGAGCAGCGATACCGACTTGATGTCACAGCGATTCCAACGGATATCCTCGGCCGTAATACAGGCTGAGCCGCGCGCCATGAGTTCTTCGTTCGGTGCAGGGAACGGCGAGCAAAACGCAAACACTAAAGGCGGTACAGCCGGTAG
The DNA here is from genome assembly GCA_009926865.1 of Gammaproteobacteria bacterium. Lineage (GTDB taxonomy): Bacteria > Pseudomonadota > Gammaproteobacteria > Steroidobacterales > Steroidobacteraceae > UBA964. Next base: position 9,613 of record RFOD01000003.1, on the reverse strand, counting down.
CGGCGCGTGATTTCTACCCCACTCGGCACCGCGTGACACTTGGATGTACACATAGCTATCGCCTTGGGTTCGCGCGTTACGCTCCAAAAGTTCGCGTATCAGGTTACGCCAGCCGGCCCGATCGAAAGGATCCGTCATCCGAATGGCTGTCAGACTGTTAGCCAAGCGTTGCAGATGTTCTGGGAAACGAAACGGCCGACCCGAAAATACCGGGATGACTTCGTACACCCCGTCTGCAAACAGGAAGCTACGGTCGAGCGGGGAGATACGCGCATCGCGTAGCGCCGGCCACTCGCCGTCGAGGAAACACACTTCACACGGCCCTGCCATGACTACCTCATCATTAAGGCTACGGTATCTCGAATTTGTGGCCAGACGCCGCCCGCTTCCACACTATCGGCGCTGACGAGGGCGGCTCGAGCGATGACCTGATCGCCTTGCATCACCCGTAACTCGCCTAGTTTTTGACCGACTTCGACGGGTGCCATGAGGGGTTCATCTAATTGCGTGCTGACGCGTAAGTTGCGTGCGGAGCCTCGCGGGATGGTGACATCGACATTGCGCGCAGGCGTGATTACCAGAAATTGTTCCGCACCTTTATAAAGGCGTGGCTCAAGGATTTTTTCGCCTGCCTTACGTAAGGTGACGGTTTCATAGAATGTAAACCCATAGTTGAGCAAGCTCGCGCTCGCTTGTTCGCGACTGGTGACCGAAGGGCTACCGAACACGGCAGCAATGAGTCGCGTTTGACCGCGCAAAGCTGAGCTGGCTAAGCAATAACCCGCACTGCTGGTGTGCCCTGTCTTGATGCCATCCACACTGGAATCTTTGGACAACAGGCCATTACGGTTTCTTTGGCGAATATTATTCCAAACAAATTCGCGCTCCGAGTACCACGAGTAGTACTGCGGAAACTCGCGGATCATCGCTCTGGAGAGCAGTGCGATATCGGACGGCGTGGTGTAGTGATCGGCATCGGGTAGGCCGGTGGCGTTACGAAACCGCGAGTTACGCATGCCAAGACGCTTCGCTTCGCGCGTCATGAGCTCAGCAAAGGTGGCTTCGCTACCGCCAAGATGTTCGGCTAATGCAATCGCAGCATCGTTCCCAGATTGGATAATCATTCCGCGTAGTAGCACTTCGACCGGAACTTGGCTGCCGACGCGTAGGAAGGTTCGAGAGCCCTCTGCACGCCACGCTCGTTCGCTAATCGTGACCGGTTCATCCAGTGACAGGCGGCCATCCGCCAAGGCGCGAAAGGCGAGATAACCGGTCATGAGTTTCGTGATACTCGCGGGCTCCACGCGATCGTTGGCACGCTCCGAGGCCAACACGCGACCGTTTGCTTGATCTACGAGAATGTACGCGCTCGCATCGACCTTCGGAGCGGATGGGACCTGCGCCTGAATCGGCACCGCTACCCAACAAAGAAAAACGACCAGTACTGAAAGACGAGCGAACAGGGAGCGAAAATTCAGTGCGAGCATAAGGGGTATGGACTTAGGTTGAATAACGATAAACCATGTTAGAGCAAAACGCCCTCGCACTCGTAGCGATTAATCGAGCATCACTCTCGCGTCGGGAACACCGGCTCGGCGCAGCGCTTCTCGCAGGCGTTCGGCCGACTCCTCAGAGTCGATCGGTCCGACTTGTACGCGAAAAATACGCTGTCCCGATACGCGTGCCTCGCGGATGAGGCCGTTATCGAGCCCAGCGGCTTGTAGTTTCGCGAGTAGCCCTTGGGCATTGTCTCGACTAGAGAAGGCACCGGCTTGTAGATAGCGTTGCGTTGTGCCGCTCGAGGTGGTGACCGTATCTGTCGCAGCGGTGCGTACGGCGGGTGTGCGGGCGGGCGGCGGCGGTGGCGTATCACGTCGCCACCAGCGCTTCGGTTCGACCGTGCGGATTTCAACCCGTGCCGTCCCCGTTTTAATCATGTCGAGTTTCCAAGCGGCGGTATACGACAGATCAATGATTCGCCCGCGCACGAAGGGCCCACGATCATTGACGCGCACCACCACGGATCGTCCATTCTCAAGATTCGTTACGCGTAAATAGGTGGGGATCGGTAAGGTTTTATGGGCGGCCGTCATCGCATACATGTCGTAGGGCTCACCGCTTGAGGTCCGCTCGCTATGAAAGCCTGGGCCATACCATGAGGCCAAACCGCGCTCTTTATGTCCCTTGGCGCTCTTCATGACGCGATAGCGCTTACCAAAGACCTCGTAGGTTTCTGGATTGCCGTAGCGACTTCGCGGTTCCTCACGCGGTACAGCATCGGGGATCGCGGCGAGGTCACGTGGCGGCTTGGGGACACTCGCGGGCGCGCGTGATCGACTATCACCACCAAAGGGCCAAAGACTACAGCCGCCTAGCGCTAGCAGCAGAATGCCTAACGCTGCGCGGGAGGCGATCCGCATTATTCAGCGCCCTCGCGAATCGACATGGCCAGATCATGTACGGCCATTGCGTATAAAATGCTGCGGTTATAGCGAGTGATGACTTCAAAGTTTTTGAAGCCCACACGCACCTGTTCAGCATCTTCAAGTTCCGCAGGTAGCAGCATCACGGGTGTCTCGGGCGATAACGGTGAGTCGCCGCCTGCCTCGATCACCACGCCTCGGGCGCCAAGCTCGTCTACGGTGCTGTTGAGACGCAAGTTGCCCCGTTCTAATCCCGCCATAGTGCCTGTCGGTGCTTTGGCTTCGGCGAGGACTGGGCCACCTGTTTGCCAGCCATGCTCAAGGAAATAATTGGCGATACTCGCCATGACATCCGCCCAGTCGTTAAACAAATCGCGGGTACCCGGATTTTTGCTCATGTCGTAATTGACGGCAAAACGACGGTAGCTGCTCGGCATGAACTGCGGAGCGCCCATCGCGCCGGCATAAGAGCCTTGTATCGCGAGCGGATCCAAGCCCTCTTCACGACTCAGCAACAAAAAATGCTCGAGTTCCGAACGGAAAAATCGGCCGCGCGGCGGATAGTCAAAGCCGAGGGTCATCAGCGCATCCAGTACGCGCCAAGAACCCTTGTTCCGTCCAAAGTTGGTCTCGACGCCGATGATCGCCGCAATGTAGTGCGCGGGCACACCGCTACGAGCCTCGGTCTCGGTGAGTAACTGACGATGCTCCTGCCAGAATTCGCGGCCCATTTTGATCCGCTGCTCCGAGACAAGTCGAGCGCGATATTCCCACCACGTCAGCACCTTCTCAGCTGGGCGTGTCATCGCTTCAATAATTCGCGGTTGATAACGGCCCTCGGCTAGCGTTGCCCGTATCGCTTGCTCATCAAATCCGTATTCCCTGACGAGTTCATCGATGAAGCTACGGATATCTTCACGCTCAATGTCGAAGGCCCGTACGTCCTCGCCCGCACTTAAGGGTGTATCAGCGAGTGACCGATCGGGCAGGACGAGAAGAGCGTTCGCCAAGATCAGCAATCCGGTCCCGAGCGTAATCTTTGATCGAAGGTATCTAAATGGCATCAGATTCATTAGGCGGCAAGTTTCCGGTTGGCGTACAACGACATCAGAATACCGAAGCCTGCGAGCAGGGTCACCATCGATGTGCCGCCATAACTGATCAAGGGCAAGGGCACGCCAACCACGGGTAAGAGCCCCGAGACCATCCCAGCGTTGATAAAGACATAGACGAAAAAGAGGGCGGCGAAACTGCCCGCCAAGAGTCGTGCATAGGTATCACGCATTTGGTTGGCAAGCCACAGCGAGCGTGCAACCACGTATAAGTACAGGCTGAGCAAGATCAGTATGCCCAGCAACCCGAATTCCTCCCCGATGACTGCAAACACGAAATCGGTCGAGCGCTCGGGTAAAAATTCCAGCTGGCTTTGACTGCCACGCAAGTACCCCTTACCAAATACACCGCCTGAACCGATGGCAATCGTCGATTGAATGATGTGATAGCCCGAACCCAAGGGGTCAGCTTCGGGGTTGAGGAAGGTGAGCACTCGTTGGCGCTGATACTCGCGTAGCAAAAACTCCCAACCCGCCCAGGCAGCGGCGACGGCTAAGACCATCAAAGAAACAATCAAGCGCAAGGATAATCCCGCCAAAAAGACGACGGTGAGACCGGCCATCGCGATCAACAACGAGGTGCCAAGATCAGGTTGGATCATGACGAGCCCTGTCGGCAAAACAATCAATGCCGCAAGGATCACCAAGCTTGAAGGACTAGGGGGAACGGGTCGCTCATGTAGCCACCAGGCACAGGCCATGGGCACGGCGAGTTTCATGATCTCTGAGGGCTGAAAGCGCATAAACCCAAGGTCGAGCCAGCGCTGTGCGCCTTTGCCTACATCGCCGACTAATTCCACGATGAGCAGCAGCAAGAGACCTGCGCCGTACATAAAGGGTGAAATCCGTCGCAACATCGAAGGGCGAATCTGTGCGAGCACTAGCATCAATAGGCCGCCCAGCAGAAGACGCACAGCCCCGCGCAACACCACGGCCCAATTGCCACCTGAAGCGCTGTAGAGGACGAGTAAGCCGATCAGCGCAATGCTTGAGAGCGCCAGCACCAACGGCCCGTCGATCCGCAGGGTGCTTAACACCCGCGCGGTCAGCGTCAATGCGCGGGTGCTCGTGCTTTCGACGTTCTCGCGAATCACGTGCCATTCGCCTCATTGATCTGCGGGAGCAGGTACGCATCCATGACTTGTCTCGCCACGGGTGCTGCGACGCCACTGCCGCCGCCGCCATTTTCGATAAGCACTGCAACAACGATCCGTGGCGCTTCGATCGGCGCAAACGCCACAAACCAAGCGTGATCACGTAAGCGTTCATCGAGCGCATCCGCATCGTATTGCTCGCCTTGAGCAATGGCGACGACTTGCGCGGTACCGCTTTTGCCGGCGATGGAATAGCGAGCTCCCCGAGCGGCTGCGCTGGCCGTGCCCCCTTCCATCACTGCACGCATACCGTCGATCGCGATTTTCCAAAAATTATTATCTTTGAGAGTCACGACAGGCATAGCCTCAGGCGCTAATTCTTGGCGCTCCCCAGTCTGAGGATCACGAAGTGCGGCAACCAGCCGAGGTCGCCACGCCGCACCACGCATGGCGAGTGTGGCGGTCATTTGCGCGACCTGTAGCGGTGTGCTCGTCATGTAGCCTTGACCAATTCCAAAAATCACGGTCTCGCCTGGGAACCAGACTTGCTCTTGGGGATTGCGGAAGGCAGATCGCTTCCACTCACGCGAGGGCAAGATCCCTGACTTTTCGCCGCCGATATCGATGCCACTAGGCGCTTCTAAGCCAAATTGACCCAAAAAATTATGGAGCCGATCTACGCCAAGTCGATCTGCCAAAGAATAGAAGTAAGGGTCGCAGGAACGCGAAATCGCCGCGCGCATGTTGACGGGGCCGTGGCCGCGTCGCTGCCAGTCGCGAAATCGCCGCGAGCTTCCCGGTAGCGTGAAATAGCCGACGCAGTAATGAACATCCTCGGGCGTGATCACCCCGTACTGCAGACCGGCGAGTGCGACGAGTGGTTTGATAGTGGAACCCGGCGGATACGTGCCGCGCAGCGCTCGATTGAACAAGGGCCGATCGGGGTCCGTATTGAGCGCCGAAAATTCCTCATTGCTAAGACCCCGTGCGAACAGATTGGGGTCGAAGCCCGGGTGACTGACCAGCGCCAGCACATCGCCATTGTTAGGGTCGAGCGCGATGAGCGCACCACGGCGATTAGCCATGGCTTTCTCGGCCGTATTTTGAACATTAAGATCAAGCGTCAAAAAGAGATCCTGGCCGCGGCGGCTTGGGCGAAAAATCAGTTCACGCTCTAGTGTCTGCAGATTTTCGATCGGTCGACCGCGTGCATTCACCAATTGCTCACGTCGACCGTTCTCGCCGCGTAAGTCCTGTTCGTAGGCAGACTCGATGCCGAGCTTACCGATGGTGCTGGTTCCGGCATAAGCCTCTCGAGCGATATTTTTGAGATCTGCTTCTGAAATCGCTCCGACATAGCCGAGCGCATGGACCCCAATCTCCCCAAGCGGATAGTTTCGGGCGAGGCGCGTTTGAATATCGACACCTGGAAATCGAAACCGATTGACAGCAAAGCGAGCAATTTCCTGATCGTCGAGTCGCAGACGCACAGGGATGCTTTCAAAAGAGCGACGCGAGCGAATGAGTTTCTTCAGATCTTCGATGGCGGCCGCCTCAATGAGCCCAATACGTACCAAGCCCGCTAGCGTCGTCTCCACATCGGGCACTTCCTCAGGGATGAGTTCGAGCTGATAGGTGGGTTGGTTATCCGCGAGTACCTCGCCGCGACGGTCATAAATGATGCCGCGTGCAGCAGGTAAAGGCTCGACGCGTACTCGATTGCCTTGTGAGAGTTGCGTGTAGTGATCGTATCGCAGCACTTGCAGCCACAAGAGACGACCGAGGAGTAAGCTACTCAGTAAGCCGATGAGGATGACGACAACTATAGTGCGTTGCTCAAAGAGACGTCGCTCACGCCAGGAATCTTTGATAAGTCCCCGCACGCTCATGAGTTCAGGTTCTCTCGGGTAAGCGACCAGTGGGTAAACGTGCGAGCAACGGCCACACGATCGCGCCAACCAGCGCGCCCAGCCATCGCGTCCAATCGCCTCGGATCTGACCTAGCCAACCTTCAATCAGCCAGATGAGTGCTTCGTAGCCAAGTAGCGCTGCACCCACTAGCAAGGCCTGTTCAAAAAGCGGCTTGGTCCGTAAGAGTAGATGCTGTCGGCCAATCACATAGGCGAGTATTGAGGCAGCCAGCGCATGTTGGCCGAGCACTGAGCCGCGATAGACATCTAGGGCGAGACCCACTGCAAAGCCACTACCAATCCCAGCAAGACGCGGCGCCATGAGCGCCCAGAAGAGGACCATGAGAATGGCGAAGGGTGGGCGTAGCGCGGCAAGCGCAGCGGGCAAAGGTAATAGCTGAAGGAGCACACCGAGCGCCAAGCTCAGTCCGATTCGCCATCGACCCTCAAGACGTAGCCGATACATCATGGTGATTTCGTCTCTGTCCAAGGTGCCGCCGTGTGGTTTTCTTTAAACCAGATGAGCGCGACATGGCGAGTCGCGTTGATTCGCGCAACGCTACGAGCTTCGACCTGCGCAAGAAGCGAGCTATTGCTTTTGACAACTCGGGTCACGATGGCGACGGGATAGCCCGTTGGGAAAATCCCACCTAATCCCGAGGACACGAGTAAGTCGCCCTCAACAATATCGCTTTGCAAGGGGAGTGAAGGTAAGTTCAATAAATTGGTGCGGCCCGTCCCGATGGCCACGGTACGCACGCCTGTGCGTTGAATTTCCACCGGGATCGCATGCTCTGGGTCGGTGAGCAAAATAATCTCGCTACTCCGACGTCCCACGCGCATGGTTTGGCCGACGATGCCACCATCCGCCACTACGGTCTGACCGACGTAGACGCCAACATTACTCCCTTGATCAACTGTTACGCGTCTTCGAAGACGCGAAAATTCCTCGGCGACGATCCTAGCGGGTAGCGTGCGTTCTGCGACATCCGCTGTCGTTTCGTTGAGATTACGCAGGCGCGTGTTTTGCAGTTCGAGGTCCGCGCGGCGCATCGCTTCGATTTGAAGTTTCGCCACCGTTTCTTTGAGGGCTGAATTTTCGCGCTGTAATGCAGCACGCTCCGCCAGCAATTCTCCAAGCGAGTACCACGCTTGGATGGGTGAGTACAGCGCGATTTTGATGGGGTAGGCGATCGCCTGCAGGGTCCCGCGCACCCCCTCGAGCCAGTTCCCCCGCTGATCCGCAAACATCAGGAGGACGCAGATCAAGCCGTAAGCGGCCAAACGCATGGCGCTGCTGGCCGCCCGACGCGGCGAGACCTTGCTCGATAGGCTATTCAAGCCCGAAGTTGCCGGGCCCGAGTTCGTCCATGAGTTCAAGAATGCGGCCGCCCCCGCGTGCGACGCAGGTTAGCGGATCGTCGGCAATCACCACCGGCACGCCCGTTTCTTCGGTGATCAATTTGTCGATGTCACGTAGCAATGCGCCACCCCCGGTGACAACAATGCCCCGGTCGGCCACGTCAGAGCCGAGCTCTGGTGGCGTCTGTTCTAGCGCCTGTTTGACCGCGCCCACAATGCCCTGCAGGGGTTCTTGTAGGGCTTCAAGGATTTCATTGCTATTTAGCGTAAAGCTACGGGGGACGCCTTCTGATAGATTGCGTCCACGTACTGAAATTTCACGTACCGTCTGACCGGGATAGGCCGAGCCAATTTCGATTTTGATGCGCTCAGCTGTGGTCTCACCAATCAAAATACCGTAGTTGCGGCGAACATAATTGGTGATGGCTTCATCGAAGCGATCGCCGCCAATGCGCGCTGATTGTGCATAGACGATGCCATTCAAAGAAATCACTGCGACCTCTGAGGTGCCGCCACCAATATCGAGCACCATCGAGCCACGCGCTTCCTGCACGGGCAGGCCCGCGCCGACGGCTGCTGCCATCGGTTCGCTCACGATGGCAACGGTTCTCGCCCCAGCACCTTCAGCAGATTCGCGAATGGCGCGTCGTTCCACCTGAGTCGACCCGACGGGCACGCACACCAACACGCGGGGCGACGGTTTGAGTAGACGCGTGTCGTGCACCTTACCAATGAAGTACTGCAGCATCTTCTCGGTGTAGGTGAAATCCGCGATCACACCATCTTTCATTGGACGCACGGCAGTGATGTGACCAGGTGTTCGGCCGAGCATGTTTTTGGCTTCGGCGCCGACCGCGACGATGACCTTGCCACCGCGGCTATAGTCCTCTTGAACGGCCACTACCGAGGGCTCATTGAGGACGATGCCACGATCACGGACGTAAATGAGCGTGTTGGCTGTCCCCAGATCGATTGATAAATCGCTGGAAAAATATCCGCGCAGGCGTTTGAACATTGGTGTGTGACCCGGTCGCTACCGAGGTAGTAAAAGTGTCAGCAATTTAACAACCTGCGCGCTCTTAAACAAGGCAAGGGTGATATGATTCGCGGCCGTTTTGTGCTGCCAATTCAGGTTGCCACATGAGCCTTACTCGCGCCGATATCGAAAAAATTGCTGAGCTGTCCCGTTTGGAGCTCACGGAGACAGAGATCCCCGTATACGTGGATTCGCTTTCGCGCATCCTCAATTTCGTCGGGGAGTTGGAAGGGGCTCCCACCACGGATATTCAACCCATGGCGCATCCGCTGCCAGGTCTGGCTCAGCGCTTACGCGCGGACGAGGTCAGCGAGGCGGATCGCCGCGATCACTATCAGCAGAACGCGCCGAGCGTGGAAGCCGGTTTGTACCTCGTGCCGAAGGTGATCGAATGAACGCGAAGACGACGTTGCCCTCCTTGCCAGCGGAGTCAGTCGCGGCGCTGTCGCGGGGTCTGGCAAGCGGTGAGTTTTCGAGTGTCGAGCTGACGCGGGCCTATCTAGCGCGGATCGCAGCGGCGCAGCCTGAACTCAATGCCTTTGTCACCTTGACGGCCGATACCGCTCTTGCGGATGCGGCCCTAGCGGATGCAGCGCGTGCAGCGGGTTCGGCGGGGGCGCTGACTGGCATCCCGCTTGCGCACAAGGATATTTTTTGTACGGCGGGAGTCCGCACG
>RFOD01000020.1 GCA_009926865.1 Gammaproteobacteria bacterium | reverse complement strand
CAGCTCGGGGAATTCGCCCACCATGGCGGACAGTAGATCGCACTTACATAGCTCTGCCGCGCGTTTGGTGTGCGCGACATCGGCACCGGTCGCCATGGCGATTTCTTTTGCCAGGCTTTCTACGCGACGCACTTTATCGCCGATGGAGCCGAGTTGTGCCTGAAAAGTCACTTGATCCAATCCCGCAGATGCGTGTGCAAGCGGATGACGTCGATCTTGGGCTTGGAAAAATGCGGCGTCAGCAAGCCGCGGTCTCACGACGCGCTCATTACCCTCGCGTACGCGCTCGGGCTCTCGGCTGTCGATGTTGCTGATGGTGATGAAGCGGTTTAACAGCGTCGGCTGCGAGCTCTCTGTGACGTTCGCTTCAAGCGCAAAGTACCGCTGATGCGCTTGTAATGTACTGATCAGCACCTCTCGCGGTAGCTCCAAAAATTTCGCATCGAATTCACCCGCGATAGCCACGGGCCACTCGACCAGCGCCGTCACCTCATCAAGGAGTGCGTCATCCATCAGCGCACGACCCCCCAAAGATTCGGCGAGAGTTGTCACTTGCTGCTCGATGACTGCCCGACGGGTTGCGAAATCGGCGATCACACGGCCTCTTTCATGCAACGTCGTTGGGTAATCTTGCACAGATGAGAGTTCGATCTCACCCGGCGCGTGAAAACGATGACCGCGCGTGCAGAGACCCGCTTGAGTATCAAGGATTTGGCTCTCAATACAGCGATCGCCATGACGCATCACCAGCCAGTGCACAGGCCGCACAAATTGCGCTTCGCTACTGCCCCAGCGCATGCGCTTGGGGATGGGCAGGGCGTCAATAGCCGACTGCAGAATATCGGGCAGCAAGGCTGAAGTGGCGGCGCCTAGTTTGGTGCCCTCAAAGAATAGAAATTCGCCTTTACCTTCTTGAGTGCGGCTCAGGGCTTCGACGCTGACCCCGCAACTGTCCGCAAAAGCGGTCGCCGCGCGGGTCGGTTGACCGTCAGCATCAAAAGCCGCTTTCACCGGCGGGCCTTTGCGCTTGAGGATTTGATCCGTTTGTTGTAGAGCGAGCGCATCGATTATTAGAGCGAGCCGTCGCGGTGTGGCGAAGGAGCGAATCCGCTCATAACCGATACCCGCTGATTGTAGCCCTTCTTGTACGGCGTCACGTAAAGCATTTTCCAGCGCTGGCAGCGCGAGGGGAGGTAGCTCTTCGGTGCCGAGTTCAAATAAAAAATCTTCGCGCATGATGGAGCTCATGGCGTCACCACGAGCGAGGAGTCGGACGAGTCGTGTCGATTCGACAGCATGGGGAAACCCAACGACTCTCGGGATTCAAAATACGCTTGGGCAACTCCGCGAGCCAGTGTACGTACGCGTAATATGAAGCGTTGACGCTCAGTGACGGAAATCGCGCGTCTCGCGTCCAATAAATTGAAGGTATGCGAGGCTTTCAACACCTGCTCGTAAGCAGGTAGTGCGAGTTTGGCTTGCAGCAGGCGCTGACAGGCAGCCTCGTAATCATCAAAGTGACGAAACAAGACCTCTACGTCCGCGTGCTCAAAGTTATAGTGTGATTGCTCAAATTCATTTTGGTGATAGACATCACGATAGGTCACCGGGCCGTTCGGGCCTCTCGTCCACACGATGTCATAGACGCTATCGACACCCTGCAAATACATCGCAAGGCGTTCGAGACCATAAGTAATCTCGCCCGTGACAGGCCGACAATCTAGTCCACCGACTTGTTGAAAATAGGTGAACTGCGTGACTTCCATGCCGTTCAACCAAATCTCCCAGCCAAGACCCCAGGCGCCTAAGGTGGGCGATTCCCAGTTGTCTTCGACCAAGCGAATGTCGTGCACCAATGGATCAAAGCCCAACATTTTCAGCGAGCCGATATAGCGATCAATGATATCGAGCGGTGAGGGCTTCAATACCACTTGGAATTGGTAGTAGCGTTGCAGACGAAACGGGTTATCTCCAAAGCGGCCGTCCGTCGGGCGTCGTGATGGCTGCACGTAGGCAGCGTTCCACGGCTCCGGACCAATCGAGCGCAGGAAGGTCGCCGTGTGGAAGGTCCCTGCACCCATCTCCATGTCATAAGGTTGCAAGATGACGCAGCCCTGGTCCGACCAGTACTTCTGCAAAGCAAAAATCAATTCTTGAAAGGTGGGTGGCATGCGCTCATCAACATTGCAAACTGCGGCAGAGCCGGCACTCAAGTATAGCGGGTCACATGCTAGGCTCGGCCCATGTTGTCATCACCCGCCCTGTGTGTGGGGCTGCTTGTCGTGGCGACCCTGGCTGCGATCGCTAAGGCTGAGCCCGTGGCACCCAAGCCTGTCGATGCGCCGTGGCGCCAGCAGGCCGATCGTTGGCACGATCAAGTCTATGCGTGGGTGCAGCGTCAACTACAGGATTTGGATGGCGCACTCGCTTCGGAGGGTGTCACACCAAACGCGGGTGACGGATCCCGTGCAACCGATGAATCTCGCTCCCCATTTCGTTTAGAGCTTGACCTATCCGTCGGCGATTTCGCCTCCGGATCGGCCCTCAGTAGTGCGGCGCGTTTTGATATCGATCTGCAATTACCCCAACTCGAGCGTCGATTGCGGGTGTTTTTAACCACGGACGATGTGTCGGAGACCTTGAGTGATACGGCGAAGGAGTGGCGTGCCGGCCTTCGACTACCAGCTTTTCAGGACGCGGATCTGGAGCTCGGTATCAAGCTGGATACGCCGCCGGTGGCGTTTGCAGCCGTGCGTTGGGGCCGTGAGCTTCGTCAGGGCTCTTGGTGGATCCATCCCTTCGCCAAAGTATTCATCGATTCTGAGCAAGGATTCGGGGCGAGCTCCGCCTTGGTGATTGATCACTGGGACGGGGGTTTCTTGTGGCGGTCTTCCAGTTCGATATTGGGGCTACCGCGTGATTCACGATTTCTGTGGGGTCAGTCTTGGGTGGTGGCTCAGACCCGTGAGGTGCTGTACGCGGGACGACCGCTGACGCGAGTGGGAAGTCGAGACATTGTTGACGGTTGGGGGTTCGAACTCAGTCTGGGGGGAGAAGGGGCTCGGATGCTCGAGCGCGAGCTCGCACTGTTCTATAAACAACCGCTGCAGTCCGATTGGTTGTTCATTTCCGTACGCCCTTTTTGGCGTTCAACACGGCGCCTTGAGACTAGGAGCGGCTGGGAGCGGGATATCGGTATCAGCGTGGGGCTGGACTTACTGTTTTGGGATTTTGCTAGACAGCGCTCGATTGCACTTAAATAGTGCGAAACCACCTAAAGTCTAGCTAAATCGCCCTAATATAGTGCATACTTTTGTCTTGTAGCGCCTACCTTGGTGGGCTAAATCTCTGCACAGTCAATAAATCAGTGCAACGGCATGATTAATGCATCGAATTGGTGCTTTTTAAACCGCTGACTCGTAACGGAGCGACCATGACCCCCAGTGATGTCATTAAGATGATTCAGGACAAGGAAGTGAAGTGGGCTGATCTGCGCTTCACGGATACCCGTGGCAAAGAACAGCACGTCACCATCCCCGCACGAACGGTCGACGAAGGATTGTTTAGCGACGGCAAGATGTTTGACGGCTCGTCCATCGCCGGTTGGAAGGGTATCAATGAATCGGACATGATTTTGATGCCCGAAGCCGCGACCGCGGTGCTGGATCCGTTTATTGACGATCCGACCGTCACCATCCGCTGTGACATCATTGAGCCTGCGACCATGCAAGGCTACGAGCGCGATCCGCGTTCTATCGCCAAGCGTGCCGAGGCCTATCTCAAGAGCACCGGTATTGCCGATGGAGCGATGTTCGGTCCGGAAAACGAATTTTTCATCTTTGACAACGTGCGCTGGAAAAACGAAATGCACACGGCGTCCTATGAAATCGACTCCGTACAAGGTGCTTGGAATACCAATACCGCTTTCGCTGAAGGCAACATGGGCCATCGTCCAGGCGTCAAGGGTGGCTACTTCCCGGTGCCTCCAGTCGATGCGTATCAGGATATTCGTAATGCCATGTGTGCGGCTTGCGAAGAGCTCGGCCTAGTCGTCGAAGTGCATCACCACGAAGTGGCCACCGGTGGTCAGGGCGAAATCGGCATTGGCGCTGGCGGCTTAGTCGCGAAGGCTGACCAAGTCCAAATTTTGAAGTACGCCGTCCACAATGTGGCAGCCGGCTATGGTAAGACGGCGACCTTTATGCCGAAACCTTTGGTGGGTGATAACGGCTCAGGTATGCACGTCCACCAGTCATTGCAAAAAGATGGTAAGGCGCTGTTTGCGGGCGATAAGTACGGCGGTTTGTCCGAGCTCGCGCTCTATTACATCGGCGGCATCATCAAGCACGCCAAAGCGATCAATGCGTTTACTAATGCTTCCACCAACAGCTACAAGCGTTTGGTCCCAGGGTTCGAAGCACCTGTGATGCTCGCTTATTCAGCGCGTAATCGCTCAGCGTCGATTCGTATTCCTTGGGTTGCTAACCCCAAGGCGCGTCGTATCGAAGTGCGCTTCCCGGACTCCACCGCCAACCCTTACTTTGCCTTCACAGCGATGATGATGGCGGGGCTCGATGGGATTCAAAACAAGATCCATCCGGGCGATCCGGCGGACAAAGATTTGTACGATCTGCCGCCAGAAGAAGCCAAGAGCATCCCGACCGTGTGTCATTCACTCGATATGGCCTTGGAAGCTTTGGATCGCGACCGCGAGTTCTTAACCCGCGGCGGTGTATTCTCTGATGATGTGATTGATGCGTACATTGCGCTAAAGATGCAGGACGTCACGCGTTTGCGGATGTCAACGCATCCGGCAGAACTCGATATGTACTACAGCGTGTAAGACCCATGATCAACCGGGTCGATGCGTTTCTTTGATGCTCTCGACGGGCTGGTGGCCGTGCGTCACCAGCCCGTTGCGACCCTAGGGGGTGCGCATGGCGGTTGAACGAATTGATCCTGTGGTGTCTCCGCTCGAGCCTTTGGAGTTGCTCGATGCCTTGACGACGGGCGTCATTCTGCTCGATAAAAACCTGTGTGTATTGCAAGCCAATGTCGCAGCGCAGGGGCTGATGGCAGTCGGTGTTAATCAAGCGCGCGGTCGTCGACTCATGGATCTCATGGTCGATGGCCAACTCTTTGAGGATGTACTGCAGCGCGCCTTAGTCACGGGTGAGGTCTGCCAAGAATGTGAGCTCGCGGTACGTACCTGGGCCTCACCTCGCGAAGCCCAGTGGGTTGATGCCACCGTAACACCGTTGTTATCTCCGGCCGGCGAGCAGCGTTTATTACTCGAGTGGGTGGATGCGGCACCACGCACCCGACTGACGCGTGATCAAGAGCTTCGCGCACGTCTTGAGGGTAGTCGCATGATGACGCGGCAACTCGCCCATGAAATCAAAAACCCCTTAGGTGGTATGCGCGGCGCCGCACAGTTGCTATCGCGGGAACTGACTGACCCGTCGCTGCGAGAATACACTGGGATTATCATCAAAGAAGCCGACCGATTGACCACCTTGGTCGATAGCATGTCGAACCCGGCGGGTCCGCCGCGCAAAGCGTTGACGAATGTGCATGAGCCATGTGAGCACGTTCGGTCATTATTGATCGCGGAAGCGTCTCGCGAGGTAGAGATTGAGCGCGACTATGATCCAAGCTTGCCGGAGGGTTTCTTTGATCGGGACCAAATCGTCCAAGCCTTACTCAATCTCGCGCGTAACGCCTTACAAGCGGTAGGCTCGCGAGGGCGGATCGTCTTGCGCACACGGACTCAAACCCATGCGCATATCGGGCTAGTAAGACATCGATTGGTGGCTCGGATCGAGGTGGTCGATGATGGTCCGGGCGTACCGGATTCCATTCGGGCCACACTGTTTTATCCTCTCGTGACCGCTCGACCTGAGGGCAGCGGCTTAGGTCTTGCGGTGTCGCAGGAGCTCGTGACGCGCAACGGCGGCCAAATTGAATTTGAAAGTGAGCCTGGCCGAACCGTATTCGCGATTTTGATGCCGCTAGAACAACCTGCCATGGAGAGTGGCCGATGACATCTTCGTCGTTACGAGTCTGGTTGGTGGATGATGACGCCTCCATCCGTTGGGTGTTGGAGCGTGCGCTACGAGCCGGTGGCTTGCTACCACGATCGTTTGAATCGGCCGAGCGGGTTCTTGAGGCCTTACGCCAGGAAACGCCTGATGTCTTGATGACAGATATTCGGATGCCAGGCGAATCGGGGCTCGATTTGATCGCTCGCTTGCGTGTCGATTACCCGAGCTTGCCGATGATTGTCATGACCGCCTATTCCGACCTGGGTAATGCGGTCTCGGCTTACGAGCAAGGCGCATTCGAATATTTGTCGAAACCCTTTGATGTTGATCAAGTGGTTGAACTCGTTAAACGAGCCGCCAGTAATGCTCGTGCCCCGGGGTCCGAACTCGGTACTACTGTGGACGGTACCGAGTTATTGGGTCGCGCGCCTGCTATGCAAAATGTATTTCGCGCAATTGGCCGACTATCGCGCTCATCAGTCACTGCGCTCATTACCGGAGAGTCTGGTACCGGCAAAGAATTAGTCGCGCGGGCTTTGCATGAACACAGCCCGCGAAGCTCTAAGCCTTTCATTGCTCTGAACACCTCGGCTATACCATCGGAACTATTGGAATCCGAATTATTTGGCCACGAGAAGGGTGCATTCACCGGTGCGGATGCCTTACGCAAGGGTCGCTTCGAGCAGGCTGACGGCGGAACTTTGTTTTTGGATGAGATCGGCGATATGCCGACCGGCTTGCAAACGCGCTTATTGCGTGTTCTGGCAGAGGGTGAGTTTTATCGCGTCGGTGGGCAAATGCCCATTCGAGTGGATGTACGTGTGATCGCAGCGACTCACCAAAACCTTGAGCAACGGGTGTCCCAGGGTGAGTTCCGCGAGGATTTATATCATCGGCTGAATGTCATTCGGATTGAGCTACCGCCTTTACGAGCTCGCCGTGAGGACGTCAGTGACTTATTGGATCATTATTTGACGTTTGCCGGGCGAGAGTTGGGGGTGGACACCAAAACCCTATCATCCACAGCGAGACAGTCGCTGGAGGCCTATCATTGGCCTGGCAATGTCCGCGAGCTGGTGAATCTATGTCGGCGTTTATCGGCGCTCGCACCCGGCAAAGAAATCTGCCTTGAAGATTTACCCGCAGAGGTGGCGGCCGCGCCGGCGCTTTTAACCGATGACGCCCTAACTTGGTCGGCATCATTGGCGCGTTGGGCCCAGTCCGAGGCGTTACGCCCAGACGCAGCAGCACTTTTGGAATCCGCTTTGCCTGAGTTCGAGCGTACCTTGATTCGGGTCGCCTTGCGCCACACCAACGGCCACCGACAGGATGCCGCTAAGTTATTGGGTTGGGGTCGAAATACCTTAACTCGAAAACTCAAAGAATTAAACATGGATGACGCCGAGCAAGACACGGACGCCGCCGCTTAGATAACGCGCTAGATAAATGGGCGATGCCAGGTCAGGCTTCGCTGCGCGGGTGGCGAAGTTCGCTGTAAAGCTGCAGATACTCTGTTGCGGCGACTGACCAACTGAAATCGCGACTCATCGCAGCCTGCTTTTTCTTTTGCCAGCGAGACGGTTGCCGATAGCAAGCGAGTGTGCGGGCCAGCACGTCTGCGAGTTCGGTATCGCCCCCACGAAAACAAAAACCGGTTTCTTCATTGACCGTATCAGCGAGTCCGCCGACCGCGCGAACCACGGGTAAGGTGCCGTAACGCATCGCATAAAGCTGGGTCAGGCCGCAGGGCTCAAACCGCGAATCAGCGCATCGGCACCAGCGATCAAGCGATGTGCATAATCTTCGTCATAGCCTAGGCGCACGCCGACCGCGCGCGGATGCTGCTCGGCCCAGTGCGTGAATGCTTGTTCCAAATCTCGATCGCCACTCCCAAGTAGGACAAGCTGCGCTCCTTTTTGCAGTAGCGCATCCATGGTGCGTAGCAATAGGTCCAGACCTTTCTGCTGGGTCATACGACTGACGACCCCAAATACCGGAATCGCAGAATCCGTTGTGAGCCCATTCAGCTCTTGCAACTGTGCTTTGCAGTGCGCTTTACCGTCAAATTGCTGAGAGTCAAAGTTTTCGATAAGTCGGGGATCCGTACCGGGGTCCCACAAGGAATAGTCCACGCCATTTAGGATACCGGTTAGGGATGACTCACGCGCTCGGATCACGCCGTCCAGCCCAGCACCAAATTCGTTCGTCATGATTTCTTTGGCGTAGTTTGGGCTCACCGTGGTGATATGGTCAGCGAGAGTGAGGCCCGCTTTCATAAACGACAGATCGCCGTGAAACTCGAGTGCGGCGCCAGGAGCCATCCAAGCCTGCGGCAGCGCGAGCTCGCTCAGGTTGACTCCAGCAAAACGTCCCTGATAGGCGAGGTTGTGAATGGTGAACACGCTCTTGGCTTTTTCAAGCGGATGGCGAGACATGTAGGCGGGCGTGAGCCCCGCGTGCCAGTCATGAGCATGCGTAATATCGGGTTGCCATTTGGGATCAATTTCACCGGCGGCTAGGTGTGCTGCGACCCAGCTGAGTAACGCAAATCTTTGCAAGTTGTCGGGCCAGTCTTGGCCACTCGGGGCCTGATACGGACCACCCGGCCTCGTGTATAGATAAGGCGCCTCCAGCAAATATACCGACAGGTTGCTATCGCGCATCCGGCCGCGGCAGACACGGATTTTTCCTGCCCCCATAAAGGGGCCACAGTCAAAAATGGCGCGCTTACCGACTACGGCCTCCGCGATCGCCGGCATCGCCGGTAATAAGAGTCGCACCTCCGCGCCTGCGTTCGCTTGCGCGACGGGCAGCGCAGCGACCACATCAGCAAGCCCGCCGGTTTTGAGCCACGGATATATTTCGGCTGCCACATGCAGCACACGTAGAGAACGGCTTTTAGGCACGAGATAATTATGCCGTAAGTCGAGCTATCATCTGCCGGGTGACGAGCGTTATGCCAGTCTCCGTGCATAGGAAACGCTCGCCGTCCTGTTCGGGGTCTTCGCCGATCACCATCCCATCTGGAATCACGCAGCCGCGATCAATGATGGCTCGGCGGATTTTCGCACCACGGCCCACCTGCACGTTGGGCAATAAGACGCTCCAGTGGACCTCAGCATGCGAATGCACTCGCACGCCCGAAAACATCAGGGAGCGTTCGACGTGCCCGGAGACAATACAGCCTCCCGAGACCAAAGATTCTAAAGCCAAACCACGACGATCCTCAGTGTTATGCACAAATTTGGCGGGCGGTAGTTGTGGCTGATAAGTCCAAATCGGCCATCGTTCGTCATATAAGTTCAGCAATGGGTCGGTCGCCGTGAGATCAATGTTGGCGTCCCAGTAGGCGTCGATCGTCCCAACATCGCGCCAATAGGGCGCTTCGCCCAGACGTGTGCCGACCGCGCTTTGTTCAAACCGATGGGCCATCGCTTCACCGCGTGCCACGATACGCGGAATGATATCTTTACCGAAATCATGACTAGATTCCGGATTACCCGCATCGCAGGATAATTCGTTAAATAAATAGTCCGTATCAAAGATATAAACACCCATACTGGCAAGCGCCCGGTCAGGGTTGTCTGGCAGGCACGGCGGATCTAGGGGTTTTTCCTCGAACGCGGTGATTAGATTGTCTTCGTTCACAGCCATGACACCGAACCCACGCGCATCGAGTCGGGGAACTTCTATGCAAGCGACCGAACACGGTTTGCCGTGTGCAGCATGCTCTGCTAGCGCTAATGCATAGTTCATTTTATAGATGTGATCGCCAGCGAGAATCACCAAGTACTTCGGTCGGTAGCTGGCGATGATGTCCTGGCTTTGATGCACCGCATCAGCGGTGCCCTGATACCAGTTGGACTCGTTCAGGCGTTGCTGTGCCGGCATGACGTCGACAAATTCATTGAGCTCGCCGCGCAGAAAGCCCCAGCCTCGCTGAATGTGTCGCATCAAACTATGGCTTTTGTACTGCGTCAGCACGCCGATCCGGCGAATCCCAGAATTAAGGCAATTGGATAAGGCGAAATCGATGATCCGAAATTTACCGCCGAAATACACTGCAGGCTTAGCCCGCCGATCTGTCAGATTAAGCAGGCGACTGCCACGACCACCGGCAAGCACGAGCGCCATGGCCCGTTTTGGCAGATCTAGACTGACAGCAAGTTCGTGCGGAAGCACACGTCACCTCCCGAGGTAAACGTTTCGAAGGGGGACTAGCCTCGGTATCATAAACGTAGCGAGCGACCGGAAAAGTATCTTTCATCGCGATCGCTGCGCAAGAATCTTTGTGGCGTTTTTTTGACGCCTCTTGATCGTGAAAATACGGCCAGCTGCGGTGAAGGGTGAGAGGATAGTGAATAGCGAGATTGAGCGAATTCTGCGTACAGAAGTGGGGGTCGAGCCAGCTGATGCCAGTGCGCGTGATGCTTGGTGGGCTGCGGCCAAGGCGGCGCGCGAGCAGCTATCGCTACGCCAACTCGCTGGCGAGCGCGAGCTTTGCACCGAAAAGGTGCGGCGAGTTTATTACTTGTCGATGGAGTTTTTGATCGGACGTAGTCTCGGTAATGCCCTACACGCGCTAGATCTGGCGCCGAGTGCGCGCGAGGCGCTACAGCAGCACGCGCTCGCACTCGAAGACATCATGGAACAAGAGCCGGACCCGGGTCTCGGTAATGGCGGACTCGGCCGTTTGGCTGCCTGCTTTTTGGATTCACTGGCAACCCTCGGGATTCCTTCCATGGGTTACGGGATTCGCTATGAGCACGGCATGTTTGCGCAAGCGATCCGTGATGGAATGCAGCTCGAATACCCCGACCCGTGGCTGAGTGAGGGCAATCCCTGGGAATTCCCACGGCCTGAAATTGACTATCAGGTGTCTTTCGGTGGTCGAGTGGAGACAGATGAGGGGCAATCGCGCTGGATGCCGGCGGGCGAGGTTCGGGCGCAGGCATTCGATCTCATCATTCCGGGGCAAGGCGTCGAGACAGTGAGTCGGCTTCGACTTTGGCGCGCAGCCGCTCCTGATCGGATTGACCTCTATGCCTTCAATAGTGGTGACTACGCACGGGCCGCGATCGTTAAGAACGAGTACGAAAACATTTCCTGGGTCCTGTACCCCAACGACAGTACCCCCGCTGGGCGCGAATTGCGTTTACGGCAGGAGTATTTCTTCGTCTCCGCTTCGCTACAGGATATTCTGGTCCGCCATCTACGCGAGCACGGCCGCTTAGATACGCTCGCCGAGCATGTTGCGATCCACCTGAACGACACGCATCCGGCTATCGCGATCCCAGAGCTGATGCGCTTGCTCTGTGACGAGCATTGTTTCGACTGGGAGGTCGCTTGGCGGATCTGTGGCCAAGTCTTTTCGTATACCAACCATACTTTGATGCCCGAAGCGCTGGAGACCTGGCCAGTCGATCTTGTGCAGCATGTGCTGCCGCGACACTTGCAAATCATTTACCAGATCAATCAGCAGCTTCTGGATCACGCGGCTGACGTGCGACCTGGAGATTTGGATTTCTTAGCACGCCTGTCATTGATCGACGAGCAAGGCGAGCGACGCGTACGCATGGCGCATTTGTGTATCGTGGGTAGCCACAAAATCAACGGCGTCTCTGCCTTACATTCCAATCTCCTGTTGCAAACCATTTTTGCGGATTTCGCTGCGCTATGGCCCGAGCGCTTCACGAACGTGACTAACGGCATCACACCACGGCGATGGTTGCAGCAGGCAAATACTGGGCTGTCTGGATTGCTAGATGATCAGTTAGGCCGACAATGGCGAAAAAATTTGGATGCGATTAGTACCTTACGCGTAAAGGCGGATGATCCTGATGTCCAGCAGCGTTTTAGCGACATCAAACTTCACAACAAGGAGCGACTCGCCAATTGGATAGGCCGCGAGCTCGGTATCATGGTAAATCCGAGCAGTTTATTTGATGTGCAAGTCAAGCGAATCCACGAATACAAGCGCCAGTTACTGAATCTTTTACATGTCATCGCTCGTTATCAACGGATCTGCGAACACCCGGACGGTGACTGGGTGCCCCGGACGGTATTCTTTGCCGGCAAGGCGGCTTCTTCTTATGAGATGGCCAAAGATATCATTCGTTTGATTCATGATGTAGCCGCCGTCATCAACACAGATCCTCGAGCCGAGGGGCGATTACAAGTCTTGTTCGTTCCCAACTACAGCGTATCGGTCGCTGAGTTGATTATTCCTGCTGCAGATTTATCAGAACAAATTTCGACCGCCGGCACCGAAGCCTCGGGTACGGGCAACATGAAACTCGCGCTCAACGGGGCGTTGACCATCGGTACTGAGGATGGCGCCAATATCGAAATTGCTGAACACGTCGGTAGCGAACATATTTTTACGTTTGGCTTACGCGCGCCGGAGGTGGCAGCATTACGACGCGAGGGCTATGACCCCATGCGTTTGTATGCCAGCGACACGGCGTTGCGAGAGGTACTCGATGCCATCGCGAGCGGGCGCTTTTCGCTGTCTGATCCGCAGCGTCATCGCGGAGTCGTCAATGCCTTACTTTGGGGCGGTGACCATTATCTCTTATTGGCAGACTTCCAGGCCTACGTCGCTGCACAGCATCGGGTTGATGAGCACTTTCGTGACACATCGGCGTGGCGGCAGTCGGCCTTACTTAACGTAGCCGGGATGGGAGCCTTCTCCTCAGATCGCACGATCCGCGAATACGCCGATCGCATCTGGCACGTGTCGCCTCGATACTGACATGCGATCGGCTGAGGATATCGCGGCTATCTGCGAGGGCCATCACGCCGATCCATTCGCTATTTTAGGTCCTCACTTTGACGGCAGCGGAGGGCGCTGGCTACGGGCGTTCATGCCCAATGCACGCACTGTCCACGCGCGGCTTGGGGATCAGTCTGTGCCACTCACCCGCGTTCATGAGCAAGGATTCTTTGAGGGCTTATTAGCCGCTCCCTTGCCGGCTAAATATGTATTTCAGGTCGAGTGGGACAATGGGCATCAGGAGACAATAGAAGACCCCTACCGCTTTGATAGTACGCTCGGCGAAGTAGATGTCTGGCTACTACGCGAGGGGACCCATTTGCGTCCCTACGAAATATTGGGTGCACATCGGCAAACTATTGAAGGTGTCGACGGGGTACGGTTTATTGTTTGGGCGCCTGAAGCCTTGCGTGTCAGCGTAGTCGGGGATTTCAATTATTGGGATGCGCGCCGTCACCCAATGCGGCGTTTGCACAGCGCCGGTTTATTTGAGCTTTTTCTGCCACACGTCACGATCGATGCACGCTACAAATACGACGTGTTAGGCGCATCCGGTCGGGTCTGGAGTCAAAAAGCCGACCCCTATGCCTTTCGTAGCGAATTACGGCCCGCCACCGCTAGCATCGTGGCCGATTTACCGCCCCCTGTGGCGTTATCTGTCGATCGCCATGCGGCGAACTCTCGCCATGCGCCCGTCAGTATTTATGAAGTTCATCCGGGGTCTTGGCGTCGCCAATGGGGCGAGTCGCCATTTTTGTCGTGGCAGGCGCTTGGCGATCAGCTCATCCCGTATGTGCAGGAGCTTGGCTTCACACATATCGAACTGATGCCAGTCACAGAGCATCCCTTGGATGCGTCGTGGGGCTATCAGCCGACCGGTATGTACGCTCCAACCGCGCGGTTTGGTGATGCGGCGGCACTACGGGAATTTGTTAACCGCTGTCATCAGGCGGGAATAGGAGTCTTGCTTGACTGGGTTCCCGCCCACTTTCCAAGCGATTCGCATGGCTTAGGACGGTTTGATGGCAGTGCCCTTTATGAGCATGCTGATCCACGCGAGGGGCTACACCGCGATTGGAACACCTTGATCTATAACTTCGGCCGAGCAGAGGTCAAAAATTTCTTGATCGGGAGTGCGCTCTATTGGCTTGAACGTTATGGCTTTGACGGCTTGCGCGTCGATGCCGTGGCCTCGATGCTGTATCGAGATTACAGCCGTCGAGAGGGCGATTGGGTACCCAATGTTCACGGCGGTCGGGAAAATTTAGAGGCTGTACACTTCCTGCAGCGTTTAAACGAAATCATTGGTCAAGAGCGTGCCGCTGCAGTGACGATCGCCGAAGAGTCCACCGCATGGCAGGGAGTCTCGCGACCGACCCATGCAGGCGGGCTGGGGTTTCACTACAAGTGGAACATGGGCTGGATGAATGACACGCTTCGTTATATCTCGCGTGATCCCCTTTATCGCCGACATCACCAAAACGAGCTGACCTTTGGTTTGTGCTATGCCTTCAGCGAAAACTTTGTATTACCGATTTCGCATGATGAAGTGGTGCATGGCAAGGGATCCTTACTCGGTAAGATGCCGGGCGACCGGTGGCAACGGTTCGCCAATCTTCGAGCTTATCTCGGCTTTATGTATGCCCATCCCGGGAAGAAGCTTCTCTTCATGGGCTGCGAGTTCGGCCAGGAACGAGAATGGGACCATGATTGCGAACTAGATTGGGCGCTTTTGGATCAGCCTGATCACGCCGGTGTACAGCGTCTCGTTAAAGACCTCAACCGACTGTATCGAGCCATGCCGGCTTTGCACCAATTAGACAGCGAGCCGGATGGCTTTGAGTGGATTGATCACTCCGATCACGATCACTCTGTGATTTGCTTTTTGCGTCGTGCGCGTAACCCCGATCGTGAGGTATTGGTAGTTTGTAATTTCACGCCAATGGTTCATGAAGCGTATCGGGTGGGGGTCTCAAGACCCGGTCGTTACCGAGAGTGCTTAAACACGGATTCGCGCCATTACGCGGGGAGCGACGTCGGTAACCCCTTTGTCGAGGTCACCACCGAGGCGATCGGTTGGCACGGACGAGACTACTCGCTGTGCTTACGTCTTCCGCCGCTGGCAACCGTTTTCTTTGAATATCTATGAGCCAAGCTCAACGTTTACAGCGTGGCTCAGGCTACCCACTTGGCGCCAACGTCAGCGCCGAGGGTGTAAATTTCGCGGTCTTCTCTGCGCACGCGGATGCCATCGATCTCTGTGTGTTCGATTACCGTGGCGAGGAGCTACTGTGGTCGGAGCCCCTACCCGGGCGTACTGCCAACATTTGGCACGGATTCTTGCCCAACGCACAACCGGGGTTGGTATACGCCTATCGTGCATCGGGCCCTTACGCACCCCACGAGGGACATCGGTTCGACTCAGAGCGCTTATTGCTTGATCCCTATGCTCGAGAAATCGTTGGCGAGTTTTCATGGCGCTCAGCGGAGCCACCGGCTTTAAAGGCGCGTGTCATTGCCTCTGAGCCACCACCCGATGCATCGCGTCGGCCACGTATCCCGAGCGAATCTCGGATCCTCTATGAATTACACGTAAAGGGCTTCAGTCAGCAGATGACGGCGATTGAGGCGGACTTGCGCGGTAGCTATGCCGCCCTGGCGCAGCCTGCCGCTCTCAGTCATCTCAAGCAATTGGGCGT
The DNA here is from genome assembly GCA_009926865.1 of Gammaproteobacteria bacterium. Classification (GTDB taxonomy): domain Bacteria; phylum Pseudomonadota; class Gammaproteobacteria; order Steroidobacterales; family Steroidobacteraceae; genus UBA964. Next base: position 24,640 of record RFOD01000020.1, on the reverse strand, counting down.
GACCACCGTTTCTTTGTTACCGGTACAACAAGTCTTGAGCGAGCGAGCCCTCTCTGAACGGGGCCTTGTCAATTATTGGGGTTACAACACGCTCGGGTTTTTCTGCCCGGATCCACGACTCGCCAGCAAGCGTGCGCAGGCGATCGGGAAGCCACCCCATGACCTACATAACGCACGTGCGGTACGAGATGAATTTCGAGCGATGGTCGATGCTCTGCATCAAGCAAACATCGAAGTCATCCTCGATATCGTTTTAAATCATACCTGCGAGTCCGATCACACTGGGCCGACACTTTCCTGGCGGGGGCTCGACAATGCGAGCTGGTATCGACTTGATCACGACTGGCCTGATCGGTATGTCAATGATAGTGGTTGCGGTAATACGCTCGATACTCGCCAGCCCCGAGTGTTGCAGTTTGTCATGGACGTGCTTCGGTTTTGGATCAAAGAAATGGGAGTTGATGGATTTCGATTTGATCTTGCGCCTATCCTTGCTCGCGGGGATCATGGTTTTGAGTCTCGGCACGCTTTTTTTCAGGCAATATCCCAAGACCCCGTTTTATCAAGCGTGTTACTGATTGCCGAGCCGTGGGATGTGGGCGCTAACGGGTATCAGCTTGGCGCTTTTCCCGCGGGGTGGTTGGAGTGGAATGATCGATTCCGTGATGCCATGCGACGATTTTGGCTTTGTGGCCATATGACGCGCGGTGAATTTGCTCAGCGTCTATGCGCCTCGGCCGATATTTTTCAGCGCGGGCATCGCTTGCCCAGCGAGTCGGTATCCTATCTGAGCTCGCATGACGGTTTCACGTTACGAGATCTTGTGACCTATGAGCAGCGTCACAATGAATTAAATGGTGAGCACAACCGTGACGGGCATTCGGCGAATTTCAGCTGTAATTTTGGTGTCGAGGGAGAGACAGACTATCTTGAAGTCGTCGTGGCTCGACAGCGTATGCAGCGGGCACTGCTCGCCACGTGTTTACTAGCTCAAGGGACCCCTATGTTGGCGGCTGGGAGCGAGCTCGGCCACACTCAACGCGGTAACAACAACGCGTATTGTCAGGATAATGCGCTGAGCTGGCTAGACTGGTCGGCCGCAGACACCGCGATGATTACTTTTACTTCACATGTGGTCGCCCTTCGGCGTCGGTACCAACCGTTTATCAATCACTGGTATCAGGGCGTGAGAGGCGAACACGCCAAGCACGATTTAGATTGGTTGTCTGCAAGTGGCGAACGCCTGGAAGGTGAGGCGTGGCAACACTCCGAAGATCGTTGTCTGGGTGCCCTGCTCAATGAAACGGGATCCGGTGAGACCTTGCTCCTACTGGTCAATGGCGAGGCGGCGAGACGCCCCTTTTCTTTGCCTGCAGGCCATTGGCAACTATTACTAGATAGCACCGATGACAAGGGTGGGGCGTTATCCGATCGACACGGAGACGCTTTATCGTTGACGAACACGCTCAATTTGCCAGGTCACGCCGTGATGTTGCTGTGTCGAAAGCGTGATGGATTCCCGTCATGAAATTTCCACGCGCGAGCGGTATTTTGTTGCACCCCACGAGTTTACCGGGCCCACATGGAAGCGGGGATCTCGGAGCGAGCTGCTATCATTTCATTGATTGGTTGGCGACAGCGGGTCAAAAGCTCTGGCAAGTATTACCTTTGGGGAATATCGGTGCGGGATACTCGCCTTACATGAGCCCTTCGGCGTTTGCCGGTAATCCTTTGTTGATCGACTTACACGAGCTTGCCGAGCATGGCTGGTTGAGTCGCGATGAGTTACCGGCAGATGCTGGTTTTGACTCGAAGACGATTCACTTTGAAAAAGTACTGCCCTGGCGTGAGCAGCGTCTAGCCGCTGCCGCCGCAGGCTTTTTTGCCAAAGCGCGCGCTAGAGAACGCGGGGAGTTTCAGCATTTTTGTGAGCAACAAGTGCATTGGCTCGAGGACTACGCGCTATACATGGCTTTGCAGACAGCGTACGGAGCGCGCAGTTGGCAGCAGTGGCCAGATGGACTTGCGCAGCGGACGCCCCAAGCGCTCACCGACGCGCGCCGACATTTTAAAAGCGCGATCGATGCACAAAAATTTTGGCAATGGAATTTCTATCGGCAATGGCAATCGATTCGTCGCTATGCCAATGAAAAGGGGATACAGGTCATCGGCGATGCACCTATTTTTGTCGCCTTGCAAAGTGCAGATGTATGGGCGCAACGACATTTATTTGAATTAGACGCAGCCGGTAAACCGGAGGCGGTCGCCGGTGTTCCACCTGATTACTTTAGTGCGACCGGGCAGCGCTGGGGGAATCCCCTCTACCGCTGGAGCACCCATGCGCAAGAGGGCTATCAATGGTGGATTGAGCGTGTACGCAGTAGTCTTCAATTGTTCGATATGTTGCGAATCGATCATTTTCGGGGCTTTGCTGCGCATTGGCGAATTCCAGTGCATGAAGCGACCGCGCTCAAAGGAGAGTGGGTACTTGGTCCGGGTGCGGCCTTATTCGATGCGCTGGCAAGCGCGCTGGGACCATTACCGATCATCGCTGAGGATCTCGGGATTATTACGCCCGATGTCGTGAGTTTGAGGCGGCGTTTTGATTTGCCGGGCATGGCGGTGCTGCAATTCGCCTTTGGGGGTGACAGTGGCAATTTGTACCTGCCGCATAATCACCATTCAGACCTCGTCGTGTATACCGGCACGCACGATAACAACACCTCGGTGGGTTGGTGGCAGAGCTTGGACCCGGCGGAACAAAGTCGAGTGTGTGACTATCTGGGGGCAAAGCCCCAAGAGATTCACTGGAGCTTGATTCGTCTCGCTTGCGCAAGTGTGGCTGATACGGCGATTTATCCGCTACAGGATGTGCTCGGGCTAGATGCGAGCCATCGCATGAATGTGCCCGGACATGGTGATCATTGCTGGCGGTGGCGCTTTACGTGGGAGCAGTTCGGGCCGGAGCCTGCTGAGCGCCTCGCAGCGCTTTGTCGACTCTATCGACGTGATGGCACACCACTCAATTATTAAGTTGCAGCGTTCCCACAAGTTCGCTGATATTTGATAGACCGTGCTGAGTCAGGTACTGCTCAATCCCTGCGTTGATCTTTTTGCAGCTCATCGGGTCATAAAACAGCGAGGTACCCACGCCAATGGCGCTTGCACCGGCGATGAGAAACTCGATAGCGTCCTCTGCCGTGACGATACCGCCCTGGCCGATGATGGGTACGTTGTGGCGACGCGCAACATCGTAAACCTGATGCACTTTGAGCAAGGCAATGGGCTTGATCGCCGGCCCAGAGAGTCCACCCTGCACATTACCAATGATAGGACGTCGTTGATGGATATCGATCGCCATCCCCATGACGGTATTGATGACCGCTAGCCCATCGCTACCCGCCTCAATACACAATCTAGCGTTTTCTTTGATATCGGTTTGATTTGGGGATAATTTGGTAATGAGCGGTTTACGCGTTACAGCGCGACAGGCAGCCACCACTCGAGCCGACATATCAGGGTAGTTTCCAAAGGCGACGCCCCCTTCTTTCACGTTTGGGCAGGAGATATTGATCTCTATCGCATCAATGGGAGAGTCATCAAAGATCCGAGTCACCTCGACATATTCTTCGATCGTGGATCCTGAAACATTTGCAATGAAATGGCTTTCAGTGAAATCCAGTGCGGGCAGGATCTGTTCGACGACATGCGAAGCGCCCGGGTTTTGTAAACCAATAGCATTGAGCATACCCATGGGTGTTTCATAAACACGGTGCGGCTTGTTCCCGAGACGGGGTGAAAGTGTGGTGCCCTTGAGCACAATGGCGCCGCAATCTGCGTTCGAGAAACCCTCAATCCGGGTGTATTCCTCGCCAAAGCCCACGCAGCCTGAAAGCAGGACGATAGGTGACGCGAAATTCATTCCTAAAAAGCGATAGCGCAGACGGGTACCCGCGGATTCGGGTGCGATGCCAGGGCGGTCGGACACAGTAGGCGCGCTCATGTATGGCGATTATAGATCGAGATTTGCTGGGAGTTCTCGATTGCGCTGGCAAAGCGCTCTACCATGCGCGCATGTTTCATGTGGTATTGCACGAGCCGGAGATTCCGCCTAATACCGGCAACATCATTCGTTTATGTGCCAATACGGGAGTTACGTTGCACCTGATCGAGCCGCTTGGTTTTGATTTGGATAAGCGCTCCTTGCGTCGCGCGGGTTTGGATTATCACTGGATGGCGGCGGTGACCGTATACCCAGATTTTGCCGAGTGTCGGCGCGCTTTGAGTCATCACCGTTGGTTTGCGATCGAGACGGGTGGGACCCAGCACTATGGGTCAGTGGTTTATCAGGCCGACGATGTCTTGCTATTTGGCAGTGAAACCCGCGGATTACCTGCGGCGGTGATCGAAGAAATTGGTGGCGCTACGCAGCAGTTATCGATTCCCATGTTGGCGGGTAATCGCAGCCTCAATTTGTCGAATTCGGTGGCCGTCGTGGTGTATGAAGCCTGGCGGCAAATGGGATTCGGGCAGGGTGTCAGTCAAACTCCGGCCGGATCGGCCGCGACATAAGGCCGCGCACCACCTCTTGAGGTGGTAGGTTTTCGTGCAGCATCTGATAGATGCCTTCGCAGATAGGCATTTCAACTTGCTGGTGTTGCGCCACTCGGTAAACCGCTTTAGCGGCCATATACCCCTCAACGACCTGCCCAATTTCTTTGAGTGCTTGGGTAACATCGGTGCCTTTGGCTAACAATTTGCCAAACCGACGATTACGTGACTGATCATCGGTACACGTGAGTACCAAATCACCCAGACCCGCCAAGCCCATAAAGGTTTCGCGTTGCGCGCCGAGCGCGATACCTAAACGAGTCATTTCAGCGAGCCCACGAGTGATCAAAGCGACCCGCGTATTAGCGCCAAAGCCGAGCCCATCAGCGAGCCCTGCGCCGACCGCCAGGACATTTTTGGTGGCGCCGCCGACTTCTACGCCGACGATATCGCTGGAGGTATAGGCACGAAAATTATCGGAAGAGATCCGTAGGGCTAAATCATTGGCGAAGTCTGCGTTTGGCGAGGCGACGGTCATCGCCGTGGGCAACCCCGCACCCACTTCTTTGGCAAAGGTTGGTCCTGAGAGAACCGCCATCGCACGTTCACCGCCGAGCACAGCACGGGCAACTTGGTGGGGGAGTAAACCGGTGTCGAGCTCAAAACCTTTGGTCGCCCAAGCGAGCCGTGCGTCTGTTTCCAGTAACGGCTCGATCCGGCTAAGCACTTCGCGTAGTGCGTGGCTCGGCACTGCAAGCAGTAAATCATTGACTCCACGTACAGCAGTCGCCAAATCTTCATGCACGGTGAGCGCCGAGGGGAAGGTGACCCCAGGCAAAAAGAGCTCATTGCAGCGAGCGGCTGCCATGGCCCGCTGTTCGGCAGCGATGTGCCCCCACAGGCGCGTCGGGTGCCCAGCGCGCGCAAACTGAACTGCTAGAGCCGTACCCCAGGACCCTGCGCCCAACACGCAGAGTTCTGTAGGCGCATCTGTCATCAGCTATTAAGAGACGGCGCTGCCGCGTTGGCCGCCGCCTCGCCTTGTTGCTGCGATTCAGCCATTTGGCGAGCGTAGAGAGCCTCAAAATTAACGGGTGGCAGCAACATCTGCGGGAAGCCGCCTTGCGAGACAAGCTGAGCAATGACGGCACGTGCGTACGGGAAAAGCACGGTCGGCGCGACGCTCGCGACCGCACGCTTGTAGTCGGCTTCTGTGAGGTTACGGACGCCAAATACACCGGCTTGTTTAACTTCGACGAGGAAGGCTGTGGTTTCGCCAATTTTAGCGCCCACACTGACCGTCAGAACGATCTCGCGGAAATCCGGCCCGATCACTTCCGAGGCCGTATTCAGATCTAAATTGATCTGCGGGTTCCATGCCCCTTCGATACGCGGCCCTTTGGGCGCTTCGAATGAGCAATCTTTGAGATAGACATTTTGTAGCGAAAACTCCGGTGCAGTGGAGTTTTGTTCGGCAGCGCCATCAGTTTGCGGAGTCGGGTCAGCCATGGTTCATTTTCCTGTGTGGATTTCTTTGAGTAGCGGATCAAGGCCGCCGGCCGTATCGAGCGCGTACAAATCGTCACATCCGCCGATGTGTACCTCGCCGATGAAAATTTGCGGCACCGTACGCCGGCCGCTACGCGTCATCATTTCGGCGCGAAGCTCTGGCGAGCGATCGACGTCGATTTCCTGAAAGCTAACTTGTTTGCGATCCAGGAGCTGCCGCGCTCGCTCGCAATACGGACACCATGCCGTGGCATACATCACCACCGTCGAGGCGGCGCTCGCCGCCGCTGCTGCTGCAGTCGTCATGCCCGCGCGCCTTTCTGTCGCTTGCCATCTTGACCTTTGGCTTTGTCCTCTCCCTGCACTAACGGCAGATTTTCACTACGCCAGGTTGCCAGGCCGCCGCGTAGGTTAAATGCGCGCGTAAAGCCCTGGCCTGCCAACACGCGCACGGCTGCAGCGCCCGTTGAGCCCGATTCGCAATACACCACCAGAGACTTTTCCTTGTATTTCTTAAGGTGCTCACCGGCGGTCAGCATGTCTGAGGAATCCATCCGGCGTGCGCCACTGATGTGGCCTTGCTCGAATACGGCGGGCTGGCGTAAGTCGATGAGCAGAGCGCCCTGATTTTGCAATCGAATCAGATCTTGCGCAGAAATCGCACCGACCGAATCGCGCCGACTGCGGATTTCGAAGACCGCCACCAACACGGCAGCCAGCACGGTGAGGCTGGACAGCCACGGATGATTGACGATGTACTCCGACAGATTTTCCATAGGCGAGATTATATCCGCTTGCCGCCGCGATGATGGCCAAGGCGATTACAATGTGTGCGCGATGAGGACCCTTCCACTGAAGCGCGCGGGGCTAGCCCTGACCTGTTGGGTCTTGGGCGGGGTGTTGCTCGTGGCGCCCGATGTCTCGGCACAAAATGCCGATAAAACTGCGGCCGAGCTGCGCGAGTTACGTGGCGAAATCGCCAAAGTCACCGCGCGTATGGCTGAAGATGCCGCTGAGCGCGATCGCTTGACCAAAGAGCTTCGGAACACCGAAAAATCGACGGTAGCGGTCCGGCGCGAGCTCGGCCGGCTACGCGATGAACGTCGTCAGCGCGAGCGGGAACGCGCCAACCTCGCGACCGAGCGTGAACGAAGGCGCCAGCAGCTCAGTGCAGAGCGTGAGGCTTTGGCTGAACAGTTGCGGGCGGCGCATCGCCAAGGTCGCGACCATGCACTGAAGATTTTCCTCGGTCAGGATGACCCGGGTTTGGCGGGCCGTTTATTCGCCTATTTCGGCTATGTCGGACGCGCGCAAGCGGATCAAGTGGCCGACATCGAGCGCATCATGGCGGATATCGAATCGCTGGATCGAAAACTCGCGATCGAGGCTGAACGGATAGAAGGTTTGGAACGCGAGCAGTCGGGAGAGCTGGCGCGACTCGATACCGCCCGTCAGCAGCGAAGCGAGGTCATCGCCAAGCTTGAGCAAGAAAGTAAGGCCCGCGAGAACCGTCTGAAGCGCTTACAGACCGAGCAGGCGGCGCTCGAAAAATTGCTTCGCGAATTACGACGGGCGAGCCGAGCGTTCCCGAGCGACAGTAAAAGCCCCTTCGCACAGATGCGCGGCAAGTTGGTCTGGCCCGTCACCGGCAAGCTCATTGCCGGCTATGGCTCAACGCGTGCCGGTAGCGTCAAGTGGCAGGGCGCACTGATCGCAGCCGAACGAGGCACACCGGTGAGATCGATTTATCGCGGCCGGGTGGTGTATGCCGACTGGTTGGCTGGGATGGGTCTATTGGTGATTGTGGACCATGGCGGCGGTTTTCTTAGTCTCTACGGCCACAATGAACAGGTGTTTCGAAATGTCGGCGATGTCGTTAATGCGGGCGACACTCTCTCGGCAGTCGGCGACACCGGTGGACGATCACGTCCTGAGCTTTACCTCGAGATTCGCCGGGGGGGTAAGCCGGTTGACCCAGCGCCGTGGTTTCGTAGCCGGGCTCCGTGATAGGACTGCCTCCTGATGCAGATATCTTTTGAGGGTTTAATCAGCGTGTACACTAATCATCGATGACGCCTAAAGTATCATTGCTGGTGACTGCCGTGCTCGGACTCGCGACTGGCGCCGCTGTTGCACATTTAGCAGACCGATTCTTTGATCCAGAGCACGAGAGTGTTTCGTCGATCGCTGAAGACATGTCGGCTATCGAGTCAGGGGCGTTACCACCCATTACTCAAGCACCGGCGATCGTATCTGCAACCGCCTCCGAGCAAGAGATGGCATTGCACCTGGCTGAAGTCATCGCCAAGGTTCGTCGCGAATATGTTGATGAGCTATCGTCACAAGAGTGGCTAGAGCGTAGCTTGCGTAGTCTTATCGGCTCTCTTGATAAGCATTCCGCGTATTTGGATGCGCGGGAGCATGAGTCGGTGTTGCGTAATGTCGCTGGGCATTATCCCGGCGTCGGAATTGAAGTCACCGCGAATAACGGTCGGATCAAAATATTAAAAATCCTTGCCAATTCACCTGCCGAACGCGCTGGCTTACGGCCAGACGATGAAATTTTGAGTATCGACAATGAGCCTGTTGCCGCTGACGCGGCTTCGGCCGTCGCTCAAATGCGCGGCCCGATGGGAACCTTAGTGGGCATGACCATACGTCGAGCTCAGGGCGGTGAGCTTGTTGAGCTCGCTCTCGAGCGAACTCAAGTCGATGTCAAAAGTGTCAGTACTGAAGCACTGGGAGATTCCATTGGATACGTGCGAATCCATTCTTTCAGTGACACCACTCCCACTGATTTTTTGGATGGAGTGGCAACACTTAAGCGTCGAGTCAATCCCTTGAGTGGGGTAGTCTTAGATCTTCGAGATAACCCGGGTGGTGTGCTCGAAGCCGCCACTTCGGTCGCGGATGCACTACTCGAGCAGGGCGTTATCGTTTCAGCCCAGGGTCGCGCAAGCGAGTCAATCTTTGAAATGCGTGCCGAACCGGGGGATATCCTACAGGGTGTTCCACTCATGGTGTTGATCAATGGTAACTCGGCCTCCGCGGCCGAAATTTTGGCAGGTGCTCTACAGGATCATTCCCGTGCCATATTGGTGGGAGCGCGTAGCTATGGGAAAGGTTCAGTGCAAAGTGTGATCCCACTCACAGATGGTCGTGCACTTAAGCTCACGACTTCGCGTTATGCGACTCCATCGGGGCGCCAAATCCAGGCGGCGGGCATTGAGCCGGATATCTTCGTTGAGCAGGCTGAGAGAGTTGATGCGTCATTACAGCTAGACCCTGCGATACAGGTAGCGATGGGGGAACTTCAGCGTGGTAGCCGGTCCAAACGAACACGAACGGCGGCGGCCCAAACGACCTCCGGTTGAGGATAGCGTTATGACGGGATTTTTCTTGCGTGCGGTCATCGCGGCTTTTGGTTTATGGCTGGCGACGGCATGGATCGATGGATTTGTGATCGACAACTCTTTCACTTTGTTGGTGGCCGCGGCGGTACTCGGCATTATCAATGCGTTCGTGCGGCCTGTGGTGGTGATCCTGACTCTACCGATTAGTGTGGTGACCCTGGGGTTTTTTTTGTTGGTCGTCAATGCAGGCATGATCGCTTTAGTGGCGGCGCTCGTGCCGGGTTTTGATATCACGGGTTTCTGGGATGCGTTCTGGGGTGCAGTGATCGTAGGTGTGACCGGTTGGCTAGGGTCGTGGTTTATTGGCCCGCGAGGTTTGGCGCGGTTAAACAATTACTGAGTTTGAGTCGGCCCTACCTGCCATGAAGTTGTCTGCCATGACGCGTTGGAAAGTTTTTTCGCTCACCATAGTCATACTGGTGAGTGCCATCGACGTGATGGCTCAAGACGGAGTTTTCACGGGCTACGCTCGCGATCCAGAAACAAATTCATTGCTGTATGTCGAAAATCATTATGTCAATCGCTTGGGCGCGACCGACGAGCGCCGAGTGGTGCTTTATCGATGCAGCAACCAAGGCCCTGCCTTCGCTCGCAAAACGCTGAATTATGCAGCGGGGCGTTTGGCGCCAGAGTTTCAGTTTGAGGATGCTCGGCTCGGATATCTTGAGGGACTGCGTCGCGAGGGATCAAGGAAAAATGTATTTTTGCGCGATGCGATCGATGCGCCGCAACGTAGCGCGATGCTTAAGCTCGACAAAGGGTTAGTGGCTGATGCGGGTTTTGACGAGTTAGTTCGACAAAACTGGTCCAAGCTTGAGGCGGGCGATAGCCTGCGTTTTTCGTTTTTGGTGCCAAGTCGACTCGATTACTTGAGTTTCAAGATCAAAAAAATTGGCGAGATAAAGATCGATAATGAGCCCGCTAGCATCATTCAGCTAAATTTATCAGGGGTGCTCGGATGGTTTTTGCCTAATATTGAGGTGTCTTATCGACAGCGCGACCGAGCGTTGATGCGTTATGCAGGGGTGACGAACGTTCGCGATTTAGAGAGTCGCAACGTTGTGGCGCGTATCGATTTTCCAGCGGCTGAGCGTCGGCTTACCGATCCACTGGATTTTGAGGCTCTGCGGAAGGAGCCGCTCGTCGGGCGCTGCCCGGCCAGTTGATCCAGAGCATGGCGGCAAAGATGATCGCGGTGCCGATCATCTGCATGGGGCTTAAAGCCTCATCCAATATCCACCAACCGAGTAAGACGGCGATCGCAGGATTTACAAACCCATAAGTTCCAACTTGTGCGGGTGCGACATGCACCGATAGCCAAGCGTAGGCGGTGTAAGCAAGGCAGGAGCTGAATAGAGTCATATAGATCAGCGAGGCGAATCCAACGGGGCTCCAGTGCCAGCGCGCCGGTTCGCCAAGAAGCAAGGCGGGTACCAGCATCATCAGTCCTCCCAGTAGCATTTGCAGTCCGGTAAAGGCCATGACGTCGAGGCCAGTTTCCACATTACGCATGTAGAACGTAGCGGCAGACCAGCCGACGCAGCCGAGTAATACGGCGAGTACCGGCCACGCTCCAAGATCATGTCCCAGCTGCGCGGCGGCCGAGTCTTCACCCGACCACGCGACGAGGACGGTACCGAAGAAACCGACTCCTAAACCGAGTGCGACTCGTATCGGCACGGCTTGCGCTCGACGACCAAAGAGACCGAATAGCGGAATCCAGAAGGCGGCGGAGACATTGAGCAGAGCGGCTTGATTGGACGGCACGTATTGCAGGCCCCAAATATTGCCCCCATTTGAGACCAACACGGCAAAGCAGCCAACCAGTGCGAGATTGCGCCAGTCATGGGCCAAGGGCCTAGGGCGGGGTCGCTGTTCACGCGCGGCGAGCCACCAGGCGATGGCGTACAGCAGCAGCCCACCGCTGATAAAACGTACGGCACCAAACAAAAACGGCGGCAGCTCGGCCACACCCAGTTTAGTCGTCAAATAGGTTGAGCCCCAAACTAGGTAGATCGTCGCGAAGCTAAATACTAGCTTCGCTCGATAATGCGGATCCTCTGTGGTCAAGCTTTGCGTACAGCCGTTCGATACAAGGCCAGCGCCAGTACGCTGAGCACACATAAGCCGAGCCATTCCCCAAAGTGCAGCGCGCTAGGTAGCGCTAACACCTCTGCTTGGCCACTGCTCACAATCTTCTCGTGAGCTCGCTCCCACTTTTCTTTGGTTTAGCGCTCGTTCGGCCAACCAGCCAATCAGGCCACCCAGGAAGATGGGTGTCATGAGCTCGATCGGTAGGTAAATACCAACCGCCACGGCGAGCACAGGAGCGCGAAACTGAAATTCATGGGCCTTGAGCCACTCATCGACCACGATGATACCGACGCCAATTAGGGCACCCACGCCAATCATGTCCCACGGCAATTGTCCGCCAAACATACCCTCTGCCACCGAAGCCATCAGCGTTGCTTGAGGCGCCAACAAGGGGTTGGGTAATTCTTCGGTTGGTACGCCGATTCCGTAGGCCTCGGCGAGTAGATTCAGTACAGGGCCCATCACCAACGCGCTACTGGCGGCGCCTACGGCTAACATCACCTGTTGTCGCCAAGGTGTCGCGCCGACGAGATACCCGCATTTGAGATCTTGCAGGTTGTCGCCAGCGATACAGGCTGCGCAGCACACCACGGCCCCGATCATGATGGCGGCGACAGGGCCGATATCGCTCTCCGGTCCCATTAAGATGAGAAGCACGACAGCCGAAAACAAAATCGTGGCGATCGTGATACCCGAGACGGGGTTGTTGGACGAACCGACCAAGCCCGCCATGTAGGCGGACACCGAGCAAAATAAAAAGCCGGTGACAATCATGATCAAGGTCATCGGTAGACTGACATCGAGTGTTCCGACGATCGTTTGATACAGCGCCCAGAGCGGCAAGGTGAATAACACCATACTGATCAGCACGCCTTTCATTGGCAGATCCTGCTCGGTATGGGCAGGCGCCGCTTGTCCAGCACCGGCACGCGCGGCCGCCAGACCACTGCGTACTCCTGATAGCAAGGAGTGACGCAATGAAATGAGTGCCCATACGCCACCCACCAGCATCGCTCCGACACCCAAGTAACGAATTTGTTTCGACCAGATGAGTCCGGCTAATTCTTCGGCATCAAGCTCGGCCGCCAGACTGAGCATTTGCGGATCCTGCGCGAGCAGATTGGCAACGTAATAAGGGATAGCAATGTTCCAAGAGATCATGGCGCCGACCAGTGCCACCACCCCCACATTAAGCCCGACGATATAGCCGACGCTGAGTAGCGCTGGCGACAGGTTTGTCCCCACAAAGCCAAGGTAAGGCCCAAAGAAACCAGCACTTGCTGCCGTATCGGGAATCAATCTTAGGCCGCTGCCGCCCGCTAGCTTCACGAATGCACCACCAAGCGCACCGGTACCCAAGATGCGAATACCTTGGCCCGGGTTCTCTCCGGCTTTCAGGACTTCGGCAGCGGCTTGCCCTTCTGGAAACGGTAATTTTTGCTCCACAATCAGTGCGCGCCTCAGCGGCACCGAAAACAGCACGCCTAAAATACCGCCGAGACCAGCGATCGTCAGCACCCAGGCGTATTGGAAGTTCTGCCAAAAACCTAATATCACTAAAGCGGGTAGAGTAAAAATGACACCCGATGCGATCGACGAACCTGCTGAGGCGCCGGTTTGTACGATGTTGTTTTCAAGGATGCCTCCCCCGCCGAGTAGTTTTAGCACCGCCATCGACACGACCGCTGCCGGTATCGCCGAGGCAATGGTCATCCCTGCAAAGAGACCCAGATAGGTATTGGCAGCCGCCAAAATCATCGCCAGCACGATCGCTAACGTAACGGCCCGCAGGGTGAGCTGCGGGCCGGGTTGGTTTTGAAGGGAGCTGCTTGACTGCGAACTCGAAGTCATTTGACTCCGCCCATCCATTTTTTGACGATGGGGCTAAAGAGGAGCAAAACGACGGCCGAAATTGCACCAAACCAAAAGATGCTCAAATATTGCGCAGGCATGGCGGCAACATTATCGGCATCGAATTCGCCGGCGATCGCGCCGGCGACCAAATTGCCGAGTGAGGCCGCCAAAAACCAAATGCCTAGACTCTGTCCCACAAAGCGCTGTGGAACGAGCTTGGTCACGGAGGACAAACCGACGGGTGATAGACACAGCTCACCGAAGGTGTGTAGCAGATAGGTCAACACCAGCCAGTACACCGCCGCTGACATGCCGTCCGCTACAACGCTCGCTGCACCGACCATCACCAAAAACCCGAGTGCCATACCTAATAAGCCAAGCGCAAATTTCACGGGTGTTGACGGATCCATGTTGCGCTGCGCGAGCTGCACCCAAAGCGCCGAAAAGACCGGCGCAAAAATGACGATGAAAACCGCGTTCAACGATTGAAACCAGCCCGCTGGAATCGTGAAGTCATTGATGACACGGTTCGTGTACCGATCGGCGAACAAGTTTAAGGACGAGCCAGCTTGCTCGAAGCCCGACCAAAAGAGCGCACACGCGAAAAAGAGCACGATCAATACGAGTACTCGCTTTTTCTCTACCTCATTAAGCCCTGCAAATAGCAAGAGATAGAGAAAGTAGAGCGCTGCCATACCGATAATGACGACGATCCCATAGCTTTGCAGTTCGATAGGTGAAATTTGTACCCAACCCAAGAAAGGCAGTGCTACGAGTATCGCAGTCAGCGCTGACCCTAACCAAAGATTACGCCAAGCGACGCTTGAATCGGTTCCGTCTGGGACGTGAGGTCGCGCCCCTGCGCCGCCCAAGTGATGCCGCGTGACGACAAATTGGGCGACCCCTAACAGCATACCGATGCCAGCAGCAAGAAAGCCGACGCGCCAACCAAATGCGACTGCGAGCCAAGCGGTGATGAGCGGACCGATAAATGCACCAACGTTGATGCCCATATAAAAAATGGTGAAGCCTGCATCGCGTCGGCCGCCTCCATCTGGATACAGTTCGGCAACGAGCGCCGAAATATTGGGCTTCAGCAGGCCGACACCGACGATGATGATTAGTAAGCCTAAGTAAAAGCCGCTAGCGCTACTTGAGAGCCACAGCCCGATACTGCCGAGCGCAATCAGGATGCCACCGTAAAGGACGGCACGCTGTGCACCAATCAGCCGATCAGCGATCCAGCCGCCTGGGAGCGCGACGATGTAGACGGCTGCTGTGTACAGGCCGTAAATCGCGGTCGCGGTCTTATCGTCAAAACCCAAGCCACCGTTTGCGATGGTATCGACCAAAAAAAGCACCAACAAGGCGCGCATACCGTAGTAACTGAAACGCTCCCACATTTCAGTGAAAAACAGCGTGGCTAAGCCGCGTGGATGTCCTAAAAATTCTTTACTAGTTCCAGTCATATTCTTATATCTCCCCCAAGAAACGCCAGATGAAGCTGACGTTAAAAATAAATTTTATTCCTGTCAGGCTTGGGCTTCTTCCGCTTGGTCGCGTCGCATCCTCACCAGCAAGCGCGACATCAGCAGCCCGCCTTCGTAAAGCGCGTACATGGGCACCGCCATGATGGTTTGTGAAATGGCATCCGGGGGTGTCAGTAATGCTGCGACGACGAAGATACCGATCAGGACAAAGCCTCGGGCGGCCGCTAATTTTTCAACCGTCAGAATTCGGGTGAGTACCAAAAGGACGACAATGACGGGGACTTCGAACGCCAAGCCAAAACAAAGAAACATGGTCAGCACGAAGTCCATGTATGCAGCGATATCCGTCATCATCCGTACCCCCGCCGGGGTGGTGCCACTGAAAAACTCAAACATCACCGGGAATACCACAAAGTACGCAAATACGATCCCGACGTAGAAGAGCACGATGGACGATAGTAGTAACGGTACGGCAAAGCGCTTTTCGTGGCGGTAAAGACCCGGCGCTACAAATGCCCACGACTGATAGAGCACATACGGCATTGCAATGAACAAGCCCGCAAAAAATGCGAGCTTAAAGGGAGTCATAAATGGCGACACCACGCTGGTCGCAATCA
This sequence comes from Gammaproteobacteria bacterium, assembly GCA_009926865.1. Taxonomy (GTDB): domain Bacteria; phylum Pseudomonadota; class Gammaproteobacteria; order Steroidobacterales; family Steroidobacteraceae; genus UBA964. The sequence goes on along the minus strand of RFOD01000020.1, from coordinate 9,112 downwards.
ACGAGGAACCTTCGGGTAACTTTGCAATCAAGGGTTGCGCGACGAACGTGAACACGTCATTGGCAAAGAACGCGAGCGGCAGGAAACATAGAACCACTGCCAAAAACGCGCGTAACACGCGATCTCGCAACTCAAGTAAGTGCGAAATCAGCGTGCCTTCAGCGAGTTGCTCAGGGGGATCGGCGCTCATCGTCTCTGGCCGTTTCATTGACGGATACGGGCTGGGTGTCTCGCGGTTCGGCGCTCACCGACGGAGTCTCTTCAGATATCGTTTCAGACGTCGTCGGTGCGCTATCGGCTGGCGGGTCGCCATCTTTATGAGCGTCGTTTTTATGAGAATCATTGGCGGTGACGGGCGACTCGCTTGCTGCCGTGGTGGGCGAAGCCTTACGCCGCGAGGATTCGGCCGCTTCCAATTCTAGCTGATCTTTGAACTGACGAGCCATGGCGCGGGCTCGCCCCATCCAGCGCCCGATTTCTGTGACGACCTTCGGTAGCTTCTCTGGGCCCAGCACTAACAGTGCGAGGCCCATAATCAGCAACAGTTCGCTGAAGCCAACTTCAAACATCTGTCTGTGGCGGGAGAAAGTTAGCCGTTACGGCTGCCGGACTTGCTGTCGCTCGACTTGGTTTCATTGAAGTCGGCATCGGCCTGGTCCTGCTTGATTTGTTTCAGGCTTTCTTCGGTATCGCCTTCATCCAAACCTTTCTTGAAGCCGCGAACGGCAGCACCAAGATCCGAACCGATGGTTCGCAACTTTTTCGCGCCGAACACCAGCAGCACCACCAGTAGGATGATGATCAGTTCGCGCATTCCTATTCCCATAAAGACCTCTGCGGGTGAGCCCGACGGCAGGCAACACAATGCGATGATGATAGGACAAAAGAGTTTTTCCAGCAGGGAAAGTTCAGTGCGTAGCGGCCGGTCGCACCCCGAAGAGATCAGGACTGGGCGGGCGTTGTCGGAACCTGTAACCAGAATGTGACCGGGCCATCGTTCACAAGCGCCACCTGCATATCCGCCCCAAAGCGACCTCTTTGGGCGGCTGGGTAGGCCTTCAGCGCCTGTTGGTAGAGTGAGTCGAACAAGGCTTCGGCCTGTGCCGGTGCGGCCGCGGTACTGAAACCGGGGCGATTTCCCTTGCGGGTGTCGGCCGCCAGCGTGAACTGCGGGACTAATAACAGTCCTCCCTCAATGTCCGCGAGACTCCTATTCATACGACCTTCGCGATCGGCAAAGACACGATAGGCGAGCAGCCGCTCGAGTAACCGCGCAGCGGTGGCCTCATCATCCCATGGCTCCACACCCACGAGCACCAGCAGGCCCCGGTCAATTTGCGCAAGCAATTGCCCAGACACGTGCACGCTGGCGCTGGAAACTCGTTGCAGCAGAGCAATCATCGGTTGGGCTCAGAGTGGCAATTCGGCGGCCAAGACCTTAACATCCCGCCCGGTTTCAAGCACTTGTGGTTCTCGGGGGTTGTGGTGTCCAAGTTCCTACTGGCTTTGTCCTTGCTGGCAGCATGGATGGTTCCGTCGTCAGTGGCGCAGGCGGCGGGAGACGCTGAGCGCGGCGCCAAGCTCGCGTATACCTGCCTCGGTTGTCACGGCATTCCAAACTATAAGAATGCGCAGCCCATGTACCGCGTTCCTAAGCTGCGTGGCCAGCATCCTGAGTATCTGACCATGGCATTGCAGGCCTATCGCGGTGGTGAGCGTAGCCACGCGACCATGCACGCCAACGCCTCATCTTGGTCTGATCAGGATTTGGCGGATATGTCTGCGTTTTTGGCGGGACCCCCCCTGGGTGTAGCGGCGAACGCAGCTCCTGCGGCAGATCTGCCTCCTGCGGCGCAAACCTGCGTGGCATGTCACGGTACCGATGGTATCGGCATCACGCCGGAATATCCGAACCTAGCCGGTCAGCATGCTGATTATTTGGAGCGCGCGCTGACGGATTACAAAAAGGGCGGCCGACGCAATGCCATCATGGCTGGGTTTGCCGCGCAATTATCCGCTGAGGACATCAAACAACTGGCGGCCTATTATTCGAGCCGACGACCAGGACTCGAGACCTCAAAGAAAAGCGTAACTACGACGGCGCGTCGCTGAGTCGTCTTAGGCGGAAACCTTCAGCGCGTAGTCTGTAGTCGCTCCAGAAAAGCGACGACGGTTTGTAAATACGCTTCCTGGTTGGCTTTTTTGCGAAAGCCGTGACCTTCGTCACGCGCAGCGAGATACCAGACTTCGTTGCCTTGGCTGCGCGCTCGGGCGACGAGTTGTTCGCTCTCAGAGGCGGGTACTCGTGGGTCGTTCAAGCCCTGTACCACCAATAAAGGTCGACGGATCATCTGTGCTCGATTGAGTGGTGAAATACGTTGCAAGAAGGCGCGGATTTGCGGGTCGCGTTCATCTCCGTATTCCACTCGCCGCAAGTCGCGGCGATAGTCAGCAGTGCTTTCAAGGAACGTCACAAAGTTGCTGATGCCAACGACATTTATCCCGCCGCGTAGTCGATCACCATAGGCAGCGAGCGTTGCCAAAGTCATGTACCCGCCATAGGAGCCTCCCATGATAACGACCTGCTCGGGATTCAAGTTGGATTGAGCGGCGATCCATACCAACAACGAGCCAATATCGCGGACCGCATCCTCACGTAGCTTGCCGTTATCGAGCAAAGTGTATTGTCGACCGTAGCCCGTTGATCCGCGGACATTCGGGCGGATCACGACATAGCCTAATTCATTGACGAGATACTGCGTGAAGGTGCTAAAGCTGGGTCTAGCTTGCGACTCAGGGCCACCGTGAATATCAACGATGACGGGATAGCGGCTCTGCCCCGAACGCGGCGGGGTGGTGGGTGTGTAGACGAGTGCTGGAATTTCGCGACTTTTGAGTCGAACACGATCCCAAGTGGGATAACGCACAATGACAGGCTCGCTCAAAAGGCGACTGCCGAGGACACCGATCTCGCTGCGGGTCCAGCGCTGCGCTTCGGCAAACGCCGGGCTCTGCGGCGTTGATTCCTGTAGCGTGAGCGTCCAAACATCCCGTGTTTGGGTCGCAGACTCAAGCGCCAGCCCTAATCTTTTGCCCTGCGCATCGAAGCGCAAGTTAGAAATCAAGCCCTTAGGTAGGCCTCTCACCAACAGATCTTGGGCTGCGCCGAGATCACGGATATAAAGCTCGTCGAATCCGTCATTATTGACGACGTAAGCTAGGTAGCGCCCATTACGATCGATTGCGAGGTCTTCCACATCCCAGGTGAGATCCGTAGTCAGTGTACGTAGTCTTTCATCTAGCAAAGAAAAATAATGTAAGTGACGAAATTCGCCGCCGAGATCCGATACTAACCATATTCCTTGGTCATCCGCTGAGAAGCCCGCAGCACCAATCGCGAGCGACGTATTATTTTGACTCTCTTTGCCGAGCGTCAATCTGCGTAACTGACCACGGGTGACATCGACAATGTGAAGCTCGGATTCGGTGACGGAGATAAAATTACGGAGCAACAATTGCCGCCCATCGCGGGACCAGTCGAGTGGTTGCCAAGTTTGTCCTTGTCCGGCGACGAGTAAGCGCGCTGTACCGCCATCGATGTCGCGTACATAGATATCTTGGTCGCGGCCGTTTCGAGCGTTGCTAAAGAAGGCGATTTGTTTACCGTCAAAAGATATCTGTGCGCTCCCGTGGCGCGAACGACCGTCGGTCAGCAATTGTTCGGCGCCGCCCTGCCTGGGTGTTTGCCACAGTTGGGCCTGTTCATTGCCCCCGTCGTCACGAGAAAAAATGATCCCGCTCGCACTCGTGCGTGCCGCAGCCACTGGCTCTGTGCCAAAGGTCAACTGTTCCCGTGCGGCAAGCGGTGCCGCGACCCGATGTAGTTGTGACACGTTGCCGAAGCGGGTGCTGATGAGGATACCGCCACCCGGTAGAAAATCCTGGAACGATGCGGATCGCACCTCTAGCCACGGTGCCAGCTGTTGTTGAATGCGTACAGGAACAGGGGGTATTTGATCGAAAATCAAAGGCCCTTGTTCACGCCGTTGTGCATGGCTAATCGAAGATGTGCTCAATTGACCGAGCAAGCTCAGTAAAACGGCGACGATGGCCCAGCGGACGGGCGTTTTGCCCGCATAGCGCGGGTGGATACAGGTCGTAGTCATGTCTGCTATGTTGCCGCAGTCACCACTTTGGCTCCAACCCCGAAAGGCTGTCTGATCTTATGGCTGATCCCAGACTCAAACAAAAACTCAACGCCGGAGAGTTCATCCTGGCTCCCGGCGTCTTCGACATGATGTCCACGATGTTGGCGCAGCGGGTAGGGTTTGATGCCGTTTACGCCTCGGGTTTTTGGTTGACTGCCTCGTATTTGGGGATCCCCGATGCAGGCCTCGCCACCTACACCGATATGCTCGATCGCGTCTCTCGAGTCGTGGAAAAGTCAACGGCGCCCGTCATTGCTGATGCCGATACAGGCTTCGGTGGCTTATTGAATGTGCAGCATACGGTGCGCGGCTACGAGCGGGCGGGCGTCTCAGCGATCCAAATTGAAGATCAGGAATTCCCCAAGAAATGCGGTCACACGCCCTATCGCCGAGTCGTCCCAATTGAGGACATGGTTGCGAAAGTGCGTGTGGCGGTAGATTCGCGTAGTACAGATGATTTTCTAATTATCGCGCGGACCGATGCGCGGACCGGTCTCGGATTTGACGAGGCGGTCAGACGTGGACAGGCCTATGCAGAGGCCGGTGCGGATGTGGTGTTCGTCGAGTCGCTACAAAGCGAAGAGGAAATGCGCGAGGCTTGCAGCCTGATTCGCGCGCCGCTCATCGCCAATATGTCGGATGGTGGCAAGACGCCAATTAGGTCGGTCAATGAATTGAAAGCGCTTGGCTATCGTCTAGCGATCTGGCCAGCGATGGCAGCGTTGTCTGCGAGCTATGCAATGGAGCATGCTATGCTTAATCTCAAAGAAAATGGCACCAGCCTAGGCGACGGACCATCGCTATTTAGCTTTGATGAGTTTTGTAAAATGGTGGGTTTCGGTGCGGTGTGGCAGTTCGAGGAGAGGTGGAAAGACGTATTGGAGAAACGCGAGGATAAAGCGTCGTCATGAGCATCATCCATTACGAGCACGCGATTCATGCAGTAGATAATCACTATTTGCGCCCAAATTTTGATGCGTCGCATATCATCATTGAGCAAGGCCGCGCTGCAATCGTTGATTGCGGTACCTCACATTCGGTGCCGCGTATCCTCTCGGCTTTGGAAGCGCTGGGCGTCGCGCGCGAGGCGGTGGACTGGCTTTTGATTACCCATGTTCACCTGGATCATGCGGGGGGCGCGGGTCAGTTGATGCAGGCCTTGCCGAACGCGCGCGCCGTATTACATCCACGTGGCGCGCCCCATATGATCGATCCAGCCAAGCTCATCGCGGCATCGCGAGCCGTCTATGGCGATGCTGTCTATGAAAAACTCTACGGCGAGATTTTACCGATCGATGCAGCGCGTGTGCACGCGACCTCGGAAGGAGAGAACATAGCGTTGGCCGGGCGTAATTTTCAGGTACTACACACCCCGGGCCACGCGATGCATCATCATGTATTCTTTGATGAGCAATCGCGAGGGGTATTTACCGGGGATACTTTTGGTTTGTCTTATCGCGAATTTGATGTGGATGGTCGTGCATTTGCCTTTCCGACCACCACGCCGACACAGTTTGACCCGGATCAACTCATTGATTCCATTCAGCGCATCATGGGGCTTGAGCCTGTAGCGGCTTACTTGACGCATTACGGTCGGATCACGGACTTATCTCGCATTGCGGAAAGTTTGATCCGCATGATCAACGATTTTGCCCATTTGGCACGCGAGCAGAGCGGACAGCCCGATGGCGAGGCGCGACGTTTAGTGCGCGAAGGGATACACGACGTGTTACGAGGCGAGCTTGCCCGTCATGGTTGTACCTTACCCGAAGCCGTAGTGGATGAAGTGCTCGAGCTGGATCTTGATCTCAATACCGATGGGTTACTTGCCTGGTTGGCTCGAGCACGGACCTGACGCCAGCGGGTTCGGCAGTTATCATGCGTGCTTCCAGTTGAGCGCGGCATCACCACCATGACAGCATTCAAGGCCTATCGTATCCACGAAGTTGATGGGCAGATCAGAGCACAATTCGAATCATTGACGCTGGACGACCTGAGTGCTGGCGAAGTGGTGATTCGGGTTCAGTATTCTGACATCAACTACAAAGATGCCTTGGCGGCGACGGGCGCCGGTAAGATTCTTCGAAAGTTTCCTTTGGTGGGCGGTGTGGATTTAGCGGGTGTGGTGGAAAGCTCCACCGACACGCGCTACCAAGCCGGCGACTCGGTATTAGTCACGGGTTGTGGCTTGTCTGAACTGTATGACGGTGGTTATGCCGAGTACGCACGCGTGCGCGCCGACTCCGTCATTCCAATGCCGGATGGGCTGGATACCTTTAAGGCAATGGCTTTGGGCACAGCGGGGTTTACCGCAGCTCTTGCCATTCATCGTATGGAGCACAACGGTCAGACGCCGGCGAAGGGGCCGATCGTGGTCACCGGGGCGACAGGGGGTGTGGGTAGCGTCGCGATCGACATGCTCTCGAGCCGTGGCTATGAGGTCATAGCCGTGACCGGGAAAGCATCCAGCATGGATTATTTGCGCTCTCTCGGAGCGTCAAAGATTTGGTTGCGCGAAGAGATTGATTTAGGCAAGCGCCCACTCGAGCGCGCTCAGTTTGGCGGTGCGATCGACAATGTGGGTGGCGAGATGCTGACGTGGTTGACGCGTACCGTCGACAATTGGGGCAACATTGCCAGCATCGGGTTAGCCGGTGGCGCGCAATTGAATACTTCGGTGATGCCGTTCATTTTGCGCGGCATCAATCTTTTGGGGATCAATTCTTCGGCGACTTTGCGCGAGCCTCGTTTGGCGATTTGGCAGCGCATCGCAAGCGATCTCAAGCCACAGCATTTAGACGCCATCGTGAGTGAGGCCATCGAATTCGAAGCTTTACCGCGAGCCTTTGCGGCGTATTTGGAAGGGCGGGTAACCGGTCGAACAGTGGTCCGGATAGGTTGACCCGAAAATGAATGACACCGAGGCGGCTCGGCTGTACGCAGGGGCCTCTGAGATGGGGGTGACGTTGCAGCCGGCGCAAGTTCAAGCCTTGCTGCGTTTGCTCGATGAGTTATCCCGATGGAGTCAGACTTACAACCTGACCGCGATCCATGCGCGCGAAGAAATGCTGACCCATCATTTACTCGACAGCCTATCCATCGCGCCGTATCTGCGAGGTCAGCGCTGCCTTGATGTGGGAACAGGGGCGGGGTTTCCTGGATTACCGCTCGCGATTGCACAGCCTGAGCGACAGTTTGTGCTACTCGATTCCAACGGCAAAAAGATTCGATTTGTGGCGCATATGGTGCGTAGCTTGGGCTTACAACAGGTGTCCGCGGTGCACGCCCGGGCCGAGGATTACCGCACCGACGGGGTGGATTGCGTGCTAGCCCGCGCGTTTGCGCCACTCACAGAGCTGATTTCGCGTGTGGAAGCCCTTTGCGGTCCCGAGACGCGTGTGCTCGCGATGAAAGGCCGACGCAGCACCGAATCTGCCGCCGAGCTCCCCGCAGGTTGGTCAGTCGAGGCGGATCACGATCTACACGTACCCGGTTTGCAGGAATCGCGGCATTTGCTCGTGCTGCGTCCACCGCACTGACTGGGCTAGACTGAAAGCTATGAGCCGTATCATCGCCGTCGCCAACCAGAAAGGAGGCGTCGGTAAGACCACCACCGCTGTCAATCTTGCCGCCTCGCTGTCCGCGACACGCCGTCGTGTGCTGCTGATTGATCTGGATCCGCAAGGCAACGCCACGATGGGCTGTGGAGTCGAAAAAAACGCGCTGCAGCGCGGGATCGCCGATGTCCTGCTCGGTCATTGCACCATTGACGAGGCCTTGATCCGTCTTGAGGCGCCAGCGATGAGTTTATTGCCTGCCAATCAGGACCTGACCGCAGCCGAAGTGCAGCTGTTGTCGCAGTCAGTGGGCCGAGAGCAAAAATTAAGGCGTGCATTGACGCCTATCCGTGATGAATACGACTTCATTTTCATTGACTGTCCGCCCTCTTTGAATATGTTGACTGTCAATGCGTTAGTGGCTGCTGATAGCGTACTCGTGCCGATGCAATGCGAGTACTACGCGCTCGAGGGATTGACGGCCTTACTCTCGACTATTGAACAGATCCGCGATGCCGTCAATCCGCAGCTAGAAATTGAGGGCGTATTACGTACGATGTTTGATCCGCGTAATAATCTTGCTAATGAAGTCAGTGCACAGTTGACCGAATATTTTGGTGACAAGGTGTTCCGTACGCTCGTACCGCGTAATGTTCGTTTGGCAGAGGCGCCGTCTTTTGGCAAACCGGCGCTGCTGTACGACAAAGAATCTCGTGGGGCCTTGGCATATTTGGCATTGGCTGGAGAGATGTTAAGTCGTCAGTCTGTTGCGGCATGAGGCTGTGGCAGTATGAGGATTGAGCCGAGTGTCGTTGGGTTATCGGCGCTCGGGCGTTGGATGCGTCAGTCGCTCGAATTACTTTGGCGGGGTGCGGGGTTTTGGCTCGCCTTATCCCTCTTGATGTGCTTATGGATGTTCATGGTGCATCGCACGCCCATTTTCGGTGGGGTGCTTGCGGTCAGCTCCTTATTAGCTTGCACGCTGATCGCCGCGCAGTTGGATCGCAGCGGATCCATTCGACTCGGCGACGTTTTGGAGATGCTCAAGGTGCATGCTCGCACTTTGCTGGGTTTTGCTTCGATCGTGACCTTAGCGGGCGCCTTGGTTTGGTTAGTTTTATTGGCGCGACCTGAGGTCGCCTGGTGGAACATTTTTTATACCGAGCGCAATGCGGTTGAGATGTTGTCGGGCGATTGGTTTGTCGCGCTTCGACAAATCTTTGTGTACTCAGCATTCGCATTGGGTCTGTGTTATTTCGGTCTCAACATCCCCGGGGTGACCTCGTTCTTTCAATTTCCCTGTATGACTTTGCTGGCACTCCCTTATCGGCCAGCATGGCGCTTGAG
>RFOD01000019.1 GCA_009926865.1 Gammaproteobacteria bacterium | reverse complement strand
GGCAGCGCCTGATCTTTGACCTTGGCGAATAGGCTGCCGCGACGTCCTCCGAGAGGTAAGTTCACAAGTACCGCCATCCCGCGATCAAGCGCGAGCGGCAAGATCGTCTCGGCTGCCGTACGATTACCGAGAGAGTAATCCACTTGGATGAAATCGAGCGTTTCTCGCTGCATGATGTCAATGAGCTCTGGGTACTGACTATCGCGCGAGGTGGTGACGCCGATATAGCGAATCTGGCCTGTTGCTTTTTCTTCACGCAGGAGAGGCAGTAGGCTGGCGGTACCCATGAGGTTGTGCACTTGCACGAGATCGAGCGTATCGCTTCGTAGTCGCTCACGCGAGCGCTGAAGCATTGCTTCGCCTTCACTACGTTCGCCACTCGCTGCTGTGACTTTGGTTGCTAAGAAAATCTTTGATCGGTTACCGATATCCGCCATGAGTTCGCCCAGGGTGGCTTCCGACTGTCGGTAAGCAGGCGCCGTATCAATCACACTCGCGCCGCCCGAGCTGAGCGCGGCGACGACTGCTCGACGCGTTTCGCGTTCCTCAGGCGTCGTGGGACTGTAATTATTGGTACCGAGTCCAATGACTGGCAAAGATTCTCCACTTGACGGGATAGTTTTAACGAGCAGTGCGCTGTCCGCGGCTTCGCTCCAGCCGAGGTTCGCCCCCGCACTACCGGCCAGAGCGGCTGCCAGCGAGAGCTTGAGTATTCGGCGACGATCCACGATATGCGACGTCTCGTTGGGCGACTTGGTGAACAGCTGACTCATGAAGAGACTCCTACAGTCACTCGGGGCCCCAGATGACGCCTACTGCTATCTATGCAGCAGGCTGATCGGCGAGGGCGCGATCGTTGGGTCGACGGCACGGAGCAGAGCCCATGCCAAACAAAGATTGGACGATAGCACGGGCTTTGGGGACTCGGCATGCCAACGTCTCAGCGCGGCGAGGGTCGGCATACCCGTGCCACTCGCGACGATCACCTCTGCCTTGGAATGATCGATCTCATGTAGCGCCGCATATGCCTCGGTACTCGTTAATTCATAGATCCGATGCGTATCAGTGAGCGAGGTTTCAACGCGTAGCCGAGCACAAAGCTCGATCCCGCAAGCCTCCCAGTACCGATAACCGGCTTCGGCGAGCGCCACAGGATAGGGTGACACGAGAGCAATACGACGCGTGCCTAGGGACTCGAGGGCTTGGCGGATCGCTTGCGCTGCGGTGATGACGGGTATGCCCGCGTGTTCGCTCGCGGCATGGGTCAGCCCCTCTTCAGCTTCTGGCGTAACGCGATAGCTCGATCCCGTACAGCCAAAACCGAATGCGACGAGATTTAATGAGCCGAAGCTTTCAATCGCTTCGGGTATGTGCTGAATATAGTGATCCAGCCGGTCCTCAACCTTGGGCGCAGGATGCGTGAGGCGGGTGGCATACACCTCGACATCGTGCGGCATCAGCGCGCGCAGCTCAGGCTCGACAGTGGGGTTAGCTTGCGGGGTGGCAACCCCTAGACGAGCGCGAGCGCCGTAGTCGGCGCTCACTCGCACAAGCTCTCGAGATAGCCCTGAGCTACCGGCGAGAGACGTTTCTTGGCTAATTCGCGGGCGCGTGGCACATCCATCAGGTGCTCAAGTGGGCCCGAGACGAGAATGCTGCGTACATTCGGGTCTTTGCGCGAGACCGCCGCCATCTTGTTGAGTACCGTGAATCCACGATAAATCTTTGATCGCGGTGCGCGGCGATTTTCAATGGAGCGGGCGAGGTACTGTCCGAAGCGTGAATACAGGAAATAATCGTCATCCCCGACCTGAAAGCGGGCTTCGGCAAAGAAATCCGGGAAATTCTTCTCGAGGTATTGATTGATCTTGAGAAGACGGGGTCCAGGGTCGTTGTCACGGGACGACATTTGCTTTTTCATCAGGGTCTTGCCACACCTCCTAGGGCCCGGACGACCATCTCTGGACGTCACGGGCGGTACCACACCCCGCGACGCGGCGCGAACGTTAAGGCAGCGACGCCTCGAGTGCAATACCTTAGGATCACTTCGATGAAAAAAGTGTCTCCGTCCCGTACTGAGCTTGCCAAAGAGGCCGCATCCGCGAGTGCGCCGGACGCAGCATCCGGCCCAGCCCCCACTCTGGGGTCACTCGCGAGTTTTCAGGCGCCGCTACGCGCGCTGATCTTCGGCGCGAGCGGCGGCTTGGGTGCGGCGCTGACGGAGCACCTACGCGCACAGCCCGAGGTCGGCGAGGTGTTTGGCGCAGCTCGCAGCGCCGAGGAGCCGTGGCGTTTTACCTTGGAGGATGAGGCGAGTATTGCCAAGGTGGTGGCGAACGCGAGCGCTAACGGACCGCTCGATCTCGTCATCGTCGCGACGGGACTCTTGCACGCGGCGCCTCTGCGACCTGAGAAAACTTGGCGCCAACTGAGTGGTGAAGCGCTGATGACGCTGTTTCAGGTCAATGCGGTCGGTCCCGCGTTGATTGCGAAGCACTGCTTGCCGCAACTGAGGCGGGATGCCAAAGCCGTGTTCGCAGCGATCTCTGCACGGGTGGGATCGATCGAGGATAACCGTCTCGGTGGTTGGCACAGTTATCGAGCGTCGAAGGCCGCGCTCAATATGCTGCTGCGCAACTTTGCCATTGAGCTCAAGTTAAGCCACCCACAGGCGCTGTGTGTGGGCTTACATCCTGGGACCGTGGACACCGCGTTGTCAGCGCCCTTCCAATCGGCGCTCCCGCCAGGGCAGTTACAGACTCCGCAAGCCTCAGCAGCGGCCCTTATCGAAGTCCTCGATCGGCTGAGCGTTGAGGACTCGGGTCGGCTCTGGGCCTATGACGGACAACCGATTCCGAGTTGACCGGCGGCCACGAGCCGCTATGATCGAACCCATAGCAAGGTCGCAGGTTGTCCAGAGGTCCCATCGGGCGCTGGATCGAGACAGCCTCCCTTCAACAGATTGTTTAAAATCAGTACGTTACAGGCGTTTGGCCTGTGATGCGGGGTGCTTGCGCCCTGCAGATTGCCATGTGGAGCCCAGGAATCATGATAGATCAGCCAGAGACTCAAGCACCGGTTGCCACCCCGATGACGGGGCGTCCCGGTAAACAGGGTCTCTACGATCCGGCCTTCGAGCATGACGCCTGCGGCGTCGGTTTCGTCGTTGATATCAAAGGCCGACGCTCGAACAAGATCCTGCGGCAGGCGATCGAAGTGCTACGAAATCTCGATCACCGCGGTGCGTGCGGGTGCGAGGTCAACACGGGCGACGGCGCCGGCGTCTTGATGCAGATGCCGCACGAGTTTTTGAAGGCGGCGGCTTATCAGGCACACATTCGCCTCCCAGAGCCCGGCGACTATGCCTGCGGCATGCTGTTCATGCCGCGCAATGCGACGCAGCGTCGTCGTATTGAAGAGGTCTTCGCGGGCATCGTGCAGTCTGAAGGGCAGATCTACCTCGGGGGTCGCACCGTTCCGGTCGATAACTCCATGCTCGGCGATACCGCCCGTCAGAGCGAGCCCTTCGTTCGTCAGCTCTTTATTCAACGCGGTGAAGACACGCTCACCGCCGAAGATTTTGAGCGCAAGCTGTACGTCATTCGTAAACGCGCCTATAGCGAAATCCGTGTATCGACCTTGGGCGGTGCGGAGTCGTTTTATGTGGCGAGCTTGTCGCACAAGACCTTGGTCTACAAGGGCATGTTGTTGACGATGCAGCTCGATCAATATTTTCTCGATTTGCAAGACCCGCGGATGGAGACTGCGCTCGCGCTCGTGCACTCGCGCTTTAGCACCAACACGTTCCCCAGCTGGGATCGCGCGCACCCCTATCGCTACATCGCGCATAACGGTGAGATCAATACCTTACGCGGCAACATCAATTGGATGCGCGCTCGCGAAGCGTTGCTTGAATCGGAATTATTTGGCGAAGACACGGCAAAGATCGCTCCGGTCGTGAACATCTACGGCAGTGACTCTTCGATGTTCGACAATGTACTCGAGCTGATGGTGCTCGCGGGTCGCTCATTGCCGCACGCGATGATGATGATGATTCCAGAGCCTTGGTCAAAACATGAAACCATGGATCCCGCGCGTCGGGCGTTCTATCAATTTCACTCGAGCTTGATGGAGCCGTGGGATGGCCCTGCGGCGGTCGCCTTTACCGATGGCGTTCGTATGGGGGCTGTGCTCGACCGTAACGGTTTGCGGCCTGCGCGCTATTACGTCACCAAAGATGATCTGGTCGTGCTCGCCTCGGAGGCGGGCGTACTGGAATTGCCACCCGAAGAAATTGTTCAAAAGGGACGGCTGCAGCCCGGCAAGATGTTCTTGGTCGATACCGAGCAAGGACGTATCATTGATGACGAAGAGATCAAGCGCGGTATCGTCAATGAACGACCGTATGCCGAGTGGCTACAGCAAAATCTCGTTCATCTCAAAGATTTGCCGGCTGCGCCTGAGCTACCAGCGCCTGAGCCCGAGCTACTGCGCTCACGGCAAATGGCGTTTGGATACACCTTTGAAGACCAGCGGATTCTGCTTGCGCCGATGGCGCGTGATGGGGTTGAAGCGGTCGGCTCAATGGGCAATGACACGCCGCTCGCCGTACTCTCGCAGCGGTCACGCCTGCTCTATGATTACTTCAAGCAGCTTTTTGCGCAGGTCACGAATCCCCCGATCGACAGCATCCGTGAAGAGATCATCACGTCGTCGGATGTTTGGCTAGGGTCTGAGGGGAATCTGCTCGACCCCAAGCCGACTGACTGTCGCCGCATTGAGTTGAAAGCACCGGTCCTCACCAACGAAGATTTCGCGAAGATTCGGCGTGTCGCGCTGCCTGGGCTTAAGGTTGGGCAATTGTCGATGCTATTCAAGGTTCGCGAGGGCGAGGCGGGTCTTGAGCGTGCGATTGAGCGTATCCGAGCAGAAGCGTGCCGCTTGATCGAGCGCGATGAGGTCAATATTTTGATCTTGACTGATCGTGGCGTGAACAAAGAATACGCAGCGATCCCGGCTCTACTGGCGATGTCCGCTCTGCATCATCATCTCATCCGTGAAGGCTCGCGCATGCGGGTATCGCTGGTGCTTGAAACCGGCGAAGCGCGAGAGGTCCATCATTTCGCATTGTTAATCGGCTATGGCGCGAGCGCCATCAATCCGTATCTCGCCTTCGAGACTTTGGACGGCATGATCCGCGAAGAGTTGCTGCCCAATGTCGATCATCGACTGGCCTGCGCCAACTTTGTGAAGGCGGCCACTAAGGGCGTAATTAAGGTCATGTCTAAGATGGGTATCTCTGCTGTGCAGAGCTATCACGGCGCGCAGGTCTTTGAGGCGATTGGTCTGCGTCAGGATCTGATTGACGAATATTTTGCGGGCACAGCATCGCGAATCGGTGGGATTGGTCTCGAGACGCTCGCGGAGGAAACCCTGATTCGCCATCGACTGGCGTTCCCCGAGCGCACCGTGTCAGACCATGTCTTGCCAACCGGTGGTCAATATCAATGGCGCGCGGATGGTGAGTTCCATGTGTTCAACCCTGAGAGCATCCATCGTTTGCAAAAGGCTGTTCGTACGGGTAGCTACGAGACTTTCAAATCGTATGCTCGCCTGATCGACGATCGCGCCCGTAATTTATCCACGCTGCGCGGTCTACTCGATTTCAAAGAAGCTGAACCGATTTCTTTGGAGGAAGTCGAGCCGATCGAGAGCATCATGCGGCGCTTTAAAACGGGCGCCATGAGCTATGGCTCGATCAGTCAAGAAGCCCATGAAACCTTGGCGATCGCCATGAACCGTATTGGCGGCAAGAGCAATACAGGCGAAGGAGGCGAAGATCCAGAGCGGTTCAAGCCGCTGCCGAATGGAGACTCGAAGAACTCTGCGATTAAGCAGGTAGCCTCGGGTCGCTTTGGGGTAACGAGTGAATATCTCGTGAATGCCAAAGAAATCCAGATCAAAATGGCGCAGGGCGCAAAGCCAGGCGAAGGCGGTCAGTTGCCGGGCACTAAGGTGTATCCGTGGATTGCCAAGACGCGACACACGACCGCTGGCGTGGGGCTCATTTCCCCGCCACCGCATCACGATATCTACTCCATCGAAGATCTCGCTGAGCTCATCCATGATCTCAAGAACGCGAATCGCGATGCGCGCATTTGCGTGAAACTCGTGGCTGAGGTGGGCGTCGGAACGATTGCGGCCGGTGTTTCCAAGGCGCACGCGGATGTGGTGCTCATCAGTGGGTATGACGGCGGTACCGGCGCCTCGCCCTTAACGTCGACCACCCACGCAGGCTTGCCGTGGGAGCTCGGCTTAGCTGAAACGCATCAAACCTTAGTACTCAATAATTTACGCAGCCGCATTACCGTCGAGACCGATGGTCAATTAAAGACGGGTCGTGACGTCATCATTGCCGCGTTGCTGGGGGCTGAGGAATTTGGCTTCTCGACCGCGCCGCTCGTATCGGTTGGTTGCATCATGATGCGGGTCTGCCACCTCAATACCTGCCCCGCAGGCGTGGCCACGCAAAACCCTCAATTACGGGAGCGTTTTGCGGGTAAGCCAGAGCATGTCGTGAATTTCATGCGCTTCGTCGCGATGCAGATGCGGGAGCTCATGGCCGAGCTTGGCTTCCGTACCGTCGATGAAATGATCGGCCGCGTGGATCGCCTCGAGCCGCAGCTAGCGATCGATCACTGGAAGGCGCATGGTTTTGATTTCACCAACATCCTTTATCAGCCGGATCTGGGACCTGAAGTGGGTCGCTTTAAGCAGATGGAGCAGGACCATGGTCTCGATAAATCATTGGATGTGACGGATCTGCTTGAGATCTGCCGTCCCGCGATCGAGCGCGGTGAAAAAGTGGAAGCTGAACTCAAGGTCCGCAACGTCAATCGCGTGGTCGGTACGATCACCGCAAGCGAGATAACGCGTCGCTGGGGCGCTGAAGGCTTACCGGCTGACACGATTCGTATCCGATTCAACGGCTCGGCTGGGCAGAGTTTTGGTGCGTTTGTCACGCCTGGCATGAGCTTCACGCTCGAGGGTGATGCCAACGATTATGTGGGCAAGGGCTTGTGTGGCGGTAAATTAGTCATTCTACCGCCTAAGAATTCGGCATTTGTCCCTGAGCAAAACATCATCATTGGTAACGTCGCGCTCTACGGCGCGACCGCCGGTGAGTTATTCGTGCGTGGCCAGGCCGGTGAACGCTTTGCGGTGCGCAATAGCGGTGTGGACGCCGTCGTGGAGGGCGTCGGTGACCATGGCTGCGAATACATGACAGGCGGACGCGTGGTGGTGCTCGGTCCGACAGGACGTAATTTCGGCGCTGGCATGTCCGGCGGTGTCGCCTACGTCTTAGACGAGCAGGGCGAGTTTGAGTCGCGGATCAATATGGCGATGGTCGAGGTCGAGCGAGTCGAGGACGCCGAGGAGGCGCGCGCATTGCAGGACTTACTCCGGCGCCATCATGAATACACTGCGAGCGGAGTTGCCGAGCGCGTGTTAGACGCATGGCCGACCATGCTGCCGAAATTCGTACGAGTTATCCCCAAAGATTACAAGCGCGTACTGGCCTGTATTAAACGTGCGCATGATCAGGGCTTGTCGGGCGACGAGGCCATCATGGCGGCATTCGAGGAGAACTCGCGAGACCTCTCGCGAGTTGGTGGGAACTGATCATGGGTAAGCCAACAGGTTTTATTGAATATCTGCGTCAAACGCCACTCGATCGGGCACCGCTCGAGCGTGTGAAGGATTGGCGAGAATTTCATCACGAGTTGGATGAGAAGGGACTGCGCAATCAGGCCGCACGTTGTATGGATTGCGGTGTGCCGTTTTGTCACACCGGCAAAATGTTGAGCGGCTCGGCAACGGGCTGCCCCATTAATAACCTGATTCCTGAGTGGAACGATCTCATTTATCGAGGCTTATGGCGCGAAGCGCTTGATCGTCTGCACCGGACCAATAACTTCCCGGAATTCACCGGCCGAGTCTGCCCTGCACCGTGTGAGGGCTCTTGCGTATTGGGTATCAATGCGCCACCGGTAACGATTAAAAATATTGAGCACGCGATCATTGAGCGAGGCTTTGAAGAAGGCTGGGTCGTCCCAGAGCCGCCGGCGGTTCGAACGGGAAAGAAAGTCGCTGTGGTCGGTTCGGGTCCTGCGGGTCTGGCCGCCGCCGCGCAGCTCAATCGGGCCGGGCACTCGGTGACCGTCTTGGAGCGTGCGGATCGCCCAGGCGGTTTGCTGACCTATGGCATCCCAAATATGAAGCTCGACAAGCAGGATATTGTCGCCAGACGTATCCGCTTGCTCGAGGAAGAGGGCATTAAGTTCGTCTGCAATGTGACCGTCGGTGAAAACTATGAAGCCGAGCTGATGCGTCGCGATTTTGATGCGGTCGTCTTGTGCACGGGCGCCACGCAGCCACGCGATCTGGCGATCGAGGGACGTGAACTTTCGGGCGTGCACTTTGCCATGGACTACCTCACGACGAGCACGCAAGCCTTGCTCGCCAAAGATCCTGCCTCGGCGAGCATCCACGCTAAAGGTCTAGATGTGATGGTGATTGGTGGTGGCGATACGGGTACCGATTGCGTGGGTACCGCCATGCGTCACGGCTGCCGTACGCTCACCCAGTTTGAAATCATGCCAAAGCCACCGCTTGAGCGTGCAGACGATAACCCGTGGCCAGAGTGGCCTCGCGTCTTTAAGACCGATTATGGCCAAGAGGAAGCGGCCGCTAAATTCGGTCACGATCCACGCGTGTTTTTGACTACAGTCAAAAAATTCGTAGGTGATGAGAATGACAGAGTCAAAGAAATTGTCACTGTCAAGGTTGGCTGGGAGCGTAATGCCGAGGGTCGTATGGTGGTTGTCGAGCAGCCGGGCACCGAGCAAACCCTACCTGCTCAATTAGTGCTGCTTGCGATGGGATTCACCGGTCCTGAAACCGGTTTGCCTCACGATCTGCGACTGGAACTCGATGAGCGTCAGAACGTGAAAGCCGAGTATGGTCGGTATACGACCAACCAAGCCGGCGTCTTTGCCGCAGGTGACTGCCGACGCGGACAGAGCCTTGTTGTGTGGGCGATCAACGAAGGTCGGGGCGCCGCACGCGCCTGTGACGAGTGGTTGATGGGACGTAGCGACTTGCCCGCATAAAAAAACCCCGCCCGAGGGCGGGGTTTCAGTTGCTCTCTGGTCCATCACTATACGGCGGCTACAAAGGAGCCCCCCCGCGAGCGATAATCCATAACGGCTGCTGCGTTGGAGAAACTCTCCGGCTCACCTGGCCCACGTGTGCTCACGTGCGTTCGCTGCGCAAAGCCGCCAAAAGGAGGCCGCTTTGTACCGTGCCCGCGTCGATTACCAAAGCTGCTGTGTTGTTGGCGCAACGCATCAAACTTTGTTGCAAAGCTTAAGCGGCGACGCTTTTTCACTTCAGCCGCCTGAAATCGCTATTAAATCAACGCATTACACGTCTCTTCAGCGATACAGACGGTTTTAGTCTAGCACTTTGGAATCAAAAGTGTGTGAATTTTTCGCAACAGCTGTGGCGAATAAGTCTTAAGGATTACTCCAGTGCGGTCCGCGCGAGAGCTCGACCAGCTCGTAATAGGTCTGCATGTAGCCGGCCACCTGACCCTTCAGGAAGAGGAAATCCCCATCGGCCGTACACCAGACGTCGTAAGGGGGATGCTCTTCGGGGAGCTCAGGATTGGCCACAAACTGGAAATGCAGCGCATCGAACGTGCCCGCGCCGACCGTGACTTTTTCGGGACCGACGAAGACCAGATTAAGTCCGATCGAAAACAGCATCGGTCCCGTTGCCCCGCGGTGATCGGGTGAGGAGAGCAACATTTGCGGGATGCGTTGTACGACACCCGGTTTATTTTGATCGATGAGGCGAAGGTGCCATGCATCACAGGCGATCGCATGGTTCTGAAAGGTCAGAAGCGGTGTACTGAGATCCATACGTTGCGTTACGCGACCCTCGAGCGAGGTGTAGGTTTCGCATTCGGCAAACTGCGGATGAAAGCGAAACCAGCCCGAACCCATGAATTTGCTCGCGACCGATAGACGTACGAAACAATCCGTCGGCATCCAATCGGCATCGAGCGAGTAAGTGATATCGCGCATGACGGAGGGCCGATCATCGATTTCGCAGTGCGCGGTACAGGTCCGCGTGCCATCCGCGTGCATGTCCATGCGGAAATACTCGCGCCCACGCTCCTGCCCTAACCGATCTGGCTTGTTGCTGGTGTAGAGGATTTTGCCCATCACGCTGCGATGATCTCGTTGCAGGATAGGCAGCTTGGGGTCTGCAGGGGCTTTGGACATCGATAGGCTCCTCAGTAAAAAATGCGTTTTCAGTGTAACGGTCAGCTCGGGTCCACCGCCCACTGCTTTGCTTCACGGGCCGCAGCGCGGAAATGTGGCAAGTTATAGATCAGTAGCGCCGTACCGATGATGGAAACGACCAGTGCTACCACGAACATTGAATATCGCAGTTGGGCTTCATCGGCAAAGTAAAAGTCGGTGACCATCGCGACCGCCGTGGGACCCACAAAAAAACCAACGGCGTTCAGAACAAAGTAATAAAACGCCACGACTTGGGCGCGCATGGTGGGCGGTGCGATGGCGACGACGGCTGCGGCACCCGCCGCAGTCGGTGCGGCCGCACCGAGCGTAGCCGGTATCAAAAACAAGACCGCGAGTAAGGGCGTCGGCATCAGCGTAAAGAGACAGTACCCTGTCGCCATCACCACGAAGGAGGCGAGACAGACGCGCACATAACCATCTTCATAACGCTTCTGGAAATAATCGCTCATCCAGCCGCCGATCAACACGCCTGACAGGCCAAAGACGATGGTAATGACGCCACGCCATTGCACCCAGAAGCCCAGTTCTTCGGGGCTGAGATCATAAGTGCGACGTAGAAACTCCGGAATCCAAAAGCCGATTCCATACGCCATGATCGCAAGGCCCGAGAGGGCAAAAAACAACACCAAAAATGCGCGCCATCGGCTGAAGAGATGGGCCAGCGTTTTATTGACGGGTGAAGCAATGGGCTTGACGCCGCTTGCTAGAAATTCGCGCCGGACCGGCTCTTTGATGGTCAGCGCAAGCAGCGCGATCAAAAGTCCAGGGAGCCCTACGTAAATAAACATCAGCTGCCAAGGCTCGTGCCAACCGAGTAAGGGTAGCTCGACCGGGCCCGCCGCTTTAATCTTCGGGTAGATGGCGCCACCAAAAATGAATGCGAGACCACTGCCGCTTGATACACCTGCCGTGTAAAGACCAATTGCTCTACCGATTTTGTCAGGTGGAAAATAATCTTTGAGGATAGAGAGCGCTGAGGGGTTGAGTGCCGCCTCGCCCGCGCCGACGCCAACACGAGCAAGAAAGAGCGCGGCATACGAGGTCGCAAACCCGCAGGCGGCTGTCATGAGACTCCAGAAAGTCACTCCTGCAAAGATCAACCAACGCCGGTTACCTCGATCGGCAAACCACGCGATGATCACGCCAAAAAACGTATAGAACACGGCAAATGCACCACCCAGCAGTAGACTCATTTGGGTGTCGCTGATTTGGAGGCTCGCTTTAATATCCGGCACTAAGAGCGCGATGATTTCGCGATCGACAAAGGCGAGGATATAGGCGAGCAGCAAAACCACCACGACATACCAAGCGTAAGCGGGGTGCGGGTAGGGGTGGGGTTGTGCTTTAACTTCAGTTGTCATGCCTTTCCTCGCAAAGAGTCAAAGATTCTTTTCCAAATCGTCAAATAAGATCATCCGCACCAGTGGCTCGGTTTTCAGCAGCGCCCCTGCATGACGGTCAATATGCACATTGAGCAGGTAAGGACCGTCAGCGGTAAAGGCGCGCTCAAGCGCGCTATCTAATTGCGCAAGCTCCGTGACGGCTTCGCCGCGACAGCCAAACCCTTCGGCGACCTTTTCATAGGGCAGGTGCTGTAGCTCCGTGTTGACGCTACGCCCGAGGATAGCTAGCTGGCCATGTAGTTCTGTGCCCCAGGCGCCATCATTGCCGATAATGACAATTAATTTGAGCCCCGCTAGCGCGGCGGCATGTAATTCGGCGGGATAAAAGCCAAATGCCCCATCTCCCGTGACCAGGACTACTTGACGCAGGTTTTTCGTGCACGTCTGTGATATTTCTTTGGCGGCTGCAGCGGCGCCCACCGAAAGCGGTGTCCCGACTCCCATGGCGCCCATTGGGTAGTGATCCATGAAGCCTGGATTACGTTTGACGGCTAGGCTCGCATACATCCAGTTCTGGATGTCGGCACCATCACCCACCACGATGGCATCGTCAGGGAGTTTGGCGGCGAGTCGGTCGCCAAGCTGTAGGGGGTGTAGCGTGCCCGCAGCCGGTTTGACGGAGGCTCGCAATGCATCGAGTGCTTGGCGACGGGGTGCGAGCGCCTGATAAACCCAATTGTGGCGCGCTGGGTTGATCGAGTCAGCGTGAGTGGGATCGGCGGCTCTCAGCGCTTCGAGCTCGCGGTACAAGGCTTCACAGGCGAGACGCACATCCGCGACGATGGGGATCTCGACTCGGCGATTGCGCGAGAGCTCTTCGGCTTCAATATCCACTTGAATGAACGTCGCATCACGCGCAAATCGAGGCGGTAGACCGTAGCCCAGGCGTTGTTTTAATCGTGAGCCGAGCACGCAGACCACATCGGCTTGATGGGCGACATACTGCATATACGGCCAGTTGAAACTCGTGACGAAATTTTCGGCCACTAGACCACGCCCGAGACTATTGCCTGCGATCGGTAGCGAAAAATCTTTGGCTAAGCGCGCAATGATCTCTGCGGCATCCGATTGGGTCGCGCCCGCACCGGTAATCAGTAGCGGCGTCTTGGCGCGATACAATCTTTGAGCGGCTTCCCGTATCGCCCCCGCATCGGGAGCGGGACGACTTGCAGGGGCGGGCCGTGCGGACAGGCTTGTCTCCGGGGCAACGGTTTCACCAAGATATTCTTGGGGTATCTGTAGAACCACAGGCCCTGGTCGCCCGCTTAAGGCGCGTTTAGCCGCGGTATCCACATATTCAGCGAGCCGATTGGCGGAAGGCACAGTGCGCGCCCATTTGCTGATGCTACTGACCAGCGGCTGTTTGAGATTGTCGTACTCGCTTTCGGCTTCCGTCCAAGAATTGGGTAAGCGAGCGACGAGAATGAGGACGGGTGAGCCCGCCTGAAAGGCGGTGGCAATCCCGTTGATGGCATTCGGCATGCCTTGATCTGCGATGATGAGCGCGATACCGAGTTGGCCTGTGACGCGCGCGTAGCCATCGGCCGCACTCACGCAGCCCGACTCATGACGGTGGCTATAAATCTGCCAGCCATCTTGTTGGAGCGCATCGAGCAGATAGGTATGCGAGGCACCCGCGAGCGCGAAGACACTCCGAACGCCATAGCGCCCAAGCGCTTGGCTGACTACCATTCCGCCCGTTAAGGCTCGCATCAACGTCCCCCTTTTCTTAACTACCTTTTAAGGGATTCGGCTCCAAGTTGAAAGTCAGTCACCACCCCGATTACTACCTGCCGCTACCGACAGGTCATCCCTTCCCGATGGCCAAATACACCTTGGTGTATGACGTGCTGCGTGAGCAAGGTTTACTACCGGCTGAGCGCATCATGCTGCCCGAGGAGATTGCGCGTGAGCATTTGGCGCGGGTACATACTGCGGATTATCTCGAGCGTATTTTTGGTGATGGGCTCAGCGAGGCAGAGGTCAGGCGCCTAGGTGTGCCTTGGAGTGCGCGCTTATTACGCCGCTCGCGTTTGGCGGTCAGCGGTACCGTATTAGCCAGTGAAGCGGCCTTAGCCGAGGGGTTGGGCGGCAATTTAGCAGGCGGCACTCATCACGCCTTTGCCGATCATGGCGAAGGGTTCTGTGTGCTGAATGATGTCGCCGTGGCGATTCGTAAGCTCCAACATGAGGGGCGCTGTCAGCGCGCGCTCATTATCGATCTGGATGTGCATCAAGGGAACGGCACCGCTAAAATCTTTGAGAATGACGAGCGTGTGTTCACATTTTCGATGCATGGGGAGCGCAATTACCCGGCGCAAAAAATGTGCTCGAGTCTTGATGTAGGGTTGCCAGACGGTACCGGAGATGAGCGCTATCTGGAGTCCTTGCAGCAGGCTTTGCGATACATCCGGCAGCATTGCGCGCCCGAATTAGTCTTTTATTTGGCGGGCGTCGATGTGATGGCAGGCGATCGCTATGGCCGCTTTACGCTGACTGAAGAGGGTCTGCGCACCCGCGAGCGGCTGGTGCTCGACTTTGCCCGTGCCGAGGGCTTACCGATGGTGATTACCCTGGCAGGGGGTTATGCGCGCGATGCAGCGTATACCGCTCGCTTACACGCGATCGTGTTCGAAGAGGCGCTTAAAGGCTAGCGAGGTAGTGAGACGGCGAGGGGGCGCTTAGGCGTGCTCGAGCATCAAGCCACGCAATTTTTTGATCGCGTTTGCTTCGAGCTGTCGGACACGCTCCGCTGAGACGCCATACTTATCGGCCAGATCGTGTAGCGTCGCTTTATCGCCATCACCGGCCATCCATCGGCTCTGCACAATATCCCGACTACGCGGATCGAGCTCTTCAATGGCCAGGCGTAGTAACACCTGCGTGTTTTCTTCCCATTCGTGTTCTTCCACGTGGGTCGCGGGGTCCGCATCAGGCGCTGGCAGATACTGCGTCGGCGCGTAGCTCTCGTCTTCGTCGCCCTCCGCCGATAACGGATCAAAAGATAGGTCGCGTGCGGACAAGCGACGCTCCATCTCCGTCACCTCAGCGGTGGACACGCCGAGTTCACGAGCGACTTCTGCGGTCTCATCCGCCGACAGCCACGACAAATTTTTCTTCATCCGACGAAGATTAAAAAACAGCTTACGTTGCGCCTTGGTGGTCGCGACTTTGACCAAGCGCCAGTTGCGCAACACGTATTCGTGAATTTCAGCGCGGATCCAGTGCACCGCGAAGGACACCAGCCGTACACCGAGCTCGGGGTCAAAGCGTTTGACGGCTTTCATCAAGCCCACGTTACCCTCTTGCACGATATCGCCCATCGGCAAGCCATAGCCCCGATAGCCGCGCGCGATATGCACGACGAATCTCAGATGCGACAACACGAGTGTGCGGGCGGCGTCGACGTCTTGCTCATCGCGCAGACGCTGGGCGAGGCTCAGTTCTTGCTCGCGCGACAGCACCGGCACCTTCGAAATACGTTCGAGATAGGCGTCGAGACTCCCGAGCGGGCCGCTCAGCGCGAGATCAACATCGCGGGTTGCCAGTGCGTGGGTGGTCATGACTGAAATACCTCCAGGCCCGAGTTTAGCACTCCAATAGACCGAGTGCTAAGCCCCTCAGTTCCCCGCAGCCCCGCTCGGCCAGCGTCCCCCTCGGCCGCCCGCGGGGTCGGAGATGCCCGATCAGGGCTGAGGATCGATGGCCTTGAGCTGCCGAGCGGCCCCCACCCAGGCGCCAATCAGCCCCAGCGCGCCGCTTGCGATCAACAGCAGACCGGCCTCTTCCGGGTGTAACCCCGCTAAGTTGTAGCGACTGCCATACTCGAGCGAGAGCGCTGCCACAGGTCCCTCGAGTACCCAACCGAGTGCGCTCAGCATCAACATCGCCAGTACCCCACCTACGACGCCATACAGCAGGCCGCTATAGAGGAATGGCCGCCTGATGAAGGCATCACTGCCACCGACCAGTTTGGTGACTTCGATTTCCGCCCGGCGACTCGCGATTTCCAGTCGGACGGCATTGCCGATCACGGCGAGTACACCGAGCGAAAACACCACCGCGAGGGCCTGAAAGAGCGCTTGCAGTACCGCGAATAGCGCCTCTAGCCGCTGTAACCACGCGCTGTCATAGCGGATGGACTCGACCTCGGGCCAGGCGCTGAGATCGCGCTGCAGCGCCGCCACACTCACGGGATCCGCTTCTTCGAGTGCAGGACGCACTCGCAGTAGGTGCGGCAGCGGATTACGACCGAGTGCATCGATCGCATCGCCGAACCCTGCATATTCGCGAAATTCTTTGAGTGCATCATCCGCGCTGACCAAAATCACCGATTCCACCCCGGCGCGCTTGCGGGTGCGCTCAGCGAGGGCTTCAGCCGATGGCAGCGACACATCGGTTCGCAGGTAGACCGCGAGCTCGACGGTCTCGGCAAGGCCACCCGTTGCGATCCGTGCATTTTTGACGAGTAGCCAGAGGCCAGTGGGGAGGGCGAGCGCCAGTGCGATCACGAAGGTGGTCAATAGCGTGCCCAGCGGTCGACGCATGAGTCGGCCTAAGGCGCCCAAAAAGGCGAGTACATGTCGCATCAAATACGTGATAGGGGAAATCATACAATCACCCTACCGTCATCAATATGCACTTCTCGATGTCCGAGTTCCTGCACCAGCGCTAGATCGTGTGTGGCAATCACGACAGTGACCCCCACCTCTTGAAATCTTTGAAATAGATTCATGACATCGCGAGCGAGTGCATGATCGAGGTTGCCCGTTGGCTCATCCGCGATGAGTACCGTCGGTTTCGCAACGACCGCGCGGGCGATACCGACGCGCTGCTGTTCACCGATGGAGAGTTCTGCCGGCAAGACTCGTTCGCGCCCAAGGAGGCCCACTTGATCTAAGGCGGCTCGTACGCGTTTGTCGATATCGCGAAAGCGCGTATCCGAGACGACCAAAGGCAGCGCGACATTGTCGTAAATGGGGCGGTCCATCAATAATTGATGGTCTTGAAAGACAATCCCCAGTCGACGGCGATACGCGGGAATGGCTCGACGCGGCAAACGGCCCGTATCTTGTCCATTGACGATGAGTTGTCCTCGCGTAGGGCGCTCCAGTAACGCGATCAATTTGAGTAACGAGCTTTTGCCCGCGCCTGATCGTCCGGTCAAAAATACAAACTCACCGGCTTCGATCTGCAATGAGACATCATGCAAGGCCTCACGGCCGTTCGGATATCTTTTGAATACGCGTTCGAATTCAATCATGCCGCGACCCTCGACTGAGCAAAGCATCGGCAAACGCTTCCGCCGAAAAGGGGCCAAAGTCCTCGCTGGTTTCGCCAATCCCCACATAGCGGATCGGCAATTTGAGCTTGCGCGCGATAGCGAGCACGATGCCTCCTTTGGCGCTTCCGTCGAGTTTGGTGAGGACTAGGCCACTGACGCCGACATCGGCCGTGAACTGTTCAGCTTGTCGCAAGGCATTCTGCCCTTGATTGGCATCGAGTACGAGCAGGACTTCGTGTGGAGCGGTGGGATCCAGTTTGCCGAGGACGCGGCGGATTTTTTTGAGCTCTTCCATTAACTGCGCCTGCGCTTGTAAGCGGCCAGCGGTATCAATGATGAGCACATCCGCGCCGCGACTGCGCGCAGCACCCAGCGCATCAAAACCGACCGCAGCGGGATCGGCTCCTGTGGTTTGGGCAATGAGTTCAGCGCCGCTACGTTCCGCCCAGATGCCAAGTTGTTCGACAGCAGCTGCTCGAAATGTGTCGCCGGCTGCGAGCATGACCTGTTTGCCCTCGCGCTGTAAGCGATTGGCGAGCTTGCCGATGGTGGTGGTTTTACCCGAACCGTTGACGCCCACTACTAAGATGACAAAAGGCCGCTCGGCAGATTCGTAGCTGAGCGCTTGTTCAACGGGTTTGAGGAGCCGCACGATGTCCTCGCGTAGCGCGTTGAGGAGCGCTTGTACATCACCCAATTCCTGACGGGCTACGCGTCGACGCAAATCCTCTAGCAGGGTCTCGGTGACCTCAACACCCACATCGGCGGCGAGCAATCTTGTCTCCAGCTCCTCGAGTGCATCGGCGTCAATGCGCCGCGGTCCAATCAGCCGAGTGAGCTCGGCCGCGATACCGCTTCCTGAGTTCGGTTTATCGCTTGCGCGACTAAACACGTTACGCAAACGCTGGAAGAAGCGCGGGGAGTCAGCCATGCCGCGATTTTAGGCGATCTTTTGAAGTGGCGACCACGCAAATGAAGAGGATCCCGAGCGTGTCCGGTGAAATCGCGAGTGGCTGCCCGACGTGTAGACGGCTAACCTTCACGCGTGAGCGTCACATCTCAATCTGTCCGCATCATCGGCGGCGCGTTTCGCGGGCGACGTTTGCGCTTTCCCAAGGGGACAACGGTGCGGCCGACGCCTGATCGGGTGCGGGAGACCGTTTTCAACTGGCTTGCGCCGTATCTGCCTGGCGCGCGGGTGCTCGACGCCTTCGCCGGTAGCGGAGCGCTCGGTATTGAAGCGCTTTCGCGCGGGGCTGCCGAGGTTGTATTACTCGATCGCGATGCACGCTGTGTGACGGCGATCGCCGAGCATTTACAGGCCTGGCAGGTCGAGCCTACCCGCTATCACGTGCAAGGCGCTGACAGTATCGAGTGGTTATCGCGAGGGCCGACGTCGGGCCGTAGCGGCGATGCACGCGGGCCTTTCGATATCGTCTTCTTGGACCCCCCTTTTGATCGTGATTTGTGGTCTGCCGCGATCCGTGCCTTAGAGCAAGGAGCGAACTTCGCACCACAGGCTCTCGTTTATCTCGAGACACCCTCGGCAGCACCCGCGGTTTTGGCCAGTCTCGACACGACACGCTGGGAATCATTGCGTTCGAGAGTCGCCGGTGAGGTCGGGTATCATCTCTATCGACACGCCCAGGTCAATCAGTCTAACCATGCTGGGGAGGCAGGGTCATGAGTGCTGCGCTGTATCCGGGGACATTTGATCCCATCACCAATGGTCATCAGGATCTCGTTCGACGGGCGTCAAAAATGTTTTCGCGGGTGGTGATCGCGGTGGCCGCCAATCCCAATAAAGCGCCGATGTTTTCTTTGGATGAGCGTGTGACACTTGCCCGCGAGGTGATCGCAGACCTGCCTAATGTTGAGGTCATGGGATATTCCGGGCTGACGGTCGAGTTTGCGAGACAGCATGGGCTCAGCGTCATCATGCGGGGATTGCGAGCCGTCTCGGACTTCGAATTTGAATTTCAGCTTGCCAACATGAGCCGCCATTTAGCGCCTGATTTGGAGACGGTGTTTCTTACGCCGCAGGAACAGTTCACGTTTATTTCATCGACTCTGGTTCGGGAAATTGCGGTACTCGGCGGTGATGTGAGTGAGTTCGTACATCCGGTCGTCGCAAAAGCGCTTGCGCGACATCGACGCAGCCCTTGAGTGCGATTTAGCCCCGAGCAAAGTTTTGCCAGCCATCAAAGAGTTATTGGAGTTGGGATGTCGAGTGCGCAGCATCTAATTGGCGCGTGGCATCCGGTGGCTGCGTCGGTGAGTGGTCGCGTGCTGGATGTGGCGGAGATACAGGTTGCGCATCTGCAATTTGATGCTGAGCGCTACGTCATCTTTGATCGAGGCGGTCAGCCCGTCAATCAAGGTCCTTATCAGCTCAAAATCAATTCGCAGCCATGGATGCTTGATTTAAATACGGAGTCGTCCGCCCCTTCAAAGTCGATCGCTGCCATCTGTGAGCTTGGGGTGGATGAAGCTGGTACGGATCTCTTGACTATCTGCTACGCGTTGGAGGGTGCAGAGCGACCCTCATCATTTGCGGAAGCCCAAGATTTTTCTGGGCCCGCGGAGACTGCGCGTTTACATTTAACGTTGATGTTTAGGCGTCTGCCGCGCTCTTAAGTTCCAGTGCTCGCCAAAGATACCAGCAGGCGGCACTTCGATAAGGGGCCCACCGAGCACCGAACTGAGTCAGCTCTGCGGGAGTTGGTAACCGTCGTTTGCGATACCAAAGCATGAACCCTTTACGTACGCCATAGTCGGTCGCGGCCATCACATCGGGTCGGCCGAGCTGGAACATCAGCATCATCTGCACGGTCCAGGGGCCTACGCCGCGTACGACGGTGAGCTCATCAATGATTTGCTGATCATCGAGGCCATTCAGCGCTTTGGCATCGGGGATCTGACCCTGCAGAGCTTTATCGGCTAAATCATGGAGCGCTCGCGCTTTTGCGCTCGACACGCCTGCACTACGTAATCGCTCCGCGGAAATCGCACGCAGCGCTTTTGGACTGGGGAAGTAATCTTTGTCGGTTGACGTCCCTGGAATTTCATAGCTCGCAAGGCATACGCTAATCATACGTTCGGTGATCGTGGCGGCGGCCCGACCGCTGATTTGTTGCGCGATGATGGCGCGGGCCAAATAGCGAAATGGGGCTTCCTTTGCGGTGTGTTGCAGACGATAAGGGCCGGCACGTTCCACGAGCTCCGCCATGCGCGGATCCACTTGCCGAAAGTGACGCAGCAGCTTTTGACGGGTCAAGGGAGTCGTCTTCGCTACTGTTGGCATTGCGGGCACCAATAAGTCGCTCGTTGGCCGAGCACGCGGGTACGAACCGGGGTTTCGCACTGCCGACAGGGGTCACCTGCGCGTTCATAGACGTTGAGCTGTTGTCGGAAGTATCCCGGTTTGCCATCAGCACCGACAAAATCTCTCAAAGTGGTCCCCCCCACTTTGATCGCTCGGGCGAGTACTGTCTGGATCGCTGTCACAAGTCGCGCGGTTTGCTCTCGCGTAAGGCCGCGCGCCTGACGACCGGGCCGAATACCCGCCAGAAACAGCGCTTCGCTCGCATAGATGTTACCAACTCCGACGACGATATTCGCATTCATGATCAAAGATTTAATAGCGACTCGACGTTTTCTTAATTTAGGCCAAAGATAATCCACAGAAAAATCTGTGGATAAAGGTTCGGGCCCCAGCGCGCGCAGCAGAGGGTGCGAGTAGGGGTCGCCGACGAGTCGATGTAGAGAGCCGAATCGGCGAGGATCGTTAAAACGCAGTAACTGCCCGCTATCGAGTTCGAGCTCGTAATGATCATGCTTCAGTCGTGGGGTATCAGCCGAGACGATTCGCAAGCTCCCGGACATCCCAAGATGGATGAGCAAATGCGAGTTATCTTCGAGTCGCAGGAGTAAATATTTGGCGCGACGCGAGAGCGCTTGGATAGAGAGACCTGCAATCTCTTTGGGCAACGAGGCAGGCACGGGCCAGCGCAGGCGTCGCTCGTAAAGGGTGAGCCCACGCACACGGCGCCCCGTCACGTGGGGCAGCAGGCCGCGGCAGGTGGTTTCGACTTCGGGCAGCTCGGGCATGGGCCGCCTGTCCGGGGCAATACGCCCCGGCTAATTATTTGATTTTGGTTTCTTTGTAGGCGACGTGCTTACGTACGACTGGGTCGTACTTACGCATTTCCATCTTTTCGGGATGTAAGCGCTTGTTCTTCATCGCCACATAAAAATGGCCGGTGCCGGCCGAGGAGAGCAGTTTGACTTTTTCGCGCATGGCCTATGAGCTCCGACTCAGATCTTCATGCCTTGGGCGCGCAGATCGGCGACCACGACATCCAAACCATTCTTTTCAATCGTCCGCAACGCTTTGGTGCTCACGCGCAGCGAGATCCAACGCTGCTCACTCTCCAGCCAAAAACGCTGGGTATGCAGGTTGGGCAGGAAGCGACGACGCTTCCTGTTATTGGCGTGAGACACGCGGTTGCCCGTAACAGGGCGCTTGCCAGTGATTTCGCAGACCCGAGACATGGTACGAAGCCCTTCCAAATCAATTAGTTACGTATGCTAGGGCGGATAGCGCCCGAGCAAAAGGGGGAGCTTTATACCAGTCTGCAAGGCGCTCGGCAAGCGCTAGAGCACGCCGCGCTCGGCGAGTGACACCGTATGGGGCCCCGCAATGATCACATGATCGAGCAGTCGGACCTCGATCAGTGAGAGTGCATCGCCCAATCGCCGAGTGATCATCTCATCGGCGCGGCTCGGCTCGGCGACCCCGGAGGGGTGATTGTGTACGGCGATGATCGCTGCCGCATTGTGTGTGAGCGCCTGGCGCAGGACTTCGCGTGGATGGACGGCCGCGCCATCGAGCGTGCCACGGAACAACTCTTCGTAGGCGATGAGGTGGTGACGGGTGTTGAGATAGAGACAGCCGAAGATCTCGTAGGGGCGATCACGCAGCTGTGCTTGCAGAAAGCGTCGGGTGGCCTCGGGGCTCTCGAGCACTGAGGCGGTGTTCAAAGGAGCCCCGTAGTGTCGGCGGGCGAGCTCTAGTGCGGCGTGCAGACGGTGCCATTCCCGAGCGAGAGGATTAATACCCATCTTCGCCCCGATCGCAGGGGTCTCGCGTAGTAACTGGCCGAGTGAGCCACAGGCTTTGAGATGCCGTTGTAGCGCGCGCGACGGGCGCGGCAGCAGTCGGCGCAACAGGGCTTCATCGCTCAGCGAGCGAAGCGCTTCAGGAACGCTCAGGTTGATGGGGGAGGATTCGATCATCGGAGTCATGGTGTGGACGGTGGCTGAATCGGCGATGAGGATGACCGCTTCCGCAAGCGCCGTGCCAGCGCAGATTGTCGACCGATGGCCCGATTCATGGCCGAGGGGGCCCAGATGGTCGATAATCCGCCCACCCATATCAGCCGATCGTATGGCAGGGACATGAGTGCACTTCAGGGTCTGAACATATTACTCGGGGTCAGCGGTGGCATCGCGGCCTACAAATCGCCCGATTTAGTTCGGCGCTTGCGCGAGCGTGGCGCTGAGGTCCAGGTGGTGATGACCCAAGGTGCGCAGCAGTTTGTGACGGCGACGACCTTTCAGGCGGTCTCGGGGCGCGCGGTGCGCGCAGAGCTTTGGGATCCTGCCGCTGAGGCCGCGATGGGTCATATTGAACTGGCTCGCTGGGCCGACCTGGTGTTGATCGCACCGGCGACGGCCGATCTGCTTGCGCGGATTGCTGCGGGGCGCGCCGATGATTTGTTGACCACCTTACTGTTGGCGACGGCCGCCCCGGTGGCTGTGGCGCCTGCGATGAATTCTTTGATGTGGGCGAAGCCCGCCACCCAAGATAACGTCAAGGCCCTGCGTAATCGTGGCGTGACGGTGATCGGTCCCGGTCATGGCAGTCAGGCCTGTGGCGAAACCGGTGACGGCAGGATGTCAGAACCGCTAGAAATCGTCGCGGCCATCGAAGCGCAGATGGCGCAAGCCCACGCCCAAGCCCACGTCCAAGCGCGGGACGCGGACGGGCCTTTATCGGGGTGCAAGGTGGTCATCACCGCGGGTCCGACGCGCGAGGCCATTGACCCCGTGCGCTACATCACTAATCGCAGCAGCGGCAAGATGGGTTTTGCGATCGCGGAGGCTGCGCGAGCGGCTGGCGCCGAGGTCACCCTGATCGCAGGTCCGGTGCAATTAGCGAGCCCGCCGGGTGTCGCGCGGATCGATGTGCTGACCGCCGCACAAATGCATGACGCCGTCATGGCCGTCATTGAGGACGCGCAGATTTTTATCGGTACCGCAGCAGTCGCTGATTACCGTCCGATACAGATCGCACCCCGCAAGCTCAAAAAAAGTGGTGAGCGTTTGGATATCGAGCTTGAGCAGACAGTGGATATTTTGGCGTCGGTTGCAGCACGTCAAAATAAACCTTTTACGGTGGGCTTTGCAGCCGAAACCCATGATGTGGAGTCCTATGCCCGCGACAAGCTCGAGCGCAAAGGTCTCGATATGATCGCAGCGAACGAGGTGGGCGATGATCGTGGGTTTGACTGCGACGACAACGCTCTATTGGTGCTTTGGCCGAGCGAGGGTCGCGTCAGCTTGCCATCGGCGAGTAAGACACAGCTTGCGGCGCAGTTAGTGAAGTTGATTGCCGAGCATATGCCGAGGAGTCTTTGATGAGTGCGAGTGATCTCAGTGCCGACGATACGGTCGCCTCGGCGGTGCGCCGACCGCCACTCAAGCTACGTATTTTGGATCCGCGTTTGGGTGCTGAGTTTCCGCTGCCGACGTATGCCACGTCGGGCTCGGCGGGTCTCGATCTGCGCGCCTGCATTGATGACACGTTGACGCTCGCGCCAGGCGAGACCACCTTGCTGCCGACGGGTATGGCAATCTGGTTGGATGATCCAGGTCTTGCGGCAATGATTTTGCCGCGTTCGGGGCTCGGGCATAAGCACGGCATTGTGCTGGGAAATTTGGTGGGTCTCATCGACTCTGACTATCAAGGTCAGCTCATGGTGTCGTGTTGGAATCGTGGGCAGACGGCTTATGCCATTCAACCGGGTGAGCGGATTGCTCAGCTCGTGGTGGTGCCCGTGCTGCAAATGGATTTACAAGTGGTCGAAGAATTTGGCGCGAGTCAGCGGGGCGAAGGCGGCTTTGGTAGCAGCGGGCGCGGCTGATGAGTTCCTCTCTTTAGTTCTTCTCTAAGATCGCGGTGACGCCCATACCGCCTGCGGTACAGACCGAAATCAAGCCACGACGCGCCGTTGCATCGTGAGCAAGTAATTTAGCGAGTGTGGCTACGATTCGACTACCGGTGGCGGCAAAGGGGTGGCCAATCGCGATACTGCTGCCGCGTACATTTAGACGCTCAGGGTTAATAGATCCAAGCGCCTCTCTGAAGCCGAGTCGTGTCTGGCAGAATTCTTTGGACTCCCAGGCTTTAAGCGTGCACAGCACTTGCGCCGCAAACGCCTCGTGGATTTCGTAGTAATCAAAATCTTGGAGTGTGAGTCCGGCATCAGCGAGCATGGCGGGGACCGCATACGCAGGCGCCATCAGTAGCCCTTCACGAGCGTCGGGTTCTTTGGCTGCAAAGTCCACGGCCCAGGCTTTGCCAAAACGCAGCCAGGCGAGTATGGGTAAGCCACGCTCACGCGCCCAAGATTCACTGGCGAGTAATACGCTCGATGCGCCATCGGTCAACGGCGTGCTGTTTCCTGCCGTCAGGGTTCCGCTACCACTGCGGTCAAAGCACGGTTTGAGTGAGGGCAGTTTTTGTAGATCAGCGGCTGGGCGGATGTTGTCATCCCGCTCGAGTCCGGCATGGGGTACCACAAGATCATCAAAGAATCCGTTATCCCATGCTTCGCTCGCGCGGCGATGACTCTCGAGTGCGAGCGCATCCTGTTGTGCTCGGCTGATCTGCCAGCGCTTCGCCATGAGCTCACAGCTTTCACCCATTGAGAGCCCGGTACGCGGCTCGCCCGCATCGGGCACTTGTGGTTTGAAATGTTTGGCTCGGATACCCGAGAGCGCCGCAAGGCGTGCGCCGAGACTGCGGGCTCGAAAGGCTTTCATCAGAATTCTTTGGTAGCTACGGGGGTAGACCACCGGAGTGTCGCTGATGCTGTCCACCCCGGCTGCGATGCCTGAGTCGATTTGACCGAGCGCGATCTTGTTCGCAACCAAAATCGCGGCTTCCAGGCTCGTTCCACAGGCGCGCTGCAGGTCTAAAGCAGGTGTGTGCGGATCAAGGCCACTATCGAGTACCGACTCGCGGGTCAGATTAAAGTCACGCGAATGTTTGATGACCGCACCGGCGGCGACCTCACCCAGTCGCACGCCTTGTAAGCCGT
Source organism: Gammaproteobacteria bacterium (assembly GCA_009926865.1). Lineage (GTDB taxonomy): Bacteria > Pseudomonadota > Gammaproteobacteria > Steroidobacterales > Steroidobacteraceae > UBA964. Next base: position 17,551 of record RFOD01000019.1, on the reverse strand, counting down.
AGCGCTCGACTAAGCCGCGTAAGCTCGCGGTGAGCAGCGTAGCGTTCGTTGCGTCGGCGTAGGCGCCGTAGGCGCGTGCAAACGGTAGGCGCACGCCGCCTACGATGGCGACTCGGTGAGGTTGCGATCCGACGAGCATGGCGGATTAACGCGCGAGTCCCTGACGTACGCGTTCGTAGTGACGATCTCGAAGCGCGCTATGTCGTGATTCGAGCGGTTGCTCGCGCCCATTACTCAACACGAGATCCGGAAGGCTGCTGACATCAAGCGGATCGCCACTCCACATCACCAGATCAGCTTTGCGTCCTACGCTGATGCGCCCAAACTGATCCGCGACCCCAAAGATTTCAGCAGGGGTGCGGGTAATGGCGGCGAGACCCACATTCCAAGGCAGACCATGCGCGACGGCATTGCCCGCTGCTTGGCGAGTCTTACCGGCATCTTGCACCTGTGGGCTACGCAGCGAGATCGCGATTTGCACACCGGCTTGATGGAGTCGTGCCGCGTTCTCAAGCGTGGCCCCGAGGCTATCGAAGCTGTATGGCAAGTTCTCAAGCGGATCCAAGATGACGGGGATCTCAGCGCTCGCGAGCTGCGCCGCTACGCGCCAGGCTTCTGCGCCACCGCGAATGACCGCGCGGACGCCCTCGCTACGGGCAAAATCGATGGTTCGTTGAATATCGATCGCACGATCCACATCAAAGACGAACACACCCTGATTTTTGATGAAATCGACGAGGACTTGTCGGCCCGATGGGCTTAAGAGTCGCTCGTCATGCACCATGACCAGATTGGGGGCTTTCGCTTCCACAAAAGCTTGGCGCAACAACATGAATTGGGCGGCTCGGCTGCCACCCGATAAATCATTGGCATCGCCACCGAGATCCACAAACATGACGCGTGGCCCTGTGGGCAGGCGTCCATCGAGCGCGGTCGCCGCACCCAAGCCCGCAACTAAACTGCCGCCGCGAGCGGACGCGGGCGCGAGCACACTGAAGGTCAGGCCATTTTTGAGATGTACGCCAAGAGACATGGCTTCAGGATTAAAGGCGAGCGTGACGTCGAACTCAGGTCGCATTTGCTCGAGTCGTTGGGCGTAATCGCCGGTCGTTTTCTCAAGACCAATTTCCTCAAGCCCGATGCGGCCAATGCCGCCAAAGACACCAGGTGTCACGGCGCGTCCGGCCGCGTCAATCACCTGCGCAACGCCTTCCGTCGGTAAGTCCTCGCCGACTTGTGTGATCACGCCGCCTTCGACACGGATATCCATGTTGGTCTGGGCTGCGGTTTCCTCGGGCGCCGCGGTATACAGCGTCGCGTTTTGGATCAGTAGCGTGTCGCTCGCCTCCGCGAGCGACGCGGCACTGATAGCGCTTGCAATCGCAAGCGCCCTGAAGCCGCTGCGCACGGAAGTCCAGCGCTTGTGTCCGCGGTTGCGCTCGTGGTTATGTGCTTGATGCTGAGTGAATATTTGAGTACGGATCATTGTGCGCCCTCCGAAGTGAAGCGCGCGACGGCGCGCGTGGCAGCGGGCTGGCCGAGCAAAAAGTCGGACTCAGGCAGCGCAGGGGGATTACTGCGATCAAATCGTAGTGCGCCATCAATGAAAATCTTTTCCGTCAGAGCATAGACGCTGAAGGGATTTTGATTCCAGATGACGACATCGGCCATCTTACCCGGTTCGAGTGTGCCGATTTTATCGGCAAGACCAATGACCCGTGCAGCATTGGATGTGAGCCAGCGAATGGCGTGCTCGGGGGTGATCTCGATACCCATACGCTTGGCGAACGCCATGCCTTTAGCGGCTTCTTGGTTTAATCTTTGAATGCCTTCTTCGGAGTCGGAGTGTACGACCGCGCAGCTGTTTTTCGCGGCATCGACAATGATCATGTTCTCGGGGATGGCATCGTAGGATTCCATTTTGAACCCCCACCAATCCGCCCACATCGCAGCGCAGACATTGCGTTCGGCTAAAAGATTGGAAATTTTGTAGGCCTCGGTTGCATGATGAAATGCGGTGACTTGGTAGTCAAACTCCCGCGCCATATCGAGCACGATCGCCATCTCATCGGCGCGATAGCAGTGATGCTGGACAAGGATTTCTCCATCTAGCACGGCGGCCAAGGTCTCAAGACGCAAGTCACGCTTGGGCGGTCTCAGCATGGGATTGTTCGCGCCGCCGTTTGCTAATCGATCGGCATACACGCGCTGATCGCGGGCGTACTCTTGCGCCTCAATCCATTGGGCACGCCAGCCGGCGACATTGCCCATTCGAGTGGAGGGCGCTGTGCGTCGATTGCCGTAGACGCGCTTGGGGTTTTCACCGCAAGCCATTTTGAGGCCGTGCGGCGCGCCCGGAAACTTCATGCCTTGATAAGTGACGGAGTGGATATTTTTGACAGTCACCGAACGCCCACCAAAGAGATTGGCGGAGCCGGGTAAGACATGCAGCGTCGTGATGCCGCCGTGTAAGGCTTTTTCAAAGCCCGGGTCTTGGGGCCAGATGGAGTGTTCAGCCCAAACATTGGCGGTGGAGGGCGCCGTCGCTTCATTACCATCCGAGTGCGCTTCGACGCCTGGGCTGGGATAAACACCCAAGTGCGAGTGCACATCGATCAGGCCCGGCGTGATCCATTTGCCGTTGGCTTCAATGATTTCAGCGTCTGCGGGAGCGGCAAGCGCTGAGCCCACCGCTTGGATGACGCCGTCCTGTAATAGCACGTCGGCATTGTCCAAGCGCTCACCATTACCGATGAGCACCGTCGCCCCACGGATCAGGGTGGGCGGTGCGGCGGGAGCCGTGTACGTTGAGGGGTAAACGCCGACCGCGGGCGTATTGGCGCTGGCGGCCGTGGCCAGGGTCGTTTGCAGGCCGCTCGAGCTTGCACAGGCGCCTAGCGTCAACGATAGGGTCGCGATCAGCCCAGCGGCGTGGCGCGTTCGCAGGCGCGTAGCCCGCGTATTGGGATCAGAGATGGATAGCACGACGTTTCGCTCCCCAGTTAGCTGTCAGATAGACCCAAGTCTAGGCTGCGGACTGGTCTTTGGGCAAAGATCCGATTGCAGCTAGGTGGGCCTTGGGCGCAAGATGACTCCTCATTCTGCTTAAGTACACGGCGCGTTTGCGATGGCTTTCAACTCGTTTCAGGAATTTTATCCCTACTATCTGGCGGAGCATGCCAATCGGACCTCGCGACGTTTGCATGTCATCGGCACCTTGGGCGCGCTGCTGCAGTTGGCTTCGGCAATCGCGCTCCGCGAACCGATCTTAGTGTTGACAGCGCTACTGACGGGTTACGGTTTTGCGTGGGTCGGTCATTTCGTATTTGAAAAAAATAGACCCGCGACGTTTCGGTACCCGCTCTACAGTTTGCGCGGTGATTTCACCATGGCCTTTGAGGTCCTTCGCGGGCGGATTCGCTGGTGAGACCCCCGCGGCATCGCCCAATGAATAAGAGCTATTTTTTTGTGGGTCGGTGACCCGCTGCTAAGGATTGTGCGTGCCCACCACTCGTATTGACCGCGCCTTTGAGCGCCGATTGGCTGCCCTGATCAATGCGCGCGCAGAGCGGGCGTTGTCTGGTGGTCGTCGTGGCGTCGAAAAAGAATCTCTGCGTGTGACGCCTGAGGGATATATCGCGCAAACCGCACATCCCCGTGGACTAGGCTCGGCGCTGACGAGCGAGAACATCACCACCGATTACTCAGAAGCCTTGATTGAGTTGGTGACGCCCACGTTCGCCGACAATACGAGTCTCTTTGCCTATCTCTCGGACTTGCATCACTTCGTGTATCAGCACTTGGGTGATGAGTTGCTCTGGGCGACGAGCATGCCTTGCCGCATTGAGAGTGATGAGAGCATACCGATTGCGCAGTATGGGCCCTCCAACGTAGGGCAGATGAAGCGTATTTATCGCGAAGGGCTGGGGTTGCGCTATGGCCGCGTCATGCAGGCGATTGCGGGTGTGCATTTCAATTACTCGTTTCCCGATGTGTTCTGGGAGCCCTGGGCGGCGGTCCGCGAGTCACGCGAGACTGGTTCGGATTTCATCTCGCGCAGTTATTTTGATCTCCTGCGAAATTATCGACGCTACGGTTGGCTCACACTCTATTTATTTGGCGTCTCGCCGATGGTGTGTAAGTCATTTCTCCGCGCCCGTGGCGAAGCCTTGCCGGATTTCATTGCAGGAACTGCTTGGCGTCCGTACGCAACCTCACTGCGCATGAGTGATCTTGGGTATCGCAATCGCAGCCAAGCGGAGCTCGCGGTCTCGCTCAACAGCATCGAAGAGTATGTGCGCGATTTAACGCGCGCGATCATGACGCCAAACGCTGACTATGAAAAACTCGGTGTGCAGGTCGATGGGATATATCGCCAGCTCAACGCCAATCTTTTGCAGATCGAAAACGAGTACTACGCGTTCATTCGTCCTAAGCGCGTGGCGCTCTCAGGTGAGCGGCCTACGAAGGCCTTGTTACGAGCAGGTGTGCAGTATGTAGAGGTTCGCTCGCTTGATATCAGCGCGTTCGATCCGCTGGGTGTCGCCGAGGATGAACTGCGCTTTGTCGAGGCATTTTTGGCGTTTTGTGTGATGCGCGACAGCCCCTTGATGAGCGCGGACGATCAGGTCTTGCTCGATGGTAATCACGTTGCCGTTGCGAGTGCTGGGCGCGACCCCGATCTGATGCTTAACGATCAGGGTCGAACGCTCCCCATGACAGTCTGGGCCAAAGAAATACTCGATCAGATGCAGGGCGTCTGTGAGTTGCTTGATAGTACGGACGTCAGCCGACCTTACTCCCGCGCGCTTGATTTACAGCGCGCGAAAATCGACGATGTCTCGCTCACCCCATCAGCGCGACTCGTCCATGAAGTCGAAAGCTCAGCTGAGAGCTTTTTTCATCACGCCCTTGCGATGTCGCAGCAGCACAAACAGACACTCGCACAGGTTTATCAGCCAGATCAAAATCGTTTGGCTACGTTTGCTGAGTCAGCCGAGCAGTCTTTGCAGCAAGCCGAAGCGGTCGCCGCGGCTCCTCAAAAACCTTTTGCTGAGTTTCTTGCCGATTATTTTGCTTAAATCGATCGCTTAGCGCGCAAACGTAAAATCTATCAGTCAGCGTAGATCGCAATCAGTCGTTCGCCAGTACTTGTGCGTAGGCCTCGGAACATGCCCGGGCTATTGAACTCCAGTACGATATTTCCCTTTGCGTCGACGGCGATGATGCCGCCTTCGCCGCCTCGCTCACGCAACTTGTTCTGTACGACTTCGCGCGCGGCCTCGGCCAAAGATATCCCGCGATATTCCACGAGTGCGCAAATATCATAGGCCACAACCGAGCGGATGAAGTACTCGCCATGGCCGGTCGCTGAGACGGCGCAGCTTGCGTTATTGGCGTAGGTGCCCGCGCCGATGATGGGCGAATCGCCGATACGGCCCCATCGCTTGTTGGTCATGCCACCTGTTGAGGTTGCGGCCGCCAAATTGCCTGTGGCATCGCGGGCGACTGCGCCGACCGTACCGAGTCCATCGAGTTCATTGCGTGGGGTGCGCCGACCTTGCAAGACGCGCTCGAGTTGGCGCTTACGAGTAGGCGTGATGAAGTATTCGTTGGGGACTAGCGTAAAACCACGTTGCAGCGCAAATTCTTCGGCGCCGGCGCCCGAGAGCATGACGTGAGGCGAGTCTTCCATCACACGGCGCGCAAGATCGATGGGATGACGCACATGGCGAACCCCTGTCACGGCACCGGCCGCTAGCGTCGCGCCATCCATGATGGACGCATCGAGTTCGGCGCTCCCGTCATGCGTGAGCACCGCGCCTTTGCCGGCGTTGAAAAGCGGATTATCTTCGAGCGCGCGTACGGCGGTGCTGACCGCATCGAGACTGCTACCGCCCGCTTCGAGTACCGCGTAACCGGCATCGAGCGCGGCGCCGAGCGCTTCGCGATAGGCAAGGCCCCCATCTTCACCGAGCTGTGAGCGTGCAATCACGCCGGCTCCGCCATGGATCGCAATCGAAATCATTTTGGGCTCCTGATCGGCCGCGTGTGCCGTCGCGAGGGTGACACTAGTGACCAGCAGCCAAAGGAAGGTGCGTAAATGAGATGACATACCAACACTCCTTGCATGAGCTTGCCGGCTCGCTATGATCGGGTGGGCATTATATTCAGTGTGCGATAGTCAGCGCGAAATCGATTCGCTGTGCCAAGGGGGGGCAAGCTGATGACCCATGTACGTTTTGATAAGCCGGTACTTGCGGTCGCAGCGGTGTTACTGCTGGCTACAGCATGGGTGCCGCCGCTTTTTCGCGGCGCCGTGATTGCGCTGGCGATTGCCGCGGTGGTGCTCTCGGCACTACCGCGAGGGACGCGCGGGGTAGTGTTCTCCACCATGATCGGCCTAGCCACGGGCATCGCTTCGATCAATCTGTTTGCGATCGGTATTTTTCAGGGGCCGATCACCGCTGAGTTTGGTTGGAGTCAAACCGAGTACGCCGTGGTGACCTTGGTCGGCACCGTAGTGACCGTCATCTCCTCGCTATACATCGGTAAATTATTTGACCGTCAGGGCGTGCGTCGCTGGGCGTTGATTGGCATTGTGCTTTTCGCGATCGCACTGATTTCTTTGTACTGGCTAACACCGAGCCTGTTGCATTTCTATGCCGTGTTCGCGCTCATTCCGCTCATTGGCGCCGGGACTTCATCGATCGCTTATTCACGGGTGATCGCCGCGTGGTTTGATCAGCGACGCGGACAAGCCTTTGGCGCAGCCCTCGCGGGGATCGGTATCGGCGGCGCGGTTTTATCATCGGTGTCGCAGTTTCTCATTACGGAGGTGGGTTGGCGCGGCGCGTATGCCGGGCTCGGCATCCTGACGCTGGTGACTACCTTGCCGTTGGTTTTTTGGAAGCTCAAAGATTCTCCCGCGGATGTGGGGCTGGGGCTGGATGGCGAGCCCTTGAGCGCAGGCAAGGCCGCGACGACGGACGAGCGTGCGATACCGGTCAAGTCGCCGCCTCCAGCGGCGCCGATCTGGGTGGGCTACACCGCTGCCGAGTCCCGCGCGCGACCGCGTTTTTGGTTGATGCTGGGTGCGTTTTTATTGTTGGCGCTCGGTATTGGTGGGGTGTTGATTCCGCTCGTCCCCATCCTCCGTGCACGCGGGGTTTCGGCCGAGGAAGCCGCGGCGGTGCAGGGTGCGCTGGGGCTCGCGCTCATCCTCGGGCGTGCTTTTGCGGGATTTTTGATGGATCGTTTTTTTGCACCCTTGGTGGCCGTGATCATCCTCATCTTTCCGGTCTTAGGCGTGATCTTGCTCGCGGTGGATGGCAGTAGCACGTCGGCTTTGATCGCAGCGGTCTGTATCGGTGTGGCCGCGGGGGCTGAGCTTGATGTGATTGCGGTGCTGATCACGCGTTACTTTGGTAACCGCGCCTATGGCGAAAATTATGGTTGGCAATACGCCGCCTGGACCTTCGGTTCGGGGACGGCCGTCATTATCACAAACCGTGTGTATGACGTGCTCGGGTCGCACACGCCAGTACTCTGGGTGTACGTCGCGCTGTTTTTGATCTCGGCAGTGATGATCTTGCGCTTAGGACCCTACCCTGAGTTACCGACCGCCGATTCACCCTCGGTCAAAGGCAATCTTTGAGTGAAATGGTGATATCGCGTAATTTTTCAGGGTCAGGTCGCGCGTGGGCGGCAATGAGCTTGCGCGCAGCCATCTGATCTTTGGCCATGTTGACTGTATCAATTGCGATGAGCTCACCGGCTTTAAGGTAGCAGCAGGAGAAGCTGTGAGCGGCCGGGTCGCCTCGCAGGATCATGTGGTCGTGTCCCTGTGAGAGCCCCACGATCAGTAACTTGTGATGGTATTGATCTGACCAAAACCACGGCACTTTGTGGTGGACCTGTGGTGTACCAGTCAAATTAGCGGCTACGGTTTGTGCTTGCTCAAACGCGTTATCGACGGATTCCAGTCGTACGCGCATGCCGTAATGCTGTGAGGGGTGATTGCTGCAATCGCCAATCGCCCAAATCTTTGGATCGTCGGTTCGGCAATACTCATCGGTCACGATGCCGTTCTCGCAAGCGAGTCCCGCTTCACGGGCGAGTGCATCGTTGGGTGTCACGCCCACTCCAATCACCACGAGATCTGCGGGCACAGGGCCCTGATCGGTGATGGCAAAGCGAACGTGTCCCTCGGCGTCACATTCAAAGCGCTGAAGTTGCACGCCGAGCCGGATATCGACGCCGTGGCTGCGATGCTCGGCCTCGTAGTAGCGTGAGATGGGTTCGGCGACGGCGCGATTCATGACGCGGTCGGCCATCTCCAGCACGGTGACCGCCATACCCTGCTGACGCAGCGTGGCGGCGACCTCAAGCCCGATGTAACCGCCTCCTACAATCACCGCGTGTTGACCCGGCACAATCGCCGCGCGCAGGCGATCGGCATCGGCGAGATGTCTCAGGTAGTGAATGCCCGCGCCTTCAGATCCCAGTAGCGATAAGCGTCGGACGGCAGCGCCGGTCGCTAATACGAGTTCGCTATAAGGCAGCGTGGATTGATCATCGAGTTGTACGACTTGAGCTGCTCGATCGATGGCGATCGCCTCGCGACCGAGCCGCACTTGGATGTTTTGTTCATCAAAAAAGCTTTGATGTCGCAGCAGCATCCGATCGAGGCCGAGCTCTCCCGCGAGATACTTCTTCGATAGCGGTGGGCGTTGATAGGGGAGGTGTGCCTCACGCCCCACCAAGGTCAGGGCTCCGTCAAACCCCTTGCGGCGCAAACTCTCCGCGCATTGGGCTGCTGCTTGGCCTGCGCCGATGACAACGATGTGCTTCATGTCAGGTGACGAGGATACGGCTCTCAACCGCTGCGCACCACCGCCGAGCGAGTCTGAGACCGCTGTGCGCTATCTTGGTGCATGAGGGCGCCCGCTTGAGCCGAAATAGCGCGAGGACATCTCAATTTATCGCGGAATTTCCGCCCGTGCAGGCCTCGCCAGCGTGGCACGGAAGGTGCAATATGTCTTGCAGCCGCGGCCACAGGCCGAGTACATCGACCGAGACTCAGAAAGAATAGGGGAGTTGAGACCATGAAACTCGTAACAGCGATCATCAAGCCGTTCAAGCTCGACGACGTGCGTGCCGCTTTGTCGGAGATCGGCGTATCGGGCATGACCGTGACCGAGGTTAAGGGTTTCGGCCGGCAGCGCGGGCACACGGAGCTCTATCGCGGCGCGGAATACGTGGTGGATTTCGTCCCCAAAACCCGCATCGAGGTCGCCGTCCGAGCGGATCTCGTTGAGCAAGTGACCGAGGCCATCGTTAAGGCAGCCAAAACCGGTAAAGTAGGCGACGGCAAAATTTTTATCACGGACATCGAGCGGGTGATCCGAATCCGAACCGGCGAAACGGACGACTCCGCTCTTTAAAAGGAGCGGCATGCCTAAGGCGATTCGTCTTCACCGGGTCGGTGGCCCGGAAGAGTTACGTTGGGAAGAGAGCGACCCCGGCCGACCGGGCCCAGGGGAGGTGTTATTACGACACACCGCCATCGGTCTCAATTACATTGATGTCTATGATCGCACCGGCCTATACCCCATGCCTTTGCCGGCAGGGCTCGGTCGGGAGGCGGCGGGCGTGGTGCTCGCTTGTGGCCGTGGAATCAAAGAATTCAAGCCGGGCGATCGGGTCGCGTACGTCCACACTCAGCCAGGAAGCTACTGCGAAGAGCGCTTAGTGCCCGCGTCAGTCCTTGTGAAACTTCCACGGGCGATCAGTGACGAGCAGGCCGCCTCGATGATGTTGAAAGGCCTGACCGCGCAATATCTTTTGCGTCGTACCTGCAAAGTCGCCAAAGGCGACTGGATTTTGGTGCACGCAGCCGCGGGCGGTGTCGGCTTGATTTTGTGCCAATGGGCGAAATCGTTGGGCGCTAAAGTGATCGGTATCGTCGGTAGCGATGCCAAGGCGGCACTCGCTAAGCGCAACGGTTGCAAACATGTGTTGATTGAAGGTCGCGATGACATCGTCGCCCGTACGCGTGCGTTGACCAAGGGCGCGGGGGTGCGCGTGGTCTATGATTCAGTCGGTGCTAAGACCTTCATGGCTTCTCTCGATTGTTTGGCGCCCCTTGGCATGATGGTCTCGTACGGGAATGCTTCAGGGCCACCGCCCGTCATGTCGCCCATGGAGCTCGCCAAACGCGGCTCGCTCTTTTTGACTCGGCCTTCTCTGTTTGCCTATATCGCGAAACGCGAAGATCTCGATGCCGCCGCGCGGGAGCTTTTTTCGGTCGTGAAGTCGGGCAAGGTGAAATTGCGTATCGGCCAAACCTATCCACTCTCTGAAGCCGCTCAAGCGCATCGCGATCTCGAGGCGCGCAAAACCACGGGCTCGACAGTGCTATTGCCTTAGTTGATGGCGCCGCCGCCGCTGACGATGCGGCCATCCACGATTTCAATTTGACGGTCGGCGGCTTCAGCAAAATGTAAGTCATGGGTCACGGCAATGATGCTTCGACCCTCCTCGCTCGCGAGTCGCCGCAAGATATCACGCACGTTCTCACTCGATTTCGTGTCGAGCGCGCCAGTTGGCTCATCTGCAAGAATAATGCGTGGATCATTGGCAAGTGCTCTCGCAATCGCCACGCGCTGACGCTGACCGCCGGAGAGCTGTGAGGGTCGCTTATGCATATGATCGGCGAGATCCAATCGAGAGAGGATATCCGCTGCACGCTTTCTTTGATCGCTCGCGCTCAAGGCCCCGAGCCGACGCATCGGCATCATGACGTTCTCAAGCGCTGAGAACTCGACCAGCAAAAAGTGAAACTGAAATACAAAGCCGAGTTTTCGTAATCGTCGATCGGCACGCTGATCTTCATTGAAGAGACTGGTGTCTTCGCCTTCCAGCAAAAGTCGCCCCGAGGTGGGCTGATCCAGTAAACCGAGCAGATAGAGCAGCGACGACTTACCCGATCCCGAAGGTCCCCTGATCACCACAAACTCACCTTGTTCGATACTGACGCTGGCATCTTCGACGAGCGTGACGTCGATTTCGCCCGTTAAGCGACGGGTGATGTGTTCAGCGCGCAGGATGCTCATCGATTACACGGCCCCGCGCAGGATGTCGACGGGCTCCACGCGACTGCCTTTGCGGGCGGGGAGCCAAGCAGCCATCACGGCAGAGCCGATCGCAAAACTCGCCGCCAATAAAAACTGATCTACACCCCAATAAACCGGCAAGTTGATGGCCTCGGTGGATCCGGGTGGCTGAATCTCGACTTGCCCGAGTGCATAGGTCATTGCGGCGCCCATCGCGATTCCGAGGAGACTCCCCGCCACGCCGATGATGGCGCCTTCAATGACAAAGATTTGCCGAATGTCGTCAGCATGAAACCCCATCGATTTCAAGATCGCGATATCGCGGGTTTTTTCAAGTACGACGGTTGAGATGATGTTGTAGATACCAAAGCAGGCGACTAGCAAGATCGCTCCTACCACGGTGTACATGATGACGTTTCGGACGATGAGTGTATCGAGCAAATCTTTGCTCGCTTCCTGCCAAGAGACTGACTTATAACCAATGGTGCGCTCGACGTCTGCAGCGACATCGCGAGCCTGAGAGGCGTCATTCAATTTGACGATAATACTGTTGGCGGTATTAGGTCGATTGAGTAGTGCCTGTACTCGCGTTAGATTGGCAAAAGTTTGGGATTCGTCGTAAGACACATTGCCTGTCGAAAATAGCGCGACGATTTTCATCGCGCGGATATTGCCGGTGGGGGACACCACCGTGACATTTTCGCCGCGCTCAAGGCTTAATTTTTTGGCGAGTGCAAGACCGATAATAATGCCATTGGAGTCGGCATCGAGATCGGCAAGACTACCGTCAATGATATCTTCCTCGACCGCACTCACATTCATCATGCGTGAGGGGACCACGCCCGAGAGCGTGACGGCTTCATTGCGACCGGCGAAGCTGAAGATTGCCTGGCCGATCAGAATGGGCGCGGCTTGCAAGCCACCGACATCGTCGGCAAGCGCATCAATCGAGGCGAGATGACGCCGGTATTGGCGAATACCGCGAGGCTCATTACGAGGTTTGAGGCTGCTAATCGCGACCGCGCCACTCGGGTAGGCTAATTCGGCAGGCTGCGCCGCGACCATGCGAAATTCATCGCGAATAGTGATGTGCGGCGCGCTATCGACGAGACGCTTGATGATGTCCGCTTCAGAGCCGCGCATGAGCGCTGAGACCGCGAGAAAAAACCCGACCCCCAGCATCACGCCGAGCAAGGAGACGAGCGTTTGTCGACGCCGTCCGCCGAGATGAGAGAGCGCAATATCGAGTGCGAGTCGCACGGGCGCTCGAGTCGCTTAAGGGCTCGCGACCGTTGCGCGCACCGTCACCGACTCGTTGAGATCGTCGGGCGGACGGATGGCAAACACATCGGTATCACGGAGCCCCTCCATGATTTCTACTCGTTCAGGTGAGCGAACACCGACGCTCACCGCGCGTCGAACCACACGCTCGCCCTCGAGCAGCCACACAAAATTATCCGTGCCATCGACTTGCAAGGCAGAGGTCGGAATCAACAGCACCTCGTTACGCTCCGCGATGATGATATTGACGTCCGCGGTCATCCCAATCACGAGCGGGGTGTCCGCGCTCAAGCTGATGCGTACCCGATAGGAGCGCGAGATCGGATCGCCTCGCGGCGTGATCTCCGCGACCTCGCCTTCAAAGAGTTCACCAGGAAACGCATCGGCGCGAATGAGTGCGCGTTGCCCCACTTGCAGGCGCGGGAGGTCTTCCTCATCCACGTCGGCGTTGATGCGCGGGGGATCAAGACTCGCCAAATAAAAGAGCACCTGATTGACGGGTATCAGATCGCCGATCTCACCATCGCGACGAATGACCACGCCCGCCATGGGCGCACGTAGCGTCATGAAGGCAAGCTGCTCGCGACTGCGCGAAAGCGCAGCTTGGGCCGCTTCAAGGTCTGCCCGCGCCCGCTCTAACGCATCGAGCGAGATGAGACCCGATTGGCGTAGTTCACTCAGTCGTTCGAACTGGCTTTTCGCGTAAGCGGCGCGCGATTCGAGTTCCGCTGTGGCTGCGCGTAGATCCGCATCTTCTAGACGCGCGAGTGGCTCGCCAACACGGACCTCTGCCCCTTCATCGACGAGAAGCGCGCGAAGTCGACCGGCCACACGCGGCGCGATACGTACTTCGAGCGAGGGCTCGACGATGCCCGTCGCGTACACGGCATCGATCGCAGGGCCCCGGGTTGCCGTGGCGACTGCGAGCTCAAGGGGCTGGAGCCGTAGCCAAAAGGCGTAGCCCGCAGCCCCGAGAATCACTAAGAGTACCGCCCATCGACGCCAGTTACGCATGAGCGGTTAGGCCTCTTAACCGAGCGGGCTCTGCCCGGGCTTGAGTACCCCGATCAATGCTGAGATCGCCACACCCGCCCAGATCAAAAGTACATACGGGCGACAGGCTGCCATCCCATCGATCATTTTTTGATCGCTTTCCGGCGTTGGCCCGGTCGAGGCGAGCGTACGGAAGCCTTCGATGAAGGGCGGTAGTTTCAGCCGAATCATGAAGCCGCAGAAAATCAAGAAAGCAAAGATCAAAAGTTTGGCGGCGAGCCAGGGGTAGGGCTGCAAGGGCCCCGTGACCCAGTGATAGCCCACGGAGGCGATGAGCGCGATGATCATGAACACCCGAAACTTGCGATCGAGATCCGCGAGTTGTTTGGCAAAGTCACTGCCCTCACGCGCATGAATCGTGTGAACGACCCAGACCCAGATCGGCCCCAAGGCCACAATCGCGATCGTCTGCCACAAGGGATGCTCGTAGCCGATAAATTCAGCGAGGACGCCGCCCACCGTGAGCATCAGCGCTAAGCAATAGCGCGGCAGCATGTCGAGATTGATAAATATTTTGAAGGCGGTCAGTCGGGCGTCGCGCGACAGATTCGGATTGGTGACAAATTTGCTGGAGTAAAATACGCCGGCATCACCGCCCAGCCAATACACAAACAGCAGGATGTGCAGGTACTTGACCAGCCCATGCCAAAGACTCAAGTCTTCCACGATTAAACCCCCGTTAAAGCCCAGGGCAAGCCTAGCAAAGCCTAGCCAAATCCCCCGAGCGTGACCGGACGCGCCGCCACACAACGGTCGACTGCAGGCCCTCGGCCGCGATTCCTTGAGGTTCGATAGAATCCCCGCATGAGCAGCGTTTTGCCTCCGGAGTCAGGACAGACAGCGATGATTGCGCGCCCGCTGATCGCCTGGCATGCACGCGCAGGCCGGCACGATTTACCGTGGCAGTCTACGCGCAGCCCGTATCGCGTCTGGGTCTCTGAAATCATGTTGCAGCAGACGCAAGTGGCCACGGTGATCCCTTATTACGAACGTTTCATGGCGCGCTTTCCGACGATTGAAAAGCTCGCAGCCGCGCCGCTTGATGAGGTACTCCATCTTTGGACGGGGCTTGGGTATTACGCCCGCGCGCGTAACCTGCACAAGGCCGCCCAGACGGTCATGGCGCAGCACGGGGGGCGGTTCCCCGAAGACTTTGAGGCGGTCGCCGCCTTGCCCGGAATCGGACGCTCAACCGCAGGGGCCATTTTGGCGCTGGCGCTTAATCAACGTCATGCGATTTTGGATGGCAATGTGAAGCGCGTCTTATGTCGATTCTTTGAGATCGATGGTAATCCTGCTGAGCGCGCGATTGAGCAAAGATTATGGCAATTGGCCGAAGCAGAGACGCCTGCCGTGGGCGTCGCGACCTACACACAGGCCATCATGGATCTCGGGGCGACAATCTGCACGCGCAGTAAGCCTGCCTGCGTGCTCTGTCCCTTGCAGAATGAGTGTCTCGCGTATCGCCATGGCCGTACGCAGAGCTTACCGGCGCCCAAAAAGCCGCGTAGCCAAAAGCCGCGAGTGTCAAAGAAATGCTGGATGCTGTTACTCACGCGCTCAAGCGGCGAGGTGTTCCTTGAGCGCCGACCCGAAAGAGGGATCTGGGGTGGCTTATGGTGTCTGCCTGAGTTTGACTCTAAAGACGCGGCGCTGATGTATCTTGCGAATCATTTTGAAGCGCAGTCGGAGCCCCTCGCACTCGCCGCCATTGATCATGTGTTCACGCATTTTGATTTGCGGATCGAACCGCTTGCGATCACCGTCAGCGAGCGCGCGAACGCGGTGCTCGAGGGTGATCGTAGTCTTTGGTATCGGCTGAATGAAGTGGAAATCGGACTCCCTGCACCCATCAAGCAATTGCTGAGTGCTAGGCTGTCCCCTCAGGACTTGTTCGATAGCGACAATGAGAGATGAAAAGAGGGATTGCGAATGACTGAAGGATCGACACGGACGGTGCAATGTGCGGTGCTAAAGCGTGAGGCCCCAGGCCTTGTGCGCCCCGTCTACCCAGGGGAGCTCGGCGTGCGGATCTGGCGCGAGGTGTCGCAAGAGGGGTGGCAACGCTGGGTTGCGCATCAAACCATGCTGATCAATGAGTACCGTTTGGTCCCCATCGAGCCCAAAGCCCGTCAGTTTCTCGAAGCCGAAATGCAGAAATTCCTATTCGGCGAGGGCGCAAGCCGCCCCGAAGGCTACGTGCCCCCGAGTTAAGCGCCGCCGAAGAGCCCCGCGATTTCTGCGCCAAAAAGCGCAGCAATCGCAATCACAGCCCCTGCCAGCACGACGAGCAGCACAGCGAATTCAAAAGCAGTCATGGAGTGTTTGTCAGACATAGAGCGTGATTCTAGCGCAGCTCTTGCCTGACAGGTTCGCTTGACGGGCTGACAGGCGGAGCGGTCTAATACCCGTCCCTTGGGGGTCCCCAAGGGTCAATTCAGATGGCCAGATAGCTCAGTTGGTAGAGCAGCGGACTGAAAATCCGCGTGTCGATGGTTCGATTCCGTCTCTGGCCACCATTTTTAAATAGTATTTCACGGTTTCATCGACACCCCAAAATCCCTGTGACACTTCTGTCGCACAAGGTTTTGAGGCTATACACTCGTAAGAACAGCAAGGTTCGGTGTTACATCACTTTCTGTCTTTCGAGGTGCTCGTTTGGACAGTCACACTAACGACCTAAATCAAAGACAACTGAACGAGGGTTTGTTCCTCTACAAGCGAGCAAGAAGCACTCGTTGGCAAGCGAGGATCAGACGAACCTCCAACGAATGGTTTGCGATGTCGTGTGGGACGAGCGACTTTGAGCAAGCCAAGAAAGTCGCACTCGAGCGTCAACGACAACTACAGCAAGCGCAATCGAGTGGGTTGGTCGATGTCAGCAGACGTTTTGTCGATGTCGCCAAACTCACGATCAGTCATCTCGATGCTGAGGTCCAAGCAGGCGTAGGCAAGGTCGTCAATCGTGACTACAAGCAAGTGATCAATCGCTATCTGATCCCTGCGCTTGGGAAGTATCAGATTCAGCAAATAGATCACAAAGCTTTGCTTGCGCTTGATGCGTACAGAACCAAGCTTCTCAAACGAGAACCCAATCGCAGTACGATCAACACTCATAACGCGGCGTTGAGAAGAGTCTTCAAGACAGCTGTGGATCGTGGTTTCTTGTTGCCACTTCAAGTCCCACAACTTGTAAATCGTGGAAGACCTCCCAGAGCGAGACCTTACTTTGATCCCACTGACTACCAACGAGTCAGTCGTAATCTTCGTGAGTTCGCAGGGACAGGGCATAAGAAGGTAGCAAGACAACTGCGTGACTTGTTGTGGGACTACGCATTGATCTTGGCAAATACAGGTATGCGTACAGGTGAGGAGGCGCTCAATCTGAAATGGAATCAGATCAAGCGCACGACAGAGATTGACGAGCGATCAGTCAATCGAGAGAAGATCACGGTCTTGAAGTTCTCAGTGGTAGGTAAGAAACGAGCCAGAACCTTGATCTGTCGAGATATCGGCAAGAATGTCACTACACCACTCAAGCGTATTCAACAAAGGTTTCCCGATCTCAAAGACTTGAGTGACAAAGAACTCTATCAAGTTGATGCGTATGTGTTTAGGACAGCAGATGGACGGCGTCCTGCGCACGAACGACTCGTCAAGGCATTCAAGGTCTTTCTGACGAAACACGACTTACTAACAGACAAAGAAGGGCAGATCAGGACGCTTTATAGCCTTCGACATACCTACGCCACGACTCGTTTGCGACAGGGCGTTAGTTGGGATGATCTCGCTATACAGATGGGTACAAGCAGAGCGATGCTTGAACGGCATTACAGCAAGTTCAAGGTCGAGGATCGTGCCGCGGAATTCAGTGGGTTAGAAGAACGGCGTCGAAAGAAGCGCGCTAAAGAAAAGAGCGAACTTGACGAAGCTAAGAAGACGATCAATACGCTCAATGAAACGATACAGACATTGAATAAGACGATTGCGAAACTATTACAGAATCAGGACAAGATCACAGACAGACGTACCGATGATTGACTGTCACAACAGTGATCTAGAGCCTGTGAAAGTGATTGACCAACTTCATGGTGAAGAGA
>RFOD01000018.1 GCA_009926865.1 Gammaproteobacteria bacterium | reverse complement strand
GGTACGCATCACGGGTAAACAACGTGATGATTTACAAACTGCGATTACCTTACTCAAAAAGCAAGAATTTGACCGTCCACTACAGTTTGAGAATTTTCGGGACTAGGCTATGAATTTATGAGTCTGATAGATGTCATGACTACGCATGACGTCGTTACGTGCGCAATCATCCTCACTGTAGGAATGGGCCTACTATTTCTATATCGCGAACGAAAAAACGCCGTGAAACACGCGGCAGTACGCGAAGCCCAGCAGACTGCGCTCCTTGCCGCTGCCCCGGACGCCGTGCTGCGGATTGAGCCCTCCGGCCAAGTCATTCTCCTTAACCCGCAGGCAGAAAAACTGCTCGAGCAATCGGGTGTCATGAGCTATGACCTCTTAATCCAGCGTATCCCGGGCTTACGTTTCGAGGGAGACAGCGGCCGGGAGCGACTTCGGGCCTATCGCACCGACGGTACCCAGGTGCCGCTTGATATCGCGTGGTCGGCTTATCACCCATCTGCGGATGATGGTGATTCGCAACCAACCGTTCTCATGCTGGCACGCGATATTTCTTTGCGTGAACAAATTGAGACGCGCTTACGCGAGCGAGATGCTTCACTCGCGCGAGCCGCACGCGTCGCCACAGCGGGCGAGCTTGCCTCAGCGCTCGCCCATGAACTCAATCAGCCCATGACGGCGCTGATCGGTTATCTGCGCGCGGCGCGCTTGATCGAGCAAGCCGAGCCTCGAGCCGACACTCGACTTGGCGCTACGCTCGGCAAGGCTGCAGATGAAGCACTGCGTGCAGCGGACATCCTACGCCGATTACGAGATTTTTATATTGGGCGGGGACCTAAGAGTGAGAATTTTGATGTCAGAGAGCTTATCGATGGCATGCTCGAAGAATTCAGTAGACGCCTGACAGATAAGCGGATAACCATTCATCATGAGCACGCCACAG
Source organism: Gammaproteobacteria bacterium (assembly GCA_009926865.1). GTDB lineage: Bacteria > Pseudomonadota > Gammaproteobacteria > Steroidobacterales > Steroidobacteraceae > UBA964. Next base: position 42,333 of record RFOD01000018.1, on the reverse strand, counting down.
CAGTACCGTTGGTGTATGCAGATCGTATCTATGTCGAAATCGTCCTGAGCAATCTTCTCAACAACGCCGTCGAGGCATTACACGATCGCGAGCAGCCCAACATACACGTACGCACTGAGATTGAGCCCACACGTGTAGTGATCTCAGTAGATGACAATGGACCAGGGATTGCAGTAGAGGGTGCGATGATCTTTAAGCCGTTTTACACTTCGAAAGCTGAAGGAATGGGCCTTGGGCTCGCAATGAGTCGATCGCTAGCGGAATCTTTGGGTGGCAGCTTGCGTAGCGCATCCAGCCTGCTCGGTGGAGCTCGCTTTGAGTTACGCTTATCCATTGCCAATCCTGATACGACTGCTATGTGAGGGTCGGGCCATGCCAAATACACATCACTCAACGAACTCGAACGTCCATTTAGCCGCACTAGAGGCCCCGAAAGTCTATTTAGTGGACGATGATGCAGCGATTCGTGATGCGCTGAGCCTTCTGCTATCACTACGCGGCTTTGACTCTATCGCCTTTGCCAGTGGCGAAGAGGCTCTTGAGGCACTATCGCCATCGAGTCGGGGTTGCGTTTTGTCGGATCTGCGCATGCCGGGTGTCAGTGGCCTAGAGCTGATGGAACAGGCCCAAAGTCGCGGAATTTCTTTGCCTATCGTAATGCTGACGGCCCATGGTGATGTCGCGACGACCCGAGCGGCATTACAGGGTGGCGCCTTCGATTTCCTTGAGAAGCCAATCGATGACGAAATTCTAATTGATGTACTCAAACACGCGATTGCTGAGGATGCTCGCGGTCATATACAAAGAATAGAAACCGGGCGACAACTCGCCCGTCTCGAAAGACTGACGACGCGTGAGCGCCAAGTACTCGAATTAGTAGGGCGTGGACTACAAAATCGCGATATTGCGCAAGAGCTGGGTATCAGTCCAAGAACGGTAGAAGTCTACAAAGCGCGCATGATGGAAAAGCTCGATTGCACAAGCCTTGCCGATGCGGTGCGCATGTCGATGCTGTTGGAGGAGTCGCCGCCGGCAGCTTAATTGGGTAGCGACTGCATTAGCTTACACAGATCCCCCACCGAATCGAGCGCAGTGGGACCCATGCGCGTCAGACGTGTGTCGGTAAAACTCACTAGGCGATTTGCCTGTACGGCTTTGATTTCGGGGAACGCCTGCCAGCGTTCGCGCCAATCACGTAATGTGATGGGAGGCGCGGCCATGATGATGACGTCGGGATTTCGTTCCTTGATCACCTCGAACTCGACGATAGGTGCCGGGAAATCAATATCGTCAAAAATATTGCGACCCCCACAGCGAGTAATCGCATCGGACATCAAATTACGACTTCCGACAGTGTAGAGCGGTGAATCCCAAATCATGTAAAACACATCGAATCGCGGTGTTGCAGGTGCTTTCGGCAACTGGTCGATACGCTGCGTCAACTGGCGAGCCACCGAATCGGCTGTGGGCGAAGTCCCCGCGAGCGCTCCCAAACGGCGAATGGAAGCAGGGATATCTTCAAAGCTACGGATACTGACGAAATATAAAGGTAGCTGTAACTTTTGGAGACTTTCAACCACCAGTCGATTTGCTAAGTCCTGCCAGATGACGATGACGTCCGGCTGCAAGGCTTGCAGACGCTTGTACTTGAGTGCGTTAGCATCTCCAATACGCTCAATATCTTTGGCGGCAAGAGGCTCATCAGAACCTTGCACCGTTGCCACGATCAGATCGCCCGCTCCGGCTGAAAATAATAGCTCGGTCGCACCGGGCGCCAAACTCACGATCCTGCGCGCCGGAGCAGACAGTGTCAGAGAGCCACCGATGTCATCTGTCACCACATGCTCGGCATTCGCGTTGGGCGCAAAACCCGCCCCGCCTATCCCGAACAAGATAATCCAAATTGCCATTGCGGGTAGCGAGGGATTTTTACTACACACGTCGCAACCCGTGCGAGGCATCCTCTTGCCACGCAAACGGGCGCGCCAACTACGAGGCATCAGGGCCCACACACTGTATGCCGTTGCAATCACTACTAACACGAGCGTCACTATCCATTGCCACATCGCGATCAGCCTGCACCTAAAGTGACGGCCACGCGATAGGTAATCCACGCGGCCAGATACGCCAAGGCGAACAAATATAGCGCCATCAGCAAAGGATAGCGCCAACTATTCGTCTCTCGCTTGACGACAGCGAGTGTTGCCACACACTGTGGCGCAAACACATACCAAGCTAACAAGGCGAGCGCGGTGGCCAAAGACCAATCGCTAGCGATCACAGAAGCCAAAGATTGACTCACGGCGGTCTCATCCCCCGACAATGCGTACACCGTACCGAGCGCGCCCACGGCGACCTCGCGAGCAGCGAGGCCAGGAATCAACGCAATCGCGATTTGCCAATTAAAGCCAATAGGACCCAACACCCAGGCTAACGCCATGCCTAACTGACCGGCAAAGCTGTATTGGATGGCCGGCTGCGTGGCATCGGGCGGTGGTGCCGGATAGGTTGATAGAAACCATAGCACGATGACTAGGGCCAAAATAATGCCGCCTGCTCGTTGCAGAAAAAGCCGAGCACGTTCCCACAAGCCAAATAACACACTTTGTAAATTAGGCCACTGATAGTCCGGCAGCTCTAACACCAGAAGATGAGCATCGGCAGCCCGTGTCAACAATTTAATGACATAAGCCACTAACAGCGCACTGAAGATACCGGCAAAATACAGCCCAAACAGTACGACACCTTGTAGATTGAAGGGACCGATTGAGCGATCAGGAATAAACGCGGCGATCAATAAAGCATAAACCGGCAGACGAGCCGAGCAAGTCATCAATGGCGCGACAAGTATGGTCGCCAGACGATCATGCCAGTGCGGAATAGTACGCGTCGCCATGATACCCGGAATCGCGCACGCGAAGGACGATAATAGCGGTATAAATGCGCGGCCCGACAAGCCCACGCCCCCCATCACCCGATCCAGTAAATAAGCCGCTCTCGGTAAATATCCGCTATCTTCCAAGATCAAAATAAACGTGAACAAAATCAATATTTGAGGCAAGAAAATAATGACGCTGCCCACACCGGCGATGACACCATCCGCAAGTAAGCTACGTAACGGGCCGGCAGGCATCATTTGATTGACGGCATCAGCCAAAGCGCCGACGCCCGCATCAATCCATTCCATCGGAGTGGCAGCCCAACTGAATACGGCCTGAAAGACCAAAAATAGTAATAACGCAAGACTCAGCATGCCCCAAAGGGGATGCAGCAGTAGCCGATCCACGTTGGCCACCGTCGTGCTGCGTAGGGGCTCGCGATAGTCCGCGAGCTCCAGTAGTCGGGCTGCCTCCTCGTGCATGCGACGCACATCGTCATTGCTGGGCTCCGCCCAAGGAACAGCTGTCACCGTCGTGTGAGCTTCCGATGAGCGAGTGCTTTCGGTCCAGGTCTGCAAAGCAGCGATCAAAGAATCCGCACCCCCTGCACGCACGGCCACGGCCTCGACAATGGGTATCCCCAAGACCTGCTCAAGGCGTTCACGATCGACCTGAAAACCGCGTCGCGCTGCGAGATCCGACATGTTGAGCGCCAGGACCATGGGTAAGCCGAGACGCTTAACCTCAAGCGCCAGCCGCAAAGAAAGCGGCAAGTGAGTGGCATCGGCGACCAGAACGATCAGGTCTGGGCGTTGTTCGCCCGCAAAACGCCCGAGTGCAATATCACGGGTGACCGCCTCATCGAGCGTTGTCGGCTTGAGACTGTACGTCCCCGGTAAATCCAAAATTCGGTAGTCTTGCCCCGTGGTCGTCGTGAACTGCCCCTCTTTGCGTTCCACCGTCACGCCAGGATAGTTCGCCACTTTTTGATGACTACCTGTGAGGCGATTAAAGAGGGCTGTCTTGCCGCAATTGGGCAAGCCGATCAAAGCGATACGAGCGGCAACACTCATACGATTTGTACCAACGCGGCCTCCCGGCGCCGCAGAGCGAAGGTCGAGCCAGCCACACGTACCGCGAGCGGATCCTCTCCTGGCCACATACTCGCCAGCACCTCCACCTCAGCGCCTGGGAAAAACCCGATCTCCAGTAACCGGCGCGAGAGCTCGTCACCCGCCGTCACGCCCACGACGTAGCCGCGCTCGCCCCGCCCCAACTGATCGAGGGATCGATTACGCGCGACGGATGAATCACTCACGTTAATAAAGTCACTGGTAAAACGGTTTTCGAGCTCATCAGTATCGACCTTGCGACGGTTGGACGCAATTGCAGCCGATTCGCATTCGTATCCCGCAAGCACGGCTCGGCTACACTGCGTGCATGCCCGAGTCCGTCCAGCTGGCTCACCCGACGCCTCGGGAAGCCTTTAATCGTGGAATGCGCGAATTGTTACCCGCGGGTCCCGGAGTCATTGCTTGGGGGATCGTCACGGGGGTCGCCATGGTCAAATCGGGACTCACCGTCCCCGAGGCGATCGGTCTCAGCTTGGCCGCCTACGCCGGGAGTGCACAACTTGCCGCTTTGCCACTGATCGCGAGCGTAGCCCCGCTGTGGTTGGTGTTTGTCACTGCACTCATCGTGAATTTGCGTTTTGTGGTCTATAGCGCCGCGGTTCGCCCGTATTTTCAATCATTACCCGCGCGCTATCGACTCAGCTTGGGGTACATCATCGGTGACATCATGTTCGTCAAATTCACGAACTTGATGCAAAACGAACCGCGCTACCACCGACCCATCGCCTACTACTGTGGCGGTGCAGTATGTAACTGGCTGATTTGGCAAGCAGCCTCGATCGCCGGCATCGTGCTTGCCAAAGAAATTCCACCAGCTTGGGGTTTAGAGCTCGCCGGTACCCTCGCGCTGGTCGCCTTAGTCGTTCCATTATGCAGACAGTACGCCACCCTTGTGGGTGCGCTCATCTCCGCGACCGTCGCCGTGCTCGCGCACGGCTTACCCCTTCGCTTGGGCTTATTACTCGGCTTGCTATCGGGCATGGCGGCCGCCTTCTGGGCGGACCGTCGGCGCGACGCGGGGATGGGATCCTGATGGACCTTTACGTCTGGGGCGGCATCCTCGCAATCACCCTCGCCACGGTCGTAGCACGCACCGTACTACTGCTACTCCCGGGCCAGCTCTCGTGGCCACCTAGTATCGATGCCGCGTTACGGTATGCACCAGCCTGCGCCCTGGCGGGCATCATCGCACCAGATCTCCTTTTTGTGGCCGATAGCGGAGAGATCGCCGCCAACCCTAAGCTTTGGGGTGGATTAGTAGGAATCTTCATTTTCGCTACGACTCGGAGCATGATCGCGACAATTGGCGGCGGAATGCTGGTATTTACACTCTCGAGATTAGGCTTATTACCATTTTGACGTAGCGTCTAGATTAAATATACGCGTCTAGTTATTGACACGGTGTCAGCGTGCAGCCAGAGTCGCGTGCATGCAGGGAACTACCGAACGTCGACTGGAAGAAAAAGAGCGGCGGCGCCTAGAAATACTCGATGCCGCGGAGGCCGTAGCCGCGATTGTGGGTCTTGATCACTTCACCATGGATCAGGTCGCCCGCCATGCGAGGCTCTCTCGCGCGCTGATCTATGTGTACTTCCGTGATAAGCGTGAACTGATTATCGCGATCTGCATCCGCGCGCTCGAACAGCTAGAGAGTCGCTTCGCCGACACCGCTCTCAGCCATCAGTCAGGTCTTGAGCAAGTCGATGCGATGGGCCGCGCTTATGTCGGCTTTGCCAAAGAATTTCCCCTGCGCTTCGAGGCGCTCGCGCATTTTGAGGCGCAAGCGCCTAGCGCAGAGGACGACCCGATCTACGAGCAATGCCTCGCCGCCGGTGATCGACCGATCGAGCTTGTTGTCGCCGCCATCCGCAAAGGGCTGAAGGATGGTTCTGTTCGCCAAGATGCCGGCGACCCAGTACGAATCGGACTCAGCCTTTGGGCCTTAACCCATGGCTTGATCCAACTCTCGGCACTCAAAGGCGGGAGTCTGCAACGAGTAGGCGTGAGCGCCGATCAATTACTGGATCAAGGATTTCAGCTCGCGCTCGCCGCGCTGCGCTCCGCAGAGCTACCCGCTTCGACGGGCGGCACATCACTCTCACCATGAAAGCGTGTTCCACAATATTGGGCAGACTGATCGCTCTTCTCATCAGTGCGATCAGTGCGATTGGGGTTGCCTTTGCTGCGCCCTTGCTCAATGAAGTACAACAGCCAGTCCCAACGCAAGAGCTGCAACAGCTGTCTGTTTCGGAACTTATTGAGCACTATGTCAAAGTAGGGCTCTCGAGCAACCTTACCTTGCAGGACGCAAATCTCGAAGTTGAGCGTAGTCAGGCAGCTCTCGATGCGGCGCGTGCCAAATTTTTCCCGGAAGCAAGTCTCATCGCCCGCTACACCCGTGCCGAAGGCGGGCGTGAAATCGCGCTGCCGCTCGCCGCTGCTTTCAATCCGGTTTACAGCACGCTCAATGAATTACTCGTCGCAAGCGGTCAAGGTCCACGCTTTGGTCTGATTGAAGACCCCCGATTTTTACTACAGCGCGAACGCGAACAAGATACGCGTATTACGGTCCGACAAGCCTTGTTTGCGCCTGCCATTCCTGCTGCGGTTCGCGCACGTAAGGCGGCATTAGCCGCCAATGATTTTGCGCGCCTTGCACTGACGCAGCGATTGCGACGCGATATCACCGTCGGTTATCTCAACTGGCTACAGGCCGAGCGTGCGACCCGCATTCTAGTTGCGAGCCAAAGCCTCCTCGATGAAAACCTTCGCATTACGCAATCCTTGTTTGATAACGGGGTTATCACTCGTGATCAAGTCTTACGGGCAAAAGCCGAAGCACTTAGCCTCACGCAGCAGCGGATCGAGCTAGACGGAAATACACAGCAATTACGAGCGTACGTGAATTTTTTACTTAATCGCTCGCTAGATACCCCATTGCAAATCGCGGAGATGCAAGACGACTGGCGTCGCGTCGACCAGGATCTCGATGTGCTACGCGAAGCGGCTCTAGCTCAACGGGCGGAAGTTGCCGAATTACGCAGTGCAAGTACAGCAGCAAAAGCCCAAAGCGATCTTGCACGTTCCGCACGCTGGCCTAGTCTCGCTCTCGCACTCGATGGTGGTACGCAGGGGGAAGCCTATGAATTCGGCCGGGGTCGTAACTTTGCAACGCTTTCGTTGTTACTGAGTTGGACTTTATTTGATGGTGGCGGACGCCGTGCAGACGAACGAGCCGCAAGACTTGCTGAACGACAATTTGAGCTACGTAATGACGCCCTACGCCAATCTATCAAGCTAGAGGTCCAACAAGCATTGGACGCGCTACTGGCGAGTCAGGCCGCAATACAAACGGCCTTTGTTCGTCAGCAAGCTGCACAAGAGGGCTTCAAAATCGCAGCCCGCAAGCGCGATGCAGGCGTCATCAGTCAGGTTGAATTTCTGGATGCTCGAACAGCCCTGACCACTGCAGAGATGGAGTTCAACCGCCTGCACTTTGCAGTGATGTCTAAGCAAGCCGAACTCGACTATGTGACCGGTACGCCTGATATCACAGGCTTCTTAAATACAGGCAATTTTTGACTATGAATTACATTGCTTTTCGAGGCTTCACGCTATCACTGTTAGGCGCACTGAGTTTGATTGCCTGTTCGACCGACAATCGTACAGTAACGGATACGATAGATGCCACACCCGTACATGTGGCGAGCGCTCGACTGGGACCGGGTGCACCACCTATCGATACGCGGGGGAAGATTGCTGCCGCCAAAGAGATGCAATTATCTTTTAAGACGGGAGGATTTATTGCGCGCATACATGTCCGCGAAGGCGAGAGAGTCCAACGTGGTCAACTTCTGGCGGAGCTCGCCTTAGATGAAATTGAAGCGCAGACAGCTCAAGCAGTTGCTCTCGCGAGCAAGGCCAAGCGCGATGTCGAGCGCACGGAACGCCTGTATGCCGATGAGGTGGTAAGCCTTGAAACACTGCAAAATGTTCGCACCCAAGCTGAAATAGCCAAGAGCGCTGAGGTCGCTGCGCGTTTCAATTTACGGTACTCGCAGATTAAAGCGCCGAGCGATGGCGTCGTTCTCCGACGGTTCAACGAAGAGCGCGAATTAGTGGCGCCGGGTCAGCCTGTTGTGGCACTCGGCGTCGATACGGAGGGCTACATCATCCGAGCCACTTTATCGGATCGTGAGCTCGTACAAGTTGCCTTAGGCGATTCTGCACAGATTGAAATCGATGCATATCCCAATCAACAGATCAGTGGCACAGTCCGTGAGATCGCAGGTGCCGCCGATCCGATGACGGGGCTCTTTCCGATCGAAATCGCCATCGCTGAAGCCGAGGTCAGTCTTTCGAGCGGACTCGTCGCGACAGCGCGACTGCAGCCGTTACGCGCGCGCGAAACGGCTCGCGTCTACGTGCCGATTGCCGCAGTGGTGGAAGGCGCTGGAAGAACGGCTCACGTATTTGTTAACGAGAAGGGTATTGCTCGTAAGCAACGCGTCGAGATCGATTTCATTGTTGATGAGGACGCTGCAGTACTTACGGGCTTGACCCAGGGAACAGAAGTCGTGACCGAGGGCGCCCTATACCTACAGGATGGCGAGCCAATCGAAGTCCTTGAGAGCGAATGAATATGTCGGTCCTTGGATTCACCATTCGGCGTTATCAGTTCACTCTGGTGGTGTTCATCTGTCTGTGTGTGCTTGGTATCTACTCGTTTAATGCGATTCCTCGAGAGGAAGATCCCAGTTTTCGAATTGCAGGCTTTGATATCGCCGCCGTGATGCCCGGCGCGGATCCCAAAGATCTGGAACGCTTGGTCTCAAAGCCCTTGGAGGATCGGCTCGCCGAGCTCGACGACTGGCGGCAAATGGAGACTGTGATCGCAGATGGTGTCGCCTTCACTATTATCGAATTTGAGGCTTATACCAATGCCGATAAAAAATATGACGAGGTCGTTCGTGAGATTAATGCCCTGCGGCCGACGTTACCCGCCGAATTACGCGAAATATCTATTCGGAAATTCAGCCCCGGGCTCGTCAACATTGTTCAGTACGCACTCATCAGTGAAGACGCCAGTTATCGTGAATTGCAGGATCGTGCTCGAGACCTCAAAGATGTACTGAAAGGGGTGACTGGCGTTCGGACCTCCCAGAGCTGGGCATTTCCCCCGCGAGAACTACGAGTTGAAGTCGATACCCAGCGATTAGCTGCGCTCGGTCTGAGCCCGTCGCTGATCATCAACGCACTACAAAGTGAAAACGCCGATATTCCCGCAGGCATCATCGACATCGGACCGCGTAGTTTCACAGTCAAGGGCACTGGCGCCTATGAAAACCTCACGCAGGTCGAAAATACGGTTATCGGCGCAGTCGATGAGCGCATGATCCGGGTCCGTGATGTCGCGACGGTGCGTTGGGATGAAGGCCAGTGGGGGCATGTCGGTCGATTTAATGGCAAGCGCGCGGTCTTTGTCACCGCCAACATGAAAGAAGGATTCAATATTCTCAAAGTGCGCCGCGCTATTGGCGAAGCCGTTGATAGATATGAATCGGCGCTGCCATCTCGTATAAGTTTAGTACTCGGGTTTGATCAATCCCAAAACGTCCAAGCTCGACTCTCTCGGCTTTATATCGACTTTGCGATCGCGATCAGCTTAGTTCTGTTGACACTTTTGCCCCTAGGTATTCGCGCGGCAGGCATCGTGATGATTTCCATCCCACTATCGCTCGCATTCGGCATGTCGGTGCTCTACTTCCTCGGGTATTCATTGAATCAGCTATCGATTGCTGGCTTTGTCGTTGCGCTCGGCTTACTCGTGGATGACTCAATCGTCGCAGTCGAAAATATTGCCCGACACCTGAGGATGGGTTACGACCGTACCCGTGCGGCGCTTGACGGAACCAAGCAAATTTTTGTTGCGATTCTGGGTTGTACGGCGACCGTCGTATTTGCGTTCTTACCCTTAATGGCCCTGCCAGGAACGGCAGGGAAATTCATTCGCGTACTACCCAGGCTCCTAATCGCGCTTTTCATCATTCCTTTTCTAGCGAGTCGGTTGTTAAGTGAGAAGGAAACGGGACAACCTAATCGTTTATTGCAACGCATTATGGATGCGATTCATCGCTACTACCGCCCTGCCCTGCATTATTGCTTAGCGCGCCCAAAAGCGACTGTGGTCGCATCGATCGGTGGCTCTTTACTCTTGTCAGTACTGCTCGCTCCTGTACTGGGATCAAGCCTCTTTCCAAAAGCAGATACCCCGCAATTTTTGGTACAAATTGACTCTCCCACCGGTACGAGTCTGGCGGAAACAGATCGAGCACTACAGTTTGTCGAGCAAGAGCTCTTCAAGACGCCGGGCGTCAAGGCGGTCTTCGCTAATCTTGGGCGTGGTAATCCCCAGATCTACTACAACCATATTCAAAGAAACGAATCCGCCGCTTACGCAGAAGTGTTTGTGGTCATCGAGCGTTTTGACACACGGCGTACGCCCTTGTTACTCGAAGAGATCAGGAACCGATTCGCGACTTACCCGAACGCGCGAATTTCAGTGCGTGAATTCGTCAACGGCCCACCGGTATCGGCACCTATCGCAGTCCGGGTAGTCGGTCCGGATCTTACGACACTCGACACCCTAGCTCGCGAGGTCGAGGCGATCATGGAGTCGACGCCGGGAACTCGTGATGTCCGCAACCCCTTAAAATTTGCGCGCACTAATTTGCGCTTAGTGACAGATACGGAAAAAGCCGCTCTTTTACGGGTGCCAGCTATTGAGGTTGACCGCGCCCTACGTTTAGCGATTGCTGGATTACCGGCCGGAACATTTAAAGACGAGGATGGCGAGCAATATCCTATCATCGTCCGCTCACCGCTAGAGCGTCGAGCCAGCTTTGAAGCACTTGAACAAGTACAAGTCAGTTCTTTGAGCGGTCAACTCATTCCACTCAGTCAGCTCGCCCGAGTAGAGTTTGAACCGGCACCCGTCTTGATCTCGCGCTTTGCCCGCGAGCGTGCCGTCACCATCAACTCTCAGGTTCAAAGCGGCGAGAACACGGCCAAGGTCACGGCAGCCGTCGTTGATAAATTAGATCAATTTGATTGGCCGCGCGGTTACCGATATGTACTCGGCGGCGATGCGGAAGCCGGGGCGGACGCCTTCGGTGGTATCGGCACAGCAATCATCGTCGCCCTGTTCGGACTCTTTGCCGTATTGGTACTCGAATTTGGCAGCTTCCGCTCCACCTTGATTGTCTTGACGGTCGTTCCTCTTGGGATTGTCGGTGGCATGCTCATGTTACTGCTGACCAATAACGATATTTCTTTTACGGCAAGCATTGGCTTCATCGCACTCCTTGGCATCGAAATCAAAAACTCGATCCTTCTAGTAGACTTTACTAACCAATTACGCGAAGAGGGTGTGCCGCTAGATGAAGCGATTGAGCGCGCCGGTGAAATTCGATTTCTACCGATCTTACTGACGACCGTCACAGCGATCGGAGCGCTATTCCCGCTCGCAGTTCAAAATATCGGGCTCTATTCACCCATGGCTTGGGTCATCATTGGGGGCCTTATCACCTCAACGCTACTAGCGCGGCTTGTGACGCCGGTGATGTATAAGCTCATCCCCCCAGAAGGTCATGAACCGCGACATATCGAACGCGGATCAAATCCTGATGCTCCCAGATGACGAGTCCACTATGCCGACGTACCCAAAATCCTGCGCCGATCTCAATAAAGTGACGGCGTAAGCGGCGTCGATACCAATCGGCTGTACGCATCCAGACATCTGGATCGGTACGCGCGCGATCCGCTGTAATGCGCCAATCCCGTAAAGTCAATGCACTAAAGAAAAGCACGCCTCGACATAGTTTTGCGAAGTTGGCAAGCGCACGCGATGCATTGTGATCATCGAGATACTGCATCACATCGTAGGACACAACCAAATCAAACGGCTCCCTGGGTCGATAGTCTGCAATGCTCCCGTGTGCCCAGCCAAACCGATTACATAGATATTCACTGTATTCCAAACCGACATAAGTGGCACCGGGTAAGGCCCTAAGTAAAGGGTCACGCATTAAACCGAGCCCGCATCCCGCATCGAGTAGCGTGTCGACTCGGCAACCGACATGGCGCGTATAGGCCGCGATCAGTTCAGCGCGAGCGGACATCTCGGCCTTAGAGGCGACCGATTGCGAGTGCGGACCGTAAAATTTTTGGTAATACGCTCGATCGAACCGCTGCGGCGCATCGCGCTGCAACGGCTTACGGGATGCCGCTGGAGTCACACAATGCCTTCAAGTTTCTTCGCGATTTCGGCGACCTTGTCGGGGTCAGCAAGCGATACTTCCGGATATTCGGTAAAGCGCTCTGGAATCTTGATGGTCGCATCAATCCCCATCTGGTCGGAGCGGAACGCACCGAACTGAGGTGATTTTTCGCAAGACGGATCGAGCACCATCGGAATCCCGTCAGGCTGGATGATTGAATCTTTGGCCGGCTGCCATCGAGTCATCATGGCCCACTCCACTTGTTTTAAATCGTAGGGATCGACATCAGGACCCACAACGATCACGAGCTTCGCCGTCCGCCCCCATCGACCGGCGGATCCCCATACGGCATGGATCACATATTTGCCAAAGTTCGGATGCGGTTTGTTATAGCCATCTACCGATAATTGCACGATGTAGCACATGTTCGGCGTCACCGCGACGTCGTGCACTTCCGGAATTTTCTTGCGAAGATCCGATAGGACTTCGCCCTCGACCGGCAGGAGTGCGATGTAGTTATGGTCAAAGGGTGGCACCATTTCCATCGTCGCGTGCCACATTGGATTTTTTCGGTGAGTGATGCACTTGATGCGCACCATCGGAAATACTTGAACCCGATCGTAATAGCCAACCGGATTGGAGTGCCAACCGATCGCTTCAAGCTCCTCGTGAATGACCTCGCCTTCGAGTACCCACTCGGCGGAAGCCGGCACTTCGAGATCTACCGTTTCGCAGCGCACCATTTCAATGGGCTCGCCGCGCAAACCACCCGCAAAAGCGGCCTCATCCACGTTGAACGGCACACCCGTCGCCGAGGCGAGATGTAAAGCAGGATCACACACACCAGCGATCGCGACCTCTAAATGCTTGCCCATTTGAGACGCTTTAAAGGTATGGCGACCAATATCCGAGAACGGCGGATTCCACCAATAAAATGCTGCAAGATCCGTTTTGGCTCGCGAAGCGGGGTAGCTGCCACCTTGAGGGTGTGTCGCTTCCAAAAATTGGGTGAAGCGGTACCAGCCGCAATTACGGCCACCTGTCTCAGGATCTTTCGAAAAGGTCATCGCGTTAGTGATGTAGGCAGGTCCTTCCTTACCAAACCACACATGAGGTAGTTGCTTATCTATGGCTACATCATCGCCTTTGATGATGACCTCTTTACAAGGCGCCCCCTTGCTATCCACCACTTTTGGCGCGTGCCAACGGGATGGATCGGCTAACACCTCGGAGTGAAACAACTTAGCTTCACGCCAATCGCGATAACCAATCGTCATCGCCGTTCGCTCGCGGGTTCCAAAGGGATTGAAAATAATCGGCACGCCTTCGGTGTTGATCCCCTTCACATTGTTCAGAATCAAGGCGGGTCCATCTTTGCTGCACACATAGTTCATGAGCGACTGCAGCTCATTGGTGTCGCGTCTACCATCGAACGGGATATCGAGTCGCTTCAGCTGCCCGTCTTTCTCGAGCAGATCCAGATATTCACGCATGTCACGAAAGGCCATGATTACCCCCTTGGTATCGCGTTCTTGAGCCGCCAAATCTCGTCACGGTGATCCCCCGACGAGATGGCCATCAAGCCTACTCTGCCCGCGCTCCATAAACCACGGGCCGTCTAAAGATCTGACCTTAGACTGGTCGTACTGATTCAGGTCATTGCCAATCACTTGCGCTTCGAGTCCATCATCGCGGTTGGTGATTCAGCAGATCGATTAGATGAGGTGGCAGTGATGTCCGTAACCCAAAGATCCTCTCAAGGCGAACGTAAAGTCGCCATTGTGACCGGCTCAGCAACAGGCGTGGGGGCTGCGGCCGCTATTATGTTGGCTGAACGTCATTGCAACGTGGTGATCAACTACACTCGTAGTGAAAAAGAAGCCGAGGAAACAGCAGAGCTGTGTCGTCAACATGGGGCAGACGTCATCGTCTATCAAGGGGATGTGGGGGACGATGCGCATTGCCGCGGCATGGCCAAAGCAGCGGTTGATCGCTGGGGCCGCATCGACTACCTCATCAATAATGCGGCCAAAACTAAATTCAATCCCTATGAAAATCTCGATGGATTAAATGCCGAGGACTTTCTCGCGATCTACCAAGTGAATGTGGTGGGGGCTTATCAAATGGTGCGTGCCGTGACGCCGCAGATGAAAAAGCAGGGTCGCGGTGCCATCGTCAATAATTCCTCGATCGGTGGTGTGACGGGAATTGCTTCGTCGATGGCGTATGCGGCCAGTAAAGCGGCACTCAATATGATGACCCAGTCCTTATCGTTAGTACTGGGCCCAGAGATTCGTATCAATGCGATCGCGCCTGGCGCGATCCAGACGCGATGGCTCCAAGGGGGCATGACACCCGAGCAATATCAAGCTTTTCTGGTCAATGCTGCGGCGATGGTACCGCTACAAACGGTGCCTACGGCAGAGCAAATTGCCGAAGCTTTAGTCTGGTTTTTAGAGGGCGCCAGTGTCGTGACAGGCGAAGTGCTAATGGTTGATGCCGGGCTACACTGCGGGCGCTTACCACCCAGTTCCAGCAATAAGGCCAGTTGGGACAAGTGAGCGTTTCGCGTCGTCAGGTACTCGCGAGTGCCACACTAGGCCTCGCCCTTCACTCTCTACGAGGTTTTGCCAACGTATCCCTCCCCTTCCACAGCGGAGATGTGGTGGTCGGCTGTACCCTGCTGAATGACCCGAATGACGATCATCGGGGCCGTGGTCGGTTACTGCACTATGACGCGCAGCTACAGTTAAAACAAACGATTTGGCTCGATCAAACCACGCATATCGTGCAGGGTGTTCGCTTTGCATCGAATGGAATTCTTTGGGCCTTTGATGCTTTTGCTTACCAAGCGATTTGGCTCGATCGTGAAGGCAAAGCGCAACCGACGCCCTCTTGGCCAAAGCGCTCGTTCGCACACGTCAACTTTGCGCAAGATGGTCGATACTTTCTCGGGGAAAACTTTGTAGGCGAGCGCTCTCGAGTCCCGCTCAAGACGACTTTGCCGTTCTTACCCGGTACCCGCCGTTATGGCGATGGCTTTTTGTATGAATTCTCACCCGAACATGACTTGATTCACGTCCACAAGACACCGGTACACGGCGGTATGGGGGGATTTCAAGGCCTCACGTCCAGTGTGCTGGCAGACTCAGATCGACTATTAATTTACACCTCCGAGTCAGGTCCTCGCATCATGCGCTGGGATCTCGCGAATCGACGTCCACTGCCGGACCTCATCACACACTCCGATGATAGCGGACGAATGTTTTTTGAGGTTCGCCCCGATGAGCAAGGAAATATTCTGGTGCTCACTGGGCTCCAAGTTGAGCGGTATGATTTAGACGGCAAGTTACTGAATGTGTTGCCTCTCGGCTCATTCGGCTGGGCTTCTATGAGTCAATCGCGTGCGGGCAAAGTCTATCTCAGTAACTTCTTTTCCGGACAGCTTGCATGTCTGGATCTACAAAGTGGTCAAATCATCGCGAGAGCTGAAACAGGGATGCGAAAGTCCGCTTCAGGTCTAGACACCTGTCCGTGATCAGCCGCTTTTTGAGTGAGTCGGCCCCACCGGAATTCGTTTTAATTCTTTGAACACATCTTCGAGAAAGCGTGCACGCTCGGCTTTTATGGCTGCGACTTGCGTTGGGTCTGCCTTAAAGCTCTCGATATCTTCACGCGACAAAAGCCCCCGTGATTCGAGCAATTGCTCAGTCACCATACGCCGCTCACGCTCGACCCATAGTTGCGCGGATAACTCCACGATCATGCGCATGGCTGCATCGACCACCGGATCGGGCAGATACACCGGGTACTCATCAGCAAGCGGAGTACCGCCTTCTGGCGTCTCACTCACGAATCGCAAACCAGTTTTGCATGTAGCCACTCCCACCGGCGCGTTGACCCAGCGGTGTGGCGTCCACACGGAAGCCATAGCAACGTAATAGTCCGTCAAAGTCACAATCACAAAAGTCTTGTGAATAGGGCTCGCCATTGTGGCGCGCATCGAACCAGCGGTGATAGCGCTGAAAGGGTGACTTATCTGCGGTTCTCGCGAAATCGTAAACGGCGAACACCCCGCCCTTACGAGTCACCCGAGCGGCCTCTCGTACCGTTTCTTCGATAACGCGCAACGGAAGCTCGTGAAACACGATGAAAGCGAAGGTCAGATCAAAGTATTCATCGGCGAAACCCGTATGCTCGATCAATGCCTGCTTGAAAGTGACCTCATCACCCAACATCGCTGCCCTTCGGTGAGCGACCTTTAACATGGGCGCGGAATAATCTACGCCCCATACTTCTGCCTCGGGAAATCGGCGACGAAATGCCGTGGTACTTTGCCCCACTGAGCAGGCCATATCGAGTATACGCAGTACACGTCCATCCGCTGGCGTTGGAACGAATCGCGTCAAGCGAGCGTGGAGTTGATCGGCATCATTATCACCGCGGAAAAAAACCTTGGTCCCCCAGTGATACAGAAAGCCCGATAGCTCGTCTTTAAAATAGCCACCGGGCTGCAAATGAAAATGCACATTCACATAGCTGGGCGGGACAAATTCGGGATCGAGTAATAAGTCGCCAGGACCGCGTGAGGCCCAATGCTCAAGCTCGCCTACAAGCTTGGCACGCTGCTCATCGAACGATCGCACCAAAGCGTGCCATTTCATCTCTTGTTGAGTACGGGCTAGACGATCTCGTAAGCATCCCAAGGGCTGTTGTTGGACAAACTCACGAATGTGCTCAACATCCTGCCAATCTTGTCCACGTCTTGCCGCTTCATCGACTAAAGCCTGATTTAGCCGATCCTCAAAGTCCGCGCCCTTGCCTAAAATGAATTCGCGGAACCCCTCAACAAAATCAAGATAGGCCGCATCGCTGCGTCGAGCCAGTGAGGGTAAGCTATCTATGACCTTGCTCATACTGCCTGTAAAACCGGGTTATAAGAGAAAAGCCCGATCCCTTCGTCAGCGGCTTTTCCACCAGTGCGTTCGTTGTAGGAATCAGTATCGACATCATGGAACATCTTGCCCGCTTTTCGAGATGCCAGCACCACGAACGATGCGCGTTCGCGTCGAGCCGCCTCATAGCGCGAGTAAGCCTCCTCCACAGACCCTGCCGCCTCGAACGCTCTCGCTAACACGACGGCATCCTCGATGGCCAAAACCGCGCCGTGCCCCAGGAAGGGTAAAATGGGATGGGCTGCATCACCCAATAAGGTCACTCGACCTGATGTCCACTGCGTTAGCGGCTCACGATCAAATAATCCCCACTTGAAGAGTTGATCTTCGGGTACCAATTCCATAATACGTCGAACCATGGGCGTCCAGCCTTGAAACTCCTGCAGTAGCTCATCGACGGTTGAGCGAATAGACCAACCTTCCTCGGTCCACGCCTTGCGTTCTGCAAAGGCCACAAAATTCAAAAGCTTGCCACCCCGCACGGGGTAGCGATTGACCAAGTGCCCTGGACCTATGAATACCCCGGATGGTGGCTCCAGAATCTCTGGAGGAATACGCTCCATCGGCACGAGCCCACGCCATGCGATATAGCCGGTATATTCAACAGGCAATAAGCCAAAGATTTTCTGACGAATGACGGAGCGTGAACCGTCTGCGCCAATGATGGCCTCGCAACGAGCCGCCGTACCATCCGCAAATTGCAGATCCACGCCCGCCGCATCCTGAGTCAAGCTGACACAGATTTTATTTAATCGAATGGCGTCGGCATCATTCGTACGTACCGCGGCAGCCAATGCATCATGTAAATCTGCGCGATGGATGAGGTAGTAGCGCTCACCATACTGCTCAAGCAGCTTACGACCACGATTGATCCAAGTGAGCGGCCGCGCGTCAGCCCAGTGACGAACGCATTGGTCTTCTGGATGGTAGGCCTTGTGCTCGAGCGTCTCGTGCAAACCAAGATGATTCAGCGCGTGAGCGGCTGTTGGACTCAGCGATAAACCCGCCCCAACCTCCGCGAGCTCGGGTGCTTGCTCGTAGACGGCCACCCGAAAACCCGCTCGTTGAAACGCCAGCGCCGCGGCGAGTCCACCGATGCCGCCACCTACTATCCCAATCGTCGTTGTCTTATTCACGGTGACTATTTCGCCTGAGTTTCGCGGACCTCTGAAGCAACCCGTCGTCGTCGTCCAGACTGCGGACACCAACGGCCGCTGAGCGGTAGAATAAGCCGTGCCCACGAAGATCCGAACACCCTCATCCACGATTTCTACACGTCAACCCGCACCCGACCCTCGCGTCGGGTTTGTCAGTCTAGGATGCCCGAAAGCGCTGGTGGACTCCGAGCGTATCCTCACGCAGTTGCGCAGCGAGGGGTACCGCATCGCACCCGACTATGCGGGGGCCGATCTAGTGGTTGTGAACACTTGCGGCTTCATCGACTCAGCGATCGAAGAGTCGCTTGATGCGATCGGCGAAGCTATCAAAGAAAATGGCAAGGTCATTGTCACGGGGTGTCTGGGCGCTAATCCACAAAAAATTCTAGAGCAGCACCCGCAAGTTCTCCGCGTGACAGGGCCGCATGCCTACGATGATGTGCTGACAGCCGTTCATGAGTATTTACCCCCTCGGCATGATCCCTTTCTGGATCTGGTACCGGAGCAGGGTGTACGGCTCACGCCTTCGCACTATGCTTATCTGAAGATTTCGGAAGGCTGCAATAATCGCTGTAGTTTTTGCATTATTCCAGACTTACGCGGTCGGCTCGTAAGTCGACGTCTTGATGACGTGTTACGCGAAGCCGAACGTTTGGCTCGTGCAGGAGTCAAAGAATTACTGGTCATCTCTCAGGATACCAGCGCCTATGGCTCGGATCTCAGGTACCCCGAAATCCACTGGCAAGGGGAAACATTCGAAACCCGGTTTGTGGATCTCTCGCGGGCACTCGGGACTCTTGGGATATGGGTACGCATGCATTATGTCTACCCCTACCCTCATGTTGATGCCGTCCTTCCCTTAATGGCAGAAGGGAAAATACTGCCCTATTTGGATATTCCTTTTCAGCATGCGAGCCCATCAGTGCTCAAGCGGATGCGTCGCCCTGCACATGCAGAAAACACCTTGCGACGCATCGAAGCGTGGCGCGCGATATGCCCAGATCTCACCTTACGAAGTACCTTCATCGTCGGCTTTCCCGGTGAAACAGATGCTGAGTTCGAGCAGCTACTGCAATGGCTGAAAAGCGCGCAAATCGATCGTGTAGGCGCATTCATGTATTCGCCCGTGGAAGGCGCTAAAGCCAATGCACTGGCCGAACATATCCCAGTATCTGTGCAGCAAGAACGCTTAGATACTTTTATGCAAATCGCGCAGGAAATCAGCGCCCAACGACTCAATCAAAAAGTGGGGTCCATCCAGACCTTACTGATCGATTCAGTGATGGAGGATCCTGATCAATCAGGCGAAATCCTCGCGATCGGACGAACACGTGGCGATGCCCCCGAAGTTGACGGAATTGTTGAAGTCCGAGGAAATCTCGACGCTATTCGAAGTGGTAGCTTCGTCGAAGCCAGAATTGTCGCCGCGAATGATTACGATCTGGAAGCCGTCATCGAATAACCTTCTTCACGTAGCGGCAGGCTACGCACCCGCTGCCCGCTGGCGTTGAAAATGGCGTTGCAGACAGCAGGCGCGACGGGCGGCAAAGCGGGCTCGCCGAGTCCACTCGGAATAAAATCACTTTCGATAAAGTGCACCTCAATCTCGGGTGCTGCAGGCATTCTCAACAACGGGTAGTTATCAAAGTTTTGCTCGCGAACACGGCCCGCTTCATGCGTAATTTTTTGCCCCATCATTGCGCTTAAGCCGTCAACCACCGAGCCTTGAACCTGAGATTCAGCGGAACTTAAATTAACGATAGGGCCCGCATCGACGGCTACGACCACACGATGTACCGTGATATTTTTGTTGGCATCCACACTGACTTCCGCGACTTCAGCAACGTGCGTGGCGTGACTAAAGTAAAAAGCCAAGCCCAACGCTCGCCCCGGAGGTAATTGACGGCCCCAACCTGCTTTTTCAGTCGCCAAGCGGATCACGCCCGCAGCACGCCCCGTGTGTAAGGCATTACGATTATCGGGCTCTAGCCAACGGGACTCCCCCAAAAGCCCTAGCAAAAAATCTCGGTGGTCTTTATTTGCGGCGACCGCTAACTCATGCAAAAAACTCTGTAACGGAAAGGCTACGGCGCTCGAACCGGGTGCACGCCAAAAGCCACACGACGAACGCCAAGGCAGCATGCTACGTCGTAGCTGTGTGTGCTCCAAAAGCTGCACGAAATCCGTGTCATTCTTGAGATCGCCCCCCGTCACCGGGCGCTCGCCATCGGGCGAGAAAGTCACGAAGTGATTTTGCCATCCCGTAATCTGACCCTCTGCATCCAAGCCCGCTCGTAGCGCATGAATGCCCCCGGCACGGAGAAAATCATTGTTCATATCGTCTTCACGCGTCCACTGCAGCTTCACTGGATGCCCCACACGACGAGCGATCGCAGCAACCTCACCCACATAATCATTCATCAGACGACGTCCGAATCCACCACCCACTCGAGGTTGATGGACCGTGATTTTTTTCTCTTCAATACCCAGCACCTTGGCGGCAACAGTCATTGCACGCTGCGGGGTTTGGGTCGGCGCCCATACCTCGAGGCGACCCTCATCTTCGTGATAATGTGCTACGCAGCACTGGGGCTCTAGTTGTGCGTGCGACAAAAATGCATAGCGATAAGTCGATGCAAGCTGTTGCGTCGAACGTTTGATCATCGCCTCGGCTTCACCTCGCTCCCCCACAATACGCGCGCGACCTGTTTCCGCCAATTTTTGTTCGGCAGCTACCAACGCGGCTTGCCAATCATCCGTTGCAGCGTCGGTGGTATCCCACTCAATCTGCAAGCGTTTGCGCGCCTGCCAGACTGACCAGGTATCTTTGGCAATGATCGCGACACCTGAACGCAACTCGGTGTCTTCTCCATTGCCCTCCAAGACAAACACATCCAACACACCAGATAGGCCGCGTATCACATCGAGATTTACTTCAGCAACACGACCACCCGCTACTGGCGAGCGGACATACATGGCGTGCACCATCTTGGGCAAGTACACGTCACTGGCAAACAGTTTTGCACCCGTCACCACACTTAAGTTGTCGACACCCCCGACGCGGGTCCCGAGCAAACGATACTGCGACTTCGCTTTCAATGAGATGGTATTAGACGCCGGAAGCACCATTCTTTGAGCAACAGAGGCTAACTGGCGATAATGAATCCGACGGTTACTCGGAGTGTGAATGACATGGCTATCACGCGCGACACATTGATCGACCGACACCCCCCAACGTGACGCAGCGCCCGCAATCAACATTTCGCGCGCCACGGCACCGGCGCGTCGCAAGGGATCCCAAGCTCGCCAAATGGCGGTGGACCCTCCGGCTGCCTGGCGACCGAAGCGCTCCATATCGATTTCTGACTGGCGGACTTCCACATCCTGCCAAGCCACTTCGAGCTCTTCGGCAATCAACATCGGTAGTGAAGTTTTGACACCCTGACCAATCTCAGGCTGGGTGGCATAAAGCACGATGCCGGCCGCTGAGATCTGTAGCACTGCGCTTGGTGTAAATACGGCATCTGTCGCGAGAGCATTAACGGACGACGTCGCCTCGGCCGTGTTCGACAGCACCGCTGCCAACATCAAACCGCCGCCCGCCTGACCCGTGAGACGCAGAAACTGCCTACGGTCTAAATGCACTACTCGCGAGTCACTCATGCTCAACCCTCACTCCTGCAATGCGATGGTGACGCCAAACCGTGTGTTGATATCTTTTTTATCTAGATCAGGCCCGAACGCTTCAATTCCATTAGGGGCGCGTTGCTGTAAATCACGCGTCGTCTGCGAAGACAGCATCACCACGATATGAGTGTTGTCTTCAATAGCAAAGGGAAATTCATGCCACGTGCCGCGATGCAAAGTGATACCCGTATCGCCCTCGAACCGAAAAGCGCGCAGCGCATCGAGATCCGGCAAATCACTCTCTGATGGGGGCGCAAAGATCGCCAAAAACGGCTGATTCCCCAACGGTAAAAAAGTCTGTGTGTGGCCCGGATGACGCTCGAGGTAACGTACTTCCAGTGGCCTACGATCAATCCGCGCCAAAGATAATTCGACAGGCGTATCGCTCTTAAACTCCACCTGTCGCCCTGTCGCAACTTTCCCTAGGTAGTAGTCGAGATTCATAGGACGCACGGGGGCGCGGGGTCCAATGAGCGCGCCAAAAGGCGCTATCGCTTCGGCGGTAACAGGCTCTACTTTAATGAGATGTTGCAACATAGCCTAAGAAAACACTTCTATGGATACAGATCTAGAGATAGGGCTGCAGGAGGCGCTCGGATGTTGCCCACAATTGCGCTGCAAGCTCCGCATCGCGAACCTGAGCGGGTGGCACGACCGGGTTACAGTCTTCGAAGTAGTAGCCTGACGTCGAAGCCAAAGTGGGTGCCGTAGCTACGTAGCATTGGGTTGCCGCTGCCTGTGGTGCCGTCTTGAGTAGAAAGCCCTTAACGGGCGCTAATAGCCATTGCTGCCACCGCGGATAGTGCCGCCAAAGCTCAGTATCCGCCGCACCGGGATTTATAGAGTTCGATGTGACAGGGGTTCCCTGAAGGCGCTGCGAAAGCTCCAACGAAAAGAGGGCATTAGCGAGTTTCGACTGGCCGTACGCTTTATTCGGCGTGTAATCACGCGCACCGTCTAGGTTGTCAAATTCGATACCGGCTGTCGGCGCCCACTTGTAGGCGGAGCTTCCGACGACGACCACTCTTCCTTGCGGCGCGCTCTGCAGTGGCGCCAGCAGATGATGAACGAGCAAAAAATGTCCGAGATGATTCACGGCAAAATGCTGCTCCACCGCACCGACCAGTCGTCGCTCACCGAGCACCATGATGCCGGCGTTACAGACCAGCGCGTCTAGCTGCGTTGCCATCTGCTTAAAGCGCTGTGCGCACGCCAATATTGACTCGGGTTGTTCTAGCTCCAGCTGGAGTGGGCGACAATCTCCGCCCACTTGCCGACACGCTATCTGTGCTCGCTCAAGACTTCGACCTGTGAGCCAAACAGTTGCGCCACGGCCCGCTAAAGCACGCGCAGACTCTAAACCTAGGCCTGAAGTCCCGCCGGTGATTAAGATATTCCGATCTTTGAGATCCAGCCCTGCCACCACATCAAACGCTGTGGACTCTGCGGTAAAACCCGACAGGGGTACTCCGTCGGGTCGAATGACGAGCTCATCGGCCGATGAGCAAGCCACCATGGAAGGCGCTGCGAGGCCAGCCGCAGAAAGTTGTACGAATTGACGACGCGAAATGGGCACGACGTCAACGTTAGCATAGAGCGCACTCATACACGGAGTCTCGAAGATCCATAATAACGAGTCCGCCTAGAGTCACCCTCGTACGCAGGGACTGAAAAGATCCAGCTCCGTACGTTTGGCCGGAAGCGTGATATCCATCAAACCTAATACGGAGTGAAAGAGGAAGTCATGGGACACTGGGCGATGACGAGCTTCGCGAATACAGTCCGAACTCAGCCCCATATGCTTACCGAAACCGGAACTCATCCAGAACACCATCGGCACCTCGAGTTGCTCTTTGGGAGCAACCGCGTAAGGAATGGCGTGAAGAAACAAGCCCTTTTCTCCTAATGACTCTCCATGGTCGGAGACATAAATAAATGCACTATCCATACGCTGCGACTGGTTTGATAAGCGTCCGATCGTCTCCGCCAATAAAGTGTCGCTGTATAAGATCGTATTGTCATACGCATTAACAATTTCTTCGATTGTGCAGAGTGAAAAATCTGTTTCTCGGCAGACTGGCGTAAATCGCTCATATTCCTTGGGATAACGGAGGTGATACCCCGGACCATGACTCCCTAACATGTGTATGACAAGTACAGTGTCGCGATTGATATGCTCTAATTTCTTCCAAACTTTCTCGAAAAGGGCGCCATCCATACACGGCGTTGCAGGCGGACATAGGTCCGACGAAGCTGTACTGTCCACTCGTATTTCCACTCTGTCCCCACACGCCCCATTACAACTCGTATTGTTGTCGAACCACACGATGTCAAAGCCCGCTCGCTCCATCACATCCAACAAATTGTCACGCGCGCGCGCACGACGCACTGAGAACTCTTCACGGCTTAGATCTGAAAATAAACAAGGCACAGAGATAGCTGTTGAGGTGCCGCACGCCGTCACACGATCAAATGCCACTACATTAGGTATCGACTGAAGCTGAGGCGTTGTTTGTCTTAAGTAATGATTGAGTCCAAAGTTTTTGGCGCGCGCCGTTTCTCCGACCACTAACACCAATAGCGTAGGCCTGTGCTCGGGTTGTTCCTCGTGATTCTTACTAAGCACTAGATTTGACCAATGCGGCCCCAGCTTAACGCCCGCTGCGATCGCTTCATACGGTAACGGCTGACGAATCGCCTCTGTCGCTAAGCTCCCGACACTAGAGAGGATATTGATTGGACTCAGCATATGTCGCGCTTCGCGATGGTTGCGCAATAGCGACGCGTGCGGCTGATAGAAAATAGCTGCAATCCCCCCGAGTGCCATAAAGAGGGCGGCAATCACAGCAGCCCTGTGGGCTACTCGCTCACGCACCGACTGGACTTTAAGGGGCCACCTAACCACGACTAACGCCGGTATCACTCCAAAGAATGTGACTTGCAGAACTAATCCTACGGTCAAAAGCTCTAAGCTCTCCGTAGTGTTAGTGGCGAATACATTCCGGATCATCGTCTTATCGATCAGGATGCCGTAGCGACTCACAAAATAAGCCGCTGCAGACGATATAACTAATAAAACCGCCACGATAGGCTTAGTGGCGCGACGACTAAGGGTAAGGGGAGTCAAAAAAAGATAAGTAACGATAAAAGCGAGTACGCCGAACGACAGCACAAAGGCGAGATCTTCAAAAGACTCGACTGGCCGCCACTCTAGTAAATGTCGCCACAACGATTGATTCAGAACGAGCAGGCACCATACGACGACGAATGCTGTCAAAGTACTAAGACCAACGGCCGGCAAGCGTGTCTTTTTCGCCACATTAAGAATTCTGAAAACAACGCTTTGATTATCTTCTCTTTGCATAACTTCTTGCATTAATTAAAAGCTTTTTTTGGTTTCCACGATAAATTGCAAATCCTTCACGCTACCACTACCTCCCAATGGCATCGCAAGATCCATATGCAAAACGTTACCTAGAGCAGATCGGCTATTACCTAATCGGAGACCTAATCCGAAATTACTCAGTACTCGCTGCTCGCTCTCAAATCGGCTTCGTCCCCAGGTACTCCCCACATCGATAAATGCTGCGGCGCCTACGTGTACTAAGCGGAATGGATACCAGTTACTGAACGCCCGCTGCTCAACGGTGAACAGCCAGCGCCCTTCACCGTCACTGAAGCGCAAGGGATACCCTCGTAGACCGGAGTCGCCGCCCAAAGATAGCTGCTGGTCTTGATCTAGTTTGTGACCTGCATCCCACTCGAGCGCGGCAAAGAATAACCGGCGGTCCGATTGGCGCCGGTAGTACTGGATTCGACCACTTAATAAGGTATCAACAAATTGTCCACGTTCGTAACGCGACGTTAGGGCCGTCTGCCACTGCAGTTGCCGGCCTCGACTCCACTCGTAGCCCTTGGACACAGACGATGCCAACAGAAATGCATTTCGGTCTGCCGCCCAGTCTGAACGCGCCAGACCGATACGGGTGAAAAATCGCCAACCTAGCGAAACATCTTCGGTACGTTCGATTTGATCTAGATTTCGGCCCTCAAGATATCGGTCTTCCAGACGCTCCCATGAAAACCAGGGATACGATAGCTTTCGGTCAGATGGCAATAAGCCCGATGGCACCGAGCCCACGTCAGAGAACGACTGATTATCGAACGTCCATCCAACGGAAAATCGATCAATGAAGCGGGTGGCGCGACCGCTAGACCACCCCCATTTAATTTCTGCGAAGCGCCGTTGTCGGCCGAATTCATAGACTTCCTCGCCTGCGTCGTAGAAGTTATCGATTCGCTCTTCATCAACCAACGAGATACCGGCGGACCGTCGCGTATCAAGCGCATAGAAGGGTTGCTCCAGAATCAGTCTTTGGCGCTGTCCGTCGCTGTTGTCGGCGTATTCAGTCTCGATTCGCCACCAACTGCGGCCTAGCTGCCCATCCACATAACGCAACGACGTACTGTCGCGATCGACGTCTGAGGTGTGTTTCAAACTCAGCTGCGTACCGAGACCCAGCAGGTTGAGCTCCTCGAGTTCGAAACCCGAACTGTTCTCCCCGCCTTTACGACCAAACGAAACCCCGGGGTTAAGCGTCCAAACATCACGTGTCTGAACCTCCAGATCAACGACATTATTGTCGTACGCGACAGGTCGAATCTGCGCATCGTAGAGATAGCGCGTATCTCTTAGCAGTCTTTCGCTCTCGGCAATAATCTTTGGGTCAAACGTCTCTCCTGTCTCAAATAGTAATTTATCCTCAACGGTCGCGACGCGAGTGCCGTAATGTAATCGATTTGCCAAGCGGAAAAGTCGGGTATTCTCAGCAGAAATGCGCGTATCAAAGATTTCGTTTGGGTTTATAATAATTCTACCAATAACTGCCTCGTTTTCCTTGAGCGCATCATCGCTGGGCATACCTTCCGGACGGATGTCAATTTCCCGCTCCGCACGTGCGGAGAAGCTTGGCAATACCGGCTGATCGGAGTCATATTTGGCACTTTGCGAAAAAGCGGGTGCGGCAAATAATGCAAACGATAATAAAAACGCCCGCCCGAGTATTGGTCTGTTGGGTGTTAATGAGAGAAGAGGTATCACGATGGCCGCCCTCTTTCGAATACTAAATAGCTGATGAGTCCACATAACGACCATGCCAAAAACATGGACCAAAGATCATGGGACAAGAAGTGCGCACCGCGAGCTTGCTGAGCAAAAGAAAACATACCGCCTATGACCGTCACGGCCATTGCCACCCCGACCGCCAGACCGAACGATCTACGACGCGCAAGAAACGCCAGCGCAAATAGTGCGAAAGCTGAGGAGGAATGCGCGCCTGGAAAGCATGCAGCTTTAGGCAGATCGGATGGCCGACTTTCAAAATAGTGCACGAAGGGACGATTGCCACCGAAGCCCTCTAAATCCCAGGGGCAATCCACGTTTGTGATTTGCTTCAAACCGCCGACTACAAGTGGAATCAGCGCCAAACATAACGCGAGGTAACCGAGTGCGCGGCGATGCCGAGTCAATAGATGAAAGCGATAACTTGCCAGCCAGGCGAGAATGGCTAACATACCGATCAGACGCATGACATTGCGCCCACAGAGCGTCTGTAGCAAGCCACTTCTGTGTTGTCGCGTCGTAGAAGAATAGTTGGGCGATCTGCGTGTCTGCATCGGCCCAAGCGATCCACCCCAATAAAAGCACGATCGCGAGTGGCGGCAGACTATTCCAGAGCCAGAGTTTTGATGTATTTATTTGATGCATACGTGCGCCCCGCCGCACGCGCGCGTTCAGCTTTTAGCGCGTAATATCGTGAGTAAATTCTGTATCTCCGTGCGACGTCCATTGTCCGCAAGCTCTCGTCCAGACCTAGCTGGCGCAGCTAGCGCGCGCTGTAGATGTTCAATTGCTCGCTCGCGCTCGCCTTCCTCGGCCAAAAACTCAGCGTAGAAAAAATTCGGATCGATGCCGTTTGGATTCAGGGCGAGTGCTTGCTCGAAATGTTGGCGGGCTTTTTTATCGCTTCCAAATCCGATCGGGAAGCCCGGCACCTTGGAGTACAACGTCGCAAGACTGGTATGGGCCGAGCCTTGGAGTGCTTTCGGATCCAGCTTTAAAGAGTTCTCAAGTGAATCACGCGCAGCTTTTACCAAAGAAAGCGCACCGAGCCCTCCCTGTGCACCCGCCTGACTGGAGAGTACAATGCCATGCCAAATAAAAGCGGCCGCATTTTTAGGTTGTTGCGTGGTCCAGCTTGCTGTCGTCTTCGACAAATCCGCAAAGGCGGCAGCTCGTTGGCCTTCATCGAGTTCGTAATTGATCTTGGCCCACTGCGCTTGCACGGCAGACAGCAGGTCGCGCTCTCCATCTACGATGGCCGCGGGATCCGCGTAAACCAAATGGGTGGCCGATACGGCCATAATACAGCCCAACGCCATCGCGCGTATCAATGACTGGCGGATTTTCATGAGTGACTCCTACTATTGGTATGTCGTTGAATGATCGGCAGCTGCTTATGCAGCGCTCGGTCAACAATGGAGGGGAAAACGGCATTGAGTCGTGCAAAGAAACGCTCAGGAAAGCCGATGACTCGATTACCAGAGCCCGTCTCCAATCGACGCAGAATGATTTCTGCCACCTGCTCAGGTGAATCGGTCTGATTACCGAGTTCGAGATTTAGGGCGTCAACTGCGCCTTCGTTCATCGTTGTACGTGTCGCCCGAGGCGCCACCAAATGGACTTGTATATTGGTATCGGCTAATTCGCGGCGTAACGCTTCGGTCATCCCGCGTAGTCCAAATTTACTCGCGCAATACGCTACATTTCCGGCATACCCGATCGCACCAAAAACCGATCCCACATTGATAACGTGAGCGCGGAAGTGGCGTCGCAAAGTCGGCAATAGGGCTTGCGTCAGGACCATCGGGACGATCAGGTTGAGCTCGACAACACGACTCACCGCCTCAGGTGACTGTGATCCCAGCTGGCCGAACAAGCTGCAACCCGCGTTGTTGATCAAGACATCAACCCCACCGCACCAGTCGCGCGCGTGTGCCACCACCGCCTGCAAGTCGTCTGCGTTGGCGAGGTCTGCTGGAAGGGTGCTCAAGCGCGCCTGATCGGACGGGTATCTTTGACGAAGCTGTTCAAGTCCGGCGGCATCACGGCCCGTCGCCAACACCGCATGGCCCGCCTGTAGAAGAGCGCCTACGACAGCAGCGCCAATACCGCCTGTTGCACCCGTCACAAGTACGGTACTGACAGGCGTCATGCGGGCACCGCATCAAGGCTGCGAAAAATATTACCGTAGAGCCAGAACATCGCTTCGGCGCAGCGCGTAATTGATCGGGCGTCTGTCGGGGAATCCATACGATTTACGATCCCCGCTAGATGATGTACGTGCTCCTGATCCAGCTTGCCGTGACTGCGCAGATAGCTAAAGGCTCGATCCGGTAGCCGTAACGATGACTGAATAGCCTGCGCCGCATTCAATGCCAAGGCGATACTGGTCCCTTCTAGTACGAAGACCATGCCAAAGAATCCGACCGGATTACGTCGATGTGCAATATCGTAGGCGTACGCCACCATCGCCTCGGTCTCAATGCTAGGCTCAGAGGCGGCGACCTGCTCACGGTCACCACCCGCAGCTTCAATATCATTAAGGATCCAGACCTCGTGGCCGATCTCTTCCTCGGTGTAGTGGACGATTTCTTTGCGTAACCAGTCATAGCCCGTACCCAAACGGCTGCCGACCGCCATCATCAACGGCACCGTATGTCGGACATGATGATAAGCCTGGGTCAAATACGCGACGTAAAGCTCAGGGGTCACATCACCCACGAGAGCTCTTTGAATAACCGGCGCTGTCAACAACCCGTCGCGCGCTTTGGCTGTATTAGCGATTAAGGCTTCGTACGGCGTCATGACACTTCCTTGATTGAATCCGCATAGAGGCTGGCAATGAGTTCGGCATGGGCTTCGGCGATCTGCGGGCGGCGTGGCCGGCCGTTGGCCGTTAACAAGCCGTTCGCCACTGAAAACGGCTCTTCGGGCTGTCGCCATGCACCGAGTTTTGCGTAGTCGGGTAAGCCAGCATTCACTCGGGCGATCGCGGCAGTCATCGCAGCGGGTGATACGGCGGGTGACGTTGGCTGTAGCAAGGCCGATAGAAATGCCCGGCCATCTCCGACTACAACGGCTTGCGCAATCTCCGGACAGGAGAGCAGCTCACGCTCAATCCATTCGGGAGAAATATTGCGTCCAAAACTCGTAATCAAAATATTTTTTAGGCGACCGGTGACATGCAGATAGCCTTCGTCATCAAAGTAGCCACGGTCGCCTGTTGCAATTTCTTCCGGCGTAGATTTGGAGCCTAGATACCCCAACATCGTAGAGCCTGCTACGTGAATCTCTCCGCAATCATCAATACGAACCTTTGCATGAGGGAGAGGTCGACCCGCGGAGCCTAATTTTTTGGCGCCGGGTCGGTTCAAGCTGACTACCGATGCGCACTCACTTAGACCGTATCCCTCAAAGACGGGTAGACCCGCGAGTTCTGCCTGCTGCAATAGTTGGGGGGATACGCTAGCACCGCCAATGGCGATGAAACGTAAGCTGCGTGGCGCTGACCATCCCTTGCTGATCGCAGCCAATAAAATCCGTAGTAGCTCGGGGACTAATACAAGGCTGTGAGGCTGATATCGCTGGATACATTCCAGCAGCAAAGGGACCTCGACCTTTCCGTATCGGATCCCTGTTTCTGCGAGCGAAGGTACGACGCTGGTGGCGCCGAGTAACCGGACAACACCCGTCGTTGCGACGTTATCGAGCAGCGTGGCCAGTGGCAGCAAACAAAGATGACGTGTGGCATCGAGCGGACGAGCCACCTCCGCCACCGATTGGGTAACCTGTTGCAGACTTTTGAGATCGAGACAAACCCCCTTAGCCTGCCCCGTACTGCCGGAGGTATAGGTAATCTTGCAAGTACCCAATGGCAACTCGGGGCGTACCGCCAGAGTGGTCAAACGTTCAAAGGCGTAGAGACCTGAGATCGGCGATCGTGCGCGGCTACGCCACTCTGGATGTTCGCGCGCAATGCGCGCTGGATCATCGGTCAATAAGACATCGACACCGGCATCGTCCAATACATGACGAACCTGCTCCGCAGTGAAATATTGCGGTATCGGCACGTTCAATCGTGCGCACTCAGTCAATGCCAAATCGGCTACTGCCCAAGCCATGCCGTTATCCGCCAGTAACGCATAGCGCGTCTCGGCGGTAGCATGGGTTTGTAACCAGTCTTGTTCAGCCTCCACTTGGGCCGTCAGCTCTCTGGGGCCAAATATCCGTCGACCGTCGCTAAGCGTCATCTCGATCATCGAAAGAGCTCCGGTGCGGCGGGCAACCAGCCGGCCATGACTCGAGGTGCCTGGCGGTAATAGTCACCCCACTGCTGCTGCGCCTCGGCGTCCAAGCAGTCGCGCTGCGCTGGCCCCAAGTCCAGCAAGGGAGCACCTAACTGCTGCAACATGTTGCGAACAGGGCGTGTGGCCGTGAACGTGATCCACTCAAAACCGCGATCGAGCAACAACCGAGGTAACCGCCGAGCCAAATAAAGCGTGGCACGACATCCCGCGCCCGCCAAATTGCCGACCTCTACGATTTGTTGTCTCGAAACCCCAGCGCGTCCGATGGCTTGCTCGATCGGGCGGTCAAGATACTGCTCGAGATACAGGGGTTCCGTGGCCGCTCCCCGATAGCCAAGCGCGCCCCTCGGTACGCCCTGCTCATCTTCTAAGCCGACCAGTTGCGGCATGAACTGTTCGATCTGTGCACCGTGTACGTCTAAAAATCGACTGCGGATAAACGCCTCCAATCGGTGGCGACCCGCGCTGCTCAAACCGTATTCCGTCAACTGCAACACCATATGTGCTCCATGCGATTTGCCGGTTAGACGGGTACAGAGCGCACAATCCATCGCGCAGCCCGAAAATTTTCTGGAGGGAACCCGAACGCTTAAGGTGTCCGATGCCGATTTGCAGATGTGGCGATTGATTTGCTTGGCACCGGCCGTCTACCCTCTTGCCCGCACATGGCGACAGACGATGCAAAGCTCGTCTCTCGATTGCTTGCGGGTGACGAGCAGGCTTTCAGGGAGTTTTTCGATGAGTACTTTGAGCGACTCTATCGATTCGGTATGGCCCGCACCCGCGGACAAAGCGATCTGGCCGAAGAAGCCAGTCAACGCGCGTTATGTCGTGCCGTCCGACGGCTCGACACGTTCCGTGGCGAAGCATCACTCTTTAGCTGGCTCGCTCAAATCTGTCGTAATGAACTCGCCGATCTCCTCGAAGCTCGACACAGGGATGCCGCTCGCCATGTCAGTCTCGATTCGGAAGCCTCAGCACAGCGCGAGGTCGCAGCCCTGCAAAGTGATGCTTCAGCGGAACCCGATGCACGCGTGGCGCGCGCCGATCTTGGGCAATTATTACGAGAGCTACTGGATGGACTGCCCGGGCGCTATGGCGAAATTCTGGAATGGAAATACTTGGAAGAATTATCCACGCAGCAAATCGCCGAACGACTGCATGTTACGGCAGAAGCCGCGCAATCGAGTCTCCAGCGCGCACGTCAGGCGCTGCGAAGTGCCTTGGCTGCGCGGGGACTGGATGAAAGCTTATTGGATTCGGATTGAGGGACGCCAGGAAGGCGCTTGAGGATAGGGTCTATCTATGAATAACGATCCAACTAACGATCCGGACGATCAAAACTTAGCTCGCTGGATTCGGGCGGCAGCACCCATTGGTAAACCCTCCGCAGCGCGTCGCGAGGCGGCCTTTAAGGCTGTGCATGACGAATGGCAAGCCGCGCTTCAAGCCGGTGATCAGCCCGATGATCGGACTGCTGACCGACCTCAGACTCGCCTAGCCCCTCCATCGAACCGACGCGGGTGGTCGATAGCCATCGCAGCCAGTCTCGTGCTTGCCATCAGCGTCCTATCGCCCCTGATGTTCACCAAACCGGTTGTTGCTCAGGTGGCCGATGTCCGGGGCTCAGGTGGGTTCATTAAGTCATCAGGTATTCAAGCTTGGTGGGGCGCACGTCGACCCCTGACTCAGGGTGAAGAACTTAGAGAAGGCGAAAGCATCGAAACCGATACAGCAACCTTCGTACGCGTCTCTGTGAGTACTGATGTCTCCGTGAGAGTTGCCGGAAATACTCAGTTGCAACTCTCCACGCCCAATCAATTTGATTTAACAAACGGTGATTTATACATCGAATCAGCACTGGGTCTGGATCAAGAGGAGGCGCCGCTCACCATCAGAACGGCGCTTGGCGATGTCGCGCATCTAGGTACTCGCTATCTGGTGAGCCAACAAGAAGACCATCTACAAGTCTTCGTTCGTGAAGGTCTCGTTAAGCTTGATACCCGAGCGGGTGAGCGTCACTTGGCCGCTGAGGGACAAGGACTCCAATTGCGCGACATCAATTCGACACCCACCCTCAGCACGATCGACGCATTTGATCCCGCCTTCGCGTGGCTCGCTGAGATCCCTGCCCCGTTAAATAAAGGACCCTTATCGCTCGATGTTTTCTTTGAGTGGTACGAAATCGAGACAGGTAAACCGTTATCACTGCAAGGAGACGGCTCATTCGCCGCGCCTGAGCAAGTAATGTTACGCGGTAACGTGCAAGGCTTATCCCCGGATAAAGCGCTTGATGTCGTCGCGCTTTCCAGTGACTTGGTGGTGGAGCGGCAAAAAAATAGCACTTTGGTTTATCCTACATCGCAACGATGATAGGAGCCCGACGACTTGCTGTTTTGCTTCATCCGCCGACTATCTGCTGCGGAAAAAAATAATCTGCAGCTAATTTGGCTGCTGCTTTGCGCACTCGGCTATTTCAGCGCAGCATCGCCTGTCATCGCCCAGCCCTCACTTGAGGAGCCGCCGCAGCAATCGGAAGAAATCAGCTTAATCGACGCACTCGAGCGATTACGTGGCGCTGGACTCAATGTCGTTTATAGCTCTCGTCTCGTCTCCGAATCGATGCGCGTCGCTCGCCCAGAGCTGCAGGGTGACCTGACGACCGTGGGTAACACCCTCCTCGCCACCCACGGCTTGACGCTACAGGAAATAGAAGGCGGCATCTGGGTGGTCACTCGTTTGCCATCGATTACGCCGCAAAGACCGTCTGCAACTGCGGCTTCCACCCAAGAATTACCCTTAGTTGAAATTTATGCCAGCCGCTATCGGATCGGCACGCAAGCCAATACCGGATCTTTTGAATGGATTCGGACTGATATGCAGGAACTCCCCGGGCTCAATGAAGATGTCTTGCGTGTGACCCAGTTTCTACCCGGCACTGCCAATAACGGCTTCTCAGCCAAGACTCATATTCGCGGCGGCGTTGATAACGAAACGCTCGTTTTATTTGACGATATTCCGATGCATGCGCCCTATCACTTCAAAGATTTTGGCGCAATACTCGGTGTGTTTGACCCTGCTGTGACTCAGCGCGCAGATTTATACACAGGCGTTTATCCGGCGCGATACGGTGGGCGGCTGTCAGCCGTGATGGATATCGCAGCTCGGCAGCCTAGCGAGACACCTCAGCATGAGCTAGGCGTCTCTTTATTATCAGCGAGGGCGTTGTCAACAGGTAAGGGTCGCCTTAAAAACCGCGAAGTCAGCTGGCTGGTAGGTGGCCGAAGAAGCGTTATCAAAGAACTCTCGGAACTAGTTGAAAAAGACGACTATCAACCCGAATTTTCTGATCTTTTGCTACGCGGTGATGTAACGCTGGGTCCATGGACCATCACACTAGGCGGGCTTTTTTTAGATGATCGACTCGCGCTAGAGATCGAAGAAAAAGATGAAGCGCCTGGTCTCTTCGTCGAAACTAATGAAACCGCTGCTCGCTATCGTGATTCGCTACTCTGGTTACACGTCGATCGAAAACTGGGCGACATCGCGTGGCGTCTCTCGGCCGCGAACTCCGAGCGACACACAGATCGTATTGGTCAGATAAATCGCTCTAATACGCTGACAGGCGAAGTTACAGATATTCGCGAAGCCAACACACAGTACTTACGCCTCGAAGCGCGTAACTCTCAAAGCTGGACGATGGGAGTAGAGGTGCAATCTTTACGCGCTGAATATAACTACTCGTCATCAGCGGCATTTGCGCCAGCTTTGGCAGATTTATTTACTCGGCCCGCTACGTTCCATCGAAATGCGAGATTGCGAGCACGCGGTGATATGTGGTCGTTGTACGGTTCGTACACCTTTGAGCCTGCCCTACGATGGCAGGTCGATGCCGGCCTCAGAGTGGCTCATTACGATTATCTTTCGAGTGCAGCAAACCCTGATGAACCAGCTGACCTTGCCTCCGCCTTTGATAGTACGGGGGTGTCCCCACGATTAGCGGTCCACTATGCCTGGAACGAAACGTTAACGATCCGCGCCAACATCGGTCGTATGACGCAAGCCGAACGACCTGATGAGCTATCAGTGGCTGATGGTGATGCCCGCTTTCATGGACTGCAATATGCCGACCAATGGGTCCTAGGCGTCGAGCAACAACTCGGTGACCAAGGCGTGTTGCGTTTTGAGACCTATCGCAAAGACATCAAGCACCCAGTCCCTCGTTACGAAAATTTGCTGAATCCACTGAGCGTGTTGCCGGAACTTGAGGTCGATCGGAGTCGGATCGCGCCAGACTCCAGCCTGCTCTACGGTATCGAGCTCAACGCGCAACTACAGCTCTCAACGCGATGGTCCGGGTGGGGTGGCTACGCTTGGGCGGAAGCCAAAGATCGATTTGGAAGTCTTGATGTGACTCGCAGCTGGAATCAGCAACACACGGTACTCGCTGGACTCACCTGGCGGCAGGGGCCTTGGACCGCATCGTTCAGTGCGCGTTGGCATAGTGGCTGGCGTCAAACCCTGCTGGCGACCGACTCATCGATTGCCGACGCCGAATTTACTGATCTGCAACGGAACGCGTCCGATTGGCCCGGTTATTTTTCCGGTGATCTACGACTTCTATGGGACTACCCCACGGACGCGGGTACGCTGCGAGCCCACCTCGATATCATGAACGTGAGTCAGCGCAGCAACGCATGTTGCACCGAGCTTGCCGTACAAGTCAGCGCTGACACAAAGACACTGACCTCGCGACAGCAGAACTGGTTGCCTCGATACGCACTGTTCGGTGTGACGTGGGAGTTTTGAGCCCACGGCGACAGTTAACACTCGAAAAATTTGGCGTCTTGGTGCTAGGTATTTGATCTCTCATCCCTACCGAGTGGCAACGCCGTCGTTTGCTTCAAAACACCCAAATCAAAGCTGGTGTTGACCGAGCGAACCGATCTGCATTTCAGTAAGCGATCATCCAATAACTTTGAATAGGCTTGCATCGACGGAACGATGATGCGAAGCAAATAGTCGTATTCCCCGCTCAAGCGTACACATTCCACAATTTCTGGCGAGCTGCGAACCATCGCCTCGAAAGGATCCTCTGTCCCAGAGCGGTGCGAATCGAGTGATACGAAAGCATAAGCGGTGACACCCAAACCCAGATGGTGACGGCTCAGCAAGGCCACCGTCCTTTCAATCACCCCAGCCTCAATCAGCCGCTTAACCCTGCGCAAACAGGGCGCGGGCGATAGGTGTACCCGTTCGGCGAGAGCCTGATTCGATAGAGACGCATCGCGTTGCAGCTGCTGCAGAATGCGTCGGTCTGTGTCATCAAGGTCAACGCGAGACGGGAAGGATGAATAATTCATTTATAGCTCGAATAGAAAGTAGTCTTACATTTTATTGCGCAGCGTACGGTTTAAAGAGTGTATTTAGCAAGCTTATCGCCGATTTCCCGCAATAGATGGGTTTACGATAGCTCACGTGTCAGCGCTGCTCATCCGTGTCCAGCGCGCCCATTACGTAACGAGCGGAGACCGCCATGATGACCACCCTGTCCAACCCGATGGGCACAGACGGCTTTGAATTCGTTGAATACACCGCCCCTAACCCGGAGCTACTGCGCGGCCTGTTTGACCGAATGGGCTTTCCTGCCGTCGCGAAACATCGCAGTAAAAACGTGACCTTGCACCGGCAAGGCGATATTAATTTTTTGATCAATGCAGAGCCCGATAGCTTTGCTCAGCGGTTCGCCAGTACCCATGGACCAAGCGCCTGCGCAATGGCGTTTCGAGTCCAAGATGCCGCGAGCGCATACCAGCGTGCGCTGACACTCGGTGCGAAACCCGGACCCGATTCGGCGGGACCTATGGAGTTAAACATCCCATCTATTGTCGGGATCGGCGGAAGCCTCATCTATCTAGTGGATCGTTATGGCGAGCGAAACATTTATGACGTCGACTTCGTCCCGATCAGCGCCGCACCATCCCATAACCACTCGGGCGCGAGAGCGGAGCTCACGGTCATTGATCATCTAACTCACAATGTAGAGCGAGGCCGGATGAATCACTGGTGCACATTCTATGAAAAATTATTTAACTTCCGCGAAGTCCGTTATTTTGATATTGAGGGTCAAAAAACGGGGCTTCTATCGAGAGCGATGACGAGCCCGTGCGGGAAAATTCGTATACCTATCAATGAAAGCCAAGACGATAAGAGCCAGATTGCAGAGTACCTACGCACTTACCGCGGTGAAGGAATTCAGCATATTGCACTCGCGACAGAAGACATTTACTTAGCAGTCGATCGATTGTCGCAAAATGGCCTCGAATTCCAGTCGACGCCTACCAGTTATTACGAAGGCATCCCTGCACGTGTTCATGGACATAAGGAAAGCATCACTCAATTACAATCTCGTGGGATCTTAATCGACGGCTCAGATAGCGATGGTATTTTGCTACAAATTTTTACTCAAAATGTCATTGGCCCTATTTTCTTTGAGATTATTCAACGTAAAGGAAACATGGGTTTCGGCGAGGGAAATTTTCGTGCGCTTTTTGAGTCGATTGAGCGTGATCAAATGCGTCGTGGTGTCATCTGACTCAAAAAAACTAGTTGTTCAACATGCATCTCACCTTACACAACTACTGGCGTAGCTCAGCCTCGTACCGAATACGAATTGCACTTGCACTTAAAGAGTTACCCTATGAATACATCGGGGTATCGATACAGACTGGTATCGATGCACAACATGAGGAGGCATACCGCAAACTCAATCCACAAGCACGGGTACCCACCTTACAAGCCAATGGCCAAGTACTGACCCAATCTATGGCGATCCTTGAGTGGCTGGATGAGGTTGTCCCGAACCCGCCTCTGCTACCCACCGATGCATTCGAGCGCGCACAGGTGCGCGCCTTGGCACAGATCATCGTCGCGGATATTCAGCCCTTGCAAAACATAGCTGTGACACGTCATCTAGCGACAATAGGCCTCGATAATAAAGTCATTACGGATTGGGTGAAGCATTGGATCACGCGGGGCTTAAGGGTCTTTGAACACCAACTCACTCACGCTACCCCTGGCGTCTTTTGTCATCGCGATTCGCCTTCGCTCGCCGATATTTGCTTAATCCCTCAATGCTATGCGGCTCGACGTTTTGGAGTGGACTTAGAGTCATTTCCTACTTTACTCGCGATCGAGCAGCACTGCCTTGCGCAGGATGCTTTCAAACATGCAGCACCCGAAAATCAACCTGATGCAGAGGTGCCGATATGATCCCTCCGTTTTCGCTCACCCGTATTCATCACGTTGCCTATCGCTGCAACGACGCAGCCGAGACAGTTGAGTTTTATCAACGCGTGCTAGGTTTGAGCTTTAGGCTCGCGTTCTCTGAAAACCAGGTGCCATCGACCAAAGAGCCGCATCCTTACATGCATGTTTTTTTAGACGTCGGCATGGGTAATGTGCTCGCGTTTTTTGAACTACCCACACAACCTCCGATGGGACGTGACCCGAACACGCCAGCATGGGTACAACATATCGCATTCGAGTTGGATTCGCGCGAGATGCTAAATCGCGCCGCGGAACATATCCGACAGTGTGGCGTTGACGTCCTTGGCCCTGTCGATCATGGGTTATTTGAATCTATCTATTTTTTCGACCCTAACGGTCACCGACTAGAGCTTGCTGTGAATACGGGCTCTGCGACCCTACAAGAGCAAGCTGAACGCATCGCACCCGAGATGTTAGAGCAATGGCGTACGACCCGTCGTGCGCCGGCCATCGGGTCATTTCTGCATGCAAAGGAATTTGAATCGTGAAGCTCGCGTCTCGACGTCAGGGGCGTGATGGACGACTCATCGTCGTCAGTGAGGATGGGCTGCGCTATCTCGACGCCCACATGATTGTGCCGACCTTACAGTCAGCGCTCGATCAGTGGACAGATGTCGCCTCCTCACTCGAAATACTCGCTCGACAACTTGCGAACGATCCTACCTGCGGCGAACCGCTTGATATCGAACAATGCTCGGCGCCACTGCCGCGCGCCTTTCATTGGGTGGACGGCTCCGCCTACGTTAATCACGTTGAACTCGTCCGTAAGGCTCGCGGCGCTGCCATGCCCAATTCCTTCTGGACCGACCCACTCGTTTATCAGGGTGGGAGCGATGATTTTTTAGGTCCCTACGAACCTGCTTGCTTCGCGAGTGAGCAATGGGGAATCGACCTTGAGGCTGAAATTGCGGTGGTGCTAGGAGATGTCCCGATGGGGTCGACAGCCGAAGCCATCCGCCACCGTGGCGATATCAAACTTGTGATGTTGGTAAATGATTGGAGCCTACGTCATCTCATCCCTCAAGAACTTGAGAAGGGCTTTGGCTTTTACCAATCTAAGCCGGCAACTGCCTTCGCGCCCTTTGCGGTGACACCTGAGTCGCTAGGCGACGTTTGGGACGGCGGCAAGCTCCACTTACCGGTACATTCATTTATCAATGACCAGTGGCTCGGATCGCCTTGGGCGCAAGAGGATATGGTGTTTGATTTTCCGCAATTGATCGCTCACTGTGCAAAAACTCGCAGTCTTCGAGCAGGCAGTATTGTCGGGTCTGGCACGGTCTCCAACAGAGACCGATCCCGAGGTGTTTCTTGTCTGGCAGAAAAACGCACCTTAGAAATCATTGATCAAGGGACAGCCCACACGTCTTTTTTAAAATTTGGTGATCGTGTGCGAATCGAGGTACTGACCCGCTCGGGTGAATCCGTATTTGGCGCGATTGATCAGCAGGTCATGCCGATCGACTGAGCAAGCATGCAAGCATCCGATCTATACCAGCCGGAAGTTCGGGATCAATTTATTGATCAAGCCCATAGTACGTATACAGCGGCTGAACATCGAGTGTGGGATATTTTGTTTGCACGACAGAGCCATATTTTGCGAGATCGGGCACATCCAGATTTTTTTCGAGGGTTAGCAAAACTATCGCTCGGTCGAGGAGGCGTGCCTGATTTCGCAGTTTTATCTGAGGAGCTATACGCACTAACAGGCTGGGAAGTCCGAGCTGTTTCGGGGCTAGTGTCGGATTATGCATTTTTTAGCTATCTCAGCCAGCGAATTTTTGTATCGGGTCGGTTCATTCGTCGCCCAGAACAACTAGACTATCTACAAGAGCCCGATGTCTTTCATGATATCTTTGGTCATGTGCCCATGCTGGCAAATCCCATCTTTGCCGATTACATGCAAGCCTATGGTGAAGGAGGCTTACGTAGCCTTGAATTTGGCGCGCTTCATAAGTTAGCGCGCCTCTATTGGTATACGGTGGAGTTCGGATTGATCCAAACCCCAGAGGGGCTGCGCGCATACGGTGCGGGCATTACCTCAAGTGCCAAAGAAAGTATTTACTCACTGGAAAGCCCAGATGCTACACGCCAAGCGTTTTCCTTAGAGCGAATTCTGCAAACCCGTTACCAAATTGATAGTTTACAAGCAGGTTATTTCGTCATCGATAGCTTTGAACAACTACTGAATACGACGCTGAATACCGACTTTGGTCCACTTTATCGGTCGCTTGCGTCAGCCCCCGAGTTTGAGCCCGACGATGTGGCGTACTTGTCGGGAAAAATATTGCTGGAGCTTTACCAGATCCGCTGCATAGTCCGGCTGCGGCATGTAAGGCGGAAAAAAGCGAACAGCTTTTCGCGAATAATCAATCGCGACTGGCACGATCGGCACTTGAGCCGCTAAGGCGATATTATGGAAGCCGCGCTTCCATTCCACCACGCGCTTACGGGTGCCCTCTGGGGTAATCGCAAGGACTAATTGATCGCGCTGAGTGAATTCTTTGGCGAGCTGCCCCGCTACATCTCCAGCTCGCCTTCGATCGACACCGATACCACCCAGATAGCGGCCAAGGGGCCCCCAAGGTCCTTGGAGGGCGGTGTGTTTTACGAGCCACGAAGCGCGGAGCTGTAATGCGAAATACGCGAAAATACCAACGATAAAATCCCAGTTCGAAGTATGCGGCGCAACGGCGAGCACGCATTTGGGGAGATCGGGCAGTTCACCCTCGACACGCCAACCAAGCAGCGTCAACCCGAAAAGACCGAGCATACGTCGCCACGGACTACGATACTGTGGCGTCCGGCTGGGTAACTTTGCGGCGCGCGACATCAGCGTGATCTCCAGATGGCGGGTAGTGAGTGGACAAAGGCTTGTGCGCCATCGCGGACATTTTTTTGCCAATCGTCAGCGGCGTTTTCGTCGGCACGATCAGAGACATACTTAAACCCACGCCAAGGGACCTCAAAGCGTTGGCAGACCTTGGCGATCGCAAAGAGCTCCATATCGACAACATGTACGCCCTGTGCGTGTAACCATGGATCATGCGCCGTCACAAAATTATCGCCCGTCGCACACACGAGACCTGTATGGCCCGAACGAAGTCGATCGGTACCTGATTCAAAAGGCGTACGGCCGCGAGGTGCGAGCGGTTCTGCGTTCATGTCACGTTGCAGAACCTCGGCGATCTCAATGAGACCCTGTGCGTCAGCACTGACTCCGCCTGCACTGCCATAGTTGATGACAAGATCAATGGATTGTCGGCTCAATACGCGCGCCAATTCGGTCGCGGCGTTCACCTTTCCCACGCCGCACTCGAGCACGGGGACAGAGATTTCATCGATCACACCGTGCAGTTCATCCGCCAAAGCGATTACGATGAGTGCGTTCGCTGTCACAACCCCCCCTTAAGCTCCCATGAATTTAGCTGATTATCTGCCGGTTGTACCCGACTTTCCGCAGCCAGGGATTGCCTTCCGAGATA
>RFOD01000017.1 GCA_009926865.1 Gammaproteobacteria bacterium | reverse complement strand
GTTAACACGCGAGCACCTTTTTGTACGGCATCGGCGAGTTGTCCCGCGACGACCTCGGCTTGTTTTGCAAAAATAAAGGGCCCAATCGTGCCTTGATGTATATCTGGCCAGTTCGGTTCAACCTGACTTGCCTTGGCGACCAAACGCTCCACAAAGGCGGGGTAGACACTACGATGCACGTACACCCGTTCGATACTTTGACAGGCCTGACCCGTCGCCAAGCAAGTGGAGCGCAAGGCGACGTCGCTCGCACGCTCGATATCGGCTGATGCCATGATGATCAAAGGATCATTACCACCTAACTCAAGGAATGAGGGAATAAAGTGGCGCGCCGCGTTTTCGGCTACCTGCCGACCCGTGGCGACACTCCCCGTGAAACACACGACATCGCTCGCCGCCACGAGTGCCTCACCGGTTTCTCGCCCACCCGGTTGGATCGCCCATACAGCTGCTAACTCAGGGATCGCCTCAATGGCGCGCATCGCAGGCTCAGTAAAACGTGGTGTGACTTCACTCGGTTTGATGAAGACGGCGCAGCCTGCCAGCAGCGCGGGGATCGCATCAATGAAACAGAGAGATACTGGAAAATTCCACGGACTGATGATGCCCACCAAAGAATAAGGTACATACTGCGAGCGATAACTGATGTGCGGCAAACTCGCCGATGGCATCTCCTGCTCTTTCGCCAAGGAGGGCGCGATCGCACTCCAACGATCGACCATCCCCAAGACCGAGCGCACCTCGCTCGTCGCAATCAAGTAGCGCCCCGTGTCGGCAGCCAATGCGTCAGTGATTTCGCTCTGGCGTTGAGCAAATTCGGCGCGCCAACGACGTAGAACCTCGATCCTCGCCTCTAGTCCCATCGCGAACCAATCGCGCTGCGCTGCGCGTAAGCGCGTCAGGGTCGCCGTTAACTCATCGGGCGCTGGAGCATGAAACCGGTAATCCACCTCTCCCGTACGTGGATTGCGCACTTCAAACAATTCACCGGTTGTATTGGCCGTCGTCATCTTGATTCATCCTTCCTCTGGGCTCACCCCTCAACCACTTTACCCCCATTCATGGCGCGGCTGGGCTCTTGCAAGAAAAGGATGAAAGGTTGATCCGCCTCGAGGATATCGCAATCGCTTAAGTCGTCGGGACTCCGCCAGAGGAGTCCTTGCCCCTCGCGTGCGGTGAGTTCCCCGCGCCAAGCGCGAACCGCAAAAAAATGTAGCTGAATAAGTCGATCACCCTGCCGATGCTCAAGCTGCATTAACGGTTCGCAGTGCTCAGTTACGACCGTGATCCCGAGTTCTTCAAATAACTCCCGCTCCAGCGCAGCAAGGTGGCTCTCACCCAACTCACGCTTGCCCCCGGGGAACTCCCAGCGACCCGCTGAGGACTTACCCGGCGGGCGTTGGGCAATCAACACGCGACCAAGGTCGTCAAACAACGCGGCCGCGACCACCTCAATGACGCTCACGTCTCGAGCGCACCATGACACTGCTTGTACTTGCGACCTGAACCGCAAGGACAGGGTTCGTTGCGACCCACCTTGCGCTCAATGAGGCCGGCCGCCCCACCGCCTGGGGCCGCACTAGCGGTGGCCGCACCGCCTCGCTGCCCCGCGACCTGCCCCGACGCCTGGCTCGAAGGTTGACCCGAGGCCTGGCCAGGCGCTTGCGCCAACTCCGCCGCATCGAGCGGCGACTGCGCAGCTGAGTGCTGTGCCTGCAGCTTCGCGAGCAGACGTCTTTGACGCTCCTCCTCTTCGCGCTGCAAATCCGCCTCGCTACGCACCTCGACCCGCATCAATAAAGAGGCGG
The DNA here is from genome assembly GCA_009926865.1 of Gammaproteobacteria bacterium. Classification (GTDB taxonomy): domain Bacteria; phylum Pseudomonadota; class Gammaproteobacteria; order Steroidobacterales; family Steroidobacteraceae; genus UBA964. The sequence goes on along the minus strand of RFOD01000017.1, from coordinate 45,764 downwards.
TATCAAATTTCACCCGCTCCAGCATGTTGCTGAATAGTTCATAAGCCTCGCGCTTGTATTCATAGCGGTAATCTTTCTGTGCATAACTACGCAGGTGAATCCCCTGACGCAGGTAGTCCATGGCCGCCAAATGTTCACGCCAATGCTGATCCAAGGTGCGCAACATGATGTCTTTTTCCAGATGGTGCATCAGCTCAGGACCATAGCGCTCGCTCTTCTGCTGATAGCGCGCCGCAACCTCTGCCACCACGCGCTCGCGCAAAGTTTTCTCATCGAGCTCAGGGTCGGCCTGCAGCCAAGAAGCGGGATCGACATCTGTCCCAAAATCTTTCCGAATCGAATCACGCAAGCCCGGCAAATCCCAATCTTCATGCGGCACGTTACGTGGTAGGTGCTCATCGAGCAGCTTTGAGAGTACATCGGCTTGGATGCCTCGTACCGCAGTCGCCATCTCATCAGCGGCCATAATTTCGGTACGCTGCTGATAGATCACCTTACGCTGATCATTCGCGACATCATCAAATAACAATAGCTGCTTACGAATATCAAAGTTATGTGACTCGACTTTACGTTGGGCCGCCTCGATACGCTTACTCAACATGCGACTTTCGATGACTTCGCCTTCTTTCATGCCCGCCGCCGACAGCAAGCGCTTGGTGAAATTAGGATCACCAAAGATACGCATCAAGTTGTCGTCCATCGACAAATAAAAGCGCGACGAGCCCGGGTCGCCTTGGCGGCCCGAACGACCGCGCAACTGGTTATCAATACGACGTGACTCGTGTCGCTCGGTACCGATGATGTGTAAGCCCCCTGCGGCAAGCACCTGCTCGTGACGCGCTTGCCAAGCGGATCTCACCTGCTCGCGAACCGTATCGTCAGTATCTGCCGGTAGTGCGCCGAGTTCTGCCTCTAAGTTGCCCCCGAGCACAATATCGGTACCGCGACCGGCCATGTTGGTTGCGATGGTGACCGCCGCGGGACGACCCGCCTGGGCAATGATCTGAGCTTCACGATCATGCTGCTTGGCATTCAAGACCTCATGACCAATCCCCTCTTTTTGTAGCACCTTGGAAATGAGCTCAGAGGTTTCGATCGAGGTAGTACCCACCAGCACCGGCTGCTGTCGCTCAACACATTCTTTGATGTCTTCAACAATGGCCTTGAACTTATCAGCCTGAGTCAAATGCACGAGATCAGAATAGTCTTTGCGAACCATCGCTCGATGGGTCGGAATGACATTTACCTCAAGTCCATAAATCTGTAGGAACTCAGGCGCTTCCGTATCGGCCGTTCCGGTCATGCCCGATAGTTTTTTGTAGAGGCGAAAATAATTCTGAAAGGTGATCGAGGCGATGGTCTGATTTTCCTCTCGCACTTTCACGCCTTCTTTAGCCTCGATCGCCTGATGTAGCCCTTCCGACCAGCGTCGGCCGGGCATCGTGCGGCCAGTAAATTCGTCCACTATGACGACCTCACCGCCACGAACGATGTATTCGACGTCACGTTTGTAAAGCGCATGCGCTCGCAAAGCCGCGTTCAAGTGATGCATGAGGCGGATATTGGACGGGTCATAAAGACTCTCGCCCTCACGCAGCAGACCCGTCTCCATCATCAATGCTTCGACCCGCTCGTGTCCCGCTTCGGTCAGCATGGCCTGGCGTTGCTTCTCATCGATGCTGTAGTCGCCCGGACCTTCTTCTTCAGTCTGTCGCTCCAAACGCGGGATCAATTTGTTGATTGCGAGATAGGTGTCGGTCGTTTCCTCAGCCGGACCCGAGATAATGAGTGGCGTGCGAGCCTCATCGATCAGGATGGAATCCACCTCATCGACGATCGCGTAGGCCAAGGGTCGCTGCACGCGATCCTCGAGCCGGAAAGCGAGATTATCGCGTAAATAATCGAAGCCAAATTCATTGTTAGTGCCGTAAGTAATATCGCAGGCATAGGCGGCGCGCTTATCCGCGGCGCTTTGACCATTACGGATCACACCCACCGTCAGGCCCAAGAAGCGATAAATCGGCCCCATCCAATCCGCATCACGCTGTGCGAGGTATTCGTTGACGGTAACGACGTGCACGCCTTCACCGGTTAGTGCATTGAGGTAGGCAGGTAATGTCGCGACCAAGGTTTTACCTTCACCGGTACGCATCTCAGCGATACGGCCGCGATGCAAAGCCATGCCGCCGATCAACTGCACATCAAAATGGCGCATCCCCATGACGCGTCGCGCAGCTTCTCGCACGACCGCAAAGGCTTCGGGTAACAAGGTATCCACGGTCTCACCCGAGCCGAGTCTTGCCTTGAATTCTTCGGTCTTTTGCCGAAGTGCAGCCTCATCTAAGGCCTGAAGAGCGGGCTCAAATTCCGCCGCCTTACGGACATCTTTGCCCATCATTCGCAACAGTCGGTCGTTACGGCTACCGAAAATACGCGTCAAAAATTTCATCACTGGGATTAGCCCTGCGTCAAAGCTTCCATCAAAGGAGCGCTAGTTTAAGATTGTGGAGCCGACTCGGGGTCAGTCGACGGCTCCTAAGAAACGGTCAGTGGAGCATTAACCGCCGAGGTAGCTCAGAGGATTGACCGGACGTCCGTTGCGCAACACTTCAAAGTGCACATGCGGCCCCGTCGATCGGCCCGTTGAGCCCATCAGCGCGAGCTGTTGCCCGCGTGTGACGGTCTCACCTAGCTTAACGGTGACCGCAGAATTGTGTGCGTACCGAGTCACAAATCCATCGCCGTGACTGACGTCAACCACGAAACCATAGCCCACGCGCCGACCCACATAGGTCACCACGCCTGCACCCACGGCGACAACGGGGTCACCCAAGTTCCCCGCAAAGTCGATCCCCCAATGGAACGCATTACGTCCGGTGAAAGGATCGGTGCGCATGCCATAGGCCGAGGACAAAAAACCGCGTTGCACCGGACGTCCTTCGGGCATGATCTGAGCGCGCAGTTCGCGCTGCATGATGACCTGTTCGAGCACACCGAACTGGGTGGCGCGACGACTGAGACGACTCTCGAGATCGTCGAACAAGGCCCCAAGATCCGTCGCTTCTGCCGGCAGTCCTTCGGTCTCTGGGCCGCCGATCGCCGGCGCGGTATCAAAATCAAACTCTTGGGAGTTGATATCCGCCATCTCAACTAGACGTTTGCCGAGTGCATCCAACCGAATGACGTGGGCATTGACCTGCCCCATGCGCGCGGCCAAAGAATCAATTCGCTCCTGGACGCGTGCGCGCAAACGATCAAGTTCGGCCTTTTGTTCGGCCGACAAAGTGGCCAGATCCGACGGGGTCGCTTGACGGAAACCCGCAGCCCGCTCGCCTAAGCTCAGGCCCGCGACAAAGGCGACACCGAGTAAGCCAATCAGCGTCACCGACGCGACGCTGACCGCAGCCAGCCACGACATCTCAAAGCGCGAAGCCCCGCTGGCACGGCGCAAAAGCACCGTTAGTCGCATGACCGGATCTCCAAGTCGGGACCAATATGAGGCCGTGACATACTCGCTCGCCTGATATAAAGGCGAGACTATGCCGAAACCGCCTCTGCGAGACAACCCACACTCTCGCCCGACCACCGGATCAGGTGCTCGCGCAAAATCAAAGCCGTTACAAATCAACGAGTTACTGGCTCGGCACGGCTTGGGGTCTGAGCGACAAAATCAGGTGCTCTCGAGCGAAGAGCAGTGGTATGCGCGTTGGCAAGCCATTGCACCTCCCCCGTTGCGTCCCGCGGTCGTGCGGATTGTCGATCGTCGGGGGAGCCTCGTTTTCTATGTGAGCTCGGCCAGTTGGGCGAGCCGACTGCGCCTTGAGTTACCAACTTGGTGGCCGACCCTCATCGCCCACCAATCACCCGCACCGAGTGGCTGGCGGATACAAATTCAGCCGACGGCGGCAAGCACGGGCGAGCGCGCATAAGAAATCGGCGCATCTTCAGGGCGCTCAAAGACCACCGCTTCCCAAGCTGTTTGATCGGCGAGCAAGGTCCGTAGCAGCCGGTTATTGAGACCATGACCTGACTTAAAGCCACTGAACTCGCCAATCAAACTGTAGCCAAGCAGATAGAGATCGCCAATGGCATCGAGAATCTTGTGTTTGACGAACTCATCTTCGTAGCGCAAACCGCCCTCGTTCAACACTCGCGTGTCATCGAGAACAATCGCGTTATCGAGCGTCCCGCCGAGCGCCAAGTTACGCGCCCGCATGGACTCCAGATCGCGCATAAAGCCAAAGGTACGCGCTCGACTTATTTCTTTGAGGAATGAAGTCGTCGAAAAATCCATGGTCGCTCGCTGTGCACGACGCTTGAAAATTGGATGATTAAATTCGATTTCAAAATTTACTTTAAACCCATCAAAGGGATCGAAGCGTGCCCATTTGTCACCGTCATCGACTTGCACACTCTTACGGATACGGATGAAGCGTTTGGGGACACGCTGCTCCTCGATACCTGCCGATTGCAGTAAAAATACAAATGGACCCGCGCTACCGTCCATGATGGGCACTTCGGGCGCGCTCACTTCAACGAGTGCGTTATCAATGCCAAGCCCCGCAAAGGCAGAGAGCAAATGCTCAACCGTCGAGACGCGGGCACCACCCACAACCAATGAGGTACCGAGCATGGTCTCGCCCACGTTATCCGCACGCGCCGGGATCTCTACCGGGGTGGCCAGATCCGTGCGCCGAAAGACGATCCCCGTATCCGGTGCAGCCGGCCGCACAGTCATGAGCACACGCTTACCCGTGTGCAGACCGACGCCGCTCGCACGAATCGTATTTTTCAGAGTGCGTTGCCCGACCATCAAGCCCCCAAAGCCCGTTGCCCATATTCCGATCGGCTACGATCAGCCTGAATCACGCGCAAGTGTACCTGTTTCAGGCCCCGCCATGAGGTCTGCAAGCTCACGGCGGGACCTGATGATCAGTCAGTCAGCCTGTCGGCGCAGAAAGGCGGGAATATCGAGAATATCCTCAGCGGGTTCCGGATCAGGGCGGAAACCATCACCCACTGCGGTCTTGAAACGGTGCACCGCCGGCTCGTCCAACTTGGCGTAATCCGACGGGACAACGACTGGACGTCGAACCCGTGCGGCCGGCTCGATCACCGCGCGGGCGGCTGACGCACCCAACGCCATCGGCGCTGATCGCGCGGGCGCCATCATCGCTGCCTGCGGTTGGCCGAGGCCCGTGGCAACGACCGTCACACGCAGCTCATTGCTGAGCTCAGGATCGATCACAGTACCGACCACGACCGTCGCATCATCCGAGGCGAATTCTTTGACGATATTACCGACTTCCTCAAACTCGCCGATCCCTAAGTCGAGTCCAGCGGTCACATTGACGAGGATACCCCTCGCTCCTGAGAGATTGACGTCCTCCAGTAAGGGCGATGACACCGCCATCTCCGCGGCTACCCGTGCGCGGTCCTCGCCACTGGCATGACCTGAGCCCATCATGGCCATACCGGTTTCGCTCATGACTGTACGCACGTCAGCGAAGTCCACGTTGATCAAACCCGGGCGCGTGATGAGTTCCGCGATCCCCTGCACGGCACCTTGCAACACGCCGTTTGCGCTCTTGAACGCATCGAGTAGCGTTGTCTTAGGGCCGAGTACGGTCAACAATTTTTGATTGGGGATCGTGATCAGTGAATCGACATGCTTGGCAAGCTCCTGCATGCCCTGCGCGGCGATCGCGGCACGCTTACCCCCTTCCATGACAAAAGGACGTGTCACCACCGCGACCGTCAAAATATCCATTTCGCGCGCCACTTGGGCCACAACAGGTGCAGCGCCCGTGCCCGTGCCGCCACCCATACCCGCGGTCAAAAACAACATATCGCAGCCTTCGATCATTTCGATGATGCGATCACGATCTTCCATCGCCGCCTGACGACCGACATCGGGGTTAGCGCCGGCCCCAAGCCCCTTGGTTAGGTTGGTCCCGATCTGTAGCGCGGTTTTGACGTTCGAGTTCTTCAGCGCTTGCGCATCGGTATTGATGCACATGAATTCAACGCCTTCGATACCGCTTTGCGCCATGTGCGAGACGGCATTACCGCCACCGCCACCGATACCGAGGACCTTGATGACAGCACTTTGCGTGTAGGCATCCATTAGTTCAAACATATGCAGACTCCTCTAACGATAAACACTTTGAAAAAACCAATTCCTAAAGTCTCAAAAATTTCCCTGAAACCAATTACGCATCCGATCGAGCATGCTGCGGGCATTGCCGCTCAACACTCGACTTCGACTGCTCGGTACGCTGTGATCGCGCCCGTAGAGCAAAAGACCGACACCAGTTGAATGAATCGGGTTGTTCGCTACTTCAGCGAGACCGCGGACACCACTCGGCATACCTAAGCGCACAGGCACATGGAATACTTCTTCAGCGAGCTCAATCGCGCCTTCCATCTTTGAGCTACCGCCTGTTAGCACGATGCCTGCAGCAATGACCTCTTCAAAACCACTGCGACGCAGTTCTTCGTGAATTAAGCCAAATAATTCCTCATAACGTGGCTCGACAATTTCAGCGAGCGTCTGCCTCGCCAAGCGCCGCGCAGGGCGATCACCGACACTCGGGACCTCGATGGTTTCATCCGGGTTAGCCAACTGCGATAAAGCACATGCGTATCGAAGCTTGATGTCTTCTGCGTTTTGAGTTGGTGTACGCATGGAGACGGCAATATCATTGGTCACTTGGTCACCGGCGATTGGAATCACCGCCGTATGACGAATCGCGCCATGCGAGAAGACCGCTATATCGGTGGTGCCGCCACCGATATCGACCAAGCAGACACCGAGATCTTTTTCATCTTCCGTCAGAGCGGAATAGCTAGAAGCCAACTGCTCAAGCACAACATCATCGACCGAGAGACCGCAGCGCTGAATACATTTTTCGATGTTCTGCGCGGCACTTTCGGCTCCCGTTACGATATGTACTTTCGCCTCTAGGCGCACACCTGACATCCCGACCGGATCACGAATACCTTCTTGCCCATCGATGATGAATTCTTGTGGTAGCACATGCAGAATTTTTTGATCGGCTGGGATCGCTACGGCTTTGGCAGCATCAATCACGTGCTCCACATCTGCCGCTTGCACTTCTCGATCGCGAATAGCAACGACACCGTGTGAATTCAGACTACGGACGTGACTGCCCGCGATCCCAGCGAACACGGAGTGAATCTCACAGCCAGCCATTAGCTCCGCTTCCTCGACGGCGCGTTGGATCGATTGCACAGTCGATTCGATGTTCACCACTACGCCACGCTTAAGCCCACGCGAAGGATGCGAGCCAATGCCGATGACTTCGATACTTTGATCTGCGGCTACCTCGCCCACGAGCGCAACCACCTTGGATGTACCAATGTCTAAGCCCACAATGAGTTGTCTGTCTGGTTTCCTCGCCATAATTCCCTCGGACCGATTTACAGGCCCTCGTCCTCCGTGTCGCGGGTGGCGACACGCTTGCCGTCACGCCAGCCAATTGCAAAACCATTGGAATAACGCATATCGACGTACTGCAGCTCGCTCACGCGTTGTACGACCAAACGCATCGCTGCTGCCACGAAGCGCTCAAAGCGTTCATCGACATCACGCCGGCCAAGCCGAACACTGATCCCGTTGTCGAGATCAATTTCCCAAGCACCGCGCTCATCGAGGCGCAGAGCCACTAACCGGACGCCACCTTCCACGAGGCGTCCCTGTGTCGCTAAATATCGTTGACCCACGAGAGTCGCTGTCCCGCTGGGCCCCGCTAAACGCGGTAGTTCTGGGGGCATGAAACGCGCCTCTTCCACAAATAGCTCCGCGCGGGCATTCAGCAGTCCACGCTCACCCCAACGCGCCACGGCAACCTGCTCTTTGATCTCGATCGAAAGACCACGAGGCCAGACACGTGCCACACTCGCCTGATCTACCCACGGTAAGTTTTCGATCTGCGCTTTCAGTTCACGCAAATTAACGCTCACAAATCCCGACTCGGCGATACCGTCGCGCACAACCTGCTCAACCTCCATCGGCGTCACACGCTGAAAGCGGCCCTGTAGCTTGAGTTGATCGATCGGTTGATCCAAAGCCTGAATGATGGCTGCCACCAGAAGGCCCACCGCAACTAAACCTGCAAAGCTCGGTAGCACACGCTGCAGATCAATCTTTGGCCAACGCCAGCTGCGCTCATTGCTGCGCCTACGATTGCGGGTTTTCCCTAGCGTCATCATGAGTAACGCACCACACTCGTTTCGAGCACCCGCCACACGAGGGTCTCAAAATCTATACCGGCGGCGTGGGCGGCCATCGGGACGAGACTGTGATCCGTCATGCCAGGCACCGTGTTGATCTCAAGCAGCAGCGGTCGCCCCGACGCATCCATCATAAAGTCGACGCGCCCCCAGCCCTCAGCTCCCACCGCAGCAAACGCGCCGCGCGCTAAGGCTGCGAGGTGACGCTCGGCCTCAGCGGATAGCCCGCAAGGACAGTGATAACGCGTATCGTCTCGAAAATATTTGGCATCGTAATCATAGAAGCTACGGGGGGTCTCGATCCGAATCGCTGGTAGCGCTTCGTCCTGCAAGATCGCGACGGTGTACTCCGCACCGGTAATCCACGCTTCAGCAAACACCTGTGGATCGTGCGTCACGGCCACCTGCCACGCAGCGAGTAACTCCTCCTCACGCTCGACCTTAGTCATACCGACGGATGAACCTTGAGTCGATGGCTTAACAATCAAAGGTAAACCCAGTTTTTCGAGCGCCTGCGGTAAATCTTGAGGATCTCGGAGCAAGACGCTCGCGGCGGTGGGGATGCCGACCGCACTGGCAAGCTGCTTGGTACGTAACTTGTCCATGCATAGCGCCGAACCGAGTACGCCACTGCCAGTGTAAGGAACGCCTAAATAGTCAAGCGCACCCTGTACGCTGCCATCCTCGCCACCCGGGCCATGCAGCGCAATCCATACCCGATCAATCCCTTGAGTCGTCAGCTCCACTAGCGACTGCTCGCGGGTATCGAAACAGATCGCATCTACGCCTTTTCGGCAAAGCGCAGCATACACCGCCGTGCCACTTTTCAAAGAAATCTCGCGTTCAGCCGAATCACCGCCAAGCAGCACCGCGACCCGCCCGAAGTCCGCAGGGTCAGTCACGCGCCGTGCTTGCGCAGGATCGTGCCGTAGGCGACTCATGCCGCCTCTCCCACAATACGCACCTCGGTTTGAAGCGCGATGCCAAATCGTTCATGCACTGTCTTTTGCACACGTGCGATCAATTGCTCTAGATCCGCTGCACTGGCCTCACCCTCATTGAGAATGAAGTTGGCGTGTTTCTCGGACACGACAGCTCCACCCTGACGTAAGCCTTTTAAGCCGCACGCCTCGATTAACTGGGCAGCATGCTGACCCGACGGATTGGTGAACACAGAGCCGCAACTCCATTCGCCAATCGGCTGCTTAGCTTTGCGCTCAACCAATAGATCGCGGATATCGTCGAGTTTGGCCGTCGACTGCGGCTCAAACCGCAAACGTGCCGAAAGGAACGCTTCATCATTGGCGGGAGCGGTCACGTGTCGATAGCGAATCTGATATTCGGCGGCCGCGCGCACCCGGCCGCAGCCTTGGCGATCCATAACTTCGACCTCCATCACGTGTTGCCAGGTCTCACCCCCAAAGGCACCCGCATTCATCGCCAAGGCACCGCCCAGCGTGCCGGGGATTCCCGCAAAGAATTCAGCAGGGCCCAGTTGCCAACGCACGCACTGGCGCGCGAGACGCGCACACGGCACGCCCGCCTCGCACCAGACCTCATGTGAACCGCGACGCTCAAGTGCGCCGAGCGCACGATGCAAACAGATCACCGCGCCTCGGATCCCGCCGTCTCGGACCAATAAATTACTACCCAATCCCACCCAAATAAGAGGCACATCAACCGGTAACGCGCGCAAAAAATTTGCAAGATCCGTGCGATCTTTCGGCTCGAAGAAATAGTCAGCGGGTCCACCGACGTGCCATGAGGTATGGCGTGCCATTGATTCGTTGACACGGAGCCGGTCAGAAAACTGTTCCATGAGAGGGCGAGCATTGAGCGACAGGGCCGTCACGCGTCACCTCTCGATGCAAGGGGCGATGTACTCAGCGAAGCGGCTAAGCCATGCGCCACCTGACTAATGTTGCCCGCGCCCATCGCAAGCACCACATCACCTACCTGCACGATGCGACGCAGCGCCTCAGGTAAGTGCTCGACGTCGGGTACGAAAACGGGCTCAACGCCGCCTAAAGAGCGAATCGCCCGACAAATCGCTCGACCGTCGGCCCCCGCAATCGGCGACTCGCCGGCCGCATAGACTTCTGTGACCAAAAGTACATCGGCCCCGGTTAGCACCCTCGCGAAGTCATCGAGTAAATCGCGCGTACGACTGTAGCGATGCGGCTGGAACGCGAGCACAAGTCGTGCCTGCGGATAAATTTGGCGGACTGCATCAAGCGTGGCGTGAATTTCAGTGGGGTGGTGCCCGTAATCGTCTATCACCTCCACATGACCCTGCTCGAGCTCGATGCGTCCCAGGCGCTGTAATCGACGATCAACACCTTGGAACGTCGCGAGCGCCTTTTGAATCGCCTCATCCGGCACTCCAAGCTCGGTTGCCACCGTGATTGCCGCAAGCGCATTGAGGACGTTATGCCGACCCGGCAAATTCAAGGTGACCGCGAGTGCAGGTCGCTGCGGCCGCTGAACGTCAAAATGACTACGGAGCCCATCACGATGAAGATTGAGCGCTCGGAAATCGGCCTGCTCAGTTTCAATACCGTAGGTGAGTAAGGGTCGCTCAACGCGCTCCAAAATACCGCGCACCTCACCATCATCCACACAGAGTACCGCTAACCCATAGAACGGCAAGTTGTGTAGAAAGTCGATGAAACTTTGGCGTAAGCGATTGAAGTCCCCGTCGTGGGTCGACAGATGATCGTTATCAATATTGGTAACGATCGCCATCAAAGGCTGTAGGTGTAAAAATGAGGCATCGCTCTCATCGGCCTCAGCCACCAAATATTCGCCATCACCCAAACGAGCGTTGCGGCCTGAGCTCTTCAGTCGCCCACCAATCACATAGGTCGGATCTAATCCGCCCTCGGCAAGTACCGATGCCACGAGACTCGTCGTCGTCGTTTTGCCATGGGTACCTGCGACCGCAACCGCTGATCGTAAGCGCATCAACTCACCCAGCATTTGTGCACGTGGCACGATCGGAATGCGCACCTCGCGGGCTGCGACCACCTCCGGATTGTCCTCAATGATTGCCGAGGAGACTACGACGACATCGGCACCCTCGACATGACGACCCGCATGGCCAACGAATACTTTGGCCCCGAGCGACTCGAGATGTAACGTGGTCGGACTCGGCCGCAAATCACTTCCCTGGACATGGTAGCCGAGGTTCAGTAGCACCTCGGCAATACCGCCCATTCCACTCCCGCCGATACCGACAAAGTGGATGGTGTTAATGCGACGCATGCGAGTGTTATTCATGCGCTCGCCCCCGCCGCCTGTAGACAGGCCTGCATCAAAGACTCTGTAGCCTGCGGGATCGCACATTGCCGAGCTCGCGAGCCCATCTTGCCGAGCACTGAGCGATCTGAGGCCAAGCGTAAGATAGCCTCGGCGAGACCATCAGCGGTCAGGGTTTTTTCCGATATCACTAGAGCCGCCCCAGCCTGTTCTAGCGCTTGAGCATTACGGGTTTGGTGATCATCTACCGCCGCTGGGAAGGGCACAAAGATCGCCGCGACGCCGGCGGCTGCCACCTCGGAGACCGTTAGCGCCCCTGCGCGGCAGATCAAAATATCTGCTGCGGCATAGGCGCTCGCGATATCGTCAATGAAAGGTACAACCTCGGCCTTAAGACCCAATTCTGTATACCTTGCTTCGGTCGCCGAAACTCCGCTTTTGCCGCACTGATGGAGAACATTCAACGCGATCTTGGTCTGCACGCGTACCAAGGCCTCTGGCACGATCGCATTAAGCTTTGCCGCCCCCTGACTGCCGCCGATTGTTAATACTTGTATCGCGCCTTCGCGTGCCTGATAACGACTTTCTGGATCGGCAATATCAAAGAATTCTTTACGAACAGGATTCCCAATGGCGTGTGTTTTGATTGCTGCAGGAAAGCTACCTGCGAAGGCTTCATACACGCCACTCGCAAACCGCGCCAAAATACGATTAGTCATACCAGCAATCGCATTTTGCTCATGGATGAGTAAGGGACGACGGCAAAGCCAGGCCGCTAGGCCCCCTGGACCTGTGACATAGCCACCCAGACCCACCACGGCAGCAGGACGCACTCGCCACATCAAGCGACATGCCGACCAGAGTGCGCCTATTAATCGCCATGGCGCTAACAGCCAACTGGATAACCCCTTGCCGCGCAGACCGCCGATATCAAGCGTCTCCAGCGTAAAGCCAGCCGCTGGTACTAACCGGGCTTCGATCCCCGCGGGCGTACCGAGCCAAACTGGCTCGTAACCATGATCGCGTAACGCTGCGGCCAAAGATAACGCTGGGAAGACATGCCCCCCCGTGCCGCCGGCCATGATGAGTATCCGCGGCTTCACGTGGAACCCATCCGCCGAGCTGTCCAACCAGTCGTACTCGATGGCTCATCGTCGAGCTTCGCCGCACTGCCGCGTAAGCTGATAGCGGCTGGACCTTTGGCCGCAACGACTGCCTCGTGATACACACGTAATACCAATCCCACCCACGCGAGCGCGACGAGCATGCTGGAGCGCCCGTAACTCATGAAGGGAAGCGTCAAGCCTTTGGTGGGTAAGAGCCCCATGTTGACGCCGATATTGATGAAGCTTTGTAAGCCCACCCAAACCCCGAAACCCGCAGCAATATAGGCCTGGAATTTGAGTCCCGCGTCACTGGCGAGGCGCGCGATATAGAGCGCACGCCATGAAAGCGCAAAAAAGAGTGCGACGGTGAGCAAGACACCTAGGAGCCCGAGCTCTTCGGCGAGCACGGCAAATAAAAAGTCGGTATGAGCCTCTGGCAAATAAAAGAGCTTCTGTACGCTCTCGCCTAAGCCGACACCCGTCCAGCCGCCACGGCCAATCGCAATCAGGCTTTGTGTCAACTGAAAACCGCTATCAAAAGGATCTAACCAAGGATTTCGGAAGCTCGTTAAGCGACGCAGACGATACTCCGAGGACATTGCGATCAAGGTCAACCCGCCGCCACCCACGACTGCAAGCACCAACATGTCGCGCCAGCGAGCTCCGGCCATAAAGAGCACGCCACAGGCAGTAAAAAGTAGTACTACCGCAGCACCGAAATCAGGCTCGAGCAATAGCAATACAAAGAAAACGCCCAATAGAATGAGTGGCTTAATGAGCCCACTAAAACTACTGCGCAACTCTTCTTCGCGCCGTACGGCGTAGCTCGCGATAAATACGAGTACCATGACCCGCGTCGCTTCAGAGACCTGAAAGTTCACCCCCGCAAGACGAATCCACCGCCGGCTCCCGTTGACCACGTGACCCACGCCCGGAATCAGCACCAACAGGAGCAGGATCACGGCGAGCACGAGCAAAGGAAAAGCGAGCTTCTCCAACAACTCGCCCCGAATCGCAAATGCACCCATCGCCCCCACACAACCGGCAAAAACCAGCAGCAACTGGCGCTCGAGGTACGCAAACGGAGCGCCCCCTTCTTGGCTCGCCATCGAGATTGACGCGGACGTGACGATCACCAAGCCTAACAAGACGATCGCAAAGACCAAGCCGATCAAAACGCCATCGATGTGTAGTGGTACCGCGCGACCGCCCTTGCCCGTCGGTAAGCTGAAGCTACTCATCCGGCTCGCTCCGCCACGCACTGACGAAACACATCGCCGCGGTGAAGATAGTTACGAAACATATCGAGGCTGGAGCACGCGGGTGACAACAACACCGTGTCGCCTGCAGTCGCCGCGGCGCTTGCCGCGCACACGGCCGCTGCCATATCGGCTACGCACTGCCACGGCACGGTGTCGCCCAAGGCGTTCGCGATCTTTTGAGCATCACGACCTAAGAGCACCACTTGCTTAACTTTGCCGCGCAATGCCTCTACCAGTGGCGAAAAATCCTGACCTTTTCCATCACCACCGGCGATCAATATCAAGCCACCCGAGAGACCCGCGACCGCTGCCAATGTCGCACCGACATTGGTCCCCTTGGAATCATTGATGTAGCGAACGCCCGCGTAATCTGCGATCCACTCCATACGATGCGCTAATCCCGCAAATTCGCGCAAGCTCTCAGCGATAGCCCCTCGCGATATCCCAAGCTCATCGGCCATGGCGATGGCGGCTAAGGCATTCGCGGCATTATGACGCCCGAGTAACCGCATCTCGCGAAGCGCTAAGACTCTCTCTCCTTGAGCGACCAGCCACTCTTCACCGTGCTCTATGCGTAAGCAGTAATCTGTCTCCGTCTGCAAAGAAAAAAGCACCTGCTTAGCTGTGATGGGCATCGCCATCACATACGGGTCATCGGCGTTCATCACAGCGGTCGCCGTTTGCTTAAAAATACGTGCCTTGGAGTTGGCGTATGCCCCGATATCGGCATAGCGATCTAAGTGATCCTCGGCAACGTTTAATACCGTCGCAACCCGCAAAGACAAAGACTCCGTGGTATCCAGCTGAAAGCTTGAGAGCTCGAGTACGAAGAGTTCCGCCTCGGCGTCTTCCAATAACTCTAACGCCGGTGTCCCGATATTGCCGCCCACCGCAACTTGAATCCCATCGCGGCGCGCCATGTCACCGAGCCACGCTGTCACGGTGCTCTTACCATTGGTTCCGGTGATAGCCGCTACAGGCGCTAATCTCTCGGTTTCCTTGTGCGTGCGAGCAAAGATTTCAATATCCCCGACAACGGGTATGCCCTGCTCACGAGCCGCCTGCAACAAAGCATGACTTGGCGCCACGCCGGGCGAAGCGACCACGAGCTGCGACCGATCCATTAGCGCATTGACTGCCATAGAGGAGCCGGTCGAGTCCCCGACGTATCTAAACTCTGTCTGACCGATATAACACTTAGCATCGGGATCGATTTTGGAAAGCTCTGCCAGTGATGGCGCATCCTCGCGGGCATCCACGATGGAGAGTGACCAGCCGTTCTTTGCTAAAAAACGCGCGACAGACAAGCCGGTCTGCCCAAGACCGACGATCAGCGCCTCGCCGTGGGGCAACCCCAGGGTACAAGCCAAAGAAGAGGTCGCCGGTGCCATCATCGCAACTTCAGGGTAGCTAACCCTGCCAACACCAAGAAAAACGTAATAATCCAAAAACGCACAATGACCTTGGGCTCCGCCCAGCCTTTAAGCTCAAAGTGGTGATGAATGGGTGCCATCCGAAAAATGCGCCGGCCCGTTAACTTAAAAGAGGCTACCTGCAAGATGACCGACGCCGTCTCCAGCACAAAAATACCACCCATCACCAAGAGCACGATTTCTTGACGCACGATGACCGCGATAGTGCCGAGCGCCGCACCGATCGCGAGTGCTCCAATATCACCCATAAATACTTGAGCCGGATACGTGTTGAACCAAAGAAACCCGAGCCCTGCCCCAACTAAAGCGGCACAAAAAATCAGCAACTCACCCGCTTGAGGAATCGCAGGGATTGCAAGGTAACTTGCAAACACAGCGTTACCACTTGCATAAGCAAATACACCCAAAGCCGCCGCCACCATGACCGCCGGCATGATCGCTAGACCGTCTAACCCGTCCGTCAAATTGACCGCATTACTCATGCCTACGATCATTAAGTAGGTGAAAATTACGAACGCTGGCAGCGCCATGGGCAAGGCAAAGTCTTTGAGTAACGGCAAAAAGAGCGTCGTTTCATTGGGTGTCGTGGCTGAGTACCACAGAAAAAATGCTGCGGCAAAGCCACCGACCGATTGCCAAAAATATTTGTATCGCGGGATAAGCCCACGCGAGTTTTTCTTAACCAGCTTGAGGTAATCGTCCCAAAACCCAACTAAACCAAAGATGGCGGTGACACTGACGACGGTCCAGACATACCGATTAGTCCAATCTGCCCAGAGCAAGGTACTGGCGATGATGGCCACCAATATCAGCAAGCCACCCATGGTGGGCGTCCCTGCCTTTTGAAAATGACTACTCGGCCCCTCTTCGCGGATGACCTGACCGATCTGGTAGCGCGATAAGCGTGCGATCATCCAAGGCCCCACCAGTAAACACATGGCTAGCGCAGTGACCGCTGCAAAAATCGCTCGCAGAGTGAGATAGGTGAACGCGTTGAAGAAGGTCACGCGTGACGTCAGTTGTTCAGCCAACCACAAGAGCATCAGTGCACCCCGTCCGCGGCATCACCACACAAGGCGTTCACGACACGCTCGAGCCGATTTGAGCGCGAACCTTTCACCAAAAGAGAGATATCGCCCGTAAGTTCGGAATGCAGCTGCGTCAGTAGCGAATCGATGTCGGAAAACCACTCCGCGCCGTCACCGAATTCTTTGGCAGTTAACTGGCTTTCTACGCCGAAGCAAAATAAACGGGATATCCCATGACTACGCGCATAGCGACCGAGATCGCGATGTGCCTCGGAAGAAAAAGTACCGAGCTCACCCATAGCGCCCAACACCATCCAGCGCGTGCCCCCCATGGACTCGAGCACATCAATTGCTGCTTCCATGGAGCTTGGATTCGCGTTGTAACTGTCGTCGATCACCGAGGCGCCACAGATCGCCTGACGTAACTGCAAGCGACCGGCGACAGCCCGCATCTGCGCGAGACCCACGGCCACATGCTCAAGCGTAGCGCCAGCAGCGATTGCCGCAGCACTCGCGCCGAGTGCATTGATCACGTTATGTTGACCAGCAAGACCTAAGACGATCGGTGTCTCACCGTGAGGACTACACAAACGAAAACGGGTAATGAAACGCCCTTCGCTCCAATCAGTCCTGACATCACGAGCAAAATAATCCGCTTTAGTTCCAAGACCAAAAGTCACTACCCGAGCCACAGTCATATCGCGCCACAGATCGGCGTAGGCATCGTCAGCATTGAGCACCGCGACCCCTTCGGGAGCGAGGGCGGCAAATAACTCACCTTCGGCTCGGGCTGCACCTTCCACGCTGCCGAACCCCTCGAGATGTTCCGCACCAGCATTCGTCACAATGCCGATATCAGGGACCACCATCGTCGCGAGCGCTGCGACCTCGCCAGGGTGATTCGCGCCGAGCTCGATCACGGCATGCTCATGCTCGGACTCAATGTGCAATAACGTCAACGGCACACCGATATGATTGTTAAGATTGCCGCGTGTTGCGAGCGTTGGCGCTTTTTCGCGCAAGATCGCCGCGAGCATTTCTTTGCAAGTGGTCTTGCCATTGCTACCAGCTACTGCGATGACGGGCAGCTGACAACGTAAGCGATAGCTACGCGCCGCACGTTGTAGCCCCTGTAAGGCATCAACCACCCGGACGACAGGAAACCCCTCCGGCCCTGTACGTTCTGCTAAGGCACCGACTGCCCCCTTATCGTGGGCCTCTTGTAAGAAGCCTGCGCCGTCAAAATTTGGTCCGCGCAAAGCGATATACAATTGCCCAGGACGCAGCTGCCGCGTGTCGCTGCTGACACCGATATATCTTTGATCACCGGACTCTGAGGCAAAAAGCAACGTGCCGCCGGTATCCAAGGCCAACTGCTGGAGGGTCGAGCTCATACTGACAAGGCCTCCCGCACCCAAAGGCGATCGCTGGCAGCAAGACGCTCATTACCTACCCACTGATAATCTTCGTGACCCTTACCTGCCACGAGCACCACATCACCCTCGCGCGCTTGTGTGAGCGCGGAAACGATCGCTGCGCGACGATCGTGAATGACTTGCGGCGAACTCACACCGGTAGCGTGGACACCTTGCAGAATATCCTCGACGATCGCGTGTGGTGACTCGCCACGAGGATTGTCGTCCGTGAGGATGATGTGATCGGCAGCTTGCGCAGCCACCTCACCCATCAACGCACGCTTACCTCGATCACGCTCGCCGCCGCAACCAAACACCACATACAGCGCGCCATGGCAGTGCGCGCGCGCAGCAGCCAAGGCTTTAACCAAGGCGTCGGGTGTATGCGCATAATCGACCAGCACCAGTGGCTTACCCGGGCCAGTCTGCGCTTCCATACGCCCCGGAGGTGCAGAGATTGCTGAAGCATGAGCGATGATCGCTTCCAAAGAAATATCGAAGCTGCACAGCACCGCCATCGCCGCCAGCACATTATCAATATTGAAGTCGCCCACCAACGACACCCGCATTGACTGTCTGGCGCTCACAGCGTCGTGCGTATGCGCTTGTAGTCCAATCTGTAGACCATCAGGGCTCGCCTGCCAGTCGGTAGCGTGCACCATTTGCACACCCGCGTTTGCCAACACGAGTTGCCGCCCTAACTCGGCTCCTTCGGCAGTTCGCGCAAACAAAAACATGCGAGCACCATCGGCGCGGGCCGCATATTGAGCAGCTAACTTACGGCCCAACGCGTCATCTAGATTGAGGACCCGCGCACGTAAGTTTGGCCAAGCAAATAGCCGCGACTTACAGTCTGCATAGGCCTGCATGCTGCCGTGATAATCCAGATGATCGCGACTGAGATTCGTGAAGACCGCGACCTGCAAGTTCACGGCCGAGACGCGGGCCTGATCAATCGCGTGCGAGGAGATTTCCATCGCGATATGTTCAGCGCCTCGCGCTTTTAAGGACGCAAGCTGACGCTGAACTTGGACCGCATCAGCCGTTGTCAGACTTGCGCTCTCGATAGGCTGTGTCAGGCGCCCCACGCCTAATGTCCCCATATAGGCCCCGTTCAACCCCAGCGCGTCGAACCATTTCGCCAAAAGCCATGCGGTCGTGGTCTTACCGTTCGTACCGGTGATGCCACAGACCTTCAATTCGTGTGAGGGGTTATCAAAGAAACGTGCAGCAATATCCCCTGCATGACGTGATAACTCAGGCAATGCCGCCGCAAAGACACCATACTGCTTTAAAAGCTCGCTAGCCGGTGCTTTGACCCCCTCTGCAGGCTCCCAAAGAATCGCTCGCACTCCCTGAGTCAGCGCCTGCGAGACCGCATCTAAGCCATGCGCACGTCGTCCCTGACAGGCTAGAAAAAGACTATGTTCTTTGATTTTTCGACTATCGAGCGTTAGGTCGTCAACGTAGATTGAATCCGGCACACGAATCCAAGTGTCCACCAAAGATGCGAGCGATCGACGCATGGAATGAGATGGGGCCAAACTCATTGGCGCACCTCACCGGCTGGCAAGCCGCTATCTCCAGCCAGCACCGCGCTACGTCCATTCGTATTACGCGCAAATGTAGGGGTAATCTCGGGTAGCTCATCACTGAAATCATCTAGGGGTGCATCGGGTGCCTCACCGAGCAAACGCAGTGCATCTCCTACGACCGTCGCGAAAACGGGGGCGGCCACATCGCCGCCGTAAAACTTGCCGGCACTCGGCTCATCGATCACGACCACGACCGCCAAGCGCGGATCACTCGCAGGCGCCAAGCCCGCAAACACGGACATGTAACGATTCGTGGCATAGCCTCCGGCACTCGCTTTCCAAGCGGTACCGGTCTTACCCGCCACGCGATACCCAGGAACGGCGGCACGCAGACCCGTACCGGCCTCGGTGACGACTCCCTCGAGCATGTCAATAATGTCTCGCGCCACCTCAGCATCGATCACGCGTTGTCCGCCTCCCGGCGTCTCGGTGCGCGTGAAGGAGACGGGCCGTTGTACCCCTAATGAACCCAGTGTCGCGTAAGCGTGCGCCAACTGGAGTGGCGTGACCGAGAGACCGTAACCATATGACACCGTCGCGGTGGTGATCGGCCGCCAGTGCGCCGCCTTGCTCAATAAACCTGCTGACTCACCGGGAAAGCCACTGCCCGTCACCCGCCCAAAACCGAAATCCACTAAAGCATCGTGTAAGACCTGCGGGCCAAGAGTGATCGCAAGTTGGGTCATCGCAACGTTGGAGCTACGCGCGAGCGCCGTGTGCAGATTAATCTGCCCAAGCGGGTGCTTATCCTCAATCAGTTTATTGCCGACTTTGATCATGCCGGGAGAGGTATCAATGAGGCTATCGCGCGTGTATCGCCCTGAACTCAAGGCCGCAGCGACCACGAAGGGCTTGATGGTGGATCCCGGCTCCAGCAAATCCATCGCCGCACGATTTTTGTAGGCGGCGGGTTTCAGCTGACTGCGATCATTGGGATTGAAGGTCGGTTGATTAACCATGGCCAACACTTCGCCCGTATCAACATCCAGCACCACCACCGAGCCTGAGCGAGCTCGATTGGCTTGAATCGCGGCTTTCAGCTCTCGATAGGCGAGGTACTGCACGCGCATGTCGATCGATAGAGCCAGATCACGCCCCGCTCGCATTGGCTTGATACTTTCCACCGTCTGCACGGTGCGACCCAAGTTATCTTGGATCACGCGCTTGGCACCGTCCTCGCCAGCGAGCCAATGATTGTAGGCTCGCTCGAGACCCTCCTGACCGTTATCGTCAATGTCCGTGAAGCCGAGCAAATGACCGGTCACCTCGGCCGCAGGGTAATAACGGCGGTCGAGGTGGACACCCGGAATATCTAGCTTACGAACGCGAGCCGCATCGGAAGGCTGCAGTCGTCGCGAAACATATAGGAAATTTCTTTGACTATTGCTGGTAATACGCTGCGCCAAATCCTCGGGGCTTTGTGCTAGAGCTTTCGCTAGGGTCGGGATATGCTCAGCCGAGCGCGAAATTTCTTTGGGGTTAACCCATACCGAATCGACGGGCGTGCTGACGGCAAGTGGATCCCCTACTCGATCATTAATCCGACCGCGATGCGCCGCCACCGTCGCAACACGTAGCGAGCGCGCATCACCCTGACCTTTTAAAAATTCACTATCAACCAACTGCAGCGTATAGGCCTTCCACAATAGCGCCCCTGCACCCACTAACATCAGCACGCTAAAAATCCAGCTACGCTGCACAAAAGAAGAGGTCGGTGCCTCGGGCTTACGCGTCAAACCACTACGCGAAGTGCCGTTGGATTTACCGCGACGACGACCCGCGACCGGTCGATCCGCCTTACTCGTACCGCGAGAGATCCAGCCCATCATGGCGCGATCACCTCGACTTGCTTGGCCGCGGGCGTGTACATCTTGAGGTCACGTCGGGCGACGTTTTCCACGAAAGCGTGAGTGGACCAAGCACTTTGCTCAAGCTGCAGACGACCCCATTCAATCTCCAAGCGGTCACGTTCGCGATTGACGCGCTCGAGCTCGACGAATTGCTCGCGTGCACTGTGCTTAACAAAGATTGCCCCTGCCGCAGATCCCAGCGCTAATAACCAAAGCAGCGGCATCAACCACAGCAATAAGCGATCGGAGGGTAAGGTCACGCTCGCCCCCTCTGTCGCGGGCTCTGCGGTAGGTCACGAAGTTTCTCTGCGACTCGCAGCACCGCACTGCGTGCGCGAGGATTACGCGCTAATTCGTCGTCTCCCGCGCGACGCTTACGTCCCACCAGGGCTAACACAGGCTGCGCCTGTGGCGGGATCACGGGTAGCCCCGCATACACCGGGTCCACTTGAGCGTGCTCGCGCATGAAATGTTTGACGATTCGATCTTCGAGCGAGTGGAAGCTAATCACGGCGAGTCGCCCACCAACGGCGAGCACCTCCAAAGCCGCCTGTAATGCGACCCGTAGCTGCCCTAGCTCGTCATTGATGAAAATTCGCAGCGCTTGAAAGGTACGTGTGGCGGGATGTTTACCGTCACGCGGCACGACTCGCTGCACGAGCTCGGCGAGCTCGCCGGTTCGCGTAATTGGCGATACTTCACGCTCGCGCACGATCGCGCGCGCGATTCGTCGCGCAAAACGCTCTTCACCAAGCTCTGCGATCACGCGCTGTATCTCCTCGAGGCTTGCGACGGCCAACCAATCGGCTGCGGATGAGCCGCTAGCGGGATCCATACGCATGTCCAAAGGTCCGTCGTGCGAGAAGCTAAAACCGCGTTCGGCTTGATCGATCTGCGCGGATGAGACACCGATGTCGAGCAAGATTCCATCGGGCGCACGCCCCGCTGCCCGTTCGTCCATGATTTTCGCCAAGGTCGCAAAGGGCGCCTGC
The DNA here is from genome assembly GCA_009926865.1 of Gammaproteobacteria bacterium. Lineage (GTDB taxonomy): Bacteria > Pseudomonadota > Gammaproteobacteria > Steroidobacterales > Steroidobacteraceae > UBA964. The sequence continues at coordinate 23,569 of RFOD01000017.1, read as the reverse complement.
ACGAGCTCGATACGGCGATCGTTGTGAAATCTTTGCTGTCCCGCAAGAATCGCAGCGGGATCACGATCGAGCGCCAGAATGTGGCCCTCGGGGCCGATTGCCTGCAAGAGCGCTGCACTGTGCCCGCCGCGCCCAAAAGTCGCGTCGACGTAGAAGCCTCCGACCCTCGGCGCCAGACCTTCCAGCACTTCATTGACAAGCACGGGAATGTGCTCATCGGCGACCACCCCTGTCACAACGACAACGACTCAAGCTCCGTCGATAAATCCGTGGCGGTCTCCTCGCTCTTGAGCCAGAACTCGCGGCGCTCATTCCACAGCGCCTCGTCCCACAGCTCGAGTCGAGTACCCTGTCCGATCAACATCGCGTGCCGGGTCAGACTGGCAAATTTGCGCAACTCAGGCGGCACGAGCACACGCCCCTGGCCGTCCAAGTCCAGCTCGGTCGCATGCCCCACCATCAATCGCTGCAAACGCCTCGAGCGATCGTTCAGGGCCGGCAAACTCATCAATTTGCGCTCAATGATTTCCCAGTCAGGCAGCGGATAGATCAACAGACAGGCATCACGGTCCACGGTGATGACCAGCTGGCCATCACTACGCTCGAGCAAGCGCTGACGCTGCCGGGTGGGTAGGACCATCCGACCTTTCTCATCGAGCGTCACCTTGCTGGCACCACGGAACATGACGTTTTAGGGCGTTAGTCGCCCACTTGACCCCACTTTTTACCACTTGCCGCCACTATAGGAATCGACAGGGGGTGGTGTCAACGCTCTGACAGAGAAAAATTTATGTACTACCAATAACTTACGAGCACCTGAGAGAGTTTTCAAGGGCACAAAACGAGTAAAGTTTTAAGGGTTTCAGTGGCTTGGCTGCGAATGCTCAGACTGCGCCGCAGGAAATGCGTCTTCGAGAGCTGCACAGCTGATATCAAGACCCCCGAAAACACCCTGATTCACAGCAAAATAGGAGGTGATCGGGCAGCAAGGAAAGGGAGTCGGCCGATAAGCCGGGTTCTGTCTTGGGTGACCATTCCTCTGGGACCGCTGTCACCAGCGGCCTCTAGCAGCCTACCCGGAAGTCACGCTCGGACGACACGCTGCAGATTGCTCTGCGACTTCCCTATTTGGCCTTGCTCCCGGTGGGGTTTGCCATGCCATGCGTGTTACCACGCCCGCGGTGCGCTCTTACCGCACCATTTCACCCTTACCTGCGACCCCTCCCACAGGGGGAGTTTGCGCATCGGCGGTATCTTTCTGTTGCACTTTCCGTGGGCTCACGCCCCCCAGGCGTTACCTGGCACCGTGTCCGAAGGAGCCCGGACTTTCCTCCACGATGACTTTAAAGAACATCGCAGCGATCACCTGGCCGACTCCGAGGGAGGACGATACCGATGCGGCGCTGGAACCACAATCGCTAGATACCTAAATCGGGATCCGAAATGACCGCGAAGCGCTCACGGAATGACGAGGCCATGAGCGCGAAGCGAGCCACCCAGCGACTGCTAGGCTTAGCATCACTCCGCATCACTTAAGCCTAGCGATCTTTTAATTCTTTGAGCATCATGGCGCGAGCATAAGCCTGTGCGCGCGGCACTCCGACGACCGCAGCGCCGATCGCAGCAGCCTTCGAAACTGGCAGATGCACAAGAGCAGCGCGCAAGCAACGATCCAAAAACTCGCTCTCGACTGCGCTTTCTTCATCACCCGCCTCAGATTTCGAAACCGACGCGCCCGCGATCACCAACGTAATCTCACCGCGCGACATCAAAGAATCTATTTGGCATTGTTGAACCAAATCTTCAAGTGATCCGCGATAAATTTGCTCGTGTAACTTGGTTAATTCACGTGCAACCACCGCTTGCCGAGAGACACCAAAAACATGCCGCATATCGATCAATGTACGCTGCAACCGATGCGGAGATTCAAAGAAAACCATACTGCGCGACTCGACTCGTAACTGATCAAGTCTCTGCCTGCGCTCCATATCTTTTGCTGGTAAAAAACCCTCGAAACAAAAACGATCACAAGGCAGACCACTCACGGCGAGCGCTGCAGCGATTGCGGTTGGTCCGGGGATGCTACGCACTTTGATACCCGCGGCCGCAGCCTCGCGCACCAACTCGAAACCAGGATCCGATAAGAGTGGCGTCCCCGCATCGCTGATCAAGGCAATTCGTGAACCTTGACGCAAGGCCTCAAGCAACTCTGTCGTGCGTTGGGACTCGTTATGGCTATGCAAGGAAATCAGCGTCTTTTGTATCCCAAGACGCAGCAACAACTGCCCACTGTGTCGCGTATCCTCAGCAGCAATGAGATCTGCCGCACGCAGCGACTCAAGCGCACGGGTCGACAGATCCCCCACATTGCCAATCGGGGTGGCGATAACCTCTAGCAGACCAGAAACTTGATTCACGCGTCGGGTCACTATAATGCGCCGATAGCGTGAATTCATCCCCGCGCTGGCGTGTCGCCACCGTGAGGCAAAAGCGAGGAGAGCAGTATTGAGCCAGCGAATCTCTATTCAGCCGCAAATAAGCTCTCTCGGGCGTTTACTCAGGCGAGTCGCACTGGTCACGCTGATCGCGCTACTGAGTGCGTGTAGCAGCGTCCCACAGACGCTCGCCCCCTCAGCGGCGCGCGCGGCTGAACTCGCCTCACGCGGTGAGCACAGTGCTTCAGCGCGCGAGTACGACGCGCTCGCAAGTGGCGCTGGCGCGCAAGCCGATGACTTCCGCTTGCTTGCGACAGAGCAATGGTTATCGGCTAATGATCCCGTCAATGCGCAGGTCTCTTTGCGTAGCGTCATGGGCCCACTCGAGCCGACCGCGCGCTATGCGCGTGATCTTTTTGCGATTGAAATTGACGTATTACAAGGCAACTACGCGCTCGCTTGGCAAGCACTCGGTGCGCTGTCAGCGCCGCGGGGCGATGCGCAAACGGAACGCTTCCATGCACTGCGTCAACGCACGGCGATCGCGGTGGGCGAGCCCGTCGAAGCAATTCGTAGCTCGCGTCAACGCGAAAGTTTGGCGCGCGAGAGCCGACAGGTCAGCGCTCTACGCACCGAATTATTGAACCAACTACGTCTGGCAGTCACCGCAGGCGCACGCTTCGATCCAAAGCTCGCAAGTCGCGATCGCGTCGCTCGCGGCTGGTTAGAGGCGGCGCAGCTTGCGGCGGTGAGTCTTCGTCAGTCCGCCGATGCCGCCTCTCAAACCACCTCAGCTTGGAGGCGTCGTTACCCCGGACACCCAGCGGCGGTTATCTTATCGTCGCTTAACCAAGAGGCGCTAAGCGATGCGGCGGGTGATACCCCCGTGCGCGCAAATCTCGCACGACCGACACTCGTCCGACCCAACCTCACCCGGCCGGCTCTAAGCCAGCTTGGCTCGCAATCTGCTAACGCGCACATTGCCGCATTACTGCCCTTGAGTGGTCGTAACGCGGCCGCGGGAAGTGAATTAAGAGATGGGTTAATCAGTGCGTTTTACCAGTCTCCAGAGGATCAAAGAATTCCGCTACGCTTTTATGACACCCAACGCGAACCGCTCATCAACCTGTTGCGCAAGGCCACCGACGACGGTGCAATCGCCATCATTGGCCCGTTGCTCAAAGATGACGTCACGGAAATGGCAAGACTGCAACCGACGATCCCCGTGCTTGCCTTAAATGCACTCGCCGATGACACTAACGTATCGCCTTCGAACCTTGTGTCCCCGCGGTTTCTGCAATTTTCATTAGCTCCAGAGGACGAGGCGAGAGCGATCGCGCAGCGAGCACTCGCTGAGGGTCGCACACGAGCTGTGGCGATCGTTCCAAGTGGAGACTGGGGTAACCGAGTGCTATCGGCTTTCCAGGAAGCTCTACAAAGCGGCGGCGGAGAACTCCTCGCGCAAGAGCGCATCGCAGCCTCTGACCCAGCGGCCCGAGAGCTCGCCAGCTCGATCCAAGGCGCGCTACGAATCGGTCAAAGTTTAGCGCGCCACCGGCAATTACAGTCCGAGCTGAATACGCCGCTGGCATTTCAACCTCGGCGCCGCGGCGATGTCGATTTTTTGTTCGTCCCCGCCTCCAGCCGCTTACTGAGACAGGTCCGACCACAGCTGCGTTTCCAAGCCGTCGCCGATATCCCGACCTACTCTGTTTCCAGTGCGTGGAATGGGACCGCCGATGAAGAGCTTGGGAACCTCCAATTTGTGGATATGCCATGGATGATCTCGGGGGCGGATACCGAGAACGTAACCTTACGCGCTGAAGCGCAGCAGTCCTTTGGAGCTGGCGTCCTACAAAGTCGACTCTTCGCAATGGGCCATGATGCATGGCTGCTCTCTACTGTGATGCTTAGCGGGTCCACGGGTCAGGGCCCGCCCCTCAATGATCCCATCCTAGGTTTAACCGGCGAACTTCGCGTCGGTGCGGACGGACGCATCGCACGTAGCCTCGAGTGGGCGACACTCAATCGTCGCGGCGAGCTTATTCTGCGTGATCAGATGGATGATCAGAGTACCGATGACCTGCGCGAATGAGCGCGCGAGATGGGGAAAGCAGGCCGAAGATTGGGCCTGCGAGCTACTACGCTCACAAGGCGCCGAAATTCTACAAAGAAATTTTCGCCGACGCTGTGGAGAGCTCGACCTCATAGCCATCCATGCAGGTGTGCTTCTGATTGTGGAAGTGCGGCTACGTCGTCACCGTCAATTTGGGGGCGCGGCCGCGAGTATCACGTTCGCCAAACGACAACGACTCGTACGCACGACCCAACTATGGCTACAAGCCCATCCTGATTACGCTCACTACCCCGTCCGATTTGATGTCATTGCCATTGAGCCTTCGAATGAGGGGCGATGGCGTCGTCAATGGTTGCCGCACGCGTTTACGTGCTAAATCGAGTGAGCGTTTATTTGACGATTTTCAAGCTCGGTCGAGCACGAACAGGCGATGACGCCTTCGTCGATGCATGGCCACCCGTCGGAGGCTGGGGACTCGTGGGTTCATCGGCATCGGCTGCGGGGGGCGGCACCTCGCCTTCGGGTGGGAACATCAAACCCTCACCCGTCTCCCGCGCATAGATGCCCTGCACCGCCAAGACCGGTAAACGCAATTGCCGCGCCACTCCGCCAAAGCGTGCTTCAAAACTCAACCAATCATTGCCGAGATCCAAGTGCCGCGTCGCGTCGTAGCTCACGTTCAATACGATTCGGCCCTCGCGCACATGAGCGCGCGGTACATCGACCCCGGGAAGCGTCGCATCAACCATGATCTGAGGCGTCAGCCCACTATCGGTAATCCATTGGTGCATTGCACGCAGCAAATAAGGCCGACGCGGTATTCGCACATCACTGGTCATACTGACCGTGCGCCCACAAAGCAACCGTCACAAAGCAGATGGACGTCGATTACTCGACGTCTCGCCAATACTCGCGCTTCATGAGATACGCCAAGCCGGTAAACACCAACAAGAACAGCGTGACCCAAATGCCCAAGGAAATGCGCTTGGCCTTATAGGGCTCGCCCACGTACTCCAAGAAGTTAACCGTGTCGCGGAGGAAAGCGTCGTATTCATCGCTCGAGAGCTGACCCGGCACCACGAGCTCAAAGCCCTCGTAGATCGACTCCGTGACCATGCTGCCATCATCCAAGGTCTTCTCTTCAGTGCGCAGCTTGAGTTCCTGCAAACCCTGAAGTGAGGACAGCACATGCGGCATCGATGTGCCCGCTAAGGCGAGGTTATTGGTACCGGTCGTCGCTTTCGCATCAAGATAAAAAGTCTTCAGGAACTGATAGACGTAATCGCTACCCTTCGCCCTCGTAATGAGCGACAAATCAGGCGGTGCCTTGCCAAACCAGGCCTCGCCGTCCGCTGCCATCATCGGTGTGGTGATGTAGTCGCTGGTCTTGGAGCCTGGCAACAATAGGAACTTATCGAGCTGCTCCCTCGGGATGCTGAGGTCCTCAGCCATACGCGAATAACGCATGTACTTGAGTGAGTGACACCCTGCGCAGTACCCCATGAAATTGCCGGCACCCCGCTGCAGCGATGCCGTATTGGTGACGTCGTTACCCGCTTGCCACTTGGTCCACTCCCCTGCCGGACCTGAGGCCGCTTGCGAAACGGACATACACAGTGCGCCTGCCAGAGCCACGCTGGCCATGATCAACTTACGCATGATAGGTCACTCTCTCCGGCGGAGCTTGGCAGGTCTCTAGCTTGGTGTAGACCGGCATCAAAATAAAAAATGCAAAGTACAGCGCCGTAAAGATCCGCGTCAGCACAACGTAGATCCCTTCAGCGGGCTGCAAGCCCAAGTAGCTCAGCACCACAAACGAGATCGCAAATAGCGTGAGTGCGAGCTTTGACATCCAACCCTTGTAGCGGATGGATTTCACGGGCGACTTATCAAGCCACGGCAGGAAGAAGAGCACCACGATGGCGAGCAACATCAATAGCGCACCCATCTGCTGATCCGGCACGGCACGCAACATCGCGTAGAACGCGGTGAAGTACCACACCGGCGCAATGTGATCCGGTGTCGAGAGTGCATTCGCCGGTTCGAAATTGGGCTTCTCTAAGAAAAGACCACCAAACGTCGGCACGAAGAAGAGCACGCCGCAGAAGAACAATAAGAACACGCCCACGCCCACCACGTCTTTGACCGTGTAGTACGGGTGGAAAGGAATACCGTCGACGGGCTTACCCTGCTCGTTGAGCTTGGCCTTGATCTCGATACCATCGGGGTTATTCGAGCCCGTCTGGCGCAGCGCAACCAAGTGCATGAGCACGAGGAAAGCGATCGCAAACGGCACCGCAATCACGTGCAAGGCGAAGAACCGGTTTAGTGTGGAATCCGCGATACCGTAATCGCCGCGTATCCACTCAACGATTGCAGGTCCTATCGCAGGAATGGTGCCAAACAGGTTCACGATCACCTGTGCGCCCCAGTAGGACATATTGCCCCACGGCAGCACGTAGCCCATGAACGCTTCGGCCATCAAAGCCAAGTAGAGCAGCATGCCGAAGATCCACAACAGCTCTCGCGGCTCGCGATACGATCCGTACATCAACGCACGGAACATATGCAGATAGACAACGATAAAGAAAAACGAGGCGCCGGTTGAGTGCATGTAGCGAATCAACCAACCCCACTCGACCTCACGCATGATGTATTCGACCGAGTCGAAGGCCATCGCCTCGCTCGGCTTGTAGTGCATCGTCAAAAAGATGCCCGACAAGATCTGGATCACGAAGACCATCAGAGCTAACGAGCCAAAGAAATACCAAATATTGAAATTCTTCGGCGCAAAATAACCGGTCAGCTGCGATTCCATGAACTCATCGACGGGCAATCGCTTGTTGAGCCAGGTACGGAAGCCACCCTTATTGGGGGTGACGGAGTCAGGTGAGGCAGCCATCAGGCAACTCCTTCAGAAGCATCGGCGTCCAGCCCAATCACAAGTTGGGTGTCGGACGCGAACTTATGCGGCGGCACTACGAGGTTAGCCGAGGCCGGCGAACCGTTGAACACGCGTCCCGCCAAGTCAAATTTCGATCCATGACAGGGGCAGAAAAACCCGCCCGGCCAGTCATCGCCCATGGCCGGATCAGCCTGAGTGAAATACTGCTTCGGCAAGCAACCCAAGTGCGTGCAGGCGGCATAGAGCACCAGAAAATCTGGCTTGATCGAGCGCATGGCGTTTTGCGCATAGGCGGGCTGCGTCGAGGCCTCCGACTGCGGATCTTTGAGATCCGGAATGCTCTCAAGCTTGGCCACGGATTCCGGCGTGCGACGTACCACGTAGATCGGCTGCTTACGCCAGCTCTGCGTGATCATCTGACCGGGCTCCAATTTGGAGAGGTCAATTTCGAGCGGCGCGCCCAAAGCACGTGCACGCTCGGAGGGTTTCCAAGACGCAATAAAGGGCACTAGCGTAAAGGCGCCCCCCACTGCGGCCGTTGCCGCGGTGGCCATGGTCAGAAACTTGCGCCGACTGTTATCGGCGTCTGCACTCACCGTATCGTCACTCATCGTCGAGACTCTCCACTCATCCATGGCGGATGAACTGACATTCGTTTGCTACGAAACTGCGGCATTATACACCGCAGTATGGCAATTGAGCCTGCGCGAGAGGCTTGAAACGAAGATGTCGGGTTGGATTAAAGCAAGTGTGTTTCTGGCGGGCTCAGTGGTGGGAGGTCTCGCAGTCGCCTTCTTGGTCGTGATGTGGCGCCCGGATTTGCTGCTGGCGATGCGCGGGGAAGCCGCGACCATTAATGCGGCGGCAGAGACCGCAATGTCCGACGCAGACGACCGCTCAGCGGCGTCGAGCGCCCCCAGCTCACGACCTGCGCCACTCACCCCCTCGGTGAGTGGCGCGGTCACGATCGCCAGCTATGCCCCTTCCGTGAGTCAGGCCGCCCCTGCAGTCGTCAACATCTACACCGCTCGGGTGATTACCGAACGCGTCCCGAGTAACTTCTGGCAAGCGCCGCTTGGCGAGTTAATCCCGCGCTATCGGCGTCGAGTCCAACAGTCTTTGGGCTCAGGCGTGATTGTGAATCCTGTTGGCCAAGTTGTGACCAATCACCATGTGATTAAGGGCGCCTCTTCCATCCAAGTACAACTGGGCGATGGCCGAATCGCCGAGGCAAGCGTCATCGGCAGCGACCCCGACACCGATCTCGCCTTGCTAAAAATCGAGCTCGATAAGCTACCGGTGATTCAACTTGGGCGATCCGATTTTCTACAAGTGGGTGATGTCGTGCTCGCCATCGGCAACCCCATCGGTCTGTCGCAAACGGTTACCCAGGGTATCGTCAGCGCCACAGGTCGCGACCAATTGGGTATTTCTACCTTTGAGAATTTCATTCAAACCGACGCGCCCATTAACTTTGGTAACTCCGGCGGCGCATTGATCAACACCCGGGGCGAACTCGTGGGTATTAATACCGCCGTGCTGGCGCGCGATCTCGGTGTTGAGGGTATTGGTTTTGCCATTCCCGTCAATTTAGTTCGTGGTGTCATCAAAGAAATCGTCGAGAAGGGTCGGGTTATTCGTGGTTGGCTGGGCGCGCGCTTTGAGACGCTCGACGCCGCTTCCGCCCGCGCACTGAACCTCACCGAGGGCGGCGTACGTATTGTACGTCTTTACACCGGAGGTCCCGCGCAACGCGCGGGTCTACGCCCCGGAGACATTCTGCTGAGCATCAATGAAACACCGGTCACTAGCGATCGAGAGGCGCTCCTGCGGATCGCTGGCACCGCGCCCGGCACGACGCTCAGCCTGCAAGTTCAACGTGCGAATCAGCGTGGGCAAGTGGAAGTCACGGTGGTCGAGGCGCCGCGTCAACCGTGAGCGCGCTAATCTTAGACGGCTCGCCCGAAGGCCAACTCACCGCTTATCGAAATATCGCTTATCGCACGACGCGCTTAATTTCGGCACCGAGTCCGGACAGCTTCTCTTCGATGGCCTCGTATCCGCGATCGATGTGATAAATCCGATCAATCTCGGTGCGCCCCTTAGCCACCAAGCCGGCCAGCACCAAAGACGCCGATGCACGCAGATCCGTCGCCATTACTGGCGCTGCCTGCAAATGTTCCACCCCTTTGATGATCGCGGTGTTGCCCTCGAGGCGAATTTCAGCGCCCATCCGTCGCATCTCAAGCATATGCATGAAACGATTTTCAAAAATCGTTTCAATGATGGTGCCGACGCCCTCGGCAACGGTATTCAGCGCAGCAAATTGCGCCTGCATATCTGTCGGAAACGCGGGGTATGGCGCGGTGCGCAAGTCAATCGCACGCGGCCGACGACCGCGCATATCCACTTCGATCCAATCCTCACCCGTCGACACTTGTACGCCAGCTTCAACTAATTTGGCGAGCACGGCATCTAAATGTTGTGGGCGGGTGTGGGTCGTTCGTACCCAGCCTTGAGTGATCGCACCGGCAACCAAATACGTGCCTGTCTCAATGCGATCGGGTAACACCGAGTATTGAGCACTGTGTAAGCGTTCCACGCCATCAATGATGAGCGTATCGGTACCGGCACCGCGAATGCGCGCGCCCATTTGATTGAGGCAGTCTGCCAGGTCAACCACCTCCGGCTCGCGAGCGGCATTCTCCCCGTCAGCGAGCGCTGCCGCCATCATCAAATTTTCCGTACCGGTCACTGTCACGGTGTCGAGTACCAAGCGTGTGCCATGTAGTCGCTTGGCGCGCGCGCGGATATAGCCGTTCGCTATGGAGATCTCCGCACCCATTGCCTGCAAGCCGGCCACATGAATATTCACGGGTCGCGCACCGATCGCGCAGCCGCCCGGCAACGACACGTCGGCTTCGCCAAATCGCGCCAGCAGCGGCCCCAGCACCAAAATAGAGGCCCGCATCGTCTTCACCAAATCATAGGGCGCGACGGGCTTATCAAGTGAGCGTGAGTCGACTTCCACCTGCATACGCTCATCCAGCGTCACGGTCGCGCCCATGCGACCGAGTAACTCGATCATGGTGGTGACATCTTGCAAATGAGGCACATTACCGATCGATACCGGCTCATCGGCCAATAACCCTGCCGCGAGGATGGGTAGTGACGCATTTTTAGCGCCCGAGATGCGCACTTCACCCTCGAGTGGGCGGCCACCCTCGATATTCAGCTTGTCCATGACGATCCTCGCTTGCTAGCCAGCCGATTCGCTGGCTACTTCTTCTGGAGTCAAGGCTTCGATCGATAACGCGTGGATTTCGCGCCCGACTCGCTCACCGAGCGTGCGGTAAATCATTTGATGACGCGCAATCGCGCGCCGCCCCGCAAACTCTGAGCTAATCACTCGGGCGGCAAAGTGAGTCTGATCGTCGGACTCAACGCTCACAAGGGCACCGGGTAGGCCGGTTCGGATCAGGTTCGCTACATCATCTGGGTGCATCAGTGACCTCGGCCGCGGCTTTGCACGGGAGCGTGGATTGAATGGGACATGCGGGTATCATGCCATTCCATGAGCACGACACCAAAGCCCTCCTCCTCTGCGCTGATCTCGGCGGGCCGACGGGCGCTGCAAACCGAGATCCGTGGGCTCGAGGGATTGCTTACCCGTATCGACGAGCGCTTCGCCGAGGCCTGCGCGCTCTGCTTGAACTGTCGCGGTCGAATCGTCGTAACCGGTATGGGTAAATCAGGTCACATCGCGAGCAAAATCGCCGCGACCTTATCGAGCACGGGAAGCCCCGCTTTTTTCCTCCATCCCGCGGAAGCTAGCCACGGCGACCACGGCGACATGGGTATGATCACTCGAGAGGATGTGCTCATCGCACTCTCGAATTCAGGCGAGACGCCCGAAGTGCTGACCTTGTTACCTCCGTTAGCGCGGCTTGGGATTCCGTTAATCGCAATGACCGGTCACCCCCAATCGAGCCTGGCCCGCAGTGCGCACGTACACCTCGATGTAAGCGTGGAAGCCGAAGCGTGTCCGCTCAATCTGGCCCCGACCGCAAGTACCACCACCGCCTTAGCCCTAGGTGATGCGTTAGCCGTCTCGCTACTCGAGGCGCGTGGTTTTACAGAAGAAGATTTTGCACGCTCGCACCCCGGCGGTGCACTCGGGCGACGTTTGTTGCTCAAAGTGTCCGATGTCATGCGGCAAGGCGATGCGATTCCAAAGGTGTCTGCAGAGACACCGATGACCGAAGGTTTGCTCGAAATGTCGCGCAAAGGTCTCGGTATGACCATCATTACCGATACGCAAGGTTTAGCACTCGGCGTGTATACCGATGGGGACTTGCGACGATCTTTTGATCGGCAACTGGACTGGCATCGCGCCACGATGGCTGAAGTCATGACGCATCCCTGCAAGAGCATTGGACCGAACGCGCTGGCTGCCGAGGCGGTACTCATCATGGAATCGCATCGCATTACTGCGTTACCGGTGGTGGATGAACAGGGCGTCGTGGTCGGTGCGCTCAATATCCATGATTTGATGCGTAGTGGCGTGTACTAGGCGACCTATGCGTACCCAAGGGAGTCATGCGCTTTCAATGATGGCCCACCGCAGGGGTGTAACGATTATCACCTTGCTGACGTCGATTTTCGCTCTCAGCATGAGCTTGAGCGCTTGCGATCAACTCGCCAGCGACAAAGAAATATTACCTTCTGCGACAACGACTGACCCCGGTTACGTAGTCATCGGCGCTGAATTGATCGAGACCGACGAGCTCGGGGTGCCGCGCTATCGCCTAATAGCCGACCGTATTGCTCAGAACCCCGCCTCTCTTGTTATCGAGGCGGATCACCCCATCCTAGATGTGCACGATGATGGTTCTGTCGCTTGGCGTGTGTCGGCATCGCATGGTCGTTTACCTGCCAATACCCGCATCATGCAACTGGACGGTCAAGTTAACGTGGTGTCCACGCGCGAAAACGATGGCCCCACTTTGACACTCGATACCGAAACACTACGTTACGATTTGTTGAATGGCGTCGCCGAAACAGACGCGACGGTCACACTGGTCGTCGATGGCCATCCTTTGCAGGGCACTGGCTTGGAAGCGGATCTCAGAAGCCGACGCGTGCGTCTTCATGAATCCGTTCAGGGTCGCTTCCAACCATGAAGCAGCACCTCTCACTTATGCAGCGATCGACAGGTGTACGTATCTTTCTAGCGATCAGCGTTGCGCTATCGCTAAACCCCATCTCCGGTCGAGCCCAATCCTCAGACACCGATGCAGCGATTACTTTGGATGCCGCCTCCTCTGAAGTCGACTACCGAACGAACACCGTCCTGTTTCGAGACCTCAGTATTACCCAAGGTGAGACACGCGTCACCGCCGAGCGAGCGCGCTCAACCGGACTCGATTTTGATGACTCCACCTGGGTATTGAGCGGACGGGTGCAAATCAGCGTACAAGGCGGCGACCTACAGGCCGAAGCCGCTAACGTAACCTTCAAAGAAAATCGTATCGTTCGAGCACGAATTGAAGGTCAGCCAGCCAAGTTCTCACAGACGCTAGAACGTGGCGGGGTTGCCCGAGGTGAAGCTGCGCAAATCGTTTACCAGATCGATCAGCAATCAGTAACGCTACGCGATAAAGCTTGGCTGACTGACGGCCGCAATGAAATCCGCGGCGAACAGTTGGTATATAGCTTGCGTGAGCAACGCGTTCAGGCGGGCTCACAAACGGGCAGTAAAGACCGCGTGCAAATTATCATCCGACCGACCCCGCAAGAGGCTCCGAAATGAGCACCTTGGTCGCGCAACATTTGGCTAAAGCGTATGGCTCGCGTCCGGTAGTCAAAGATTTAAGCCTGGAGGTCAAATCGGGCGAGATTGTCGGTTTGCTTGGCCCTAACGGCGCAGGCAAAACCACTGCCTTTTATATGATCGTCGGTCTAGTGGCAGCAGACTCTGGGGGTATCACACTTGATGACCACAACCTCACCGATGAGCCCATGCATCGTCGCGCGCAAGCAGGTATCGGTTACTTACCTCAAGAGCCCTCGATTTTTCGTCGCTTGACGGTTGAAGAGAACATCCTAGCGATCCTCGAAATCCATCCCACGCTTGATGCGCAAGCCCGCCAAGAGCGCTGCGAGGAACTTCTATCGCAGTTACGAATTGGGCATGTCCGCGCCTCCAAAGGCATGGCGCTCTCGGGTGGCGAGCGACGCCGAGCCGAAATCGCCCGGGCGCTCGCAGCTCAACCGCGCTTTTTGTTATTGGATGAGCCCTTTGCGGGCGTTGATCCGATCTCGGTCAGCGATATCCAGCAAATTATTCGCGACCTCGCCGCTCGTGGAATCGGGATTCTGATCACCGATCACAACGTGCGTGAAACCTTGGGGGTGTGCCATCGGTCGTACATTATCGGTGAGGGAGCAGTGATAGCCGCCGGTTTGGCTGAGGAAATCCTTGCCAATCCGCGTGTGCGTGAGGTGTACTTGGGTGAGTCCTTCCATCTCTAAGAGGTCTCCTCGACCCACCTCTTTCTACTGACCGAGCCCCATACCCATGCTCAAGCAGTCGTTGCAACTCAAGCTCGGTCAGTCATTGACCATGACGCCCCAGTTGCAGCAAGCGATCCGTCTGTTGCAGATGCCGACGCTCGAACTGCAGGCACATATTCAAGAAGTGCTCGAAAGCAATGTGATGCTGGAGCAAGAAGACTCCGAAGAGGAAGCGGAGTTATTGACCTCACTGACGGCTCTCGAAGCGACACCCACCGTCGAGGTCAATGAACCGACCGAAGTCGAAATCATCGAGCAACCGTGGGCTGACCGAGCGGGCACGGGCAGCGACGCCGCGCGTGCAGAGGATGACGAAGAGCGTGAACGAGAGTTAGCCGACGAGCATGCGGTCTCGCTACGCGAACATCTACTAGAACAATTGGAGCTCGCTGGTCTTAGGCCCGATGATTTACAAGTCGCCGCCGCCATCGTCGATGCGCTCAATGATGACGGCTATCTCAAAGAATCCCTCGAAGAGATCGGAGAAAGCCTGCGACCTCAACTTGACTGGGACACCGAAGAAATCGAGCGGGTACTACTACTCGTACAAATGCTGGAACCTGCAGGCATAGCGGCGCGCGATCTCAGTGAGTGCTTGTCATTACAGCTTGCACAGCTTGACCCGAACACGGAAGGACTCGAGCTCGCAAAGCAGATTGCTGCCGAGCACCTCGATTTACTCGCCGCTCGGAATCTTCAGCCTTTGCATGATCAACTAAGCGCGGATAGTGAACTTGTCGAAAGTGCGATCGCTTTGGTGCGCGGGTGTCATCCGCGACCAGGCTCACTGATTAGCACTACCACAACCGAATATATCGTCCCTGACGTCTTTGTGAGGCGAACCGAAAAAGGCTGGGCTGTTGAGCTCAACCCAGGAACTCTGCCACGCGTACGCGTCAATGATACCTATGCAGGGATGCTAGGGCGCGGAGGCTCTTTTAGTACCTTGCGTGCCCAGCTGCAAGAGGCTCGCTGGCTACTGAAGAGTCTCGAGATTCGTAATGACACCTTACTCAAGGTGGCGCGAGCGATCGTTGAACGACAGACAGACTTTCTTGCCGAGGGCGAGGAAGGCATGCGTCCGATGATTCTCAAAGACATCGCGCAAGCCATCGAGATGCACGAATCCACCATCTCTCGGGTGACTTCGGGAAAGTACCTACATACCCCCCGCGGAGTGTTTGAACTACGATACTTCTTCTCAAGTCAGGTCGAAGGCGGTGACGGCCAAGGTACTTCCTCTACCGCCATTCGCGCCAAGATCCGCAAACTGATTCGCGATGAGGACACCGCACGACCTCTGTCCGACAACCGCCTTGCCGAGTTACTCTCGGAACAGGGAATCCCGGTGGCTCGGCGTACGGTAGCGAAATATCGCGAAGCGCTCGGCATCGAGTCGTCCGCGGAGCGCAAACGCAACGGATCAACCTGACACGTTGATCAGTTTTTGTAAGGAGAATGTCATGCAGATATCGATTACCGGGCACCATATTGAGGTAACTGAGCCGCTTCGCACCTACGTGAACAAAAAAATGGATCGTATTCTGAGACACTACGACCAAATGATCGATGTGCATTACGTACTGTCGGTCGAAAAGCTGCGGCATATTGCTGAGGCGACCTTGCGTGTACCGGGGAGCGATATTCACGCGAACGCGGAAGCAGCAGATATGTATGCGGCCATTGATGCCTTAGCGGATAAACTCGACCGACTTGTTAAAAAACGCAAAGAAATCGATACGGACCATCACGCCACAGAGGGCCGCAAGGCCCGGCAATGATCGCCAGCGCCCACGGACATCATCGATGCGAATCATTGTCGTCAGCGGCTTATCGGGAGCGGGAAAGAGCGTAGTCTTACATGCGCTCGAAGATCTCGGTCATTACTGCATCGATAACCTACCTGCCTCAATGCTCGAGCCGTTTGTCGCGCACGCCTTGCGGCTACAAAATGAACGTACTTTGAATAACGTCGCGATCGGTATCGACGCGCGCGATAGCGCGATTGGCCTCAGCCGTATCCCAGAAACGATTGATCAGTTACGCCGCAGCGGTCTGCGCTGCGAAATGCTGTTCGTGCTAGCGGAGGAAACGGAGTTACTAAGACGGTACGGCGAAACCAAGCGACGACATCCGCTCTCGCGTCCGGGTCTCACCCTACAAGAAGCGATCCGCGAGGAGCAGGCCCTACTCGAACCGCTCATGCAAGCGACCGATTTAACCATCGACACAACACACATGGGTGTGCATGACTTACGTGAACTAGTCGTCCAGCGCATTGACCAAAGACGTAGTCAATCGCTCTCGATCACGCTCGTGTCCTTTGGTTTTAAGCACGGTGTACCGGGCGATTGCGATTTTATCTTTGATGCAAGGACTCTACCTAATCCTTACTGGACAATCGCTTTGCGGCCACTCAGCGGACTTGATGCCCCGGTGATTGAATATCTCGATGCACAAACGTCTGTCGCTAACATGCTCATGGAACTTGAGCAATTCATCGGCAAGCGGATTGCCGAGCACGAGGCGGCGCATCGGCGATACCTCACCATCGGTATCGGCTGCACGGGCGGACAACATCGCTCGGTTTATCTCGTTGAGCGCTTGGCTACTCGTTTACGCAAAGACCACCCTGCGCTAGCGCATCGACATCAATCGCTGGTCGGCACCTCGGTAAGCCGCACGACAGATGCTGGTCAGGCAGCCAAACCCTCCGCGGGCAAATAATGAGCAACGAAAGCCTCAAAGATACTCGCCTTGCCGCCTTACGCGAGGCTCTGCAGACGGGCACGCTGCGGCAAGCGCAGCGTATGGTCTCAACGCTGCATCCCGCTGAAATCGCACTCTTGCTGGAATCCATGCCACGTCGCCAACGCGAATTGGTATGGGAGTTGATTGACCCCGAGCTTGAGGGCGATGTCCTCATCGAGCTCAATGAAAATATCCGCCAAGAGTTCATCCAAGAGATGGAGGCCGAAGAGCTGGTCGCAGCTGCCGAGAGCCTCGAACTCGATGATTTGGCGGACTTAATTGGCGATCTACCTGAAGCTGTCACCCGCCAGGTGCTGCGCTCGATGGACCAGCGCGATCGCGAGCGACTGCGTAACGTGCTCGCCTGGCCGGAGGATTCGGCTGGCGGGTTGATGAATACCGACACCGTGAGCGTGCGTCCTGACGTCTCGCTCGAGGTGGTGTTGCGCTATCTGCGTATGCGCGGCGAGCTCCCAGAGCGAACCGATAGTCTGTTTGTGGTCGATCGACATGATCGTTACCTCGGAAGCATTTCCTTGGCGCGCATCATCACGGGTGATCCTGAAGATCTCGTTGGCGAATCACTCGATCCGGATGCTGCGCGTATTGAACCCACCACCTCCGCGCATGAAGTAGCGGAACTTTTCCAAGATCGCGATCTGGTCTCGGCTGCTGTTGTCAGTCCGCAAGGCCAACTTCTGGGTCGTGTGACGGTCGATGACGTGGTGGACGTCATCCGCGAGGAAGCCGAGCATTCCGTGCTCTCAATGGCTGGCCTACAAGACGAGGAAGACCTCTTTGCCGGCGTAGTGACCTCGACCCGGCGACGATTACTCTGGCTGGGCGTCAACCTGGTGACCGCTTTCATCGCGGCGGCCGTGGTCAAAAATTTTGAAGGCACTATTGAGAAAGTGGCTGTACTGGCTGCACTCATGCCAATCGTCGCCTCGATGGGTGGTATCGCGGGCACTCAAACGGTCACACTCATTATTCGCGGACTCGCCTTAGGTCAGGTGCAATGGTCTAATGCGCGATGGTTATTACTCAAAGAAATTGCGGTAGGCGGACTGAACGGTCTGATCTGGGCGACCGTCGTTGGCGCCATTGCCGTGTTCTGGTTTGATACTTGGATGATTGCGACGATCTTGGCAGCCGCGATGGCTATCAATTTATTGGCTGCCGCCGCAGTCGGTGTGCTCGTGCCACTCGCGCTACGCAGACTCGACATCGATCCTGCCCTGTCTGCAGGCGTGATCTTGACCACATTCACCGACGTGATTGGGTTCGCGACGCTACTCGGATTAGGCGCGATCTTTCTCGTCTGACTCTGACGACTCTGAATTCGACTCAGACACGGCCTCTGAGCTCGTACTCTCCGCCTCCGCTTCATCCGCCGACAGGTAATTCTCAAGTGCCACACGCGCATTGCGATCACAGCCCTCGCGGGCAGCCGCCGCTAGGATTTCATCCAAGGTTTTGAGGTCTTCAGCAGATGGGCAATCGCCCGGGCCTCTCATCGCTCCGAAGCTTCGACGTGGCATCGGTCGCTTAATCAGCGCTTGGAGCGCCTCGGCCGAGGCACTGCCACCGGCAGCGCGAGCGGGCAACACAATACCCCCGTCCGCACCCTCAAGACTGAGGACATCACCACCCGTCGTCACCATCGTGACGCTCTGCCCGGCGCCCAACGCCAGAGAAGATCCAGCCGCCCAAGCGCTGCCGCGCTCGATCGCTGGATCTGATGAGCGCGCCACAATGTAATCGTTCGCCATCACGGGGAGCCCTACGCCACCCAAGAGCAACACTCCGATTTTGATTACCTGTCGCACGCGTAGTACCTCCCCAGCCGTCACTTCAACTTAGAGGTTACCAGTTCATCTCAATGGTGTCAGCGACCCTCAAGCCGACGGCGCTAGCGAGCAGGGGGGGCACCCACGACGGTTAATGCGGCCCATTGCAGCGGATCATCGGCACCCGATGCGATTTGCGCTAGCTGTGCCGCGCGTAACGCCTCTGGCGCAGCATCACCCACCTTGACCCGCTCAAAGAATTTACGCATGACTGCGACGGTATCTTCGTCGGGTAGCACCCAATGCGAGACCATGACACTGCGCGCACCCGCATAGAAAAATGAGCGCGCTAAACCGCTTAACGCATCACCACCAGACGGTAAACCCGACTCACCTGGCGCGACAGGTTGCGGGTTACCCGTATCGCAGGCGGACAACACAACCAGATCCGCATCGAGCTGCAAATCAAGCACCTTAGCGGAATCAAGGAATAACCCAGATTGCGGATCGACCGCGGATGCGAGCAAGGCCGCATCCGGCAAACAGTCTTGCGCGTCTGGGAAATCCGTTGCGAACACGCCATGAGTCGAGAACATCAGCACTCGCGCATCGCGCACCGCCTGTGAACGCAGCACTGCTCTGTCGGTAAAACGCTCGCGGGTTCGCACCGTGGCTCGATCACCCCCCAGCACGCGACGAACCGCGTTGAGCTCTTTAGCCGTTCCCTGCAACGCTGGTAATCGTGCCAAAGCCGCCTTGATCGGCGCCTCGCAAAGGGTCGGCAAACGCCTGGCGCTGATCACAGCGCGAGCGATCTCATCCGCGTTTTGCTGAGATTGCAGCGGTAAAAAGTCTCCAAAGCCGACGAACTCAACCGATCCTTGCGATCGACCCGCCTCGCGTGCCGTTACGAACGCGCGCATGCTCGGTACGGCCATCAACGCAAACCGACGCGCGAACCAAGCTTCCCCCGAAGCAACTTGACGAGGTTCAATCAGGATTCCAAACGGCAAACTCGCTAGCGCTCCGCTCGTTTCGATAATGAGCCGTTGCGGAGCACCTTTAGCTAGGAAATCCGCCGGCGCATTCGCAAATAACCCATCAAACAATTCGCGCGCTGCTGAGCGATCAAATTCTCCGTCCGGGTTACGGACTGTGTCTTTAATTCGAGCGACAAGCTCTGCCGCGCGTGATTCACCGATGGAGATATCAAAAGTCCTTACCGACTTTTGATCAATCAAAAGCGCTATCCCCGCGTTATCACCCAACGCGAGACGTAACATCCGCTCACCACCACCGAGAGATGCCTGTAGCGTGCCTAAGTCCACCGGCTGCAAGGTCAGCAAACCAAATTTTGGAAAGGCGAGACTCACCTGCTGCTCGAGTTCAGCTGTACGCGTACGCCACTCTGCAACATCTACTTCCGCAGCGCGTCGCTCTTCCAATGGCGTATCAGCCGGTAGGTTCGATAAGCGAGTCAATGCTCGTCTGAGCGCGCGATCAGAGTCCTGCCAGGCACGAATAAATCCGCCCCGAGGTCCCGCCAAGAGTCGTACAGCGGTCGCCGCCGCTGTCTGGGCGACAGCGGGCGATGCCAATGTTTCAAAGGCCATGAACAAAGATTTAGCCAAGTCTTCATCCAAAGCGCCGCGGGATCCGTCCGCTAGCGCCTGCAGGTATGACATCGCGCGACGCGGCGACACCCCCCTGTTCTCGGTCTGATCGCGATAGATCTGAAAAGCCTGGCCGTAAATCGCTAATGCTTCGTCTCGACGCCCACTCGCCTGAACCGCGCGCGCTAAATCCATCAATAAATTAGCTTCGATACGCGTACCACGAGCATTCCGGCGATATTTTGCGAGCGCCTCTTGCAGTAATCGCTCTGCCTCCTCAGGGCGTCCATCGGCAATCTCCAAGGCAGCCTGATCCTGTGCGAGACCTGACTGTAACCAGCTCCCTGCGCGTGGATCGACGGTCGAGGCGGCCTGTGCTGCTTGCGCGAGTCCCGCACGACCCGTTTGCGCATTTTGTAATTTTGAGGCGGCAATGGCCTGGGCTCGCAGCATTTGCGCCTCAAGAATCGATACCCTGACGGATACTGGGAGACGCGCCACATTGGGATCTGCTTGCAACGACTCGCGTTCATCTGTGTTGCGCCATGCCGTCAATAGCGTCTGCGCACGACTCGCACGCTCAGCCACACGCGGCATGTCATTAGCATTCAATGCGGCCAGAGCTGAGTAGGCAGCTACCTTAGCTTGCAAGAAAATTTGCCCTGACTTGTCGGCACTCGCGGCGGCTTCAACTAATACTCGCTCTGCCTCGGCAAAGCGACGCTGATTAGCCAGATTGATCGCCCGCTCTGACTGTAAGTCCGCTCGACCGGCGAAATCATCCGGCCAAAGTTGTGTGTGTAAGCGCAGCGCATCCGCGAATTGCAACTCTGCAGAGCCAAAGAGCCACATGGAGTTATTCTCGAAAGCGGCAGCGCGCAGACTTGAGAAATCACCAAAACCACCGCCCGCCAGATCATCACCCAAAACCGATTCAAGATTGGTTAACAACGCGCTGCGCGGCCCTCGCGCGCGCGCATCTTCCGGTGGCGATTCCAATCCACCCAGAATACGCATGGCCCGCTCAACGACGGGCGCCGAAGCGGGCGGTGAGTCACCCGCAAATAAACCGAGATCGCTGCTCGCTGCCAGTAAAACGGTGGCAGGTTGACTACCTACTGCTGTGCCGCCCGCACAAAACAAACCGACTTCAGGCCGCAACCCCTCTGGCGACCATTCCTGCGGTTGGGGACCCACACATCGAGGCGCAATCGCATCTCGCCACTCCTGCAAAGCGATATTTGCCTCGCGACTGCCGAGCAGATACACCCGCCCCACAGTCCCCGCACGCTTGCAGTTGATGTCATAGGCAAGATCCAAGCGCGCGTCTTTGAGCAAGGGGTCGCCATACAGACGCCGAGCGCTACACGCTTTACCCGTCGGATCCTGACCAATGTTGAACACCGGCCCCGTGATCGGCAAAGAGCGAGCCTCGGCTGACGATCCCAACAAATAGATACAGGCGACACCAACCAAAGATAGCGCCAAAGAATATCGCTTTACTTGCGTATAAAAAATCATGGCGAGACTCCTGGTTGCGGCGGCACGCCCTGTGGCCACAAATCCTCATTGGCAGTGCCCACGCCCGGATCACGCACCTCACCACCGCCTTGGCTCTTCAATAAATCTCGCGAGCCCGGATCAATCTCGAGCGGACGCAGTTCTTCCTCCGAGTCCTCTGTTTCAGCGGCTGCCACCTCTGCGACCGCCTCTTCCGCGGCTTCCTCTTCTTCGTCGTTGGCTTCTTCTTCGGCAGCTACCTCTTCCTCTGCGGCGGCCTCCTCTTCAGACTGCTCTTCCTCAGACTCTTCCTCTTCTGACGCTTCTTCCTCGCTGGCCTCTTCGTCAGCCGCTGCCTCTTCGCCAGTCGACTCCTCCTCGGCAGCCGCCTCTTCTGGTGACGACTCTTCGGCAGGGGGCTGATCGGCCTCGTCGCTGGGCGCTCCGTCGTCTGCAACGGGCTCGTCTGAGGTGGGCTCAGACGCTGGCTCAGACGCTGGCGCTGGCTCAGACGCTGGCGCTGGCTCAGACGCAGGTTCCGACGTAGGAGCAGGTTCAGAGCTCGGCGCGGGATCATTCGCGACCGGCGGTGTTTCCGTGGATGTCGGCGTCGACGAGGTCACCGTCTGCACCACATCCGTGCCACCCCGAGAGCAAACCCCACCCCCGATGACGCAGGAGTTAAATTCGCGTCGCTCACTGGTCTCGGTGCCCGCTGGGAGCAAGCTTGCGAGATCCACCACGTCAATGCCTTCTTTGACAACTCCATCAGTGCCAACAATCACGCCAAACACGGCTATCCGCTGAGGCACCACCTCATCACCAAATGTGCTCGCAATTTCACCGGTAGCTTCACCGATACGGATACCGGCGCCGTCGACTCCTCCAGTATTCTGCTGCAACACGGCACGCGCCGCCACGAACTGCGCTGGGCCGCTCACCACAAATAATTGATTTGGGGTGATTCCCCCAAAATCTGCGGCAAGCATGGCTGGATCCATAAGAGTCGGGTCGGCGGACTCATTCACCAGATCAATGAATTCTTGACTACCGATTAAAATATCGTTGGCAGCACGAAGTCTTACTTGACCCATTGGCGACTCAAGCGTTCCCAGCGCGCCCGAAATTTCAATGGACTCCGGAATCAAATCCTGGAAACCCACTTCAAAATCGGGATTATTCGTACCCTGGACGCGACCGTCTATCCGCACGATGCCATCAGCTTCTGTTGCTAATATCGTTCCGTTTATGCGCTCACCATCAAGCGCCAGATCGCCAACTCTAATGCCCGCGTCCTTCGCCTCGCCGGCGCCAGCGTGCAGACCGAGCGTAGCGACTTCAAGCTGGTCAATCTCCTCTTGAGAAAGAGCTAAGGTTGATTCCGAAGCGTCCAAACCATCGCCTACATGGATTCCGCCAGAGCCGATCGCATGAAATATCACGCTACCCTCAGATACGACGATCGGAGCGGAAATACTCACATCTTCGGCAAAGATTTCGATATCACCAATCGCTGTAGTTGCGCCGGCTTCAATGCGCCCACTATTGGAGAAATTCCGGCCGGCAACGAATCGCATTTCCCGATCTGAGCTGACACTGGCATTGATCTCGATATCACGATCCGCCTCAATCTCCAAAGATAGGGGCTCATCCGTCGATGTCGCGCTAACATTAGCTCGACGTAACTGAATCGGGCCATCCAGTCGAATATCGCCCTCGCCAGCTGTACCAGCTTGTGCTCGGACAACAAGGCTAACCGCATCGACCGCGCTCAACGTGACATTGCCACCTGTGCTTTTGATTACCGCATTCTCTGCAGTGATGTCACCCACCTCAACGTTGCCACCAGTCGAGCTCACATCCACGCGAGCTCCGCTGATCGAGGCCAACGTCGCATTTGTCGCTGCGCGCACCTGCGCGAC
>RFOD01000016.1 GCA_009926865.1 Gammaproteobacteria bacterium | reverse complement strand
GGCACCTGCGCGCCAGCAAGGCCCGCACGGCGTCCCATAGTTTCAAAGAAATCGGGCATGCCGTTAGGATCGAACCCCGCGGCAGCGAGAAAACCAATCCCGATTCGATCCGCTTCATATTCATTCGAGCGCGTGAAATTGATTTGCTGTTGAGCGGCTGTCCCTTGCGCGATGACCATACCGGCTTGCACCGCATCACTCGCGCCCGTCGTGACGCCAATGAGAATAGCGGCGAGCATGGCGGCGGTCGCAGCAATGCTTTGTCGGCCCTGCGCCTGGATCGCGCGGGCAATATGCCGCTGCGTCACATGGGCGATTTCGTGCGCGAGTACACCTGCCAATTGCGATTCGCTGGTGGTGGCGGTGATTAAACCCTGGTTAACGCCAATGAATCCGCCCGGCAAGGCAAAGGCATTGATTCCCGAATCACGAATCACAAAGAAATTGAATCGTTGGTTGGAATCGGGTACCTGAGCGGCGATACGGTTGCCTAGATTTTGCAAGTAATCATTGATTTCGGGGTCTTCTAAGATAAGTCCCTGTTCACGCAGCCCTCGGACCACCGAGCGACCGATCTGATATTCATCATTAAGCGTGAGGGTAGAGTCTGCGCCCGAGCCAATATCGGGTAGATCCATCCCCGCCGCCTGCGCATGGGCGAGGTGAGAGTAGAGTGTGCTCGCAACCGGTCCCACCACGAGCCAGCAGGCGAGCGCCCAGCCACTCCAGCGGACCCCACGGGGCCGAGGCGTGACAGCGCGGTTTGGCCGGACACGGTGCGAGTTAGTCATACCGTTTAGTCATACCGTATGATGGACCGAGTGTTCCCCACTTAGTTCACAGCGCATGGGTTCACAGCGCATGGGTTCACAGCGCATCTGAAGCATACGCCGCGAGGCGTGAGCGTTCGCCGCGTTTGAGTGTCAGATGCCCCGCATGCGCCCAGCCCTGAAAGCGATTCACGACGAAGGTCAGACCAGAGGTCGTTTCGGTAAGATAGGGCGTATCGATCTGGGCGAGGTTGCCCAAGCAAACGACTTTCGTACCCGGGCCTGCGCGAGTGACCAGTGCACGCATTTGTTTCGGGGTTAAATTTTGGGCTTCGTCCAAAATAACAAATCGGTTGAGGAAGGTGCGTCCGCGCATAAAGTTCAGCGAGCGGATTTTGATCCGGTGGCGCAACAGATCATTGGTCGCAGCGCGGCCCCAACTTCCCCCATCAGCGCTTTGGGTGAGGACCTCCAGGTTATCCATCAACGCCCCCATCCACGGCTCCATTTTTTCTTCTTCGGTGCCAGGTAAGAAGCCAATGTCTTCGCCCAGCGGGATGGTGACGCGCGTCATAATGATTTCGCTGTAGCGATTATCTTCGAGTGTCTGCGCAAGGCCCGCTGCCAGCGTGAGTAGTGTCTTGCCCGTTCCGGCAGGCCCCAGGATGGAGACAAAGTCGATCTGCGGATCGAGTAGTAGATTCAGCGCGAAATTCTGTTCACGATTGCGAGCGGCGATCCCCCAAACGGCATGTCGCTCGCTGCGGTAATCATTGATGAGCTCAAGCATCGCCGATTCGCCATCAATTTTGCGAACGATCGCCTCGATGCCATGTTCGCGCTCTTCGTAAACGAATTCATTGACATGCCAAGCGGCGACAGAGGGCCCTTTGATCTCATAGTAGGTGCGTGCGCCTTCCTGCCACGAGCGCATGTGTTGGCCATGTTGCTCCCAAAAGTCGGCGGCGAGCGCTGTGTGTCCGGTAAAGAGTACCTCAGCATCGTCGATCGTCCGGTCGCTAAAGTAGTCCTCCGCGTGGACGCCGACCACCGCAGCTTTAATGCGTAGGTTGATATCTTTGGAGACCAACACCACCCGTGATGTCGGGTGTATGGCCTGCAGCGCCAGTGTTTGCGCGAGAATTTGGTTATCGCTGCCGTGTCCGGGTAGATCGGTTGGCAGGCTGCCTTGTAGTTGCTGGGTCTGAAAAAACAACTTACCGCTGCACGGAGCTTTGCCGTGGTTACCCGTTAAGTGGGTGGGTAGTGCGAGTCCTTTTTCGATGTCCTCGCGGCTGGCATCTTGCATTAATTCATCGAGAAAACGACTGACTTGGCGAACGTTCCGGGAGGCTTCAGAGAGTCCTTTTTTATGTTGATCGAGTTCTTCGAGCACGATCATCGGCAAATAGATATCGTGCTCTTCAAAGCGAAAGATAGCAGCTGGGTCGTGCATGAGCACGTTGGTATCGAGCACGAACAGGCGGCGCTGTCGTGCTGAGCTTTTGCGCTTCAAAGGGCTTTAGCCGCGGCCAGGACCTCGGTTGCATGGCCATCTGCCTTGACCTTGCGCCACTCGGCTGCGAGGACGCCTTTTTCATCGATCAGGAAGGTGCTGCGCTCAATGCCAAAGACTTTTTTGCCATACATATTTTTCTCGCGTATGACATCAAACAATTTACAGAGCGCTTCGTCTTCATCGGACAGGAGCTCATAGTTCAAGCTTTCCTTATCCTTAAAACGTTGGTGCGATCGACAGCTATCGCGCGAGACACCAATCACCAGTGTATTCGCGCGTTTAAAAGCAGCATGATGATCGCGAAATTGTTGTGCTTCGACGGTACAGCCAGAGGTCATATCTTTGGGGTAAAAGAAGAGTACGACTTTAGATCCTTTGGCCTCTTTAAGTTTCCAGCCGCCGCCATCGGTCGTGGTGGCGGAAAAATCGGGGACCTTCTTGCCGACGCTGATGGGTCCTACGCTTGCCTTGGCCATACGAGCTCCTTCCGAATAGGTGCGCTAGCGAATGTAAAGTCGATCAGGATTTTACCGGTTCAAGGATGGCATCCAGATTGCGCGAATCACA
This sequence comes from Gammaproteobacteria bacterium, assembly GCA_009926865.1. Lineage (GTDB taxonomy): Bacteria > Pseudomonadota > Gammaproteobacteria > Steroidobacterales > Steroidobacteraceae > UBA964. The sequence continues at coordinate 46,815 of RFOD01000016.1, read as the reverse complement.
AAACTCCATGAATTCTTCGCGGAGATGCGCCAGATGCAAGCGGCTTGGAACGTTGACGATCATCTGCACTGCAAACATCAGGGCGCCGGTGTGGGCCGCGGGATAGCTACGCGTTGCGACTTCAGCGATATCAATGTCGCGACTCGAGCAAAACCCCGAGAGCGCCGAGACGATACCGGTTTGATCGAGGCAGACGGCATCAATGGAGTAGGGCAGGCGGTCGGTGCGTGCGCTGCGGCCTTCGGTGCGTTTGAGGTTGAGTGTTAACCCGGCCTCAGTCGCAAAGCGCTGTAGCTCGGCTTCGAGTTTGGCGAGCGAATGCCAATTACCACTGACGAGCAGCAGCATCGCAAATTCATTGCCAAGACTCGCCATGCGACTTTCGCTGATATTACCCCCGCAATCAGCGATGACTTGCGTAAGGTCGTGGACGATCCCGGTGCGATCTGGGCCGATGGCTGATATGGCGAGGAGTTGGTTCATGAGTCGATACAAGTGTAGCGACTCAGCGCGTCAGTTGCAGCGCAGGCGAGCGATTCGTAACATCCACGCCTCGTAGGCCGAGCGGGGTTGTCCTGTCGGCGAGCCTCGCTGGTGGTCAGGATGTTTAAAGGTAGCTCGGTGGCGTTGGTCACGCCGATGTGTGCGGACGGTCGGATCGACTTGCCCGCTTGGCACCGGTTACTGGATTTTCAGCTACAGGCGGGTACTGATGGCATCGTCGTGGGGGGCACCACGGGTGAATCCGCATCACTTACGGATGCCGAATTACGTCAGCTCATCGTTGCTGCGCGCGAACATATCGGTAACCGAATGGCGTTGATCGCCGGCGCTGGCTTAAGTAGCACGGCGGCGACGCTGGATCGGGTGACTTGGATCAGTGAGCTTGGGGTGGACGGTTTGCTCATCGTCACGCCGGCCTATGTCAAACCCACGCAAGAGGGCCTCTATCAACACTATCGGCTGGCAGCCGAGCGAGCGTCGGTTCCCGTATTGCTCTACAACGTGCCGGGTCGGACGGCCTGTGATCTTTTGCCCGAGACAGTGGCGCGTCTCTCGAGTCTGCAGCGGATTGTGGCCATCAAGGAGGCGGTTGCCGATATGGCTCGTATTCGCGCACTGCGTGAGCTCGCCCCGCGGGTGACCGTGCTATCGGGTGATGATTTGTCGGCTCGCCAGGCGTTACTCGCAGGCGCCGAGGGGGTGATTTCGGTGACGACCAACGTCGCCCCACGCCTCATGGCAGCCATGATTGCGGCGGCACGCGAGGGACATGCGGATGACAGCGCCGCGATTGATGCCCAGCTTGCTCCCTTGCATTCGGCGCTCTTTGTGGAAGGCAATCCCATTCCGGCCAAATGGGTCCTAGAGCAAATGGGCTTGATCGCGGGCGGCATCCGTCTGCCGCTCACGCCACTGTCGGCTGAATATCATGGTCGTCTACGTGACGCCATGCAGGCCGTGGGTCTGCTACCCTCTCAGTCATGAAAACGTCTTTGCGTCTTCGACGCCCACTCCTCACGGTGTCCCTCTTACTCACTGCCGTCTCCCTCAGCGGCTGCCAATCTTGGACGCTCTTTCAGGGTAAGTGTGCGATGCCCGAAGACTTCGCGAGTGCGGTCAACAATGAGCCGCTCAAAATACCGGCAGGGCGAGATGCAGCGGATACCCGCACGGCGCTCACGATCCCAAACCTTGAGGGGCCCGAGGCGCCACGACCGGCTGATTCACCCTGTATTGATACGCCCCCGAACATCCTGCCTCCCAAGCCGCCGCAGGCTTGATATCATCGCGCTCCGCGCCGGAGAGGTGGCCGAGTGGTCGAAGGCGCTTGATTGGAAGTCAAGTAACATCGCAAGGTGTTCGTGGGTTCGAATCCCACCCTCTCCGCCAATGCAAAATAAAAAGGGGCTTACGGCCCCTTTTTCTTTGTTCCAGATTCGCCCGTAATAGTCGGGTAAATCGATCTAACTCAACCTTCGTCGCTTTTAACGTAGAGCCCGTCAAGGGCCCTTTGACCTCTACAAACATACCCGTCCGAAAAGCTGTGGGCGTGAGTTGTATAAAGACCTTAGTACGGTCGCAGGTGACGGTCACGGACGTTAGCCCGCGGGAGTGGATTATTGGTCGGAGTAAGTTAGGCTGTTGATGGAGGGGGGGTAACCCGATCACCTCTTCTTATGGAGCTTGAGCGTGGCGGTGTGTGTGGTCGTTGAGTGCACGGCTCAGATGATTCATATTGCGCTGACTAAAGCAGCACGGATGCAGGCTTATTGTGACCGTCCAGGTCGTTTGGTTTAAACGAGATCTAAGGCTGTCTGATCATGCGCCCCTCTGCGAGGCGGCTGCGCGTGGGCCCGTATTGCCGCTTTATGTGATTGAGCCTGATCTTTGGTCTCAGCCTGACGCGTCGTCGCGTCACTGGCAGTTCATTCGCGCAAGTCTCATGGATCTCGCCGAATCATTAGCGAAACGCGGAGCACCTTTAGTGCTACGTCACGGCAATATCATTGAGGTGCTGACGCAGCTTCGTCGCGAGGCCGGGCCGTTTGCTTTATGGTCCCACGAGGAGACGGGGAACGCTTGGAGTTATGCGCGCGACAAGCAAGTGGCCGGTTGGTGTCAGCATCAGGGTATTGCATGGCGCGAGTCTCCTTCGCATGGCGTGGTACGGCGTCTGTCCTCGCGTGATCAATGGGCCCATGCACGCGATGCCGTGATGCGCGATACCGTGCTCCCTGCGCCGACTCATTTACGAGGATGTGGGGTGGCCAGCGAGCCCATACCGCCCATCGATGATCCGCGTTTTGGTGCGTTGACTCCGACCGTGCAGCAGGGCGGGCGCCGTGAAGGCAAGCGAGTGCTACAGAGTTTTCTGGAGCGTCGTTCGCGGGACTATATGAGCTATCTTTCCCAACCCGGTGTCTCGGCGAGATCCTGCTCGCGGCTGAGTGCGCACATCGCGTACGGGACGTTGTCGGTGCGCGAGATCGAGCAGGCTACTGCACGGCGCGTGCTGCTTCTCAAAGACTTTGCGGCCGAGATGGATGCTCCAGCTCAGGCGGCAGAGCGTCAGGCTGCCATCTCCTGGGTTCGGCAACTCGCGGCCTTTCGGTCGCGGCTCGCATGGCGTTGTCATTTTGTGCAAAAGCTCGAGCAACAACCTGAGCTTGAACAGCGCTGCATGCACCCGGTCTTTGAAGGCATGCGCGAATATGATTTTCGACAGGATTTTTTTGATGCTTGGTGTGCAGGACAAACGGGCTATCCCCTAGTGGATGCCTGTATGCGCTCATTGCATGCCAATGGCTGGATCACGTTTCGCATGCGGGCAATGTTGGTGTCGTTCGCGAGCTATCACTTGTGGCTCGACTGGCGGCGGACGGCGCCGTTCATGGCGCAACTATTTACCGACTATGAACCCGGTATTCATTACAGCCAGTTTCAAATGCAGTCCGGGGTCACGGGGATTAACGCGGTACGAATCTATAACCCGATCAAACAATCACAGGATCAAGACCCCGCCGGGCGTTTCATCAGACGATATGTACCCGAGATCGCGCACCTCCCCGATGCGCTCTTGCATGAGCCTTGGTTGGCAGGACACACCCTCAGAGATTATCCGCCGCCGATTGTCGAACACGGGGAAGCGATGCGCGAAGCCCGTGCCAAGATGTCGGTGTATCGGCGGGCCGAGGGTTTTCGTGAGCAGGCGCAGGAAGTGTTTCGAAAGCTCGGTAGCCGCCGCCGATCAGCATCGCGTACGCCATCCGATCGGATAAAAAAACGAATGAAATCAGCGAAGGATGACTTGCAGTTGTCGCTTGATATGGGCGAATGATCCCAGCGACGAGCAGTGCTGACCTCGGGGCAGACCTTCCGCCGCCGATCCTGTGCTTGGGGTATAGTGGGGCCTTGTGGGTTGCCCGTTGCCCGCCGTTTCTATGGCGTCCCGCATCGGTCCCTTCGCGACGATCAACCGTCAATCCCGCCAGGCCCGGAAGGGAGCAACGGTCGCGGTCCGATCGGGTGCCGAAGTCAGGCTGGTGCGGGCCGCCTCCCAACGAAGGGTGGCAGGGGGGCGAGCCCGTCATCTTGAGTGAGACGATGAGTTACACCGCACTAGCCAGAAAATGGCGTCCCAAGCGCTTCGAAGAGCTAACCGGTCAGGAACATGTCCTGCAAGCGCTCTCGAACGCTCTTGCCACCAATCGTGTGCACCACGCCTTTCTGTTTACAGGGACCCGAGGCGTCGGAAAGACCACGATCGCCCGTATTCTCGCCAAATGCCTCAATTGCGAGACAGGCATGGGGCCGAGCCCCTGCGGCGAGTGTCCAACCTGCCGCGAGATTGATGAGGGGCGGTTTGTAGATTTGATCGAGGTCGATGCGGCCTCGCGGACCAAAGTCGATGACACGCGCGAATTGCTCGATAACGTGCAGTACGCGCCGACGCGCGGACGCTACAAGGTGTATCTCATCGACGAAGTGCACATGCTTTCAACGCATTCTTTTAATGCACTTCTGAAAACATTGGAAGAGCCGCCGCCGCACGTCAAATTTTTGTTGGCGACCACCGACCCACAAAAATTGCCGGTGACGGTGCTATCAAGATGTCTGCAGTTTAATCTGAAGCGTCTCTCGGTTTCTTTGATCAGCGATCGTATCAAAAGTATTCTTGAAGCGGAGGGTATCGCTCACGAGTCGGCAGCGATCCGATTGGTGGCCGAAGGTGCGGATGGCAGTATGCGCGATGGCTTGTCTTTGCTCGATCAGTTAATCGCTTTCAGTGGCGGGCAGGTCACCGAAGTCGAGGCGCGTAAGATGCTTGCGACGGTGGATCGCAAGCAAATCGTCAAGCTCGCCGAGCTGATTGGTGGGGGCGATGTGTCCGCTTTGTTGCAGTATGCCAGTGAGCTTGAGCAGTGGGCGCCCGACTACGGGCAATTAATTGATGCGCTATCGTCACTTTGGGCCAAAGTTGCCCTCAAGCAAGCGATCTCCGATTACGAGGGCGATGAGTTACACGAGGCGAGTGAACTGGCAGCGCTCGCGGGACTGCTCTCGCCTGAGGATGTCCAACTGCATTATCAAACCTGTCTCCTCAGTAAGCGCGATCTGCCGTGGGCACCAGATCCGCGCGCACATTTTGAAGTGACGCTACTGCGGCTGATGCTGTTTCGCTTGGGCGAGTCGCCGATGACGCCTGCAGCGGGTGGCAGCGTTCCCGCATCGAGTGGACGCGCCTCCGCAAGCCGCAGTGCGACTCCGGGCGGCTCTCGCGCATCGGGCGCTTCGACTGCTTCGGGCATATCTGCCTCCTCGATCTCCGGGCTGACCGAAGCGGGATGGTCTGCCTTGGTATCAGAGTTAGAGGTCTCGGGGGCGGCCCGTCAGTTGGCTGCGCACTCGGAGTGGATATCTCATGAAGCCGGAGTGGTGCGACTCGCGCTCGATCCCGCGCAGTCGCTGCTGAGCACTCCTGCGCTGATCGATAAACTCGCGCAAGCACTCTCAATGAGGCTCGGTGAACCGGTGCGACTCGAGGTGGAGGTAGGCGCAGAGAATGTCGAGACCCCTGCCCGTAATGAAGCGCGAGCGCATGCCGAAGCGCTCGAGCAGGCGCAACTATCGCTTGAAAATGACCCTACGGTCCGCGCTTTCAAAGAAAAGCTCGGCGCGCGGCTCAAATCTGAGTCGGTGAAATTGCACTGAAGGATAAGACCATGGCCAATTTTGGAAATATGATGAAGCAGGCGGAAGCTTTGCAGCGCAACATGCAAAAAGCGCAGGAAGAAATTGCGCGCATGGAGGTGACGGGCGAGGCGGGCGGCGGTATGGTGAAAGTCACCATGACAGGTAAGCACGAGGTTAAGCGCGTGCAGATCGAGCCTGCGTTGATGGGAGACGATCGCGAGATGCTCGAAGATTTATTGGCAGCGGCAGTGAATGATGCCGTGCGACGTGTCGAGTCAGAGAGCCAGCAGCGAATGTCGGGGATGATGTCTGGCCTAAAACTTCCGCCCGGATTCAAGTTGCCGTTCTGAGCCGAGGCCTCCCATGAAACACACTCCCGCGCTTGCGCGTCTGATCGATGCCTTGCGAGTCTTACCTGGCGTGGGACCAAAGAGCGCGCAGCGCATGGCGTTTCATCTTTTGCAGGATGGGCGCGAGGGTGGTCGCCATATGGCTGAGAGTCTGCAGCAGGCGTTGCAGCGCGTGGGTCGGTGTCAGCGTTGTCGGATGTTTACCGAGACGGAACTCTGTGCGATTTGTAGTAACCAAAGTCGCGATGGCAGTCTGCTGTGCGTGGTGGAGTCGCCCTCGGATGTGGTGGCGATTGAGCAGTCGGGGGGGTATCGCGGTCGCTATTTCGTCCTCATGGGGCATCTGTCGCCACTCGATGGGATCGGACCTGAGCAGCTCGGCGTCCGCGAGCTCGAGACGCTATTGAGTGAGGGTGAGGTCAAAGAAATTATCCTCGCCACTAACCCGACAGTCGAGGGCGAGGCGACGGCGCACTTTTTATCTGAGATTGCCCGAGCGAAGGGCTTGCGAGCTACACGTATTGCCCACGGTGTCCCGATTGGCGGTGAGCTGGAATACATTGATTCTGGCACGCTCGCTCACGCACTGGCGGGTCGCCAGATTGTTTAACCCTGAGGGCGCGCTAGCGTCGGGTGGAGTGAGATCCGCGAGCCGTAGTCGGTCCGCGTGCGGCCGTTAAATCCGCATGTAGTCGGCGTAGGCGTCGATAACTTTCATAGCGTCGGGCATCCAACTGCCCCGTTTCCACCGCGGCCCTGACGGCGCATCCTGGTTCTTTGAGGTGTTGGCAATCCATAAATCGACAATTAATGGCGAGTTGATCGACCTCGGGAAAGCCTAGACTGCCAGGCTCTAACGCATCAATAGCGGGGGCAAAATCGCGTACGCCCGGTGAGTCCATTAAGGCGCCACCGTCGGTCGGATCCATCGTGGCTGCATCGCTGGGTGCTAACTCATAGAGCTGTGAAGCGGTGGTGGTATGTCGCCCCTCAGCATCACGATCGAGCGCGCCGATGGCGATATCCTGATCTTGCGTTAAGCACGCGACAAGACTCGATTTCCCGACCCCCGACTGGCCGACAAAAACACTGATGTGTCCGTTGAGTAGAGCTCGTAATTCTTTGATTCCTTCGCCGTGACTTGCGCTGCCGCGTAGTGTGAGATAGCCCGCTTGCGAATAAACCTCAAGAAGGTCGTCGGTTATTGAGCGACTCTCGTCATCCAGTTGATCGATTTTATTGAGGAACACGACGGCACGTAGCCCGGCGGAGCTTGCAGCGCAGAGATAGCGATCGATAATGAAAGGGTCTGCCTTCGGCTCAGGTGCAAGTAATACGACGAGCTGCGTCAAGTTGGCGACGACGGCCTCTGCACCGCCTTTCAGGTTGGCCCTCAGCAGCACGTGCTCACGGGGCAGTACCTCGGTAACGTGAATCTCTGCGTGCTGCTCGTCGCGTTCGCAGCGAACTCGATCGCCGCAAACGGCACCGAGTTTACGGCCGAAAGGTCGGGCTTCGTAGCGGATACCCTCGGCATCGCGGACGATCAGGTGCCGACCGTAGGCGGCAACGACTTGCGCTTCAAATTGCACGGATCATCGTCCAAGAGGTCCTAGGGGCAATCGATCGACAGAGAGGAAGTGGTGGGCAGGCAGGCACTTTAGCCTCTGCTAGACTGGCGCGACAAGGAGGTTCGCATGCCAAGCGCTGACGCCCTGATCTGGATTGATCTAGAAATGACGGGGCTGCTCCCCGAGAGCGATACCATCATCGAGATCGCAACCCTCGTGACCACGGCTCAGCTCGAGCTCATCGCGGAGGGACCCGTGCTCGCGATCCATCAGGATGAGGCGACGCTCGCGCGGATGGATGAGTGGAATCAGCGGCAGCACGGTGGCTCCGGTTTGTTGCAACGTGTACGTGAAAGTCAGGTAACGCTCGCAGAGGCTGAGCGGGCGACGCTCGAATTTCTAGCGCAGCATGCGGTGGCGGGTGCATCACCCATGTGTGGTAACAGCATTTGCCAAGATCGGCGTTTTATGGCGCGGCTGATGCCAGATCTTGAGCGATTTTTTCATTACCGAAATTTAGATGTCAGTACCGTCAAAGAATTAGCCAAGCGCTGGATGCCCTCACTCGCCGATGGATTTGCGAAGCAGGGTAGCCATTTGGCGCTGGATGATATCCGCGAGTCGGTGCGGGAGCTGCGCTTTTATCGCGAACGCTTTTTTGTTGAGTCGGCACGCCAATGACGTTGCCCGAGTGGTCGGATGTCGTGGCAGCAGCCGGCCGATTGCAGGGGCGGGTCCGTGAGACGCCCGTCATGCAGGCAGACGCACTCAGTGCCCGCTGCGATCGTGAAGTATTTTTAAAGTGTGAAAACCTACAGCACGCGGGCGCCTTTAAGTTTCGTGGTGCGAGTAATGCACTTCTGGCACTCGCTGAACGTGGGATCCAGCCGAGTCGTGTTGTCACGCATTCCTCAGGGAATCATGGTGCGGCGCTTGCACGGGCGGCGCGTGAACTCGGCTGGCCTTGTACCGTAGTGATTCCGCGTGATGGAGCGCGAGTGAAGCGCGAGGCAGTTGCTGCACAAGGCGCAGAGATCAAAGATTGTGAACCAGGTATCGCCGCGAGAGAGGCGGCCGTTGCGAAGTTGATGGCGGAGGAAGGGGCGGTGCTCGTTCACCCCTATGACGACGCGATGGTGATCGCGGGTCAGGGTACAGCCACTCTGGAATTATTGACCGAGATCAATGGGCTACAAGTGCTTGCGACCCCGGTTGGGGGTGGCGGTTTACTCGCGGGCAGTGTGCTTGCGGCGCGCGCGATGTCTGCCTGTCGTATTTTCGGTGTGGAGCCTTTAGAGGCCGATGATGCCGCGCGCTCGTTACAAAGCGGTCAGCGTTGCGGCTTCAGTCAGCCACCGCAAACGATCGCCGATGGGCTTAAGGCCACGCTGGGTCAGCTGCCGTTTGAGATCTTGAGTCGCGGCGTCGATGGCATCGTGACGGTCTCGGAAGCCGAGATTGTTCAAGCCATGCGCATCGTGCTTGAAGACTGCAAAATATTGATCGAGCCCTCCTCGGCGGTACCGATTGCCGCCTTATTAAAAGGCGAGCTCGGGGCCCCCGGCGAGCGCGTGGGTATTATTCTCTCGGGGGGCAATGTCGACTTATCACGCTGCCCCTTTTTGAGCGGCAACGCTTAACGCGATAGCATCAGCCAAGTCTCGATCACCGTATCGGGATTGAGCGAGATGCTTTCGATGCCCTGTTCGACGAGCCACTTGGCAAGATCTGGGTGATCGGAAGGTCCTTGGCCGCAGATGCCAACGTATTTGTTCGCTTTCCGACACGCTTGAATCGCCATCGATAGCATGGCTTTCACCGCTTCGTTGCGCTCGTCAAAGAGCGGCGCCACAATCCCAGAATCACGATCGACGCCCAGCGTGAGCTGCGTCATGTCGTTCGAGCCAATCGACATCCCATCAAAGAACTCTAAGAATTGGTCTGCCAACACCGCGTTCGAGGGTAGCTCGCACATCATGACAACCTTGAGGTCGTTTTGGCCGCGCGCGAGACCATTAGCAGCCAACAACTCAGTGACCGCCCGAGCTTCTTTCAGTGTGCGTACAAAAGGCACCATGACCCAAACGTTAGTGAGGCCCATCTCATCGCGTACTCGCTTTAAGGCACGGCACTCGAGCTCGAAGCACGGTCGGAAGCTCTCATCGATATAACGTGACGCGCCGCGAAAGCCCAACATCGGGTTCTCTTCCTCTGGCTCATAGGCGCGACCGCCGATGAGATTCGCATATTCGTTAGACTTAAAGTCCGAGAGACGCACGATCACCGGCTCCGGTGCAAACGCCGCAGCAATCTGTGCGATACCCTCTGCAAGCTTATCGACAAAGAATTCTACAGGTCCTTTGTAGCCTGCCATCTGTAGCGCAATATCTTCTTGGAGAGGCTTATCGAGTTGCTCATACTCAAGCAAGGCACGCGGATGTACGCCAATCATTCGATTGATGATGAATTCGAGCCGCGCAAGACCCACTCCGCGGTTGGGGATCGTCGCAAAATCAAAAGCACGATCGGGGTTGCCGACGTTCATCATGATTTTTACGGGCGCTTCAGGGAGCGCGTCGAGTTCAATTTGTCGCCGCTCGAAATCGAGCGCACCGGAGTACACATAACCCGTATCGCCTTCCGCGCAGGATACGGTGACCTCTTGGCCCTCGCGAATGAGTTCGGTGGCATTGCCGCAACCCACGACGGCTGGAATGCCAAGCTCCCGCGCAATGATCGCAGCGTGGCAGGTTCGACCGCCACGGTTGGTCACGATGGCAGAGGCGCGTTTCATGACCGGCTCCCAATCCGGGTCCGTCATATCGGCAACCAGCACATCTCCTGGCTGAACGCGCGCCATTTGTGAGACATCCGCGATCACTCGCGCAGGACCCGCGCCAATTCTTTGGCCGATGCTCCGTCCGCTCGTCAGGATATCCGAGCGCTGTTGTAGGGTATAGCGCTGAATGGTACGGCCGCTTCGGCTTTGGACGGTTTCAGGTCTTGCTTGCAAAATAAAGAGTTCACCCGTCGCACCGTCTTTGCCCCATTCGATATCCATCGGCCGGCCATAGTGCTCTTCAATGATGAGCGCTTGACGGGCGAGTGCGCTGAGGTCGTCATCGTCCAGTGAAAATCTTTGACGATCTGATTCGTCGACCGAGACGGTTTTGACGCGCTCGGTATCATTGGCGGTGCCATAGACCATCTTGATCGCTTTGGCGCCGAGGTTACGTCGTAAGACGCTCGGCCGATTGGCGCGTAGTGCCGGCTTATATAAATAGAACTCATCTGGATTGACGGCGCCTTGCACCACGGTTTCCCCTAAGCCGTAGGAGGAAGTGATGAAGACCACGTCACGAAAGCCGGAGTCGGTGTCGAGGGTGAACATCACGCCGCTCGCGCCGAGGTCAGAGCGAACCATTTGTTGGATGCCTGCCGATAGCGCGACCAAGGAATGATCAAAGCCTTGGTGCACGCGGTACGCGATCGCTCGGTCGTTGAATAAGGATGCAAAGACATCGCGAACGGCCTGTAAGACAGCCTCTTCACCTTGCACATTCAGAAAGGTTTCTTGTTGACCCGCAAACGAGGCTTCTGGCAAATCTTCGGCGGTCGCCGAGGATCGAACTGCCACTGAGACATTATCGCCAAAGGCGCGATAACCCTTGCGGATCGCTTGCTCGAGTGCCTCACCGAGCGGCGCTTCGCGTACAAGGCCCCTGATTTCAGCGCCTACCTCTGCCAATCGCACGACATCATCCACATCAAGCGCGGCGAGCATGTCGCGGATACGCGCATCGAGTCCGTTGTGAGCTAACACCTCGCGGTAGGCGTGCGCCGTGGTCGCGAAGCCGCCGGGGACTTTGACCCCGAGGCGCGCGAGCGCACCGATCATTTCACCAATGGACGCATTTTTACCGCCGACGACTTCGACATCAGTCATCGCGAGGCGCTCAAAAGGCAGGACAAGTTCGTTCACAATGGGAATTCCTGAGAGGGGAAAAAGGAGACGAGTAGCTTGCTGCGATCGCCCTGCAGTGGAACACTCGGCAGGCCGGACCGGGCATTTGCGTGCAGAGGACTCGCCATTGACAACACGAACCGTTTTTTTCGTTTCCGACCAGACGGGCGTGACCGCGGAGACCATGGGTCACAGCCTTTTGACCCAGTTTGATGGACTGCAGTTTCGGGCCGTGACTTTGCCATTTGTCTCCAGCATTGACAAGGCGAAAGAGGCTGCCAAGCGTATCAATGCCGCGGCGGCCGAGAGCGGCTTGCGCCCGATCATATTCGGCACCTTGGTGCAGGATGAGTTACGGGACGAACTCAAGGGCACAAATGCCTTGTTCTTAGATTTTTTCGAGGCGTTTGTGGGACCGATGGAGGAGGAGCTCGGCACACGCTCCAGTCATCGCGCAGGTCAAGCGCACGGGCTGGCGGATGCGGTGGGCTACGCCATGCGCATCGATGCGACTAACTACGCGCTTGCCAACGATGACGGGTCACATCGTGACTACGCCAAGGCCGATGTGATTTTAGTTGGGGTCTCTCGCTCCGGAAAAACCCCCACCTGCCTCTATATGGCTATGCAGTACGGGATTTTTGCGGCGAACTATCCACTCACAGACGATGATTTGGAGTCGAACCGGCTCCCACCGAGCTTACAAGCCCATAAGTCCAAGCTGTACGGGCTGCGTATTGCCGCTCGCCGGCTACAACAAATCCGGCAGGAGCGTCGACCTAATAGTCGCTACGCCTCGGCGCAACAGGTACAGTTTGAAACTCGAGCAGCCGAGTCGATCTTTGCGCGTCATGGCATCCCGGTACTCGATACCACGGAATGCTCGATCGAGGAAATTTCTGCACGGGTGCTCGAAGCGAAGGGGATCGAGCGTCGAGTTCGGCCGTAAGGGTAAGCACGCAGCCTATGATCAATGATTGGTTTGATACGGTGTTGGATGAAGCGCGGCTACCGGCCAGTTGGCGCGGTCGCCCGGGTAGCTTCGTGTCTTTAATGGCGCTCTACGAGAGTAACTATCAAAGATTGCAGTCTTTGGTGGGCGAGGTACGTAAGCTGGCGATTGAGCGACGATCCACGCTCGAGGGTGATTGTGAGCTTGTGCTGCGAAGGGTTGAGTCCGCGCCGTATACCACCGAGCTTGAGCTGACCTATGAGTTTACCGAGACCTCGACGGAGTACGGGTTGCCGAGCGCGCCGGATATGCTCATTCGCGTTTACCATGACGCGCGACTGGCGGAGGCGTACGGGTGGGCAACGCGTCATGAGCATCCGTGGCTAAATGAGTTACGTCGCCACAGTACCGCCGCCCTCGATCAACGCTGGGCACGAAACATCATGCTCAACAAGTGGCTCGAGTATTGCTTTGAGCGCGGTCATCGACTGCTTGACCACGCCGGCTCATCTCACGGCGGCTAGGCCAGAGCGCTTTGCGGTTTGGCCTAGTCGCGCGGCGGGGGAGTTCGGCTCTGCGCCGTGATGGTCTCGCGCGCCGCCGGTGGTGTCACAACGACGTCGACCATGACTTCAACGGCCTGATCGAGTGCGACATCCGGTAGCTCGCTTTCGTCGAGCTCTTCAATCGACGCCACAGCGGCTTCTCCGCTGGCTTGTCGTCGTTCGTTCTCTCTGGCGAGTCGAGCTTGCTCGAGTGTTTCACGTTCGGCTCGGCGCTCATCCAGATTCAAAGACACGCTACGCCGCGATCGCAGTTGATCGATCGACTCAATATCTTTGACGAGCCAGCGATAGTCGGGGTCGCGTTCCTGTCGGGTTTTCTCCTGGGTAATCAAGCGCGCGATGGAGGGTAGGCGCACCGACTCGGTGCGAAACTCGGCGCTCTCGATCCGATCCCAGGGTAGGGCATCATCCAGCGAACTTTCGCCTACCTCGCTAAGAGGAATGGGTGAGGCGAGCAGCACATCAGGCTCCACGCCCCGGTGTTGAGTGCTCTCGCCGGTGACCCGGTAAAATTTACCGATTGTCACCGTCAGTTGTCCGTTGACGGGCTGAGCGCTCCAGCGTGACAACGGAACCAGATTTTGCACCGTGCCTTTGCCAAAGCTGCGCTGGCCCACTACGATGCCACGCCGATAATCTTGAATCGCCCCGGCAAAGATTTCTGAAGCGGAAGCACTAAATCGATCGATGAGGACCACCAGCGGTCCGTCATAGGCGACTCCCGATTGGGTGTCATCGAGCACTTCGCGATCGCCGTCCGCAAACTGTACCTGTACCACTGGACCTTGATCGACAAACAGTCCGGTCAAAGACTGGGCTTCGGGTAAGAACCCACCGCCATTACCGCGCAGGTCCATCACGAGCCCGTCGATGCCTTCTTCCTGTAATTCGCGTAGTAGCTTTAGAACATCCCGAGTGGTGCTGCGATAGTTACGATCCCCTGCACGCCGAGCGTCATAGTCGGAGTAAAAACCCGGCACATTGATGACGCCCACTTTGAAAGCTTTGCCATCACGTACCGTCTCACGAATTTCTTTGCGCGCAGCTTGTGCCTCCAGGGTGACCTTACCCCGGGTCAGTTGTACGATTTTTTCAGGGCTTCCTGGGGTCGCGCCCACCGGTAATATCTGCAGTCGTACCACGGTGTTACCCTTACCGCGGATGAGTTGCACGACATCGTCGATGCGCCAACCGATGACATCGACGAGTGGGCCTTCGCGATCCTGGCCCACGGCGGTAATCCGATCTTTGACCGCCAGGGTACCCGCTGCGGCAGCCGGACCTCCCTCGATCAGATTCATGATCGTGACGTAATCATCGATGAGCTGCAGTGAGGCGCCGATGCCCTCATAGTTAAGGCTCATCTGAATTTTGTATTCTTCAGAATTACGCGGTGAGAAATAGCTCGTATGGGGGTCAAAGCTTCGCGCGTAAGCGTTCAGATAAATCTCAAAAACCTCCGCTTGATCTGCTCGCCACGCGTGAGCACTCGTTCGTAGCGGCTGCGTAAAACCTCAGCGGCTTCATCCCAAGTTTTCCCGGCGAGCAACAAAGAAATTGAATCGTTTTTGACTCGCTTCCGCCAGAGTTCATCGAGCTCGGCGCGATCGGTAGACCACGGCGCGTTGTCGCGATCAAAGTCAAAGCTTTCCTGAATACTGAAATCGGGCTCTTGATCGAGAAGCTCGAGCGCATATTCGATACGTTGGCGGGTTCGCTCTTGATAGCGCGCAAACATCCAATAGGCGGGTTCGATGTCGCCAGTGCGAATCATGTCGTCGAAGCGCAGGCGGTAGGTATCGAATTCGGTGATATCGGAAGCGAGGAAGTAGCTGCGCTGGCCATCGAGCGCATCGAGGAATTTGTCGAGCACCCGCGATGACATCGCATCATCGATTTGCTGCTGGCTGTAATGGGCATCTTCAAGTAAGGCTCCCACCTGTCGCGCGATCATGCGATCTCGAGCGCTCGGCGCCATCGCGCCGGCGGGCAGCAACGACGTGTTGGCCGTGAGAAAGGACGAGCTGCCGAGCGTCAGCAAGCCGATAAGGCAGGCTGAGACGGCAACCACCCAGGCATTTGGGCGAGGCGATGGAGTCATGATCGGCGAAGCTTCCTGTACACTGGCTCTCAGACTAGTTTGCAGGGCGCGGCCCTTCAAGTACGAAGACCCCCTATACCGGAAAAAATTCATGGGACCTCTGGCCATGTTGCTCGGAATCGTGCTCGGATCGGCGGTGTCGATCACTGTGGCGCTCGTGCTGACCCTGATCGTTTTTCTGTTCCTGCCCGAATTTGCCCCGCGAATTGCCGAGGAATTCCCACCGTTGATCGAAACCTTGGTGGTGACGGCGGTGCTGTCGATCTTGGCGGCCGGCGCCTTCTATGGCGAGTTGCGCGAACGGGCTTGGCGACGGACGAGCCAGGGGGTATTACTCTGCTATCTGCTCTTGCTGGGCTGGCAGCTCTGGCCGCAATGAGCCTTCACGGAGGGAGATTGATGATGACGGCATCCAGGTTCACTACAGGTAAGTTCGGGAAAGAGGCGACATCCAACAATTCGGACTCGGCAGTCTCGTCGCGACCTCGCGGGCGGTCGGCGTACGCGGGGCAGGGCGTGTTACTCGCGAGCGCATTGGTGCTCCTGGTCGGCTGTGCGGGCGTTGACCAAGAACTGCCGCCGCTCGATGCCACGCTTTACGAGCAGCACATCGTGACCCTCTCGAGTGATGAGTTCGAGGGTCGCAAACCCGGTACTGCCGGTGAACGCAAGACGCTTGATTATCTCGTCAAAGAATTTGAGCAGATGGGTTTAAAGCCAGGTAATGGTGACTCCTACTTGCAGCCCGTACCTTTTGTGGAAATCACTCCGGGGAGCGACACCGCGCTGCGTATCGGTGCGACGGATCTACGCTACGGTGAAGACATGGTGCTATGGACCAAGCGCCTTGAGAACGAGATCAACGTTGAAGATAGCCCCGTCGTCTTTGTGGGCTACGGCATTGTCGCGCCCGAGTATGGTTGGGATGACTATGCGGGGCTAGATGTGCGCGGCAAGACGGTGGTGATGCTCATTAATGATCCGGGCTTTGCGACCCAGGATCCTGAGCTCTTCCGTGGTAACGCCATGACCTATTACGGTCGTTGGACCTATAAATTTGAGGAAGCCGCTCGACAAGGAGCCGCTGCAGCGCTGATTGTGCACGATGACAAGCCCGCAGCGTATCCGTGGGGCACAGTGCAAAACAGTTGGATGGGTCCGCAACTCGATATGGTCGCCGCTGATGGTAATGCCGGTCGTGTGGGTCTTGAGGGTTGGATCAGCTTGGCAGCCGCCGAGTCCTTATTTCAGGCCAATGGTTCGAGTTATCAAGCGCTACGCGAGGCGGCGAGCCGGCCGGGCTTCAAACCCATGCCGCTCAAGGAACGCGCGAGCGGTTTACTGCGTAATCTGATTCGTCGCGGCAACTCGGCCAACGTCGCCGCGGTGCTTCCGGGTACCGAGCGACCCGATGAATTCGTTGTGTATATGGCGCACTGGGATCATCTTGGGCGATCCCTTGCGCGCACGGGCGACAATATTTTTAACGGCGCGTTGGATAACGCCACCGGGACAGCGGGCTTGTTAACGTTGGCTCGGGCATTTACTCAACCGGGTCAGGCGCCCAAGCGGTCGGTTTTATTTTTGGCGGTGACCTTGGAGGAGAGTGGACTCTTAGGGTCCGCTTACTACGCTGCGAATCCTTTGGTGCCGCTCACGCAGACCGTGGCGGCGCTCAATATGGATGCGATCAGTTGGGGCGGTCCGACGCGCGATGTGACGGTCGTCGGATCAGGATCGTCGCAGCTTGAGGAATATCTGACGCGTGCGGCCAGCACCCAGGATCGGGTCGTGAAGCCCGAGCCGACACCGGAGAATGGATTCTTCTTCCGCTCCGATCATTTTAATTTCGCCAAGGTCGGTGTCCCGGCGCTCTACATCAAATTAGGGATCGATGATCGCGAGCAGGGCGAAGCCTTCGGACGCGAGCGCCAAACGGCTTACACGCTGAACGACTACCACAAGCCCTCAGATGAGTATCGACCCGGGATGGACTTGCGTGGCGGCCTTGAGGATCTCGCGCTCTTGCAACAGATCGGGGCCGAACTCGCCTCAAACGAGGACTTCCCGCAGTGGTACGAGGGGAGTGAATTTCGTGCAGCGCGCGAGCGGAGTTTCAGCGAGGCGTCAACCAGCGCCAACTGAGTCGCCAGATCGCGGCCAGGGTGGCCGGGGCGAGCAAGGTGACCCACGCCGCCCATGAGCCATCTTGTAAAGCCTGAATCACATCGGTCCACAACGCCCACAGACCGCCATTGGCGTAGGGGCCGATGATGATCAGGCCGGTCACCCAAATGAGCGGTGGGATCAATAACGCACCGGCCAGTAAGCCCAGCCCGATCCACAGCACATCGGTTCGAATGGCTGATCCTCGCTTGCCTTGCGAGCTTCGAGTGGTGGATTTCTTGGATGACGATTTCGCGTTAGCGGTTTTACGGGCGCTCATTACGCGCATAATAAGCTATGAATCCATTACGCACAGCGGTGATCGGCGCGGGCTATCTCGGTCGTTTCCATGCTGAGAAGTACGCCAGTCTGCCGCAGTCGAATCTCATCGCTGTCGTGGACCCTCGCCCCGAGGTCCGCGATGCCCTCGCCATGCAGTTAGGGGTTCGAGCCGTCGCGCATCACGAGGAGATCCTTTCAGAGGTCGATGCCGTCAGTGTGGTGACCACCACGCCGCATCACTATGCGATCGCGCGCGATTGCCTACAGGCGGGGGTACATGTCCTCGTCGAAAAGCCCATCACGGAAACCGTTGCGCAAGCCGAGGCGCTGATCACACTCGCGAGAGATCACGCGCGTGTACTGCAAGTAGGTCATTTGGAGCGATTCAATCCAGCCATTCTCGCTGCCGAGCGTTATCTCAGGGGCGCGCGATTTATTGAGTGTCAACGTCTAGCACCCTTCAAGGAACGGGGAACGGACGTTAACGTCGTGCTTGATCTGATGATCCACGATATCGACATTGTGCAAAGTGTGATTGGCGAACCCATTGAGTCCATCGATGCGGTGGGAACACCGGTGTTCTCGGGGGCGGTTGATATCGCGAACGCGCGAATCCGCTTTGTGGGTGGCTGTGTTGCCAATGTCACGGCGAGCCGAGTGAGCTTGAAGAGCGAGCGTAAGCTCAGAGCCTTTCGTGATGATAGCTATGTGTCGATCGATCTTCAGCAAAGAGTATTGACTCGAATTGATAAGCGAGAGGGCAAGCCTTCTTCAGCCGGGCTCCCAGTGAATATTGAGGAGCAGAGTTTTGAGCAGGGTGATGCGTTAAGGGCGGAAATCGAGCATTTCCTGGAATGTATCGTTGAGGGGCGCGTACCCTGGGTGACGGGTGAGGATGGGCGGCGGGCACTTGAGACCGCTACTCGGATCACCCACCTTTTGAGTGGAGCTTAAGTGGGGCTTAACTGGGGTTACCAAAGATGAGTGCTGGACACCTAAGAATTTCGCCACGTGAGGTAACAGTCGCTGTCACGCAGTTTGCTTGCAGCTGGGATCGTCAGGGCAATCTCGCGAAGGCCGAAGCGATGGTGCGACGCGCCGCCTCTGAGGGTGCGCAGATTATTTTGCTGCAGGAGTTGTTCGAGACCCCTTACTTTTGTATCGAGCAGGACGCGAGGCACCTAGCGTTGGCAACGACGCTTGCGGAAAACCCAGCGGTTTTGCGTATGCAGGCGCTCGCCAAAGAACTCGCTGTCGTATTACCCATCAGTTTTTTTGAGCGTGCCAATCAGGCCTATTACAACAGTATCGCAATCATCGACGCTGATGGCAGCGTGCTGGGGGTGTATCGCAAATCCCATATTCCGAATGGCCCCGGCTATCAGGAAAAGCAGTATTTCAATCCAGGCGATACCGGCTTTAAGGTTTGGCCGACGCGATACGCGCGGTTGGGCGTTGGAATTTGCTGGGATCAATGGTTCCCAGAGAGCGCGCGCTGTATGGCGTTGATGGGGGCCGAAATTCTTTGCTATCCCACCGCGATCGGTAGTGAGCCCCCGCCCGCGCCGCCGCTCGATTCTCGTGCGCACTGGCAACGCACTCAGCAGGGTCACGCGGCCGCGAACTTGATGCCACTGATGGCCTCTAATCGTATCGGCACGGAGCATTCGCTCCAAGATCCCGAGGGTCTCTACATTCGCTTCTACGGATCCTCATTTATCGCCGGGGCACAGGGCGAATTGATGGTCGAGGCGTCTCAAGATCAAGAGGCGTGTTTGCTTGCGCGATTTGATCTGGCGGCGCTTGAGGCACAGCGGCGCGGTTGGGGTGTGTTTCGTGATCGGCGTCCCGAACTCTACAGTGCGCTGGTGACGCAGGACGGGCGGCTTTTGGGCTCGTGACGACGACTTTGCCAGAGGCATCGAGTCCGCCTATCGATTCCCGGCCGCTCCCCATCCCGGTCTGGGTCATTACGGGTCCGCTTGGCGTCGGCAAGACTACCGTGATTGCGCGCTTATTAGCCGATAAGCCACCGCACGAAGACTGGGTCGTCTTGCTCAATGAATTTACTGATGCGGGTATCGATGCACTCACGGTCGCGGCCGCTGCGCGCGGCGCCTTTGATGTGCGTTTGATTCCGGGGGGATGTTTATGCTGTACCGGCGAGGCCGATTTTCGTCGCACCTTACTTGAGCTCATCGCGACGCGACGCCCCGCACGTATTTTGGTAGAGCCTTCGGGTATCGGTCATCCGGTAGGAATTGTCGAAGAAATCTTAGCGCACGAGGCGCAAGGTGATTTGCGGCTCGAATGGGTGCTCGCATTGCTCGATGCGCCGCGGCTTGCCTTGCTGAATACGCGCGACGCAGAGAGCTCGGTGGCAACCGCTGCAGTCCAAATTGCAGACGGCGTAGCGTTAACGAAGGGCGATCAGGTCGATTCAACGACCCGAGCGCAGTTCAATGGGGCCATGCAAAGTATTTATCCCCCCAAGCAGTGGACGGGGGTGATTGAGCGGGGATCCTTGCCCGAAGATTTCTTTGAGCTCAAACGCGAGGATATCCAGCGGGATCAAATGCCGGCACACCCAGGCGCGATACATACTCATCACACTCACCCTGAGACGATGGCTGGGATCACGACGGCTGAGATAAGGACGGAGATGGTGCCCGTCGCCGAGGGCGAGCGGCACTCAGTGGTACGCTTGGGCCGGATGGGTGCGCGCTGGATTTTTCCACGCTCTGTCGCATTTTCGCGAACACGACTCGCCAGTGTCTTGGCGGCGGGCGCAGCACCGCTTGGTGAGGCAGCTGGTGTTCTCGAGCGATTTAAGGCGGTGGTGCGTGTGACCGATGATGAGTGGCTCTTGGTGCAATGGGTTGAGGGTGAACTGTCGATGAGCGCGACCGCATGGCGACGTGATAACCGGTTGGAGCTGCAATGTGTGCCTGGCTCGGCGTGGTCCGCGGCAGAGTGGGATCAATTGTGGTTGCGCTGTCAGGTGACTTAAGTGTCCGACCGGCAGCATCTAGAGCATTTCTTTGCAGTTGCGATTGAAGCCGTCCATGGCGATACGGTTCTAAAAAAACATTTACGGGTCGATGCAGGACCTAATCACACTCACGAGCTGGTCTTTTCACGCGGGTCGGTGCATCTGCAGTGGGCGCTACCACCCTCGGATGGGCGGTTGCGTCTCATCGCGCTCGGTAAAGCCGCGCTCGCGATGGCTGCGGGCGCGCTCTCGGTGCTGCGCGAGGCTAACTTAGGTCCATCACTGGATGCGGTACTGATCATTACCAAAGATCTACCCGCAAGGGATCAGCTCAACAAAGAAATCACTAGGGCTCAGGCTCAACTCGGTGTTCGATGTGAGCTCATGCAGGGCGGGCATCCGGTTGCGGATGAGCGCAGTCTGCAGGCGGGGCAGACTTTACTGGAATGGGTGGCGAACTCCGGCGAGCACGATCGTTATCTCGTCCTTTTGTCAGGCGGAGCATCGGCGCTTGCTGTTCAGCCCGTAGACGGTATTTCTTTGGCGGAAAAAACTGCGTGGGTGCAGAGGTTGATGCAAGCCGGCGCAGCCATCGATGAGCTGAATTTATTACGCCGTTATCTATCGCGCTTAAAAGGCGGTGGGCTCGCCCGAGCGATGGCCCCTGCGTCGCACCTGACGCTCGCGATCTCGGATGTGCCCGGAGATGACCCACGTGTGATTGGCTCGGCGCCCACACTCGATTATGCGGCGCAGCCCCAGGCGGTTCGCGCGCTATGTGAGCGATACGGGTTCGAGCAGCTCATGGAGCAGCGGGTCCCACCGGCCGCGGTCAGCGGGGCAGCGCCGCAGGCGGCCTATGCCGTGATCGCGACGTTAGAGGATGCTCTCGAGGCGGTGTGCGAAGAGGGTAGGCGCCTGGGTTATCGGCTGATCAACAGGGGTCGGGTGTTTTATGGAGATCTGGACACCCACGTGCACGACTTCTGCCAGGCCCTTCGCCTGCAGGCATCGGCCCTCAGCCAGCAGGAACCCCCATACCTCATCGTGGCGGCAGGCGAGCCCCGCTTAACGCTCGCGCTGGATCCCGCTCAGCCGACGTGTGGTGAAGCCGCGGGCGGTCGAGCCCAGCATTTTGCGTTGCTTTGCGCGCGCGAATTGCAAGGTGTCGCTGGGGTGACGGTGCTGGCTGCGGGTACCGATGGCTCGGACGGCCCGACCTTGGCAGCAGGCGCGTGTGTAGATGGGACCACCTGGGCGGCGATCCAGGCGGCGGGTATCGAGCCGCAGCAGGCGCTTGATCATTATCGTAGTCACCCTGCGCTCGCGAGCGTGGGCGCCTTACTCACTACGGGTGCGACCGGTACCAATGTGGCCGACCTCTTTTTGGGGATCGTGCGATGCGGGGATCGCGATGAGAGCGATCGCGAAATCCGGTGATACCATTCGACTAACAACTCGAGTGGGGTTAAGCATGACGCAGCAGTTAGCCAGGATCGCGATTATCGGCGGCACCGGCGCGCTCGGCGCAGCCATCGCGGGACGGCTGGCCAAAGCGGGCTATCCAGTGATTTTGGGTTCGCGTGAGGCGAGTAAAGCGGTCGCCGCTGCAGCACAGATGAGCGACTCGTTGAGCGCTGGCACCACGGGGGCGACTCGAGCGATCACGCTTCAGGGTATGGATAACCGTTCTGCAGCCGAACAGGCCTCGCTGATTATTTTGGCCGTACCCTTTGCGTCGCAAGAAGCGACGCTCAAAGATATTACGCCGGTTGTGCATGGCAAGATCGTGGTCGATACCACTGTGCCCTTGGTACCCCCCAAAGTCATGCGCGTGCAACTACCGGCGGAGGGGTGTGCGGCGCTTCGGGCGCAAGCAGTGTTGGGTGCAGAGGTCACCGTGGTCTCGGCGTTTCATAACGTCGCCGCACACAAATTGGCGACGGATGCTGACATCGAGTGTGATGTGTTGGTTTTTGGTGATCAGCGTGCGGCGCGAGAGCAGGTCATTCAGTTAGTCGAGGCATGTGGGCTGCGAGGTTTACACGGGGGCGCACTCTGCAACTCCGCGGCTGCCGAGGCACTGACCTCAGTACTGATATTTTTGAACCGCACCTACAGTGTGGATGGGGCGGGGATTCGGATTACCGGAGAACTGACGCCGCCGAAGGCGGATTAATCGGCGGACTCAGCGAATGCGGTTGCATGCCTTGTCGGGTATCGGCGAGATCACTCCGCAGAGTGATCTTGCTGCGCTCATTCGGCAGTCTTTGCGGCAAGACGGGCTGACCTTGCAAGTCGATGATGTGCTTGTCGTCGCGCAGAAAATCATCTCTAAAAATGAAGGTCGCTTATATCGACTGAGCGACGTTCATCCCTCGCAAGCGGCGCTGAGCTTAGCGGCGCAAGTTCGCAAAGACCCGCGCTTTGTCGAGCTGGTTTTACAGGAGTCTTGCGAGGTCGTACGGGCGGTTCCTGATATTTTGATCACCCGACATAAGCAGGGTTATGTCATGGCCAACGCCGGCATCGACCGGTCGAATTTGGCTCCTATGGCATCCTTGGCTTCGAGCCCAGATCTCCAGAGCCCAGACCCCGAGAGCCCAGACCCGGACGATCAAGTGCTACTACTGCCGGTGGATTGCGACGCCTCGGCCGCACGCTTGCGTCAATCATTGGCACCCGAGCATCCCGCGGTCGTGATCAGTGACAGTTTTGGACGACCCTGGCGCGAGGGCGTCGTCAATGTTGCACTCGGCGTCGCGGGGATGGCCGCGCTACGTGATCAACGTGGCGAGCGTGATCGACATGGACGCGTGATGCAGACGACTCAAGTCGCCGTCGCGGATGCGATCGCTTCGGCCGCTGGTCTTTTGATGGGAGAGGGGGATGAGGGTCGGCCAATCGTGTTACTGCGCGATCTGCCGCGATCGTGGCGCGCACGTTCAGCAACCGCTCAGACTCGCGAGTTGGAATCAGGCCAAGCGTTGATTCGGGCGCGCGAGCAGGATCTGTTTCGATGAGCGCATCGTCAGGCGGGGCTCGCTCGCCGCACGCAGGTCCCAGAGTACTCGCCTTATCGGGCGGCGTCGGTGGAGCAAAGTTGTCGCTGGGGTTGCAGTCGGTGTTGGGCGATGAGTCTTTGACGGTCGTCGTCAATACCGGCGATGATTTTTGGCATCTCGGATTACGAGTCTGCCCGGATCTCGATACGACGCTGTACACACTCGCCGGCGTAGCCGAGCCATCTCAAGGTTGGGGTCGAGCGCAAGAGACGTTCTCGGTGCTGGCAGAGCTAGAGCATCGGGGTTTTGACAGTTGGTTCCGGTTGGGGGATCGGGACTTGGCGCTGCACTTAGAGCGAACGAGGCGTTGGCGTGAGGGCGAGTCGTTAACCTCGATCACCGCGGCGTTGGCATGCGCTTACGGCGTCACGAGTCGCATACGGCCGATGTCCGATACGCCAATTTCGACTCGGGTCTCGACCGATCAGGGTGTGCTCGACTTTCAGGATTACTTTGTGCGCAGACGTTGCGCGCCACGTGTTGAGCGACTGGATTTTGTCGGTGCGGCGTCGGCGCAGCTGTCGCCTGAGCTAGTACGTGAGCTACAGGAGAGTCCGCCCGATCTCATCGTCATTTGTCCCTCGAATCCCTGGCTCAGTGTGGATCCGATTCTCGCGGTCCCTGGGATGCGCGCGCAGTTACGCGCGCTCAGTGTGCCGATTGTGGCGGTTTCGCCCTTGGTCGATGGGCGCGCGGTCAAAGGGCCCACCGATAAGCTGATGCGCGAATTAGGTCTCACGGTTAATCATGCAGCGATCGCGGCGCATTATGCAGATTTCATTGATGGTCTGATCGTCGATCGCGAAGACTCGATGATCAGCAGCGCGGTCCGGGTAGCCCCCACGTTGATGCGTGATGCCGCAGATCGGGAGGCTCTAGCGAGGGAGGTGTTGGCATTCGGGGCCCAATTGCGAGAGGATGTCAGCTTGCGATGCAAGGGGGGGCTATGACGTCGCAATACGTGACCGCGATCGTGCCGGTCAGGGCGCTGCATGACGGGAAAACGCGGCTGGCCGGGGTGCTGTCTTTGCCGCGCCGCGCAGCCTTGGTGCGTTCCATGTTGGAGCGGGTGCTCGCTGCCTTACGGGGTGCCCAAAGAATTCAACGGATCATTGTGGTAACGCCGGATGAGCATTTACCGCTTCCGGCGGGCGTCGCTCGCTTGCTGGATCAGTCGGTGGGTTTAAATCCCGCGATTGAGCTCGCGATTTCAGAGGTGAGTCGTCGATCCCTCGCTCGCGAGGGGCAGCCAGGTCAGCGGGCCAGTGATGCGGTGTTGA
The DNA here is from genome assembly GCA_009926865.1 of Gammaproteobacteria bacterium. Lineage (GTDB taxonomy): Bacteria > Pseudomonadota > Gammaproteobacteria > Steroidobacterales > Steroidobacteraceae > UBA964. The sequence continues at coordinate 21,829 of RFOD01000016.1, read as the reverse complement.
TTATCCCGGCCGATGCCCCGCAAGTGAGTAGTTACGACATCGACACCTTGATTAAGCAGGCCGAAAACTTTGACGTCGCTGTCGTTCCAGATCGTCACGGGCGCGGGACCAATGGTCTTTGGTTGCGGCTGCCGACAGCAATCCCCATGCAATTTGGAGCCGATAGCGCCGAGGCGCACATGGCCGCTGCGCGGCGCTTGGGTGTGCGTGTGACGGGTATCGAAGTCGCCGGTTTATCGCATGATGTGGATGAGCCTGCGGATCTCGGCGCAGAGCCGATGCCCGAGGAGCTCGCGCGTTTGCTCGCCGATGAGGATGAGCTCGCGCCTTTGTTATTACGCGCGAGTTCACTTGCGCAAGAGGGCTTTGGACAGCGGGTGAGTTATTCGCGCAAAGTTTTTATTCCGCTCACGCATTGGTGCCGAGACGTCTGTCATTACTGCACGTTTGCAGCGCCGCCACGCAAGGGCGATACGCCCTTTATGACAATTGAGCAGGTGCTCGAGATTGCTCGTCAAGGCGCCGAGGCAGGTTGCGACGAGGCGCTCTTTACGTTGGGTGACAAGCCAGAACTGCGCTATCCGGCGGCGCGTCGGGCGCTTGCGGATATGGGCTTTGCGAGCACTTTGGACTATCTCGCGTATTGTGCACAGCGCGTCTTTATGGAGACGGGTTTACTGCCCCATTTAAACCCGGGTGTGATGAGCACGCCAGAAATTGCGCGCTTGCGCGAAGTATCGGTATCGATGGGGATCATGATGGAAAGCACCGCTGAGCGCTTAAGCGAGCGTGGCGGCCCCCATCATCGCTCGCCGGATAAAGAACCCCGGCGCCGTCTGGCCACTCTAGAGGCGGCCGGGGAACTTGCCGTGCCGTTCACCACAGGTATTTTGATCGGGATCGGGGAGACGCGGCTCGAGCGGATTGAGACACTGCTTGCGATTCGTCGATCGCATCTTCGCCATGGGGATCATCATCCAGAACTTTCGCGCCAAGCCGGGGACGCGTATGGCGTCTGCCCCTGAACCCGATCTCAAAGAATTGCAATGGACGATTGCAGTTGCGCGTTTGATCTTTGGTCCGCAGATGTCGATTCAGGCGCCGCCGAATTTAAGTGAAGGGCAGCTGACTGCGCTTGTCGCCGCGGGGATCAATGATTGGGGTGGGGTGTCGCCTGTGACACCCGATCACGTTAATCCTGAGGCACCGTGGCCGCAGCTTACGCAGTTGGCTCGGGAGACACGGGCGGCGGGGCGCTGGCTCGTGCAGCGTCTTGCACTGGCGCCTAGGCATGCGCTTGCGTTGGAAACATGGGTCAATCCGCGTTTTCACACGGCAGTGCGTCGTCGCTTAGATGCCGATGGCTATCGCGCGGAATCCACTTGGTATGCAGGGTCGGCGTTATCACCGCCAGCACCGTATTTGTCGTTACGCGCCGAGCGAGTCGTGGGCGCCGAGGAAATTCTGACACAGGCAGAATCGGGAGCGGGGTTTAGCGAAAGTCAGTTGCTACGCTTGTTTTCTTTGGATGGTGAGGCTTGGGCGGGCGTAACGACCGCAGCCGATCAGCTGCGGTCGCAAGTGGTGGGCGATGAGATTACCTATGTGGTGAATCGAAATATCAACTACACCAACATTTGTACTCATCGTTGCGGTTTTTGTGCCTTTGCCAAAGGCCGTAGCGCACGCTCCTTGCGCGGTCCGGGGTATCTTTTAGATTTTGATGAAATCGGTAGACGAGTCGCCGAGGCGCGTGAGCACGGAGCGACCGAAGTCTGTTTGCAGGGGGGGATTCATCCCTCGTTTGATGGCAATACCTATCTGCAGATTGTCAAAACGGCCAAAGCGGCGGCGCCGGATATCCATGTGCATGCGTTCTCTCCACTTGAGATATGGCATGGCGCGCAGACTCTAAATTTATCTTTGAGTCGGTATCTGGGACGTCTCGCGGAGGCGGGCCTTCGCAGCTTGCCGGGGACCGCAGCTGAGATTCTGTGTGATGAGGTGCGGGCGGTTATTTGCCCCGATAAGATCCAAACGGATCAATGGCTCACGGTCATGCGTGAGGCGCACGCGGTGGGTCTACGAAGTACTGCCACGATTATGTTTGGTCATGTGGAACGGCCGATTCATTGGGTTCGGCATCTTCGGGCCATTCGGGTGCTGCAAGAGCAAACCGGTGGTTTTACAGAATTTGTGCCGCTGCCTTTCGTGCATCAAGAGTCTCCGTTATGGCGCCAGGGGCAGGCCCGCAGCGGACCGAGCTGGCGAGAGGCTTTGTTGATGCACGCCGTGGCGCGTCTCGCGTTGGAGCCTGTAATTCGTAACGTTCAGGTGTCCTGGGTCAAGATGGGTCGGCGTGGTGCGATCGAGGCGTTACAGTCAGGCGCCAATGATTTAGGGGGCGTGCTCATGAATGAGTCGATCACGCGCGCCGCAGGTGGTGTCAATGGGCAGCAGATGACGGCCACTGAGATGCGCGAGCTCATTCGCTCAATCGGGCGTCAACCGCGCGAGCGCACCACACTGTATGGGGTGCCGGCGGCTGAGCCATGGTCTGCTGCGGGGTGTCTGGGGGATACCCGCCCGCTTGCCTTTAACGCAGCTTTGGTATGACGTATTCGCCAATGATATCGAGTGCTTCCATCGGCTGATCGTGTAGACGCAGGGCGCATTCGGTGAGGCCGGCACGGGCAAACATCCGAAAGCGCTCAATCTCACGATCTAAGTCCTCAAGACCCCCCGTAGATGTGAAGTATTCGCAGAGGCGGTTCGGGATCTCTTCTGGGATTCCTTTGACATCGCCCGACCGATCAAACCACGCCGCGACAAAATCGTCATAGTGATCGCGTACCTGTTGCGCTTCATCCTCGGTCAAACATTGTTGGATGAGTTCTTTTTGGAGTTTGATCGCGCGCCATGCGAGTTCTCGTCGAGACTCTCGGTAACCGGCCGCGCGATCGCGCTTCAGATGCCAGGCCCAAAACGTGTTGGTGCGTAGCGCGGGCATGTCCGCGGCACGCTTGGCTTCACCGACGCGAACTTCTTCCATCGCCTGAGCCATCACTTCAGGGGGCGTGCAGCCGATAAAGACACCATCGGCCACCCGAGCTTCCATCCGCATCATCTGCCCGCGATAAGCGGTGCCATACACCAAAGGCGCATTCGGGGCGTGCAGCCAGTCATAGCTACAGGGTAAGTTGATCTGGAAATCTTCGCCTTTAAAGCCGTGTTTGATGACGCCGCGCGCGGCCCCGCGAACAATTTCGATCCCTTCGCGAGTGGCTCGGACGATTTTTTCCGGACGCTGAATCCCCATGGCGTCGATATTGCCTTCCCCTGCGCCCATGGCGATAACGGCTCGTCCGCCGGTCATTTCATTGAGCGAGAGCAGGCTATTGGCGATTTTCAGCGGATGCATTTCAAAGGGGCTGACCGCGAGCGGGCCCATCAATAATTTTGAGGTTTGCTGTGCGAGGGGCACCAACGACAAGAAGCAATCCCAATGGGCAAAATAGTTTGAGCTCCAGAGGGCTCGCACACCGTATTGTTCTGCCTTGCGGCCGAGCTCGGCCACCTGTGCCGGGGTGAGATCCGGCTCAAGAATGATGTCGATGTCCATGCGCCGCAGCCTATCAGGCGCAGTAGATCCCGTGCAGGGTGCCGATCACCTCGGCTGCGGGTCCGTCCGCCAGGGAGTAATACACCGTCTGTGCCACCTTACGGGTTATCACGATCTCGTTCTCACGTAACACCGCTAGATGCTGCGAGAGGGCCGATTGGCTCAAGGGGAGTCGCGCGTTCAACTCGCCGACGGAGAGTTCCCCATCCGCGAGATTGCACAAGATGAGTAAGCGTTGGGGGTTAGCGAGCGCGCGCAGCAAGAGCGCTGCAGCGTCCGCGTGGGGCAGTAAATCCGCAGGTTGAGCCATTGGCAGCTTCCGTGTTGTCGATAGGGTTGAGGAGGACGTGCGCGGCAGTATATCAGGGCTTGATTAATTAGCAATCACTAATATAATACCTCCATGGAAACGCTCATTCAGCCCCTCGTGACGCCCTTTTTCGATCCAGCGACCGGGACGTTCGCGTATGTGGTCAAAGATCCGGGTTCGCCGGCGGCGTGTGTCATCGATCCGGTTTTGGATTACGACCCCGAATCGCGCGGGCTGTCGACTCATTCGGCCCGACGTGTGCTCGATTACGTGCTTAGGGCAGGACTCGAGGTCCATTGGATCCTAGAAACCCACGCTCACGCGGATCATTTGACCGCGGCTCAATGGTTGAAGCGCGAACTCGGGCACTCACCGAGAGTGGGGATCGGGCAGGGCATTTTGCAGGTCCAGCGAACCTTCAAGGAAAAGCTGCGATTAGGCGATGATTTCTTTGCCGATGGGCGCGACTTCGATGTGCTCTTCACCGAGGGCGATGTCTTCCCGGTAGGTGCGCTCCAGACTCGTGTCCTCTCGACACCGGGGCACACGCCAGACAGTGTGAGTTACCTGATTGGCGATGCCGTGTTTGTCGGTGACACCCTTTTTGCGCCGAACTATGGGACAGCACGTTGCGACTTCCCCGGGGGTGATGCACGGGCCTTGTACCAGTCGATGATGCGCCTGCTGTCATTGGATGAGTCGACTCGGATATTTCTCTGTCACGACTATCCCGCAGAGGGTGCTACCCCACAGTTTCTCTCAAATCCTGCCGAACAACGCTTGGGCAACATCCATCTGCGTAATAACGTGGAGGTGGATGCCTACGTCGAGATGCGCCAAAGCCGCGATGCGACGCTCAAGGCACCGCGGCTACTCGAGCCGTCGTTGCGCGTGAATGTGCGCGCAGGCCACATCGCGGATTCTGCGGTAAGTGCGCATGGATTGCCGTCCTCTGGATTAGGCATGGATGAGTCCTCTTTCAGCAATTAACTCGGAGCTCCCGTCATGAATATTGACCGCGCTGTTTTAGCGTTCGCCGGTACCGTCATCCTTGTGAGTTTGGCACTCGGCAATTTTGTGCATGCGAACTGGTTTTTTCTGACTGCCTTTGTGGGTTTGAACTTATTGCAGTCGGCGTTCACAGGCTTTTGTCCGTTAGCCATCATTTTGCGAAAACTGGGTCTGCGGTCTGGCGCGGCCTTCGGCTGAGGTCGGAGGTCAAGCATGATGCAAGACAACGCCGCCTTCCCAAGCGTTCGCTTAGGACTCGTGCTGACTGCGCTCGCCTTATCGGCCTGTACCGAGTCGCCGACGAGTGCCCCATTGAGTGCCGGCGAGCCGCCTTTTGAAGTCTTTGAGGTGACGACCACTTCCATCGCAGATGAGCGGATCGCCGCCAATACGCTACGCTCGGATGAAATGACCGACACCACCAGCATCGGAATGCTGGGCGCGCGAGAGCGAATCTAGTCAATGATTTTAATGCCACTTCGATCGGGTAAGCCGAGATCCACGAGTGCAATCGCAATGTTTGGCAGTTGCGAGCTCAGCGCGGCAATCACCTGCGAGCCATTGGAACAAACAGTCGCTTGCCAGTCTTCGCCGAGTTGGCTGACGCACTGCAGAAGCGAGCTCTGAAACGTAGGATCGTCTTCGACGATGAGGGCGATCTTCGTTGAGGAGTCACGCTCGGTATTGTTGCTGTGATCTGCGCTCGTCGGAATGAGATTTTAGCGCTCAAAATGGCTTACGAGGCTCCCATGATGATGTAGGGCTCGCGACAATTGGTTACGCGTCGAACAGAATCATCAAAAAATACTATGATCATGCGAGTTGTTGTGATCAGCGGCGCGTACGCAGCTGATCGGCATGCCGCTCGCGTCGCTCGAGCGACGCGTCAGTCGTCGGAGGTTCGCGGTTCGGGTCGACGCCAAAGCCAAGAGGCAATCGCGGCGAGCAAGAGTCCGACCAAGATGGCAGGCAACGTCAGTCCGCGCCACAGCACGAGTAGACCCCAACCGATCGCCATCCCAAGTGCCGCGAGGCGTTTGCCACGGGCACTGACTCGCCGACCATCCTCCCAGTCTCGCAAAGCGCGTCCGAAACGTGGATGGGCGAGGAGTTTGGCGCGCCACTCCGGTGAGCCCTTGCCAAGCGCCCACGCACCAACCAATAGAAACACCGTGGTGGGCATGAGTGGAATGAAGGCGTTAATGATGCCGATGCCGACACTCGTAAAGCCTAGAAGACGCCAAAGAAATAACGGCATGACCGCAAGAGGATACCGCAAGCAGCCTGTTTTCGCTGCGAATTTAGGCTCAGAAGCATATTGGCGCCAACGGGGAGGGCTTCGATGAGCGAGTCCACTTTACGGGGCTTGAATCAGGCAGAGGTCGCTACGCGCCAAGCCTTGCATGGACCGAATGAATGGTCAGGACGCGATCGGCGCGGCTGGCGCACGAGCCTCAAGGAAGTGTTGAGAGAGCCGATGTTTGTGCTCCTGCTCTGCGGTGCCGTCATTTATCTTGCGATTGGTGAGGTGGCCGACGGGATTCTGCTCTTAGTCTGTGTGTTGGCTGTGATTGGGCTGACCTTGTTTCAGGCGCAGCGTACCGAACATGCGCTCGAAGCGCTGTCGCGCCTGGCTGAACCTTGGGCGCGGGTGATTCGCGACGGTGTGCGTGAGCGGATCCCAGCGCGCGAGCTCACCGTTGGTGATTGGATTGAGCTCGGGGAGGGGGAGCGCGTTCCGGCGGATGCGCTATTGCGCCGCAGCACACATCTCAGCATCGATGAATCCCTACTCACCGGAGAATCCATGACGGTGACTAAGCGTCCCTCGGTGAGTGTCTCGGCCTTGGCGACGCCTGGCCGAGGTCCATCGGCTGACTCAAGTCTCTTCGCCGGAACGCTGGTCACCGCGGGACAGGGGATCGCGGAAGTGGTCAAAATTGGTGCTGAAACCGAACTTTCGCGCATGGGTCTCGCATTACGGGCCATCGAGACCGAGCGGACGCCCTTGCAGCTCGAGACGACACGGGTGGTGCGCAAGATGGCGCTCGCGGGACTGCTCGCGTGCCTCCTCGTCGTGATGGTCTACGGTTTCACACGGGGTGGAGATCTCGAAGCTTGGAAGCAAGGCATGCTCGCAGGCATCGCGATGGCGATGTCTGTCCTGCCGGAAGAGTTCGCGGTCGTGCTCACCATTTTTCTCGCGCTGGGCGCGTGGCGTATGAGTCAACGCCAGGTGCTGACCCGCCGTTTTCCCGCTATCGAGGCTTTGGGTTCTGCGACGGTATTGTGCGTCGATAAGACGGGCACATTGACTGAAAACCATATGGCACTCGCCACCCTTTCCCCCGAAGGGTGTGCCGCAGTGGAGCCCGCGATGCTTGAGCGACTGGAGCCGGAGTATGAACGTCTTCTTTACATTGCCGCTCAAGCGGCTAACCGTGATTCCTTTGATCCCATGGATCGGGCTTTGCGCGCGGAATACCGAAGGCTGACGGGTCTTGAAGTCATTGCGAAGTTGCAACGTGAATACCCCCTGACGGCAGCGCAACCTGTCGTCGGTTGTGTGTGGTCAAAGGATGACACCCCATCCTGGACGTTAGCGGTCAAAGGTGCACCCGAGGCGGTCGCTGAGCTGTGTGGCCTAGATCCAATGCAGCGCGATCAGCTTGATCAAGAGATGAGTGACCTCGCGGGATCCGGCTTGCGGGTGCTCGCTGTCGCGACTGCACAAGGGCAGCAGGGTTTACCGGAATCTTTGGAAGAGTTTTCTTTGACTTGGCTTGGCTTAGTCGCGTTTGCCGATCCGCTACGTGCCAGTGTGCCCGCCGCCGTCGAGGAGTGCCATACCGCGGGTATTCGCGTGATCATGATCACGGGTGACTATCCACTCACAGCCCGCAGTATCGCTAAGGAGGCGGGTATCCCTTTTGAGCAAGTCCGTACAGGTGAGCAATTAGCAAACTGGGACGAGACAAGCCTACAACGCGAGATTGCCACCACGCAGGTGTTTGCTCGGGTCGCGCCGCGCGAAAAGTTACGCCTCGTTGAGGCCTTGAAGCGCGCGGGTGAGGTGGTCGCGATGACCGGCGATGGGGTTAATGATGCGCCGGCACTCAAGGCCGCCCATATCGGGATCGCGATGGGCGAGCGCGGCACGCAAGTGGCGCGTGAAGCGGCATCGCTAATTTTGCTGGATGACGCGTTTGAGTCGATTGTGGCTGCGGTGAAGCAAGGGCGGCGCATTTACGCCAATATCGTCAAAGCGAGTCGTTTTATTTTGGCAGTACACGTGCCCATTGCTGGGCTCAGTATGTTGCCGGTGCTGATGGGGGATTGGCCGCTTATCCTCTTGCCCGTACATATTGCTTTTCTCGAATTCATTATTGATCCCGCTTGCGCCTTAATCTTTGAAGAAGAACGGGCTGAGCGAGACGATATGCGGCGTCCGCCAAGGCCAGTCAACGAACGCTTATTTTCACGCCATACCGTTGTCCTCGGGGTGTTGCAGGGCTTATCACTTTGGATTGCGTGCGCGGTGATATTCGCACTCTCTTGGCCGGTGATGGGCGCGGAGCAAGCACGAGCGCTGGCTTTCGTAGCACTCGTGGTCGGCGTGCTGGTATTAATTTTGATCAATCGCTCGGAGACCCATTCTGCGTGGGCAAAGTTACACGAGAAGAATCTTGCGTTACTTGGGGTCGGGGCATTCGGTGTGTTGTTTTTGATGTTGGCGGTGAGTGTCGAACCCATTCAATCCTTATTTTCGTTTGCCGAGGTCTCAGTGTCTCAAGTCATGATCGCGGCGCTCGTAGCCATGTGCTCGCTGTTGTGGTTTGAGTTGTTTAAGGTGTGGCGGGCGACGCATGTGCCAAAGGCGTGAAGCCTTTTTGTCGAAAGAGTTCTGCCGCGACATCGCTTTGCAGGAACTCTAAATACGACTCGGCGCGTCCGCGATTGCCCTGAGCGCCGCCGCGAGAGGCCGTGTTGGCAGGTTCGCGCAGCATGGCAGCGGGGTACACAATCTTTGGGTGTAAGTCAGGTGAAAGTTGGGCGAGCACGTGCACCCGTGGCTCGGCCATGGCATCGGTGGCATACACGATCCCGAGCGGTGACTCGCCTCTTGCGACGAGCGCGAGAGCGCTGCGTGCATTGTCCGCGAGCGCGAGACGCGGACGTAGTGTCGACCAAAGATTCAAAGACACGAGTGCGGATCGACTATAACGCCCCAACGGGACCCCGCTGGGATCAGCCAACGTGAATCGCGCGCGTGGATCCGCAAGTACCGTCAGCATAGAATCCAGATCCTGTTCGCGACGCAGAGTGGGGATCGTGTCATAGGGTCGGGTCTCGGGTGAGCGCGCTCGGGTCGGACGCTGTGGTGCGATGATGACCAGGTGGTTGCCGAGTAGATCGAGGCGAGTGCGTTGATCGATTCGCTTGCGTGCCTCAAGGTAATCCATCCATACCCCATCTGCCGAGACGAAAATATCCGCGCGGGCGCCATTTTCGATTTGTCGGGCGAGGGTAGAGCTGGCGGCAAACACATGGCGAACCTCGATACCGGTTTGCGTCGTGAAGGCAGCGGAAACGTCTTGCCACACATCGGTTAATGAGGCGGCAGCAAAGACGGTCAAAGGTTTGGGGGCGTCGGTCTCTGCGCGACCTCCCTGCATAGTGAGCAAACTCAGCACGACGCTGAGAACCATCTGTGCCCATCGTCCCAGCGTCCATGAGACTGACTGGGCGTGAGTGAGGTCGCGTTCTCTCAGGCTGTAGTGGGACACAAAGACTCCGTTTGCTCAGCTAACATAGCGGTCATGAAAATATTCTCCAGCCTGTATGACCGAGCCATCGGCTGGAGTCGACATCCACACGCCCCGCGGTATCTGGCGGGAGTGAGTTTCACCGAATCAGTCATCTTTCCGATACCACCGGATGTGCTGCTTGCGCCGATGGTGTTGGCGACGCCCGAGAGATGGTTGCGCTGGGCGTTGTTGACCACCTTGGCGTCCGTGCTGGGAGGGATGCTCGGCTACCTTTTGGGGTCCTTGGCGTTTGATGCCGTGTTGCCCTGGCTCACGCGCGCAGGCTATGACGATGAGTTTGCGGCAGCGCAAGAGTGGTTCGGGCGGTATGGGTTTTGGGCGATCTTCATCGCCGGGTTGACGCCGATCCCCTACAAAGTATTCACGATCGCTGCGGGCGCGGCACAGATGGCGTTACTACCGTTTGTACTCGGCTCGATTGTCGGTCGTGGCGCACGATTCTTTCTGGTGTCCGCTCTCGTTCGTTTCGGCGGCGCACCCATTGAGCAACACATCCGTCGTTACATCGACCTGATCGGGTGGGTGGTGCTCGCGATCCTGTTGCTCGTCCTGATGGGTTTGAATGTGTGATCACAAGATCACGAGATCTGTGGGTCCAGTGGTAAATCGTCACGTAGACCCCTGAGCTAATAGATTCTGTAAATGCGATTGACTCGCATTTAGAGCCCTGCTAAAGTCGCAAATACGAATCATTCGTATTAGAGGGCTAGGGTAAATATGCTTGGCGCGGGCAGCAAGGTGGATGGGTTGAGTCATTGTCGAAGAGCCGCTTGGCTGCTCTTGGCTCTGCCGGTGCTCCCTGTCTCGGCGATGGACGCGGGGTTAAATGATGAGACCGCGACCCCCGAGGCCACCGCCGAGAGTGCCCGTGATCATTCAGAGATCAGTCAGGTGGTCTATGTTTACGGTTCCCGAGAGACCTATCGCGAGTCTAAGAGCCACTCAGCCACCCGTACGCCAACACCCCTTGAGGAGTTACCTCAGTCGGTGTTTGTCATTACGCGAGATGTGATCGACGACCAGGCCATGTTGGGTCTCGGTGACTTGGTTCGGTATGTGCCCGGCGTCAGTATGGGTCAGGGGGAGGGGCATCGTGATGCGCCCGTTTTTCGAGGTAACCTCACCACGTCTGATTTCTTTGTTGATGGTATGCGCGATGACTTGCAATACCTACGCGATCTCTACAACGTCGAGCGCGTCGATGTGTTGAAGGGCCCTTCAGCGCTCGTTTTTGGTCGCGGTACCGGTGGCGGTGCACTCAATAGAGTGATGAAGCCAGCGGACGGTGAGCGAGTGCGCGCACTTGATCTGATGGTGGGGATGTACGGGCAGTCGCGAATCGCGATGGATGTGGGTGACACCTTGGGCGCGCGCAGTGGAGCGAGGCTCAATGTGGTTGTCGAGGAGACTGATGGTTTTCGTGACGCGATGCATCTCTCTCGACGGGGTATTTCGCCGGCTTGGAGAACGGAATTTTCCAACGGTACGCGTCTAGAACTGTTTGGTGAATATTTTGAGGATCAGCGCACCGTCGATCGGGGCGTGCCCGCAGAGTCTGGGCGGCCGTGGATGGGATCTACCACCCAATTTTTTGGAAATCCGGCGCTATCTGAAAGCACGATTGAGGTGAGATCGGGGCGGGGTGTGCTCACTCATGCATTAACCGACGATGTGACTCTGAGAGCGACGGTCTCTTACGGGGATTACGAAAAATACTACAGTAATGTGTATCCGGGAGGCTCAGTGGACTCGCTCGGTCAGCGGTCTCAGATTTCTGCGTATCAGTCCGCGACGCAACGAACGAATCTTTTGGGCCAGTGGGATTTGCTTTGGCAGAGTAACTGGGGTGGGCAGGAGCAGACCACACTCTTGGGTTTTGAGGCGGGACGTCAACAGAGCCGGAACCTACGTATCAATGCGTCCTCGGCCATATTCTCTCTTTTAGACCGAGGTCAAACATTTAATCCCGATTTTTCGAATGTACCGGTGCTCAATAACTTCAATGATCTCGATACCTCGGCGGTCTTTTTGCAAAACCAATGGTCATTGACACCGACGATTCATCTGGTGACAGGCTTACGTTGGGATCATTTTGATTTGATATTTGATGATTTACGCGCGGGTTCGGTCTCGCGAGGATGAGTTTGTATCGCCTAAAGCGGGACTGGTGTGGGAGGCCCTGCCAGGACTGTCTCTTTATGGCGCTTGGGGTGAAGCCTATCTTCCGCAATCGGGTGAGCAGTTCAATGTATTAGACTTCAGTCGAGCAGCGCTACAGCCTGAGAAATTTGAGAACTATGAGATTGGCCTTCGGTGGCAGCCGACCTCCGTATGGCTCTTGAGTGCGGCGGTCTATCAGCTTGATCGAACCAACACACGGGCTCCAGGTGAGGTAGCTGGGGTGACGGTGCTGACCGGATCGCAGCGCGCGCAAGGTCTTGAGATGGGTCTGAGATGGGTCTGCAAGGAGAGTTGCGATCGGGCTGGCACATGATCGGCGCGATGGCTTGGCAGACATCTAAGATTACCCGCAACACAGAGGCGGCGCCTTCAGGTCGTGAATCACCTCTCGTCCCACGATTTAGTGCATCACTATGGAGTCGAGTGGCGATTGCTCCGCAGTTTGATGTGGCGCTCGGCGTGATCCATCAAGATGAGCAGTTCGCGTCGATTACCAATGACGTCGTCTTGCCGCGCTACACCCGCTTAGACGCCGCGCTTTTTTATGATGTCAGTGAATATTTGAAGTTACAGCTCAACGTCGAGAACTTGACGGACGAGGCTTATTGGTTCACTGCCCACAACGACAACAACATTACCCCAGGCTCCGGCGTACTCGCGCGACTGACCCTCTCAAGTCGTTTCTGATCGCTTCGCGATGTAAAACCCGTAGCTGAAGTAATCAGAGTACTTTTCGTAGAGTGCGATTTCGGCTTCTTCCGCCGCGATAATTTCTGTGGCGTCTCGACTGTGGTGATGACGCTCGAGGAAGTCTTTTGACGCTGCTTGTAAGGGTCGATAGTAATGATCGAGCCAGCTTGTCTTGGGCAGTACAAAATATCCTAGGGGTGAAAACCCTTCGGCTTCGAGTACTTTGAATTTGCTCGAAGCGACATCGATCTCGGGGTACGCGGTCTCCCAGTGGCGGGTGAGTTCCTCGGGTCGATTTGCCGTCAGCCACGTGATTTCAGAGACCGCGATGATGCCATCTGGTTTCAAAAACGATCGCCAGGCGCGAAGGCCGTTTGCAAAGCCTATGTTATAGATCGCGCCTTCCGCCCAGATCACATCCAGCGAGGCGGGCGCGAAGGGCAAGGACTCCATGGACGCGGCGCAGGTTGTGATATGGGAGTCGAGCTGTAGGGTACGCGCGCGGTGTTCCAAGACTTCTAAGAACTCGGGAAAGAGATCAACTGCCGTGATATCGGCATTTAGGTCGCGTGCCAAGCACAGCGTCGATGCGCCGGTACCACAGCCGATATCTGCGATCTGCAGGTTGTTACGAGCTGGTAGCCCGGCAAGCTCGATCGCACACTTCGTTTGCGAATCATCACCCGGGCCTTGTCGAGGTTGGTCGCGATGCAAATCAATCAACAAAGAAAAATCAGTCATGGTGACGGTCCCAGCAAATGAAAAAAGCCACCCATGGTGGCCCTTTTCATTGAGTGGTGGAGGCGGCGGGAATCGAACCCGCGTCCGCAAGCCCTAGACTTCAGGATCTACGTGCGTAGCTGTCTTCACCGCATGCCACCCGAGGAGCAGGGACAGCACTTGGCCAGCAGACAGTGACTCTTAGCGGGACAGCCCCGTCGCACGGCAGCCCGCGATCCTATAAGCGCGTCCCCTGATTCGGTGTTATAGGCACCAGCCGGTCAGAGGTTAGGCGGGATTAAGCCGCCAGAGCGTAGTTGTCGTCGTTAGCAACTATAGTTTGCAGCAAAGTTTAGCGAGGCTCACTGCACCTCGGCACGCCCCTGAAGGTTCGCAACCCACGTCGAAGCCGGTCGCCCCCTTCATCAGAGTTGGACCCAGTATAGCGGTCTAGGTTCCCACGTACAGCCTTTGTCGCACAGTGATTGTGCACAGGGTCTGTTGCTTATCGCCTAGGCTGGTGCCTCGTACCTTGTTATCGCCCGTGAGACTTCAGTCGCTCGACGGTGCGCTCTTGGGGGTCGACGCCCACGATTCGCTCCACGAACGCGTCACGATCTTGGGCGAGTGCTTCGCGAAGTCTGTCATCGGGGACCAAATCATCGAGTTGGCCAGATTTGAGTAGCCCCGCGGATTCGAGCACGGATTCGAGGAGCTTTACGCGATCGCGCAGAATCCATACCTCAGCCATCAATTGCAGGTGCTGTCGGCCGAGCGTCTCGAGATCCTCCGGCGCGAGGATAGGCGTGATCGGCGGCTTGTGACTGACATCGCTCATGCCGTCGCTCCCGTGGTAGCGTCTCGAGTGGGTTTACGAGCGCGGGTGATCCAGGGGTAGGGGCCGTTCTCGAGGGGGTATTCCTCGATATCTGTGAAGCCGCTCGCTTTCAGCATTTGCGGCAAGCTACGTAGTATCGAATCGGTAAACCAAGGCTCTTCACGATACTCCGTTTCCCAATCATAGATGACCGCCTCAAAAGGCGTGCAGCCGCGAATCGGGCCAGGGTCTGAGACTACAAGATCTGCGCCTGGGGCGAGAATACGGAATAATTCTTTGATATGACGTTCAGCGGTGTCATCGTCCATTTCATGGAAGACGGCATATGAGACCGCTGCATCGTAATGATTATCCGGTTCACTCGTGGCGCAAGCGTCTTCTTGCTTCAAGTGGACATTCAAGGCGAGTTTGTCGGCCATCTGGTGTCCAAAGCGCAGCAGGTTAGCCGACAGATCAGATCCCGTGAGTTCTGAGTCAGGGAATACTTTGCGCAGCGCGCCAAGCGTCGAGATACCGCCACAGCCGCCTTCATAGATCCGGCGGTAATCGCGGCGGGGTAGCTCGCTGACCACCTGTACGCGTTGATCGCCAATATTGGCATCGACCTCGACCGCGGCATACCCACCGCGGGAGAAGATAGCAGGGCCCACGCCGAGCATGAACATGAACCCCGACAGATCATAACCATCCCAACCGCCGGGCATCAGATGCCACTCCACGCCCTCAAAGCAGTGGGGTTCGGCGAGGGCGGGATTGAGTGCCAAGGTGCCTGCTTGCTCACTGGTCGCTTGAGTTAGGAGCGGTGCGAGTTGATCGCGAATGGCTTCCGCCGCTGGGATCCCGCGATCGTAGACATTCTCGGCAACCACACGCTGGCAAAAGCGCTCAATCCGATAATGAGCAGACGTATTAGCCGTGGCTTTCGCTGTCTGCAGGATCTGCTCGAGTTCCGCCCGTGGACGATCACCGAGTGGTTTAGGACCGAGAGCCGCCATGGCGGGATCGTCATAAAAATCCGTTGCGGCTTTCTCACGTAAACGACTGCTCGAAAAGTGCTGCAAAGAGCCCATGAATTCGAGTCCTGCGCGACCCGTTTGTTTCATTGCCACCATATCGTCTCGTCTCCTTCTCGATACCGCTACGCTTGGCCGAGCTCGTGGCGCCGTGCGTTATAGAGCGTCTCTTCATCCAAAGAATAAAACCGCAGCAATATAAATTGTGCCGCACAACAGGCGACCGGGATCCACACCATACCGAGCGTCACTGCAAATAGAGCGCTATCGGGTTGGGGTTGTCCACGGGGAATGCTAGCGTCGTAGCCGAATATCGTCAGTAGACTGCCCACGATCAGAGGTCCCAGTGCGTAGGTGGTTTTTTCAATGAAGCTGAATGAAGCGCTGAAAACGCCTTCACGATGGAGTCCCGATATTCGACGGTCATAATCGATGACGTCCGTAATCATAGATTGACTACACATGATGATGCCGCCCGAGCAGATCCCGATGAAACCTGAACGCAGGACCAGCATCCAAAGAGGATCATCCGCTTGGGCTAATAACCACGACAACAAGCCGATGATGTACATGATGAGCGCCATCATGAAGACGTGACGCTTGCTGGTGCGACGTTGCACGATCAGCCAAGCGCGTAAGCCGATCACGGAGCCCACCATGGAGGCACCACCGAATGCAAATAACAATTCCTCAGCGACGCCATACACGGAGACAAAGAAAAAGAGCGTAGCGGTGGTCGCAGAGGCGAGTTGCAGAAACTGCATAGCTTTAATACTACCGAGCACCAAAAACGGCTTATTGAGCAGTACCAACTTGAGCTGATTGCGAACGGGGATCGCAATCGGTCGGTGTAGGGTAAATCGCGCCTTAGAGGTGCCTAAAGCACACACCAGCATGGCCACAAAGGCGATTGCGCCTAGGATCCAGCCCACGCGGGAGTAGGCCTCAGCATCTCGGCCCCACATCGTCAGTAGCAAGCCGGCGCCCGCGGTACCCATGAACGAGCCACTGACTAAGAAAAATGCGCGAAACGCCATGATGCTCGAGCGCTCATGGTAGTCATCGGTCATTTCCGCAGGCATCGCCATATAGGGAACATTGAACGCGGTCAGCGCGAGGGTATAAAACGTTAGCAATAACAACAAATAGCCGACCAATACAGTTTGGTCCTCAAGGGCTGGCAAGCTAAAGAGCAATCCCATGGACAAGCCGCAGAGCGCGCTCGAGCCCAACAAGTAGGGGCGACGTCGACCCCAGCGGGTTTCGGTGCGATCGCTGATCCAACCCATGACAGGGTCTGAGATCACATCGATCGCCTTAGAAATAAAGATGAGTAGACCGGCGAGTGCGGGGTTTAGGCCGATGATACTAACCAAGAAAAATAGATACAGGGCGGAGACAGCATTGATCAGGGTGATCGTGCCAAGGGAGCCAACGCCCCAACCAAGGTGAGTCATGTTCACGTTGATGCTCCCACGCTAGATATCCGCCCGCTATCCTAACGGTAAGCCATAACAGGCTTAAATCAAAAAGAGGGACGAGCATTCTCTTTAAAAGAATGCCCGTCCCGCAGTTTGCTACAGGATCAGAAACGATAGCTCAGTGTGACGCCACCGCGGATGCCTTCGTTGATTGACGGGGCATAACGCAGGAACTGCACGATGTAGAACGAGTTGGTGGTGTAGGTATCATCCAACAGGTTCTCGACCCAGCCTGTGACGGACCAGTTTTCGCCCGAGACGCCGACTGATGCGTTGACGTTGTACCGACCTGGCGTATAGGCCAAGTTCAGCGCATCCGCAAACTGCTTGGACGTGTAGGTCACATCGGTGCGGGCAAAGAAATCCATGCCATTTGAAAGACCGGTTTCATACTGTCCACCCAGGGCAAACTGAGTCTCTGACTGTCGCGGTAGCGACTTACCACTGACATCGCCATCGGCCGGGCAGAACACGTCATCGCACACGCCGACGAACTGACCCCACTTGGTGCCATCCTCGAATTCGGGCGTGCCCGTCGAGAACGCATAGTTGAAGCTCCAGTTCGCATCGAGGCGATATTGGCCGTCGATCTCGATACCGAGATTGGTCACATCGCCTACGTTCAAGAAGATCGTTGGTGCGACGCTACCCGGCTGCAGGTTCGATTCATCAAAGCCCGTCGGGACCGTCGTGATCTGCATGTTCGACCAGTCGACATAGAACGCAACCGCGTTAAAGATCAGGCGACCGTCGAGGAAGCTGTTCTTAACGCCGATTTCATAGGTCCAGTTCTCTTCTTGATCGAAGGTTTGCTCGGCAGCAATCAACTGCACAGGGCCTGCTACGAAGCCGTTGAAGCCACCGGCTTTGACACCCTTGGCGGCCGAGGCGAATAACATGCTCGCATCGGTCAGATCACGCTCCAAGGTCAAGCGAGGCGTGAAGCTGTCAAAGGTTTCGCTCTGGTTACCGCGATTGGCGACATTGTCCGTGTAGACGATGTCAACACTTTGATCGCGAGCTTCAAAGGATACGCGGGTTTGATCGTCAATCTTCCAGTTCAGGCGCGCGAAGATCGCATCGGTATCCTCAGTCAGCGAGAAATTACGCAGCGGGATCGGGAAGGGCGCCAAGGTGCTGGCGGTCGTATCCGTAATTACCAAGTTTGGGCTACCGAACGCCAACGCGAGGCCAAAGATAAAGTCGTCATCTTGCTTGGAGTTGTAGTAGCCACCCTCAATCGAGAAGCTATCGCTCGCTTCCCAAACAAAGCGCAACTCATTGCTCTTAAACGCGTTGATACCACCTTCTTTTTGGTACGTAAAGGCGCCGACGGTTGGGTCATCAAAGAAGGCGACGACGCTACGTCCTTCCGCATCGACGTCTGAGTAGGTGTACTCCACAGAGAAGCTATCGTTGATCTCGTAGCCAATTTTACCGAGTAGGAATTCGCTTTCCGTTCGGGTGCCTGGCTGCGATGGGAAGAGATAGCCATCTGGTCGAGTCGAGGTGGCAGACTCCAGCGAGGTGATCGTGGTGGGGAGTTCACCACACCAGAACGAGGGGTTACCCGTGGCTGCGCGAATCGGGCCGCAGTTCAACTTGATCTGAGTGCGATTACCCGAAGCGGTGTAGCCTGGTGCGACTTCGCGATTTTGCTCGGTGTGCAACAACATCAAGTCTACTGACAGCGCGTCGGTCGGCTTGGCCGAGAGCGCGACGTTGTAGGACTCATTGTCGTAGCCGCCAAGCTCCTCATAGTCGCCTGAGATATTCGGGAAGCTGTTTTTGCGCGTCCCCTCGTATTCAGTTGAGCCGTAGCCTGCGCGTACCGCGAGGCGATCGGCGACGAGCGGTACGCTGAAGCTTGCGCTGTAGTCTAGGCGACCTGCGCTTCCGACCGTGACCGAGGCTTGGCCTTGCGCTTCGCTCAATGAGGGCTTACGCGTGACATAGTTGATGGCGCCGGCGAATGCGTTCTGACCATAGAGCGCGCTCTGTGGGCCTTTGACCACTTCGACGCGTTCCATGTCGACGAGACCGGGGTTCACGGCATAGTTACGCGGGATGTAGGCACCATCTAAGAAAAAGCCGACGTTCTGAATGCGGTTTTGCACATCCGATTGCGTCAGACCACGAATGGTCACGAGCGGGTTGAAGCCCGTAGTGAAGGACTCAAAGTTGAGGCCGGCCGTTTGGGCGGCAATACCTTCGAGGTCGCTGATCCGACGTCGCTCAAAGTCTTGGGAGCTGAGTGCCGTGACAGCGAGCGGGACGTCTTGCAACGACTCTTCACGCTTACGCGCCGTAACCACAATTTCTTCGATTCCGAGTCCGTCGGCTTGCGGCGCTTGCTGCGCGAGCACGGTGGCTGGTGTACCGAGCGCCATGGCGACGGCAATCGCCACACCCGAAGCTAACCTAGCGTCTTTCGATTTCATCCTGTAATTCTCCTGATGTTGCCCCGCAGTGCTGCGCCGCTTTGGGTGAACGGTCACGCCTGCTACCCAATTGCACCCACCACGATAGCCGGAATTACCGAGTAATCCGGCTAAATCTTTCTGATGGGGGGTATGAGCAAAGTTGATCAACGGAGTGTGCAGCGCCGATCGCTGCAAGCGTGTACTGTTTCGCACCAAACGCGCCAGCGTGTGAGGAGAGTAGCGTGCTGAAGATCATGTTTGGTTGGGGACTCGGAACCTTGTGCATGTCACTGATGTTCCAAGCCGTGAGCCTACTCATTCTTCGGTATCTCGTGGATTACGTGGGCTTGGCCGCGGGGTTGGCAGGGCTACTGATTGGTCTCGGCAAGGTCTATGACGCAGTGACCGACCCTCTCATGGGGGCGATCAGCGATCGCACCCATAGTCGTTTCGGTCGGCGCCGTCCGTATCTGCTGCTCGGGTCCCTCGTCTCGGCGTTATCGTTTGTGTTGCTCTTTAACCTCGCGCAGTTTGTCGATTGGGCCCCCAGTTTATTACTCGGCATGGTGGTGGTTGCGCTGCTTCTGAATGCGACGGGTTACACCATCTTCAATGTGCCGTATCTCGCCATGCCCGCCGAAATGGGCTTAGGGTTTCACGAACGCACCCGACTGATGTCCTTTCGCGCCGCGGCGGTGGCGATCGGTGGTGTGAGCGCGACGGCGGGCGGGCCCTTTTTGATTGGCGCGTTTGGTGGCGGGGTAGGTGGTTATGGCTCAATGGCCTGGGTACTGGGCGGGGTCATTTTAATCGCGGGTCTCGCCTGTACGGCGATGATGCGCTGGGCCCCCTCCGATATACCGCCAAAGCCGACTCAGTTTTCTTTGACTGCCCAGTTTCAGACCGCTTGGCAGAATAAGCCTTTCATGCTGCTGCTCGGAGTGAAGGTCGGGCATCTCGTAGGCTTAGCGATTTATCTTGCGAGCATGCCATTTTTCTTTGGCGTTATTTTGCAGGTACCCCTGACTTACTTGGGATCCTATTTTTTGGTACAGAGTAGCTTTATCCTGTTATCGCAGTTGTTTTGGGTGAAATTTACGGCGCGTGTCGGTAAGAATCGTGCTTACTATTTAGCAGCAGCGTTTTATATTTTGGCGCTTTTCTCGTGGCAATTGGCTGAGGCCGGCGCCTCATTTTTCGAGATCGCCCTCAGAGCCGTCTTCACGGGCACGGGGGCGGGCGGCGTGTTGTTGATCGGGCAGTCTTTGCTGCCCGATACGATGCAATACGACTATCAGCGTACGGGGCTTCGGCGCGAGGGCGTGTTCGCAGGCGTCTACACCACCATCGAGAAACTTTCTTTTGCGGTGGGCCCTGCGGTGCTCGGGCTATTACTCGGCTGGGCAGGGTATGTCGGTGGCGCCGATGCGATTCAGACCGAGGCGAGCCGCGAGGTGATCACCGCGGGAGTGAGTATTTTGCCTGGGCTTGGCATCACGCTCGCCGCCTTAATCATGACGCGGTATCGACTGGACGCGAATCAGCTTGAGTCATCGCCGAAGACGAGCCAGTAGGTGAAGACGACCCACTCGGTCTTGATCACACGATGGCGGTGATCACGCGATTTATGCCAGGTGAATTAGTGCCAGGTAAATCGCGTGCGTTTACGCACGAAACCGCGCGCATCGACCTCATCGAGTAAGCGATCCTGCAAGGCATCGGAGCGGGTCACCGCGGCGCGACGGTCGATACGCACATGTTCGCCATCCTTAACAATCGTCTTACCCGCCACCATCACTCGGTGGACGGCGTCGGGACTCGGGCCATTGCCGTAAACGAGATTGGGGATCAAGGCGGCAGGGGGTGAGAGTTGAGTTTCGCCGCGGCGGTCGATGACGAGCACGTCGGCGTCTTTACCCGCTTCCAACGATCCGATTCGATCATCCATCATGAGGGCTTTCGCCCCACCGATGGTGGCGAGCTCGAGGGCTTGCTCAGCACTTCCGTAGAGTACTTCATCGCCGGTGAACGAGGTATCTTTGGAGGAGGCGCGTCGTCGATGTTCATCGCCTAATCTTTGTGCCGTAATGAAGCCACGCATGGCAGTCCAAAGATCATGTCCGTAGGCGACGACTGGACCATCGAGCCCGAGCCCGCAGGTTACGCCTTGATCGAGGAATTGACGCGCATCAAAGGTAACCAACCCGAGGACTTGCTCCATGTCGGGAACGAGGGCAATCGCTGCGCCGCGCTTACGAATCAGTTCGGCTTCGCCGGGGCGCAGATTTTGAGCGTGCGCGGAGATGAGATTCGGACCGAGTAGACCCTCAGCATCCAACCATTCAAACGAGCCGCCCGTCCAACCGCGTCGCGCGGCTAAAAATTTGGTATCCATGATCGAGGGAGCATGAATATCAAACTGACGACCATGATCGATCGTCCATTGCCAGAGTGCTTTGAGTTGTTCGGGCTCACAGTAGGAAATACCGATGGTGGAGGCCGTCACACTGATGAGGCCATCCTCCCACTCTTTCTTGACGCGCTCCGTCTCCGCGATACCCGTCTCAAGATCTTCACGAAAGCCATCGGGGACGGCGTCTTTGTCGTTCAGGGTGAGACGCGCCATGCGGCAGCGCATGCCGGTATCGCGTACCGCAGCGAGCACCCCGTCAATGGAGCGCTTGTGAACATGCGTAAAGTGATCGTCAGCG